>PABA01000107.1 GCA_002699025.1 Sandaracinus sp. | reverse complement strand
TCCTTTCTCCCAGCGCGAACTGGGTAACGTGTTGTCTTCACGCGGAAGGATACGCCGCCTGCTTCAAGCCTCCGGTCCACAACTTCCGGTCATACCTCGCGCGGTGGCCCTGGCCGCGTCCCGGCCCTTCCTCGGCTTCGGCCTGTGGTACGGACGGGGCGGCGAGGTGAAGCTACGCGTTGCGCCCAAGGCTCTTCACAAGATGAAGGTCCGGGTGCGACAGCTCACGCGCCGAACGCGTGGGCGTAGCCTCGCCGACGTCGTACAATCCCTGGCCGCCTACCTGAACGGTTGGCGCGGATACTTCCGCGTCGCCGCGACGAATAAGCGGTTCCGGGAGCTCGACGAGTGGATCCGACACCGGCTCCGGGCGTACCAGCTCAAACAGTGGAAGCGCGGCACGACCGTGTTCCGCGAGCTACACGCCCGAGGCATGAGCGCAAACGCCGCGGCGCAAGTCGCGGCGAACGCGCGCCGCTGGTGGCGGAACTCCGCAATGGCCATCCACATCGCGCTGCCCAACAAGCTCTTCGACGGGCTCGGCCTCCCACGCCTGGCCCCCTGACCTCAACCATCGAACCGCCTGGTGCGGACCCGCATGCCAGGTGGTGTGGCAGGGGAGCCCGAGTCGACTACTCGGGCCCCCTATGCCGATCTGGGGTTCCGCGGCGCTCGGAGCCTGCGTCGCGCGCGTCCCGGCCTCTTCCCACGAACGCTCGGCTCCGGGGTCGCGGATCGCATGGGCTGTCCCAGGATGGCCGGCATCTCCCCCGAGCTCGTCGAGGTGCGGGTCCTCCGCGCGAGCGGGCAGGCCGCGGACGGACGCGCCGCCGAGGCGCCGGGGCTGCGCGGCGCGCCGCCGGGCTTCGTTCGCCGGGATCCGCGGCCACGACGCGCGGCCGTGCGGCTGCGGAGGTGGGATCGGGCGAGCTTCCCTCACCATGAGGGAGATCTCACAGGCCGGAGGGCGGCTTTGGCGGCTCCTGGCGGGGGAACGACGAGGGGCCGAGTGGTGCCTCCGGAGGAGCGGGCGAGGGCTTCGATCCCTCCCCGGACCTCTCGAACGACGGAAATTCGCCCTGAATTCCGAGGCGAAGGACCACGAGAGCAGAAAATCGGCGCTCTTCGGAACCTGAAGGCCTCGCCGCTGTCGTACCGCCCGTGGCTGGGTTGCCTTGCATCTGATTTCGCGGCGTTGGCATCCTGTCCCCCTGGGCGAGGTCACCGTTGACCACGCTCGCCCCGGCGGGATATGGTGCGCCGGCTTCGGCCCTGGAATCACGTGCGAAGCAGCACGGTGGAGGATGTCCTGATGAAGCTTCGAGGGATGATGTTCGCGGTACTTCTCGGTCTCGGTGTGGCGGCTCCGGCTGCTGCCCAGGATCCCGCTGCGGCGGGCGGAGGAGACGCGACCACCTACGACTTCGAGGACGACCTCGTCTCGGGTGATCTGGTGCGACCGGACGGTGAGCTCCTCAGCGTTCGCCGCCGCGGTCAGCGCGCGTCGCTGATTCGCATCCGCGAGCACTTCATCCCCGAGATGCTCAAGTCCGTCGAGGACCTCTGAGCCGAGCCACGCACGGATAGGCAGTAGGACGGAAGCATTTGCCGGGTCGCCCACGCGACCGCGGCCCCACCGGAGGCGATGGTGAGCAACAGTATCCCGATGACTTTCCAGATCTATTCTGGAGAGGAGCTGGTTCGTACGGAGCAGCTGACCCAGGACATCATCAAGGTCGGCAAGCTCCCTTCGAGCCACCTGCGCATCGAAGACGACAACGTCTCGCGCATGCACGCGGTCATCGAGGTGACCGGGCCCGATGACATCTTCATCATCGACCTCGGCTCGGCCTCGGGCACGATCGTCAACGGCAAGAAGGTCAACAAGTGCAAGCTCCAGAACGGTGACGAGATCGTTCTGGGCGACACGCGCGTGGTCGTGGAGATCGGCGCGGCCGGCGCGGCGGACGAGGACGAGACCGTGGTGGCCGACGAGGCGCCCGCGGGCGCGGCCGCCTCGGAGAAGCCGGACGTTCCGGCGCCTTCGGTCCCGAACCCCTTCGCGGCTCCGGCCCCCGGGTCGGCGCCCGCGCCGGCGGCGGTGCCCAACCCCTTCGCGGCCCCCGCGGCTCCCGCGGTCGCGGCCCCGGCGACGAGCTCGGAGCCGAGCGATCCCGAGCAGGTCGCCTACGGCATCGTGGCGAGCGGTCCGCCCGTCAGCCCGGACGAGGTCGAGGCCCCCGAGCAGACCGTCGAGGTCGTGGTGATGTGGGGCGACCGGCAGGTCCTCCACGTCGAGCACCTCACGCCGTTCCGCCCGTTCTACGTCGGTGAGCCGGCCCCGAACGCGGACGTCGATTTCCTCATGGGCGCCGACGTCCTCGGCACCTCCCGCATGCCCCTGGTCGTCGCGGCCGGTGGCGGCGCCGCCGCGGTGATCCCGCAGGGCGCGAGCGGCAGCGTGACGGTCGGCGACCAGACGATGACCATCGCGGACCTCCGCGCGGGCGGGAAGCTCCAGCCCTGCGCCGAGGTGCCGGGCGCCGAGCAGTACCAGATCCCGATGGGCGCGACCGTGAAGGTCGAGCACAACGGCTTCACCTTCGTCACCAAGCAGACTCAGGCCGGCAAGAAGATCGCCGGCGGCATGAGCATCGACTGGCAGCCGTTCTCGTACGTGCTCGGCTCGATGATCATCTTCGGCGGCCTGCTGGCGATGATGTACTTCATCCCGCCGGCCGGTGGCGGCCTGAACCTCGACCTCCTGAACACCGACTCGCGGCTCGTGAAGTACCTCATGGAGCCGCCGGCCACGGAGGAAGAGGAGACGCCCGAGTGGCTCGAGGAGTCGCAGGCGAACGACGACGCCGGCGGCAAGGGCAAGCGCCACAAGGGTGAAGAAGGCGCGATGGGCAAGAAGGAAGCGAAGAAGACCAACAACCGCTACGGCATCGAGGGTCCGGAGGACAACCAGGACCCGCACATGGCGCGCGAGCAGGCGCGTGAGATGGCCCGGAACGCCGGTGTTCTCGGTACCCTTCGCTCGATGACGGGCGCGTGGAACTCGCCCACCTCGCCCTTCGGCCGCGACACGGCCCTCGGCAACGACCCGATGAGCGCGCTCGGCGCCCTGATGGGTGACCAGATCGGTGAGAACGCCGGCTTCGGCGGCCTCGGTCTGCGCGGCACCGGTCGTGGTGGCGGCGGCACGGGCGAGGGCACCATCGGCCTCGGCAACCTCGGCACGATCGGTCACGGTGGTGGCGGCGGGAGCGGCCAGGGCTACGGTCGCGGCGCCGGTGGCTTCCGCGGTCGCGCGGCCCGCGTGCCTCGCATCCGCTCCGGTCGCGCCGACGTCCGCGGCAGCCTCTCGAAGGAGGTCATCCGGCGCGTCATCCGGCGCCACATCAACGAGGTCAAGTTCTGCTACGAGCAGGAGCTCAACGCCCGACCGGACCTCGAGGGTCGTGTGACCGTCCGCTTCATCATCTCGCCGACCGGCGCGGTGCAGACGGCGATGGTCCAGCAGACCACGCTCCGGAACCAGCGCGTCGAGAGCTGCATCACCCAGGCCGTGCGCCGCTGGACCTTCCCGGCGCCGGACGGGGGCGGCATCGTCATCGTCAACTACCCGTTCGCGCTCCAGTCGACGGGCGGCTGACGCCGACACCGAGCCCACGAAGACGGGTCGCCCTCGGGCGGCCCGTTTTCAATTGGGCTTACCAGCGCGGCCGTAGGCCGCTCGGCGCCGCGTGGCCGCGGCGTCACGGTGTCCGCTCGCTTCGCTCGCTATCTTTGGCTTACCAGCGCGGCCGTAGGCCGCTCGGCGCCGCGTGGCCGCGGCGTCACACGGGTCGGTTCTTCGTCGGTACGGGGGAGCGGCTCCGTGGGGCCGGGCTACGGGGCGGAGATGGGGGCGCTCCCCCGGCCGGGGCCGGGCGGCGGCGCGCAGCATGGGCGCTCCGCAGAGCGTGGGTCGGTCGCTCGCTTTGGCTCGTCCGGGAGCGCTTCGCGGTGACCGGGCGGATGGAGAGCGCGGCCCCCGGCCGGGGCCAGGCAGCGGCGCGCGCCACGAAGTGCTTCGCAGGTGCGGGTCGGTCGCTCGCTTTGGCTCGTCCGGTGGCGCTTCGGGGTGACCGGGCGGATGGGGGGCGCGGCGTCACGGGGCGGTTCCATGGCGGAGCACGAAGGCGGTTCCGTGGGGGCGGACGGATGTGGGGGCCGCTCCTCCGACCGCCCTGGGGCAGCGGCGCGCCTGGGTCTCGTCTGTGCGGACTGGGCGGATGGCGGGCGAGGCGATGGGCTCCCTGCGTGCTTCGGGCGAGGCGCGGTGTTCGTTCGGCATGATCGAACGCTGTGCGCGTGCTGCAGGCGGAGCTGGATGGAGCGGGGCGTCGGGATGGGGCCGGGTGAGCCGGCGCGTCGGGCGCTCGGGAGGCGGGCGAGGGGGCTTCATCGATCCGCCCTGTCTGCAATGGGGCGGAGAGCGGCTCGGCGTGGCCGTAGATGCGCGAATTCACGGTTGAGTCGCGACGCGGAACTCTTTTAGTATCGCCCGGCCCGCGTACCGGGCGGCGACCTCGGCTGACCGAGCGTCGGCCAGTCGGGCGACCCCCCCGCGAGCCCCTCGCGGACCCGTTTTGCTTACATCGATGGGACGCCCTTTCCACCTGGGAGATCTGAGAGCGATGCAGCGAGCTTCGACCCTGCTCTTCGGCCTTTTGGCCATGACCATCCTGACGGGAGGCAACTGCTCCCGGGCCCGCGTGGAGTCGGTCAACCAGATGAACGAGGGCGTCGTCTACGCGCAGCAGAAGCGCTACGTCGACGCGGTCAAGAGCCTCGAGCGGGCGACGGCCATCGACCCGACCAACGACCAGGCGTTCTACAACCTGGCCCTGGTCCACATCGAGCTGCGCTCCTTCGAGCGCGCCAAGGACGACCTCAACCAGGCCATCGCCGTGAACGGCGAGGTCGCCGGCTACCACGAGAAGCTCGGCACGGTGCTCATGCAGCTCGAGGACTGGGAGGACGCCAAGGAGGCCTTCGAGCGGTCCATCGAGATCGACCCGGACCTCTTCAAGGCCTACTTCAAGCTCGGCCAGGTCCTCGAGGAGCTCGAGGATCGCCAGGGCGCCCTCGAGCGCTACACGGAGGCCATCGAGCACGGCCCGCGCTTCCTCGAGGCCTACATGCAGCTCGGTCGCCTCTACGCCAACCTCGGTCAGGACTACCTCGACGAGGCGGCTCAGGTGCTCAACGGCGGGCTCGAGGTCGCGATGCCGAACTCGGAGGAGGAGGCCAGCCTCCATCACCTCATCGGCACCGTCTACCAGCAGCAGCGCAACTACGATCAGGCGATCGAGCACTTCCGCGCCGCCCTGGAGATCGTCCCGGGCATGCGCGACGCGCTCTTCTCGCTCGGCTGGACCTACTCGCTCACGGAGAACCGCGAGGAGGCCCGGCGCTACCTGAAGAAGTTCGTCGAGATCGCCGGCGCCGACGCGCCGCCGCACTACCTCAAGGCCGCGCGCGACCGGCTGGGGGAGCTCTCGGTCAACTGAGGTGAGGGCGCGGCGGTCGAGCACGAAGCGCGCGAGGGTGGTCAGCGCCGCCCTTCGCGCCCGTGCGGTCGCCGCGACACCCGGGGAGCGGGCCCGGGTCGGGCGAGGGCGTGGCCTTCGCCCTCGAGGGGGAGACCCCTCGGTGGCTTGTCTTGTGGAGTGCTCGGCGGGAGCCGGGCGTGGTGGGTCCGCGTCGAGCGGGCTGGATGGAGTTCGCGCCCCCACGTGAGGGCGCACGGCGGACCGCGGTCCGCAGTCGGAGCACGAGGCCATGTCGGAGAACGAGCACGACGAGAACCTGGAATCGGCCGAGGAGACGGAGGCCGAAGCCCCGGAAGAGGCGGAGGCCGAGGCGGGGACCGAGGCGGAGGCGGAGACGCCGGAAGAGGCGCCCGCCGAGGCCGCCCCGCCGCGTGAGCTGACCGACGAGGAGAAGGCCCAGCTGGCCGAGCTCGACGAGCAGCTCGAGAAGTACGAGGGCCAGAAGCGCTGGTCGGACGTGATCCGGACCATCCTCGCGAAGGCGGAGATCGTCCAGGACCCGGAGGAGAAGGTTCGCCTGCTCCGCGAGGCCGGCACGATGTACGTCGAGCGCTCGAGCAACCAGGCCGAGGCCATCAAGTGCTTCGAGCAGGTGCTCGAGTACGCGCCCCAGGACATCGAGGCGATGACGCGCCTCAAGGAGATGTACGAGAAGCGGCGCGACTGGGAGAGCCTGATCGGCATCATGCAAAAGGAGGCCGAGCTCCTCGACCCGGCCGACCGCGGCCTGCGCTATGTCGAGATGGCCGAGCTCGCCACCAAGCGCATCCGCAAGCCGGACGTCTGCATCGGCCTCTGGGAGAAGGTCCGCGAGTACGAGCCCACGCACCCGGAGGCGCTCGACGCCCTCGCCACGCTCTACGAGCGCGCCCGCGAGTGGAAGCCGCTCGCCGAGGTGCTCGAGATCCTCACGGACGCCGACCCGGATCCGAAGCAGCTCCAGAAGCTCGGCATGATCTACGCCGACAAGATCGGCGACGACGCCGGCGCCGTGGGCGCCTTCAAGAAGCTCCTCGACATCAACCCCGGGGACCGACGCGCGCAGGAGCAGCTCAAGCGCCGCTACGTCGCGCTCAAGGCCTGGGACGAGCTCGAGGACTTCTACGCCGAGACCGAGAAGTGGTCCGAGCTGATCCGCATCCTCGAGCGCGAGGCCGACGGCAAGGAGACGGAGCTCGAGGACAAGGTCGCGCTCCTCTTCCGCGCGGCGAAGCTCTGGATCGAGAAGATGGACAAGGCGGATCGCGCCGCCCGGGCCTACGAGAAGGTCCTGGACGCCGATCCGGACAACCTCGAGGCGGCCGAGGCGCTCTCGCCGATCTACGAGGAGGCGAACGACGCGCGGAAGCTCGCGCCCGTCTACGAGGTGCGCCTCCGGCACGACATGGAGCCGGAGCGCCGCGTCGCGCTCCTGCGGGAGCTCGGCCTGCTCTACGAGGAGCGGCTGCGGAAGGCGGACACGGCCTACGAGAAGTACCTCGAGGCCTTCGCCGTGATGCCCCAGCAGGAGGTCGTCCGCGAGGACGTCGAGCGCCTCGCCGAGGCGACGAAGGACTGGGACAAGGCGCTCGAGGCCTACGCGAAGGCCATCGAGGGCGCCGAAGCCGAGGACGACGAGATCGAGCTGCGGCTCACCTTCGGCGGCCTGCTCCGGAAGGTGGAGAAGGTCGAGGACGCCATCGCCCAGTACCGCGGCGTCTACGAGCTGCGGGGCGATCAGGTCGAGGCCATCACGGCCCTCACGGAGCTCTACGAGCAGACGGAGAAGTGGGCCGAGCTCCTCGAGGTGCTCGAGCGCCGCATGCAGCTCGAGACGGACGACGACGCGCGCCGGCAGCTCGCCTACCAGCGGGCCGCGCTCATCGAGGAGAAGCTCGAGAGCGCCGACGACGCCATCGCGGCGTACAACGACATCCTCGGCGAGTACGGGCACGGCGAGGTCGACGCCTTCCGCGCCCTCGACCGGCTCTACGAGCAGCAGGAGCGCTGGGAGGACTTCGCCTCGACGCTCGAGCGGCGCATCGAGCTCGCCGAGAGCCACGAGGAGATGGCGGCGCTGAAGTTCCGCCTCGGCCGCGCCCTCGAGCAGCACCTCGCCGACAAGCCGCGCGCCGTGGAGCTCTACCGGGAGGTCCTCACGATCCTCCCGGAGCACGAGGGCGGCCGCGAGGCGCTCGAAGCGCTCCTCGACGACGAAGAGGTCGGGGTCACGGCGGCGCGCATCCTCGAGCCCGTGTACGAGGTCGGCGGCCACTACGAGCCGCTGATCCGTGCGCTCCGGGTGCTCCACGCGGGCGCCGAGACGAGCGACGAGCGCCTCGAGCTGCTGACGAAGATCGGTGAGGTCTACGGCGAGCAGCTCCAGGACGCGGAGAAGTCCTTCGGTGCGTACTCGGAGGCGCTCGCGGAGCAGCCGGGCAGCGAGGACACGCTGGCCCGGCTCGAGACCATCGCGATCTCGCAGGACCGCTTCCCGCAGCTCGTCACGCTCCTCGGGGAGCTCGCCGGCTCGAACGACGATCCGATGCTGCGCCGCGCCTTGTGGATCAAGGCCGCGCAGATCCAGGACACGCAGCTCGAGGACGTGGACGGCGCCGTCGCCTCGTACCGCAAGGTGCTCGAGGACGACGAGGGCGACGTCGAGGTGCTGCTCCAGCTCGACGCGCTCTTCCGGCGCACGGAGCGCTGGAGCGACCTGGTGCAGGTGCTCCGCGCGCGCGCCGAGCAGACCATGGAGCCCACCGAGAAGGAGGAGCTCCTCGCGCAGATGGCCGCGATCCACGACGAGTTCCTGGAGAGCCCCGAGACGGCCATCCGCGTCTACAACGAGATCCTCGAGATCGATCCGACCTCGCAGCGCGCCCTCGCGGCCCTGGACGACCTCTTCCAGCGCCAGGAGATGTGGGCCGAGCTCGCCGACAACGTGAACCGGCGCCTCGAGCTCGCGGTCGAGGAGGAGCAGCAGATCCAGCTCATGCTGCGTCTCGCCGAGCCGCGCGAGCAGCGCATGGACGCCACCGAGGCGGCCATCGAGATCTACCGCGAGGTGCTGATGCGGCAGCCGTCCAACGAGGCGGCGCTCGCGAACCTCGAGCGGCTCCTCCAGGCGCCGGAGCACCAGCTCCTCATCGCCGAGATCCTGGAGCCCATCTACCGCGACGCGGGCGAGGTCCGGAAGCTCATCGGCGTCCACGAGATCCAGGCGAAGCACGCCTCCTCGCCGGAGCGCCGGGTCGAGCTCCTCCATCGCATCGCCGAGCTCTACGAGGTCGCCCTCGACGACTACAACGCGGCCTTCGAAAGCTACTCGCGCGCCCTCGCGGAGGACCCGAGCAACGCCTCCACGCAGGAGCAGCTCGAGCGCCTGACGCCGGTGATCGGCGACGCCGAGGCCCTCGCCAAGACCTACGAGGAGCAGCTCCAGGATCTCGACGATCCGATGCTCGCGGCCGACCTCCACGTGAAGGCCGCGCAGATCCGCGAGAACCAGCTCGGCGATCACCCGGGCGCCATCGCGCACTACGTGAAGGTGCTCGAGCTCGACGAGATGCACCTCGAGGCGGCGACGGCCCTCGAGCGCCTCTACCAGCTCTCCGAGCGCTACGAGGACCTCGCGCAGATCTACCTGAAGAAGTCCACGATGCTCACCTCGCCGGACGAGCAGAAGGACTACCTCTACCGCGCGGCGGCCATCTACGAGGAGCTCCTCGAGCGGCCGAACGACGCCATCGGCGTCTACCACAAGGCGCTCGAGATCGACCCCGAGGACGTCCAGAGCCTCGACAAGCTCATCGAGCTGAACCTGCGGCTCGAGAACTGGGAGAAGCTCCTCGAGGTCTACACGACGAAGGCCGACATCGTCGTCGATCCGGACGAGAAGAAGGGGCTCTACGTCGAGGTCGGCGCGGTCTACGAGCGGGAGCTCGGGGACAACGCGAAGGCCATCGACAGCTACCAGCGCATCCTCGAGATCGACCCGGACGATCTGACGGCGCTGGGGCGCCTCGACGCGCTCTACCAGGCCACCGAGCAGTGGCAGGAGCTGCTCAGCGTCCTCGAGCGGGAGGCCGATCTCGCGGCCGATCCGAGCGAGGTCATCTCCTACCGCTACCGCATCGCGGACCTCTGGCATCACCGGCTCGACGACGCGATCCGCGCCGTGGACATCTACCGCGAGATCCTCGAGGTCGCGCCGGACCACGAGCCCACGCTGAACGCCCTCGAGTCCATGGTCTCGGAGGGCGTCGAGCCGGTCGCCGCGGCGGGCGTGCTCGAGCCGGTCTACCGGCAGATGGGCGAGTGGCAGAAGCTCGTCAGCGTCCACGAGGTGCAGATCGCCCACGAGGAGGATCCGATCCGGAAGGTCGACCTCCTGCACCAGGTGGCCGAGCTCTCGGAGATGCAGCTCGACGACCCGCAGGCGGCCTTCCAGGCCTACGCGCGGGCGCTCCCCCTCGACAACCGCCACGATCTCACGCTGGGCAGCCTCGAGCGGCTCGGCGAGATGACCGATCAGTGGAAGGAGGTCACGCGCCTCTACGACGTCGAGATCCAGAAGATCCGCGAGGAGCACCCGACCGACGTCATCGAGATGGCGCTCCGCACGGCCCAGATCTACGAGGTCCAGGTCGGCGACGTCGACGCGGCCATCGAGCGCTACAAGCTCGTGATCGAGGCGGACCCGGGGCACGTGCAGGCCATCGAGGCGCTCGACCGGCTCTACGAAGCGACCGAGCGCTGGGCCGAGCTGGCGGACATCCTGGAGAAGGAGACGCAGGTCGCCGCGAGCCCGGACGACATCCTCACGCTCCAGTTCCGGCTCGGGCAGGTCTTCCAGAACCACCTCGGCCAGACCGAGAAGGCCATCGAGCAGTACCAGGAGATCCTGGCGGCGGCGCCCGAGCACCAGCCGGCGATGACCGCGCTCGAGTTGCTCTTCTCGGACGGCGTGGAGCCGCTCCGCATCGGCGAGATCCTCGAGCCGCTCTACCGCATGAGCGAGGCCTGGGACCGGCTGCTCAACGTCCACGAGGTGCAGCTCAACTACCAGGGCGACCCGATCGAGCGCGTCTCGATGATGCACCGCATCTCCGAGATCGCCGAGGAGCGCGCGGCGGACCACGAGCGCGCCTTCCTCTGGATGCAGCGGGCCCTCCTCGAGGACCCGGCGCACGATCACACGCTGATGGAGGTCGAACGCCTCGGCGGCATGCTCGACGGCTGGGGCCAGCTCGCGAGCACCTACGCCGACGGCATCCAGATGACCGAGCAGGCGGAGCACAAGGTCTTCCTCGGCAAGCGCCTCGCGCGCGTCTACGAGGAGGAGCTCGCCGACGTGGCGAAGGCCGAGGAGGCCTACCGCTACGTGCTCGGCGTGGACGTGAAGGACGAGGAGGCGCTCGCGGCCCTCGACCGCATCTACGAGGCCAACGGCGCCCACGCGGCGCTCGCGGACGTGCTCCGCAAGCGCATCGAGGCGTCGGACATCCCGCAGGACCTGGTCGAGTTCCACTACCGGCTCGGGCAGGTGCTCGAGAACGACCTCGGGCAGACCGAGCAGGCGATCCAGGTCTACGACCAGGTGCTCGGGAACCTCGAGCCGGAGCACGCCGAGTCGATCACGGCGCTCCAGGAGATCTACACGCGCCAGCAGGCCTGGGACGCGCTCTACGCGGCGTTCCAGAAGGAGATCGAGGTCGTCTTCGGCGACACGCAGCGCGCCGAGGTGCTCAGCAAGATGGCGTACCTCGCCAGCACGCAGCTGAACGACCCGGCGAAGGCCATCGACCTCTGGAAGGAGGTCCTCGACCTCCGCGGTGAGGACCCGATGGCGCTGAACGCCCTCGGGACCATCTACGCCGAGCAGGAGGCCTGGGCGGACCTGGTGGAGATCCTCGAGCGCGAGGCGAACGTCGTCGACGACGACGCGATGCGCGTGCAGGTCTACGCCGACCTCGGGCGCATCTGGTACGAGAAGCTCGAGCGCGAGCGCAACGCTCTCGACAGCTGGGAGCGCGTCCTGGACATCGATCCGGGCAACACCTTCGCGCTCTTCCACATCGCCGAGATCTACCGGGCCGGGAACCAGCAGCACGAGCTGGTGGACACGCTGCACCGGGTGATCGAGGTGGGCGCCGCGACGCTCGAAGACGCCGAGATCGAGAACGTCTACATGCAGCTCGGCCACCTCTACAACGTCGAGCTGCAGCAGCCGATGGACGCGGTGGACGCCTACAACCGGGCCATCGAGCTGAACCCGTCGAACTTCGCGGCCATGGACGCCCTCGAGCACATCCACCGCACGGAGGGGATGTGGGAGGACGCCGTCGGCGTCATGGAGAAGCGGGTCCTCGCCTTCGAGGAGACGCCCGAGAAGCAGGTCGAGCAGCTCCTCACGATCGCGGGCACCTGGGCCGAGCAGCTCGACAACCCGGACGGCGGGACGAGCGCCTACCAGCGCATCCTCGACCTCGACCCGATGCACGAGTTCGCCTTCCAGCAGCTCGAGGTCCTGCACCGGGACGCGCAGCGCTGGGAGGACCTGATCGACATGTACCTGGTGCGCGTCGAGTCGACCGAGGACCTCTCGGAGAGCGTGCGCTACCTGGGCAAGGTCGCGAAGGTCTACGAGGAGAAGCTCGACGACAAGGACCAGGCCTTCGACGCCCTCCAGGTCGCCTGGAGCCTCGACTACGCGGACAAGCCGACGGTCGAGGAGCTCACGCGCGTGACGCGCGCCACGAACAAGTGGAACGAGCTGCTCACGGCGGCGAACGAGGCGCTCCAGGAGGCGCAGGACCAGGACACGAAGATCACCCTCTGCCTGCAGTGCGCGAAGTGGTACGGGCAGGAGCTCGATCACCCGGACTACGCGCTGCCCTACTACCAGCAGGTGCAGGCGGTGGACCCGGGCAACGTCCACCTGATGATCTCGACGGCGGAGCTGTACGAGAAGACGCAGCAGTGGGACGCGCTCGCGCAGACCTACGGGCAGATCGTTCAGACGGCCGACGATCCGGAGATCCTCGCCGAGACCTACGTGAAGATGGGCGACCTCTCGGCGACCCACCTGAACATCCCGGACCAGGCGACGGGCTACTACGAGCGGGCGCTCGAGGTGATGCCCTCGAACGTCGACGCCATCGAGAAGCTCGAGCGCATCTACGGGGAGCGCGGCAACTGGCAGCGCCTGGTGGAGCTCCTCGAGCAGAAGACGAAGGCCGTCGAGGGCGAGGAGCTGATCGCGACGCAGCTCAAGCTCGCGGAGGTCTACGAGGACCGGACGCAGGACGTCGAGCGGTCCATCGCGACCTACTCGGCGGTGCGCCAGCAGGAGGAGTTCAACCTCCAGGCGCTCAAGGGGCTCGAGCGGCTCTACGCGCGCACGGAGCGCTGGCAGGACCTGCTCGAGGTGCTCCGCGTGCAGTTCGAGGTCGTCTCGACGGAGAAGGAGCGCATCGGCGTCCTGACCCAGATGGCCGGGATGTACGAGGAGGAGTTCATCAAGCCCGGCGAGGCGGCCCAGTGCCACGAGCAGGTGCTGGAGATCGACCCGATGCACGAGGGCGCGCTCCAGGCGCTCGCGCGGCTCTACCGGCACATGAAGGACTGGGACAAGCTCATCGACACGTATGAGCGGCACGTCACCGCGACGCCCGATCGGAGCGAGCGGATCCGCGTGTACAAGGCGATGGGCGAGACCTTCGCCGGCGACCTGGACGAGCCGGATCGCGCGGTGGACGCCTACCTGGCGGTCCTCGACATCGACGACCAGGACGTGGAGGCGCTGGACGCGCTGACGCGCATCTACGACAAGCGCGGGGACCACGCCTCGGCGCTCGAGATGATGGAGCAGCTCGCGCGGCTGGTGCAGGAGCCGCAGCAGCAGGTGGACCTGCTCTTCCGGAGCGGCCGCATCCTCGACAAGGAGCTCGGCGACCGGGTCTCGGCGCTCGACAAGTACCAGATGGCCCTCGACATCGAGCCGGGGCACCTGGAGTCGATCGCGGCGATGCGGGACATCCAGCTCGACAGCGGGGACTGGCTCGCGGCCGCGAAGCTCTACGAGCAGGAGGCGAGCTACACGCAGAGCCCGCGGCGCGTGGCCGAGCTGCTGGTCGCGCTCGGCGGCCTCTACGAGGACCGGCTCGACGAGCACGCGAAGGCCATCGAGGTCTGGGAGGCCGCGCTCAAGCAGGACCCGGACAACGAGGACGCGGCGATGCCGCTCGTGGACGAGTATCAGAAGCAGGAGCGCTACGAGGAGGCGTTCCCGCTGCTCGAGATGCTCGTGAAGCGGAGCGGCAAGCGGGAGCCGGACGAGCAGCATCGGCTCTCCTTCACGCTCGGCGAGACGAGCATGAAGCTCGGGAAGACCGCGGAGGCGATCAAGGCCTACGAGAAGGCCTACCAGATCGACTCGACGCACCTGCCGACGCTGCTCGGGGTGGCGGCGAGCCACTACGCGGCGGAGGACTGGGCGAAGGCCTTCAAGTTCTACCAGATGCTCCTCGTCCACCACCGCGACTCGCTCGCGCCGGACGAGATCACCGACATCTTCTTCCGCCTCGGCGTCATCAAGCGCGAGCAGGGCGAGCGGCGCAAGGCGCTCAACATGTTCGACAAGGCGCTCGAGGAGGACCCGTTCCACCGGCCGACGCTCGAGGCCGTGGTCGGGCTCTACGAGAAGCAGAACGAGTGGCAGCAGGTCATCCACTTCAAGAAGCAGATCCTCGAGACGGTCACGGACCTCGAGGAGCGCTTCGACCTGCTCGACGCCATCGGCACGCTCTGGAAGGAGAAGGTCGGGAACGCGCAGAAGGCCATCGAGTCCTGGGCCGAGGCCTCCGACATCAAGCCGGAGGACCACCGGATGCTCCACAAGCTGCTGGTCGCCTACCAGGAGACCAAGCAGTGGGAGGACGCGATCCAGATCATCGACCAGATCGAGGCGCTGGAGACGCGGGACAAGGTCAAGGCGAAGTACAAGTACACGATCGCCGTCATCACCCGTGACGAGCTGAAGGACGCGGACGCGGCGCTCGACAAGTTCAACGAGTCGCTCGATCTCGATCCGGACCAGCTGAAGGCCTTCGAGGCGATCAACAAGATCCTGAACGCGAAGAAGGACTGGAAGGCGCTCGAGCGGGCGTACCGGAAGATGATCCACCGGATCATCAAGGAGCCGGCCCGCGAGGACCTGAAGCACAACCTCTTCTACACGCTCGGGATCATCTACCGAGATCGGCAGCGGAACTACGAGGCGGCGGCGGAGGCCTTCAAGACGGCCGCGACGTTCAAGCCCGGGGACCCGCAGCAGCACCAGATCCTCGCCGAGCTGTACACGCTCATGGGCGACCGGGTCGACATGGCCATCGAGGAGCACCAGTGGCTGCTCCGGAACGACCCCTACCGGGTGGATTCGTACCGGGCGCTCTACAAGCTCTATTTCGACGCGCGCGCCTACGACAAGGCGTGGTGCCTGGCGGCGACGCTGAGCTTCCTGCAGAAGGCGGACGCCGAGCAGCAGCAGTTCTACACGCAGTACCGGCCGCAGGGGCCGATTCGCCCGCGCGGCCGGGTGGAGCGGAACCTGTGGTTCAGCGAGCTGCTGCACCCGGACGAGGACCGCTACGTCAGCAAGATCATGGAGCTGATGGCGCCGGCGGTGCTGGCGGTGAAGCAGGCGTCGGACAAGGCGCTGAAGATCGACAAGCTGAAGCCGGTGGACCCGGCGTCGTCGACGGTGACCTTCGCGCGGACCTTCGGCTTCGTGCAGCAGGTGCTGAACATCCCGACGCAGCCGCGGCTCTTCCTGCAGCAGCAGACGCCCGGGGGGCTCGCGCACCTGCCGGGGTCGAACCCGCCGGCGGTGATCAGCGGCTCGACGCTGCTGAGCGGCTACAGCCCGCAGGACCTGATGTTCCTGCTCGGTCGCTTCCTGACGTACTACCTGAGCGAGCACTTCGTGCGGACGCTCTTCAGCTCGCACACGGAGCTGCGCTTCCTGCTGCTCGCGGCGCTGCGGCTCTCGGGGACGGGGCCGGCGGATCCGCAGGTGGATCAGTGGGCGCAGCCGCTCTCGCAGCACATGAACGCGGCGCAGATGGATGGGCTCCGGGCCGTGTGCCGGAAGTTCGTGGACGACCAGGGTGGGCGTGCGGACATCAAGCGGTGGATGCAGACCGTGGAGCTCTCGGCGTGCCGGGCGGGCTTCCTGGTGTGCAACGACCTGGTGACGGCGAAGAAGATGATCGAGGTGTTGCCGCCCGAGGGCAGCGTGGACCTGCCGCCGAAGGACAAGCTCAAGGAGCTGGTGCTCTTCAGCGTGAGCGAGAACTACTTCAAGCTGCGCGAGGCGCTGGGGATCCAGATCCAGGTCTGAGCCGGCGACCGCATCGCTGGAACGAGAGGACGCCCTCCACCCGCCGAGCGGGGGAGGGCGTCCGCCGTGGGGGAGAGCCGCAGGAGCTCCAGGCGCTTGGGTCGCTCTCGAGGCCGCCGACCGCAGGAATCAGCCTGCGGGTTGTGAAGGGGAGGCCACCATCCCCTCGTTTCCCAACGAGGCCGAAGTGGATCCGGGGGCGGGGAGTGGGGGAGTGGGCGGAGGAGCTCCGAGGCGATCGGAGTCGCTCGCAAGGCGGCCGACCGCAGGAATGGCAGCGCCATCTCGAGGGAGGCCAGCGTCGCGGCAAGTGCTTCCTTCGAGGTCACGAACGAGAGAGCCCGAAGTGGATTCGGGGGCGGGGAGTGGGGGAGGGGGCGGAGGAGCTCCGAGGCGCTCGGAGTCGCTCGCAAGGCGGCCGACCGCAGGAATGGCAGCGCCATTTCAAGGGAGGCCAACGCCGCGAGCGGCTTCGAGCGCCCGGAGATCCCCGCCCCCTCCCCCACTCCCCGCCCCCCAAAAAATGAGCCCGACGGGGGCGACCGTCGGGCTCGGGGTGTCGCTTCTCGCGGGGCGACGCGAACTGCGAAGCGACGTGTGACGTCCCGGGAGGTGGGACGGCGTACGACGCGGGCGAGCGCCGTACGCTGAATCGGTAAGTGAAGAGAAAGAGGGATGGGAGAGAAGACGGCGACGGTGGGGTGGGAGCCTCGAGGGGCCGCAGCGGGGCGGGGTCGAGGCGCCCATCTCACGGGCGCCGCGGCTCAGAAGCCGAAGTCGAAGTCGAGCTCCTTGGGCTCGTCGTCCTCCAGCGAGTCGTCCTTGCCGGGGTTGTACTTCGCGTCGGCGTAGAGGTCGTCGAGGGACCACCCGGCCTTCATGTGCGGCGCGATCTCCTCGCGGGTGAACTCCTCGAGGGACCGATAGTGCTTCGGACCGAATCGCTTCATCGCTGGGCCTCCAACCACGGGCCCCACCACCGGGCCCCGTTTGGCGCGTGTCGTTGTGACACCCACCTTGTCCTACATTTGGCGACACCCTACCACCCGCCCCGCGGGGCCGGAAAAAAGTGGAAGAGCGCGGCGTTCGGACGGCGTTCGTCGGGGTTCCGAGCCGACCGGCGCGTCCCGCCTCGCGTTCGTCACGGGCAGGTGGTAAGCACACTTCGCCATGGGGCGTGTGGTCGCGATCGCGAACCAGAAGGGCGGCGTCGGCAAGACGACGACGGCGGTGAACCTCGCCGCGAGTCTCGCCGTGGCCGAGCAGAACGTGCTGCTGATCGACCTCGATCCGCAGGGCAACGCCTCGACCGGCGTCGGCGTCGCGCCCGGGAGCGTCGATCAGGGCATGTACCGCGTGCTCCTCGAGGAGACGACGCTCGAGGGCGAGACGCGCGAGACGGAGATGCCGCAGCTGGCCATCGTCCCCTCGACGCAGGATCTCGTGGCCATCGAGCGGGAGCTGGTCGACGTGGAGGACAGCGCGCTGCGGCTCCGGAAGGCCCTCGCGCCGCTGCGCGACCAGTACGACTGGATCCTCATCGACTGCCCGCCCTCGCTCGGGGTCCTGACCATCAACGCGCTCACGGCCGCGGACCTCGTGCTGGTGCCGCTCCAGTGCGAGTACTACGCCCTCGAGGGGCTCTCGCAGCTCGTCGGGACCGTCGAGCGCGTGCGGGCCTCGTTGAACCCCGAGCTCGAGCTCCACGGCGTGCTCCTGACGATGTTCGACGCCCGGAACAACCTCGCGAACGAGGTCGCCGCCGAGGTGCGCAAGCACTTCCGGGTCTTCGACACCGTCATCCCGCGGAACGTGCGCCTCGCCGAGGCGCCCAGCCACGGTAAGCCGGTCATCCTCTACGACGCCTCGAGCCGGGGCTCCTTCGGCTACCTGAACCTGGCGCGCGAGATCCTCGACGAGATCGAGGCGGCGGCCTGATGGCGGCGAAGAAGAAGCGACTCGGGCGCGGCCTCGACGGCCTGCTCCCGGCGGCGCCCCCGAAGAGCGAGCCGAAGGGCACGGGCTCGGCGCGCATCGAGGAGCTCCACCCGAACCGGGACCAGCCCCGGCGGCGCTTCGACGACGCGGCCCTGGACGAGCTGGCGGCCTCCATCGCGGAGCACGGCGTCCTCGAGCCGATCCTCGTGCGCAAGCGCGTCAGTGGGGGCGGCTTCGAGATCATCGCGGGCGAGCGGCGCTGGCGCGCGGCGCAGCGGGCCGGCGTGAAGGAGGTGCCGATCTTCGTGCGCGAGCTCGGCGACGCGGCGGCCTTCGAGGCGGCCCTCGTCGAGAACCTGCAGCGCGAGGATCTGAACCCGCTCGAGACGGCGCGGGCGTTCCAGCGGCTCATCGACGAGTTCGGGCATACGCAGGAAGAGGTCGCGACCAAGGTCGGCAAGGACCGGTCGACGGTGGCGAACTCGCTGCGCCTCCTGAAGCTGCCCGACGAGGTCCTCGACCTGATCGAGGACGGCAAGCTCGCCGAGGGGCACGGGCGGGCGCTGCTGACGGCGCCGGACGTGCCGACGATGGTGAAGCTCGGGCGCGAGGCGTCGGCGAAGAAGCTCAGCGTCCGCGAGGTGGAGCGGCGGGCGCGCGGCACGAGCGGCGGGGGCTCGAAGGGCGCGAAGAAGGCCGGGCCGCCGGAGAAGAGCGCCAACGTGCGCGACCTCGAGCGACGGCTCTCCCACACCCTCGGCGCGCCGGTGCGCATCGAGCAGGGCAAGGGCGAGAAGGGCGTCGTGGCGATCGAGTACGCCGACTTCGACCAGCTCGACGCGCTCCTCGCGAAGCTCGGCGTCGGCGGCTGACGCGGAGCTCCGCGCGAACGCGGCCGACGGCGCTCCCCTGTCCAGCAGCCTCGCCGTGGCCGTGGCTGTTACGCGGGCTCGAAGCCGGCCTCGCGGACGAGGTCGCGGACCCGCTCGAGGTCGATGGCGCCGTGGACGATGGCGTGGCCGCGGGGCGCGTCCTCCTCGCGCACGACCTCCACGCCGGTGACGCCCTCGGCGCCGGAGAGCTTCCCCTCGAGCTTGCGGACGCAGCCGTTGCAGGTGAGGCCCTCGACGTCGAGCTCGACGCGAGGGGCGGCGTCGGTGATGGGCTCGAAGCCGGCCGCGCGGACGAGCTCGGCGAGACGCGCGAGGTCCGCGCCGGCGGCCAGCTGGACGACGCCGCTATGAGGGCCGCCCTCCGTCCGCTGCACCGAAAAGCCCGTGAGGCCGGCCTCGCCGAGCTGGCCCTCGAGCTTGCGGACGCAGCCGTTGCAGGTGAGCCCGTCGACGGGAAGCTCGAGCGGGCCGGCGGTGGGGGCGCGGCGGAGCGCGACCCGCAGGTCGTCCACGGCGAACCAGGCCATGAGCGCCACGAGCAGGCCGGCCGTGGCCATGGCGATGGGGCCGGCGTGGTGCGCGTGCTCGCCTGCGTGGACACCGAGCTCGCCGACCAGGACGAAGTCGAAGGCCCAGCCGAGGGCGACGCTCCCGAGGACGATGGTGCCGAGGTAGATGGCCAGCGCGCGCCCGCCGAAGGCCTTCCGGATGGCGCCGATGGTCGCCACGTTCGTCGCTGGGCCGGCCATCAGGAAGACGAGCGCCGCGCCGGGCGGGAAGCCACCGGCGACAAGCGCCGCGGCGATGGGCACGGAGGCCGTCGCGCAGACGTAGAGCGGGACCGAGATCGCCAGCACGGCGAGCATGGCGAGCACGCCGCCGTACGCCGAGAGCCCGGCGAAGGCGTCCTCCGGCACGAAGACCGTGAGGGCCGCGCTCACGAGCACGCCGAAGGCGAGCCAACGCCAGATGCTCCGGACGATGTCGAGCGCATGGTCCAGGGCGTCGCGCCAGGTCCGCTTCGCCTCCCGCGGCGCCGGCGCGGCGGCCTCCCGGTCGCCGGGCGTGACGGCCTCGGTGGCGAGGCCGCCGACCAGGCCGAGCAGGAAGGCGCTCGCGAGCTTGAAGAGGGCGAAGGGCCAGCCGAGGAAGGACGCGCTGACGAGCACCGAGTCGACGCCGGTCTGGGGCGTCGCGACGAGGAAGCCGATGGACGCGCCGTCGGAGGCGCCGTCCTTCTTCAGCCCGAGGCCGGCGGGGATGACGCCGCAGGAGCAGAGGGGGAGGGGGACGCCGAGGGTCACGGCCTTGAGGACGCCGAGGCGGCCGCGGAATGCCCGGTGGATGAAGCCCTCGGGGAGGGCGACGTGGAGGAGGCCGGCGACGCCGGCGCCGAGGAGGAGCCAGGGCGCGAGCTCGAGGAGCACGGCCCAGACGGCCTCGAGGTAGGCGATCACGAGCGGCCTCCGAAGCGGGCGAAGACGTCGAGGAGCTCGTCGACCTTGGCCTGACGCTCGTCGGCGTCGCCCTCCTCGAAGGCGTGGACGACGCAGTGCTCGAGGTGCGACTGGAGCAGCACGTCGGCGCTCCGGCCCAGGGCGCCGCGCACGGCGGCGAGCTGGACCAGCACGTCCACGCAGTAGCTGTCGTCCTCGACCATGCGGCGCACGGCGGCGAGCTGCCCTTCGGCGCGCTTGAGCCGCATGAGGAGCTTCTTCTTCGTCTGGGCGTCGGTCATGGGAATACCCCCTGGGGGTATGGAGAGCCTGGCGCTGGCGCGGGGAGGTCGCAAGGGGCGGCGGCCGTGGGCGTGAGCCCTTTCACGGGGCCCGGGGCGCCTCCCGCGCTATGCCTCCCCCATGAACAGCGACGCCATCCGCGCCTACTGCGAGCAGCGCTGGGACGAGTCGATCGTCCCGGAGCTCGAGGCCTACATCCGCATCCCCGCGCTCAGCCCGCACTTCGACGCGGAGTGGGCCGCGCACGGGCACCTGGAGGCGGCCGTCGAGCACATCCGGCGCTGGTGCGCCGAGCGGCCCATCGCCGGCCTGAGCGTCGAGGTGGTGCGCCTCGAGGGGCGGACGCCGGTGATCTTCATGGAGATCCAGGCGGCGAACGGCGGGAGCGACGAGCGCACGGTGCTGCTCTACGGGCACCTCGACAAGCAGCCGGAGATGAAGGGCTGGGACGCGGACAAGGGGCCGTGGAAGCCGGTGCGCGTGGGCGACAAGCTCTACGGGCGCGGCGGCGCGGACGACGGCTACGCGGCCTACGGCTCGCTCACGGCCATCGAGGCGCTCCAGCGCGAGGGTCAGCCGCACGATCGCTGCGTCGTGCTCATCGAGGCCTGCGAGGAGTCCGGGAGCTTCGACCTGCCGCCCTACCTCGACCACCTCGAGGCGCGCGTCGGCACGCCGGAGCTGGTCATCTGCCTGGACTCGGGCTGCGGGAACTACGAGCAGCTCTGGACCACCACCTCGCTCCGGGGGCTGGTCGGCGGCGTGCTCACGGTCGAGGTGATGGAGCCGACGGCGGACGGGAGCGTGAGCGGGGTCCACAGCGGCGACGCGAGCGGCATCGTGCCGAGCGCCTTCCGTGTGCTGCGGCGGCTCCTCGACCGCATCGAGGACGTCCAGACCGGCGAGATCCTGCTGGGGGCGATGCAGGTGGAGATCCCGGACGCGATCCGCGAGCAGGCGGAGGCTGCGGCGGCGATCCTCGGCGACGCGGTGGTCGCGAAGTACCCGCTCCTCGAGGGGACCGAGCCGGTGGCGCGCGGGGCGGAGGCGATCCTGAACCGCACCTGGCGGCCCTATCTGGAGGTCGTGGGCATGGGCGACGTGCCGGGCCTCGGCGGCGGCAACGTGCTTCGGAGCCGCACCTCGGCGAAGCTCTCGATCCGCATCCCGCCGGGCGTGGACGCGGAGCAGGCGACGGCGGCGTTGAAGGACACGCTCGAGAGCTCGCCGCCCCATGGCGCGCGGGTGCGCTTCGAGCCCGAGCAGGCGGCCGCGGGCTGGGCGGCGCCGCCCCTCGCGCCCTGGCTGGCGGAGAGCCTGCAGCGCGCGAGCGACACCTTCTTCGGCGCGGACGCCGCGTACATGGGCGAGGGCGGGACGATCCCCTTCATGGGCATGCTCGGCGAGAAGTACCCCGAGGCGCAGTTCGTCATCACCGGGCTCCTCGGGCCGGGGTCGAACGCGCACGGGCCGAACGAGTTCCTCCACGTGCCCTGCGGGAAGAAGCTGACGATGTGCATGGCGAGCGTGCTCCGGGACCACGCGACGCGGGCGCGCGCGGCGCAGGCCGCCGAGTAGCGCTGGGGGCGCGCGGGCGACGGAGAGGGGGATGATCCCCGTCGTCCACGCGACCCCCGCGAGCTTCGACGACGAGGTCCTCGCGCCCCGCGGGGAGCTCGTCGTCGTGTACTTCTGGGGGCCCGACTGCCCGAACTGCGAGTTCTTCGCCTCGCGCTTCGACGCCCTCCTCGAGGCGCTGGGTGACGTCCCGGCGAAGCTCGTGAAGGTGAACGCCTACGCGCACGCGGAGCTCGGCCATCGCTACGCGATCTTCGGCATCCCGCAGTTCCACCTCTTCCGGGACGGCGCGCACCTCGGGCGGATGAGCCAGTTCGAGGGGGACGCCTACTGGCTCGCGGTCGTGCGCGAGCACCTGCCGGCTCGGGGCTGAGGTCGAGGCCCGGGCGGCGGTTGGCGGATGGTGCCCCGACGGGAGGGAGGGACTCCCGGGGTTGGCGCGCGGCGCCGCGTGCTTAGCTTGAGGGGCGTGTCCGTTCACGCTTTCTGGTCCCAGCGCCTGCGCAATCGGCTGACGAGCGCCGCCCTGCTCGTCGCCAGCGCCGCGCTGCTCGCCTTCGTGGGCTTCCTCCTCGGCGGGCGCATCGGCGCGCTCTGGGCGCTCGGCTTCGCCGCCGTCTTCGTCGCCTTCGCGCCGCGCGCGTCGGCCGAGTGGCTCCTGAAGCGGAGCGGCGCGCGGACCGTGGGCGCCTGGGAGGCGCCGGGGCTCATCCGGGAGGTCCGCGAGCTCGCCCTCGCCGCGGGCATCGCGCCGCCGCGCCTGCTCTGGATCCCGAGCGAGATGCCGAACGCGCTCGCGACCGGGGAGGGCGACGAGGCGACGTTGGCGGTGTCCGAGGGCCTGCTCCGTCACCTCCCGCCACGGGAGCGGCGCGCGGTGATCGCCCACGAGATCACGCACCTCCGGCATGGCGACGCGCGGGTGCTGCGGGTGGTGGCGACGCTCGAGGCGCTGACGGGGAGCATGAGCCGCTTCGGCGTGCTCGTGGCGCTCCTCCAGCTGCCCCTCGCCATGTTCGGCTTCGTCGTGTTGCCCTGGGCGGCGGTGCTCCTCCTCGCCCTGGCGCCGCTCGCCTCGGCGGCGCTCCGCCTCGCCGTGAGCCGCTCCCGGGAGCTCGACGCGGACCTCGGCGCGGTCGAGCTGACCGGTGATCCGCGCGCGCTCGCCTCGGCGCTCCGGCGGCTCGAGGCCCTCGAGCGCAGGCAGCTCGCCTGGCTGCCCATCGCCCTGCCGACCGTGCCCGGCTGGCTCCGCAGTCACCCGGCGACGGCCGAGCGCGTCGCCCGGCTCGAGGCGCTCGCCGAGGAGGGTGAGGACGACGACGACGCGCCCACGCCGCGCCGGGGCCGGCGCCCGCCGGTGGAGCCGCTGGTGCGTCCCGGCAACCCGCGTCGTCATGGTCGGCCCGTGCGCGTCGTCGACCGGCCGCCGGGCTGGTTCGAGGTCGCCGGCTGAGCGGGATGCCGGTGGCGCGACGCGAAGGAGGCGTTACACAGGGCGGGTGAAGTCGCCTCCCCGCCATCGCCTGCTGCTCGAGGTCCAGGCCGGACCCTACCGGCTCCGCGGGATCTCCCTCGGCGGAGTCTACACCTCGCTCCAGGTCCCGGAGCTCGGCGTTGTGCTCGACGCCGGGATGCCCGTGCGCCAGTTCGCGGCGGCCGACCACCTCTTCATCAGCCACGGCCACGGCGACCACATCGGCGCGCTCCCGGCCCTGCTCGGCATCCGCGGCCTGCTCCACGGCAAGAAGGCGCCCCGCGTCTACATGCCCGCGTCCATCGTCGATACGGTGAAGGCCGCGCTCGGGCCCATGAGCCAGCTCCAGCGCTACGACCTCGCCATCGACGCCGTGGGCATGAAGCCCGGCGACGAGCGAAAGCTCCGCGCCGACCTCTGGGTGCGCGCCTTCCGCACGCACCACCCGGTGCCGAGCCTCGGCTACCTCTTCTTCGACCGCGTGGAGAAGCTCCGCGCCGAGTTCCGCGACCTGCCCGGCCCGGAGATCGGGCGGCGGCGGAAGGCTGGCGAGGACCTCTTCGAGCGGCAGGAGCGTCTCGAGCTCGCCTACGCGACGGACACGCTCGTGCGGGTGCTCGAGACGGCGCCGGAGATCCGTCGGGCGCGGGTGCTGGTGATGGAGTGCACCTTCCTCGACGAGAAGAAGAGCCTCGAGGCAAGCCGCGCCGGCTGCCACGTGCACCTCGACGAGCTCCTCGAGGTCGCCGACACGCTCGAGAACGAGCACGTCGTGCTCATGCACTTCAGCCAGATCTACACGCCGCGGGAGGTGCACGCGATCCTCGCGGAGCGCTGCCCGCCTTCGCTGCGTGAGCGCCTCGTCGTCTTCGCGCCGCGGCGCGGCCCCTGGCCGGGCTGACTCCGCCGACCTGCTCTGGGGCCGCGTCGGTCCGGCAACCGCCCGCGCCGCGAGCCGGCCAGGGCGCGATGGCGCGGGGCGTGAGCGGTCGACGCGGCGAGGCGCGAGGAGGGCCGGGTCGCGGTGCGCCGGCTCGCGGTGCGCGGGATCGCCCCCCCGGACGGCGCTCTTCCGTTCGAGCGGAGGCCGCCGCGCGCTCAGCCGAAGCGGCCGCGGACGTAGTCGCGGGTGCGCTCCTCGCGCGGGTCCTCGAAGAGGGCGGCCGTCTCCCGATGCTCGACGAGCTCGCCCAGGTAGAAGAACGCCGTGTGGTCGCTGACCCGCCGGGCCTGCTGCATGGAGTGGGTGACGATCACGATGGTCTGCCGGAGCTTCAGCTCCTCGATGAGCTCTTCGATCTTCCCGGTGGCGATCGGATCGAGGGCCGAGGCGGGCTCGTCCATGAGCAGCACCTCCGGGCGCACGGCCAGCGCCCGCGCGATGCAGAGCCGCTGCTGCTGCCCACCGCTCAGCCCGAGGGCGGACTTCTTCAGCCGATCCTTCACCTCGTCCCAGAGCGCGGCCCCCTCGAGCGAGCTCCGCACCCGCTCTTCGATTACCGCTCCGTCCTTCTCGCCGGCGATGCGCAGGCCGAAGGCGACGTTGTCGTAGATGCTCTTCGGGAAAGGGTTCGGCTTCTGGAAGACCATCCCGACCTTCCGGCGCACCTCGACCGCGTCGACGTCGGGTGCGTAGACGTCCTCGCCGTCGAGGAGCAGCTCGCCCTCCACGCGCGCGCCGGCGACCTCGTCGTGCATGCGGTTGAGCGCGCGCAGCAGCGTGCTCTTGCCGCAGCCGCTCGGCCCGATCAGCGCCGTGGCCTGGCGCTCGGGGAAGCCCATGCTGACGCCCTTGATCGCCTCGAAGTCCTCGTAGAAGACCCGCACGTCCTTCGCCTGGAGCTTGGCCCTCATGACCTCGCGCCTCCCATGCGGTGGCGGAGCACCATGGCGACGGCGCTGAGGCCGAAGCTCAGCGTCATGAGCACGAGCACGGTGCCGAAGAGGGCCGGGCGCGCGGCGTCGACGTTCGGCGATTGGGTCGAGAGCGCGTACACGTGGTAGCCGAGGTGCATGAACATCTCGCGGGGGTCCGTGGGGAGCTCGGGGAGGAAGTTCGCGGCGCCGGTGAAGATGATCGGCGCGACCTCGCCGGCGCCCCGGCCGATGGCGAGGATGACGCCGGTGAGCACGCCGCGGGCGGCGTTCGGGACGACGACGCGGAAGGTCGTCTGGAAGCGCGTGGCGCCGAGGCCGAGGGCGGCCTCGCGGAGCTCGTCGGGGACGGCGCGGAGCGACTCCTCGGTGGTGACGATGACCACCGGGAGCGTGAGCACGGCGAGCGTGAGGCTCGCCCAGAGCAGCGAGGGCTGGCCCCAGACCGGTTCGCCGCCGTGGAAGAGCCGATCGACGCCGCGGCCGACGAAGAGGATGAAGAAGCCGAGGCCGAAGAGGCCGAAGACGATCGAGGGCACGCCGGCGAGGTTGGCCACGGCGGCGCGGACCCAGCGCGCGAGGCGCGAGCCCTTCGGCGCGTACTCGGCGAGCCAGATGCCCGTGGCGACGCCGACGGGGACGACGGCGACGGTCATCAGGAGCGTCATCATGGCCGTACCGAAGAGGGCCGGGCCGACGCCCCCGCCGGTCATGTCGGCGGAGGGGGCGGCCGTGAGGAACTCGCCGCTCAGCTGGGGCACGCCCTCGACGAGGATGAGCCCGAAGAGGACGGCCATCAGGGCGAGCACCACGAGGACCGCGGCGCCCGTGAGACCGAGCAGGAGCCAGTCGCCGAGGGCGCGCTTCATCGCTTCGCCTCCGCGCCCGTGAAGCGCGCCTGGAGGTGCTCGGTGATCGCGCGGCCCGCCTGGTTGAGCAGGTAGGTGATCGTGAAGAGCAGCACACCGAGGAGGAAGAGCACGCGCCAGTGGGCGTCGCCGCGGCTCACCTCGCCGAGCTCGGCGGCGATGGTGGCGGTCACGGTGCGCACGCTGCTGGTCGCGTCGAAGAGGTCGACGACGGCGGCGTTGCCGGAGGCCATGAGCACGATCATCGTCTCGCCGATGGCGCGGCCGAAGCCGAGGACGATGGCGGCGGCGATGCCGGGGATGGCGGCCGGGAGCACGACCTGCAGGATGGTCTGGTAGCGGCGCGCGCCGAGGGCGTGGGAGGCCTCGACGAGCGAGCGGGGGACGGTCTGGAGCGCGTCCTCGCTGATGGTGAAGACCACGGGGACGACCGTGAGGCTGAGGCCGAGGGCGGCGACGAGGCCGTTGAGCCGGTAGGTCAGGCCGAGGCCGTCCTGGACCCAGGAGGCGAGCACGACGAGGGCGAAGAAACCGAGCACGACGGAGGGGACGCCGGCGAGGAGCTCGATGAGCGGCTTGACGACGTCGCGGACCCGCCGCGGGGCGTACTGGGAGACGTAGATGGCGCCGCCGACGCCGAGCGGGACGCTGAGGAGCATGGTCAGGAGCGTGACCTTCAGCGTGCCGACGAAGAGCGGGACCAGGCTGAACTTCCCCGGGTGGCCGACGGGCTGCCAGACGAAGCTCGCCTCCTCGTAGCCGCGCCACTGCTGGGGCAGGAAGAGGCCCGCCCAGCCGCCGAGCTCCTCGAGGGCCTCGCTCTCCCAGAGGAGGGGCAGGGCCTCGCGCCCGATGAAGAGGAAGATCAGCGCGACGGCGCCGATGGCGGTCGTGGCGAGGACGGCGAGGAGGCGCTCGGCCAGCCGGTGCGACCACGGCGTGTGGAAGCGGCCGAGCTTGCGCTGGCGGCGTTCGGCGGGGAGCGCCGGGTGGGTGGCTTCGCGGCTCATCGGGCCTCCGGGAGCTTGGCGAGCTCTTCCGCGCGGACGGGGCCCGGGAGAGGGAAGAAGCCGACGTCCTCGACGACGGCCTGGCCGGCGTCCGAGAGGAGCCAGCGGAGGTAGTCGGCGAGCGGGCCTTCGGGGGGGCCGGCGAGGACGACCTGGAGGTGGCGCGCGAGCGGGTAGGCCCCGGAGACGGTCGCCTCGGGGCTCGGCAGGACGGCCTCGGCGCCGGGCGCGGGCGCGATGGCGATGGCGCGGACCCCCTCGCCGTAGCCGATGCCGCCGTAGCCGATGCCACCGAGGTCGCGGCTGACGGCGTGGATCACGGCGGCGGTCCCGGGGAGGGATTGGGCCTCGGCCGCGAAGTCGTGGCGGTCGAGGACGGCCTCCTTGAAGTAGGCGTAGGTGCCCGAGTTGTTCTCGCGGCTGTAGAGGACGATCGGCGCGTCCGGGCCGCCGAGCGCGCTCCAGCCGTCGACGCGGCCGCGGAAGAGGCGGCGGACCGTGGGCACGTCCAGCGCGCGAATGGGGCTGTCCTCGTGGACGTAGACGGCGACGGCGTCGATGGCGACGCGCAGCACGAGGGGTTCGGTGCCGCGGCGCTCGCGGAGCTGCTCGCGCTCGCTCTCCCGGAGCTCCCGGCTGGCGTTGGCGAGGTCCGTCGTGCCGTTGAGGAGGGCGGCGACGCCGGTGCCCGAGCCGCCCCCGGAGACCTGGATGGCGATGCCCGGGTGCGCGTCCATGTAGGCCTGGGCCCAGCGCTGGGCGAGGATCACCATCGTGTCGGAGCCGCGGACGGTGATCGTGCGGGCGCGGCGGGCCTGGCGGGCCTCGGCGGAGCCGCAGGCGGCGAGGGCGAGCACGCTCGCGAGGAGCAGGGTGGGGCGCGCGTCCACGCCTGCGGTCTAGGCGGAGCGCGCAGGCGCGACGCGTCGCCGCCGTGACGGTGCCGTGCCGAGGGAGGCGCCGGGCCCGACGGCGTCACATGGCCGCCACGGCGGCGTGACGGGGGCATGACGCCGGGGCTCGCGGGCTCCCGTGGAAGGTGCTGCTGCGGGGCGGGGTGCGCTCGACGCTCGCTCAGCTCAGGAGGAGCTCGAGGAGTGCCTTCTGGGCGTGGAGGCGGTTCTCGGCCTCGACCCACACGCGCGAGGCGGGGCCGTCGATGACCGCCGCCGCGACCTCCTCTCCGCGGTGGGCCGGGAGGCAGTGGAGGAAGATGGCGTCGTCGGCGGCCTCGGCCATGAGCGCGGCGTCGACCTGGAAGCCGGCGAAGGCGCGCTCGCGGGCGTGCTGCTCTTCCTCCTGGCCCATGCTCGCCCAGACGTCGGTCGTGACGACCCGGGCGCCGCGGGCGGCCTCCACCGGGTCGGTGGTGAGGGTGATGGACGCGCCGAGCTCGCGGCCCCGGGCGAGGATGGCCTCGTCGGGGGCGTAGGCCTCGGGGCAGGCCAGGCGGAGGTCCAGCCCCGTGCGCGCGGCGGCGAGGATCCAGGAGTGCGCCATGTTGTTCCCGTCGCCGATCCACGCGACGGGCACGCCGTGGAGGGCGCCGAGCTCGGCCCGGACGGTCTGCAGGTCGGCGAGGAGCTGGCAGGGGTGGTAGGTGTCCGAGAGCCCGTTGATGACGGGGATGCGCGCCGTGGCGCAGAGCTCGAGGACGCGCTCGTGGCCGAAGGTGCGGAAGACGACCCCGTGGACGTAGCCGCTGAGCATGTGGGCCGTGTCGCCGAGGGGCTCGCCGCGCCCCATCTGGGTGTCGCGCGCGATCAGCGTCGTGGGCGCGCCGCCGAGCTCGCGCACGCCGACCTCGAAGGAGAGGCGCGTCCGCGTGGAGGCCTTCTCGAGGACGATGGCGACGGTTTTGCCCTCGAGCGGGCGGGCGTGGCTCCCGCGGGTGGCTCGGAGCTCGTCGGCGCGGTCGAGGAGGGCGTTCAGCTCGTCGGCGGAGAGGTCCTCGAGGGTGCGGAAGTGGCGCGGGGCGGTCATGGAGGCGCGACCTTAGCTCGAACGGCGGGGGGCTTCGAGAGGGCGCGTCGGCGGCGCGGCGGCCCGTGCCCGAGGTGGCGTGTCGAGGGCGGGGCGGAGCGGAGCGATGCCGGGGCCGGCCCTTCGACCTTTCGGCGGAGACGGTGCTAGCATCCGCTCTCGCGCGTGGGGCCGGGAGAGGGACCGGACTGCGCGCGGCTCCGTCGTCGGCGTTCGCCCCGCGTCCATCGTCTGTCCTCGCCGCCTGCCCCAGCCGCCTGCCCTCGCCGCCTGCCCTCGCCGCCCGCACCCGTCACCCGTACCCGCATCCACCACGCGTACTCGATGCGAATCCCGCGCCTCGTAGAGGGGGTGAAGATCACCTCGCTTCCACTGGACCCCTTCGAGGGGTTCGTGCTCTCGCGCGTCGATGGGTTGGCGAGCGTCGAGGACATCGCGGACACGACCGGCGGCGACCCGGACCAGGTGAGGGCGATCCTCGCGAAGCTCGAGGAGCTCGGCGCCATCCAGTGGAACGAGGAGAGCGTCTCGGAGCGGGGCATGAAGAAGATCAGCTCCGCGCCTCCGGAGGACGGCGGAGCGAAGGAGCCGGCCGAGCCGACGAAGCCCGCGCGGGAGATCGATGGGCGGGCCGGCGCGCGCGGACAGCGCATCTCGCCGACGCCCGGGCGCGGCATCGTCCGAACCAAACCGATCCCCGAGGGCGCGTCGCGGGTGCTCTACGACCCGGCCGAGCTCGAGGAGGACGTGGATCTCGACGACGAGCGACGCCGGATGATCCTCGACACCTTCTACCGGCTCGACGAGCTCGACCACTACGCGCTGCTCGGCATCGAGCGGGACGCGGACAAGAAGGTCATCCGGGCCGCCTACTTCCGGCTCTCGAAGCAGTTCCACCCGGACACGCTCTTCGGCAAGCGGCTGGGGAGCTACAAGCAGAAGATGGAGGCCGTCTTCAAGCGGCTGACCGACGCCTACGACGTCCTCGGGAAGAAGAAGCGGCGCGCGAAGTACGACGAGTACCTCGAGGCGAAGGATCAGGTCGACGCGGTGGCGCGGCGCATGGCCGCCGGGGAGCAGCGCGCCCACGAGGTCGAGCATCAAGTCACCTCGGCGAGCGAGGCGGCGGTGGTGATGCCGGAGGCGACCGAGAAGGCGCCGGCCGAGAAGGCGCGGGCCGAGAAGGCGCCGGCCGAGAAGCCGTCCGTGGCCGGCGGGGAGGCGCCGCCGAGCCGGAGCGCCTACGTGCCGCCGCGGCCCTCCGCCTTCACCAAGCGACCGGACACGCCGAAGAGCGAGCCGCCGCCTGCGGACGAGGCCGAGCCCGAGCTGCCGCCTGCGGACGAAGCGCGCGAGCCCGAGCTGCCGATTGCGGACGAGGCGCCTGCGTCCGGGGCGCCCGAGCCCGATCCAGCGACGTCCGGGCGGGCCGACCGGCTCTCGGAGCCGGAGTCTCCTCCGGTCCAAGCCGAGGCATCGGCCTCGGACTCCGCTCCTACCTCTGGCCCCTCTTCCGCTCGGGCCCCGGTCGACCCGGCGGCCCGCAAGCGCCGCGCGCGGGAGCTCCTCGAGCGTCGGCTCCGCGGCGCGACCGGGCGCCCGAGCGTGCGCTCGAAGCGCCCCGATGTGCCGAAGGACTCTGGAGCCGGGGACGCGGCGCCTCCGTCGCGGGACACGCTCCTCAAGGGCCTCGCGACCTCCCTCAAGCGCGCCGCCCGCCACACCGGGGGCGTCGATCGGGTCGAGCGCCACCTCGCGGACGCGCGCGAGGCCGAGGACGCGGGGGATCTCGTCGGCGCCCTGAACGCGCTCCGCCTGGCACACGCGCTCGAGGCCCGCGACGAGATCCAGCTCGACATCGATCGCCTCCAGCACCTGGTCTCCAAGGATCTGGCGGCGACCTACGAGCGGCAGGCGCGCTACGAGGAAGAGAACGGCGAGTGGGCCGCCGCCGCCCGGAGCTGGCAGAAGGTCGTCGAGGGACGCCCGGACAAGGCGGAGCCGGCGCGCCGGGCCGCGGCCGCGCTCGTCGAGGCGGACGGGGATCTGCGGGTCGCCAAGGACCTGGCGCAGCGGGCCGTGGAGCTGGCGCCGAAGAGCCTCCCGGCGCGGATCCTGCTCGGTCGGATCTTCATCGCCGCGGGCATGAAGGCCAACGCCAAGCGGGAGCTGGAAGAGGCAGCAAAGCTGGACCCCAAGGACGAGATCGTGAAGAATCTCCTGCGCGAGCTGAAGTGATCGTCTGTGACGACGGATCGCGTGCAGCTCCGGGAGATTGAATGGAAAAGGTCATCGGCATCGACCTCGGGACGTTCAATTCGTGCGTCTCGGTCGTGGAGGGCGGGACGCCCGTCGTCATCGCCAACCGCGGCGGATACAAGGTCACGCCCTCCATGGTCGCGGTCACGGAGGCCGGGAAGCGCCTCGTCGGCCACATCGCCAAGCGGCAGGCCGTCACGAACGCCGAGAACACCGTCTACGCGGCCAAGCGCCTGATCGGCCGGAAGTTCGACAGCCCGCAGACGAAGCAGTCCATGGCGACCTGCCCCTTCCGGATCGTGGAGGGGCCGCACGGGGACTGCCGCATCCAGCTCCGCGAGAAGGTCTACAGCGTCCCGGAGGTCAGCGCGATGATCCTCCAGGAGATGAAGATGATCGCCGAGGACTACCTCGGGCACGAGGTGCAGAAGGCGGTCGTCACGGTCCCGGCCTACTTCAACGACGGCCAGCGGCAGGCCACGAAGGACGCCGGCACGATCGCGGGCCTCGACGTCATCCGGATCATCAACGAGCCGACGGCGGCGGCGCTGGCCTACGGCTTCGGCAAGAACATCGATCGCACGGTGGCCGTCTACGACCTCGGCGGCGGCACCTTCGACATCTCGATCCTCGAGATCAGCTCGAGCGGCGTCTTCAAGGTCGTCAGCACGGCCGGCGACACGTTCCTCGGCGGCGAGGACTTCGACCAGCGGATCATCGATTGGCTGGTGCAGGGCTTCAAGGAGGAGCACGACATCGACCTCCGGCAGGACCGCATGGCCCTGCAGCGCCTCAAGGACGCCGCCGAGAAGGCGAAGTGCGAGCTGAGCGCGGTCGTCGAGACCGAGGTGAACCTGCCCTTCATCATCTCGAGCGCCCGCAACGAGGCGCTCCACCTGCAGCGCCTCCTGACCCGGGCGCAGCTCGAGGACCTCACGCAGGACCTGGTCGAGCGGACCGTGCAGATCTGCGAGATGACCCTCGACGAGGCGGGCCTCGAGAAGGACGAGATCGAGGACATCGTCCTGGTCGGTGGCATGACGCGCATGCCGAAGGTGCAGCAGGCGGTCAGCGAGTTCTTCGAGCGCGAGCCCTGCAAGGGCGTGCACCCGGACGAGGTCGTGGCGCTCGGCGCGTCGATCCAGGGCGCGGCGCTGATGGACGACTCGCCCGAGATGGACATGGTCCTCCTCGACGTCACGCCGCACACGCTCGGCATCATGGTCGTCGGCGGGTACTTCGAGGAGCTGATCCCGCAGAACACGACCGTGCCGACGTCGCGCTCGAAGCTCTTCACGACCGTGCGCGACAACCAGACGGCGGTGAAGATCCTGGTGCTCCAGGGAGAGAGCCGGCGTGCGGAGGAGAACGAGCTGCTCGGCGAGTTCATCCTCACGGGCCTCCGGCGGGCGCCGGCGGGGCAGGTCGAGGTCGAGGTGACCTTCGAGATCAACGCCGACGGCATCGTCAGCGTGCACGCGAAGGACACGGAGACGGGCAAGGAGCAGTCGATCACGGTGACCGCCACGAGCGGGCTCACCGAGGACGAGATCGACGAGATGATGCGCGACGCGCAGGACTACGCGGTCGCGCGGCGCGAGGACGAGGAGATCGAGGGCGCCAAGCAGGAGGCCCAGACCCTCATCGCGGAGATCGAGAAGCTCTTCCCGGAGGTCGAGGCGGTCGTCGCGGGCAGCGACTTCGGGCGGGACGCCATCGACAAGGCGCGGGCGGTCGTGGACCGGGCGCGGCGGCTGATGGAGCGGAACGATACGGCCGGCTTGAAGGAGCAGATCGAGGCCCTCGGCCGGACGCAGCGCATGTTCAAGGGCGTGGTCGGCAAGTCGGCCTGAGCCGGGCGGAGGCTCCGTGAGGGCCTTGGTCCCCCGCGGCCCCGTCCACGAACGCCCCGTCCACGAACGCCGGCGCTCCGAGGGTGGGGCGCCCCCGTCGGTCGGTCACGACCACCGGCAGAGGGGACCGTCGGGGCACCGCCCGACCTCGGCGATGAGGGGACGCCGCTGCCCCCTTTGTTGGGGAGCGGCGTCGCCCTTCTGGTAGCCTGAAGGGCGATGGGCGGCGGCGACGACGACGAGCGCGGCGGCGTGGCGGAGCGCGCGCGCGAGGCCCGAAAAGGGGCCCGCGGTCGCACCATGCAAGGCATGCCCGCGGCTCCGTCGGCGAAGCCGAGGCCCGCGCGGAAGAAGACCGAGATCGGCATGCCCATCGCGGCCCCGCCCTTGGCAGAGGCAGAGCCGGCGCCGGACGCCGGACAGGGGACACCGGAGAAGCGGCCGCCCTCGGAGCCGGCGCTCACGCTGGACCTCCCCTACGCGGACGACAGCCGCATCACGATGGACTTCTCGGGTCCGCCCCTCGAGCTGCCGGACGACGGGTCCCAGACGGATCTCGAGGCGGTCGAGGAGGGGGCGAGCGACGACCCGGAGGGGCCGCTCGCGCTCGACCTGAGCGACTTCGACGAAGAGGAGGACGACGCGCTCGGGCTGGTGGCGCGGAGCCGACCCTCCCAACCGGAGGCGGAGGTCGCGCTCGACCACGAGATGCGGGAGCGCTTCGCGCTGGACGACTTCACCGGTGCGCTGCGGGTGGCGGAGCTGATCCTCGGGGGCGATCCGGAGGACGCGGAGGCGCAGCGGGTGGCGACGGAGAGCCGGCGGCGGCTCGAGCAGTTCTACACCTCGCAGCTCGGGGGGCTCGAGGCGGTCCACGACGTGGCCATGCCCGAGTCGGAGCTGCGCTGGCTGGGCCTCGACCATCGGGCGGGCTTCTTGCTCTCGCGGGTCGACGGGGCGCATTCGGTGGAAGAGCTCGTCGACGTCAGCGGCATGCCGCGGCTCGAGGCGCTGAAGACGCTGGCCGAGCTCCTCGATCTGGGCGCGATCCGCGCGCGCTGAGCGCGCCGCTCGGGCGAGCGCGGCGTGCGGACCGGGGCCCGGGCGCCTCGCCGTGCGCGACGCTGTCGAGCGGTGCCGCCGCGCCGGCCTCGCGGGGCTCGTCCGGGAGTCGCTCAGGCGCGGCTGGTGGGTGCGCGGGACGGGCGTTTCAGGGCAAGGCGCGCCGACGCTGTCGTGCGGTGCCGCCGCGCCGGCCTCGCGGGGCTCGTGCGGGAGTCGCTCAGGCGCGGCTGGCGAGGCGGCGGCGCGCTTCGTCGGCCCACTCGCCGCTCGGCTCGAGCTCGAGGTACGCCTGCCAATGCGGCCCCGCGGCGCCGGGGCGGCCCACGGCCTCGTAGGCGGCGGCCAGGTGGAAGTGCGCGTCGGCGAAGCCGGGGTCCGACGCGACGGCCTTTTCGAAGTAGGGGAGGGCGCCCTGGGGCCGGCCGTGCTCCGCCTCGAGGAAGCCCAGGTTGTAGAGGGCCTCGGGCTGCTCGGCGTCGACCTCGAGCGCACGCCGGTAGAGGGCGATGGCGCCCGGCTCGTCCCCTTGCCGGTAGCGGAGGTTGCCGAGGTTCGTGTAGGCGCTCGCCAGGGCCGGGTCGAGGGCGAGGGCGTCGCGGTAGGCCTGCTCGGCCTGGGCCCAGGTGGCCTCTTCCTCGTCGAGGCGGCACCCCTCGAGGTAGCGCGCGTAGGCCTGGCGACGCTCGCCCGGGGTCGGCTCCTGGCGGAGCTTCTGGACGACGTCGTCCTTGAGCGTCTCGACGCTGAAGTCGAGCACGAGCTGACCGGTCTGCGGCTCGAAGGTCCCCGCCTCGTCGCGCACGAGCATGGCGTGGCCTTCGGCGATGACGCGGAGCTCGGAGAGCGGGCGCACGACCTTGGGGAGGGCGTCGCGGATGGCCGAGAGCGAGCGGCGGACCTCCTGGAGCGGGATGCCGGCGTCGAGGAGGCCCTTGGCCACGCGGACCCCGATGAGGTCCTGGAAGGTGTAGTAGCGGCGGCGCCCGCGGCGCGCCGAGGGGCCGAGGAAGTCGGTGCGGTCCCAGTAGCGGAGCCGGCCCTCGGTCAGCCCGAAGAGGCGCGCGACCTCGGCGCGGGAGTAGAGATCCGCGAGCGGATCGTCGTGCTCCTTCGGGGCCGGCGCGGGCTCGCGGATCGGCGCGGGGGCCTCGGTCTCGAGGGCGGGCGAGATGCGGTAGCCGCCGTCGGGACCGAAGACGACGTGGATGACGTTGTCGTCCTGCTCGTTCACGAAAATGGTGCTCCGAGCGCGACGCGCGACGGTCGACCGCCGGGCTGTCGCGCGTGGGGGCGCGCGCCGTACCCCGTCAGCGCGCCGTGCCGGTGGAGGATACGTCGAGGGGCACCTCGACGTCGACGTCGAGGTGGAGCTGGTCGCCGCGGAGGGAGACCTGGGTCTCGACGAGGGCGGTGCCGAAGCCGCGGTCGGGGACCCGATGGGCGGCGTCGGCGCAGGCGATGCGCATGGCGCGGAGGCGGACGCGAACCGAGCCCTCGACGCTGGCGCGGAGCCGCTCGCGACCCTCGGCGTCGAGCCCGCCGCGCCAGCGCGCGGAGAAGGTCTCGAGGTCGATGGTGAACATGGTGCTGCCGAAGTAGGTCGGCTGGGCGCCGGCCTCGCGGACCGAGCCTTCGGACATGCGCTCGGCGAGCGCGAAGAGGAGCTCCTCCGCCTCGCGGGTGAGCGCTTCGCCCCCGCGTCGTCGCCAGGTCGCGCCTCGCGTCGCCTTCGCCAGCCCGGGCCGCTTCATGGAGCGAATCCTACCTACACCTACATGTGCGCACCCACTTCCCGACACGTCTCGGTGGGGGTACGCGGGACCGCACCTCTTCGTCCTCGTGGATCACGCGCATGCGCGTGCACGATTCACGCGGACGCCCCGAGGAGGGCGTGCCTTCGCGGCGGCCTGACGGGGCGTCTCGCCGGCAGACGGCCCATCGCTCGCGTCGGACAGAACGCAGCGAACCCCCACGCAGCGAACCTCCACGCAGCGGACCACCGAACCCCCACGCCGCGGAGCCCCACGCAGCGAGTCACCCCGCAGCGGACGAGGATGCGGCGGCTCAGCGCCGACGTACGCGCGGCGCGGACTGGATCGCGCGGGCGCGCCGCCGGGTTGAATCAGAGCGTGACGTGCTCGAGCAGGATCTCCGCGCCGTCCATGCGCGGGCGGATGATCGCGAAGTGCGCGACGCCGCCCTCGGGCGCCTCGCCGACCGACCCGAGCCCGACCACGCGCGTGTCGTCGACGGCGCGGAGGAAGGGCACGTGCGCGGCGCCGACGATCACGACGTCGGCCGGGTCGTCGTCGAGCAGGCCGAGGAGCTCCTCGTCGGTCGTCGTGTGGGTGATCTCGCTCATCGGGTCGGCCGGGGAGCCATGGGTCACGAGCAGCTCGCTCCCGTCGACCATGGGCAGGCGGCGGCTGAGCGGGAGCCGGCGGATCTGCTCGAGCACGAGCTCGCCGAGGGTCTCGCGGGTCTTCAGGAAGCGCTCGAGGCGCGCGGCCTCCTCGTCGTCGCTCGGCTCGAGGTCGCTCGTGTCCACGCTCACGAGCGCCGTGTCGCTCACGCCCCGGCAGCAGAGGGCGCCCGCTCGCTGGAGGAGCCGCCAGACCTCGAGGGGCTCGTCGCCGCCGAGCACCAGGTCTCCGGCCACGACCACGCGCTCCACGTCGAAGCGGTCGAGGGCCTTCAGGACCGCCTCGAGGGGGGCGAGGTGTCCGTGGATGTCGGAGAGGAAGGCGATGGGCCGGACGGCCAGCGGGTGCTTCCCGAGGGGCGAGGACATGGCGAGCCCTTAGCAGGTCGGCGCGGCCGGGGCAGGGCGGGGCGGTCTCCTCGGGCTCGTGCGATCCGTCGCGCGCCGAGGCGTCGCGCTGCTCGAGCAGGCGACGCGCTCATCGGGCCGCGGTCGACCGGTGGCGTCGAGGGGTCCTGCGGGCCGTTGCGCGGTGTCGAGGCGGGGGCCCCGCTCACTGCGCCGCGTCGACCGCCGTCGTCGACGGCGGCCGGCGGATGATCTCCACGCGCGTGACGTGGCGGTCGTCCGCTTCGAGGATGCGCAGGTCGAAGGCGCCCACCTGGAGCTCGGCGCCCACCTCGGGGACCCGGCCGACGAGCTGCACGACCATGCCGCCCAGCGAATCGTAATCCCCGTCCCCGGCCGCGAGCGTCTCGCCGAGGATGTCCTCGAGGTCGTACACGCTCACCGTCGCCTCGGCGACGTAGCGGCCCGGACCGTGCTGCTGCACCGGCCGGGTCTCGTCGTCGTGCTCGTCCTCGATCTCGCCGACGATCTCCTCGAGGATGTCCTCGAGCGTGACGACCCCGGCCGCCCCGCCGAACTCGTCCGCGACCACCGCCATGTGGAAGCGCCGCGCCTGCATCTCGCGCAGCACCTGGCCGATCTTCTGCGTCTCCTGCACGAAGAAGGCCGGGCGCCGGATGATCGCGTCGAGCGTGGTCGACTCGAGCCCGCCTTCGCGGAGCACCCGGAAGAGGTCCTTGGCGTAGAGGATGCCCTCGACCTGGTCGATGCTGCCCCGGTAGACCGGGTAGCGGCTGTGGCCGGTCTCGTCGATGCGGGCGATGACCTCGTCGAGGCTGGTCTCGATGTCGAAGGCCACGACCTTCGTGCGCGGCACCATGACCTCGCGTGCGACCGTGCCCTCGAACTCGAGGACGCTCCGCAGCAGGTCGGCGTGGTCCTCGCCGAAGGCGCCGGCCTCCTCGCCCTGCTCGATGAGGTGCTCGAGGGCGCGGGCCGGGAGGTCGTGGCCCTCCTCGGGGATCGGCACCACGCGCTCGATGGCCTTGGCCAGCAGCGTCAGCGGCGCGGCGAGGGGGTCCATCAGGAGCTCGAGGGGGCGCATCCAGCGGAGCGTGCGCAGGGCACCCCGCGGCGCGCGGCGGCGGGCGATCGTGCCCCCGACCTGCGAGGCGATGCCGTAGGTGAAGGCCACGGCCACGCCGGCGCCGAGGGTCGCGCCGAGGCCGGAGGGGGCGAAGAGGAAGGCGGCGCAGACGGCCGCGAGCGAGACGCTGACGACGCGCCCGATCAGCAGCCGGGTGCGGATCGCCGCGCGGTACTCGATCGCCCGATCGGCGTCGCGCGCGTAGGGGCCGCCCCGGTCGCGGATCGCCAATAGAGCGCTCTCGCCCAGGGCGCCGAGACCCGCGTTCGCAGCCGAGTAGAGTGCCGCCAGAAGAAGGCTGCCGGCGATGCCGAGCGCGAGCTGGGTACTTGGTTCTTCCAAGAGGCCTCGGTCACGGTCCGCACCCCCGTCGCGAACCGGCCAAACCCGAGCGTAGCCACGGCCCTCGGGCCCTGCAAGCGCCCGTGGGCGGGGGCTGGGGGCGCCATCCCCCAGGCGCGGGAGGGCGCCGCCTTCGTCAGAGAATCTCGCGAAGGAAGGCGGCCGTGTGGCTCCCCTTCGCCTTCGCCACCTGCTCGGGCGTCCCCTCGGCGACCACCCGGCCGCCGCCCTCGCCGCCCTCGGGGCCGAGGTCGACGAGCCAGTCCGCGCTCTTGATGACGTCGAGGTTGTGCTCGATCACGACGATGGTGTTGCCCTGGTCGACGAGCCGCTGGAGCACGCCGATCAGCTTGCGCACGTCCTCGAAGTGCAGGCCGGTCGTCGGCTCGTCGAGGATGTAGAGGGTGTGGTCCTGCTGGCCCCGTAGCGACTGGCCCTTGCCGAGCTCGCTCGCGAGCTTCACGCGCTGCGCCTCGCCGCCGCTGAGGGTCGTCGAGGGCTGGCCGAGCGTGAGGTAGGCGAGGCCGACGTCCACCAGGCACTTCGCGTAGCGGTGGATCTTCGGGTGGTTCTCGAAGAACTCGGCCGCCTCCTCGCAGGTCATGGCGAGCACGTCGGCGATGTTCTTCCCCCGGTAGCGGATCTGCAGCGTCTCCGGGTTGTAGCGGGTGCCGTGGCAGACCTCGCACTCGACGAAGACGTCGGGAAGAAAGTGCATCTCGATCTTCTTCACGCCCTGGCCGGCGCAGGCCTCGCAGCGACCGCCCTTCACGTTGAAGCTGAAGCGGCCCCGATCGTAGCCGCGGGCGCGGGCGTCCTGGGTCTGCGAGAAGATGTTCCGGATCTCGTCGAACATCTTCGTGTAGGTCGCCGGGTTGCTCCGCGGCGTGCGCCCGATGGGCGACTGGTCGACCTCGATGATGCGGTCGATCTTGCCGAGCCCGTTCACCCGCAGGTGCTTGCCGGGCTTGGCCTTCGAGCCGTGGAGGTTCCGCTTCACGGCGCGGAGCAGGATGTCGTTGACCAGCGTGCTCTTGCCGCTGCCGCTCACGCCCGTGACGACCAGCAGCCCGCCGAGCGGGAAGGTCACGTCGACGTTCTTCAGGTTGTGGTGCCTGGCGCCCTTCACGACGAGCGCGTGCTTCTTCTTCAGCTTCCGCCGCTCGGAGGGCTTCGGCGTCGGCACCTCGCGCTGCCCCGTGAGGTACTTGCCCGTGAGCGACGCCTCCACTTCGGCGATCTCCTCGAGCGTCCCCTGCGCGATGACCTGGCCGCCGTGCACGCCGGGCCCGGGGCCGATGTCGAGCACGTGGTCGGCGGCGCGGATCATCTCTTCGTCGTGCTCGACGACGATGACCGTGTTGCCGATGTCCGCGAGGTGCCGGAGCGTGCGGATGAGGCGCGCGTTGTCCCGCGGGTGCAGCCCGATGGTCGGTTCGTCGAGCACGTAGGCGGTGCCGACGATGCCGCTTCCGACCTGGGTGGCGAGGCGGATGCGCTGGGCCTCGCCGCCGGAGAGCGTGGAGGTGCGCCGGCTGAGCGAGAGGTAGCCGAGGCCGACGCTCTGGAGGAAGCCGAGGCGCGCGCGGACCTCGCGGAGGATCGGCTTGGCGATGGCCTGCCCCTCCTCGGAGAGGCGGAGCCCTTCGACGACCTCGACGGCGGTCTCGATGTCGAGGCGCGTGAAGTCGCTGAGGTTGATGCGGTGCGGCTCGCTCGCGAGGCCGAGCCGCTCGCGCTCCTTCACGACCTCCTTCGGGAGCGGCACGTCCCCCTCGAGGTAGACGCTGAGCGCCTTCAGGTTCAGCCGGTTGCCGAGGCACTCGGGGCACTCCTGCTCGGCCATGTAGTCCTGCAGGAACTCCTTCACCCACTTCGACTCGGTCTTGTCGAACCAGTCGGAGAGCTGGGGGATGACGCCGTCCCAGCTCACGCCCCACTCGTCCTCCTGCTCGTCGCTCGTGCCCCAGAGCAGGACGTGGCGCATCTCCTCGTCGAGGTCGTCGACGGTGGTCGTGCTCGAGAGGTCGAAGCGGCGGAGGAAGCGGCGCTTGAGCCGGCCGCTGAACATGCCGGCGGGGCCGTTCTTCTTCCAGGGCTGGATGGCGCTCTTGCCGATGCGCTGGCTCGGGTCGGGGATGACCAGCTCCTCGTCGAATTCGAGGAGGATGCCGAGGCCGTGGCAGGTCGGGCAGGCGCCCTGGGGCGAGTTGAAGGAGAAGAGGCGCGGCTCGAGCTCGTCGAGGCTCGAGCTCGGGTGCTCGGCGCAGGCGTAGTGCTCGGAGTAGACTGTGTCGGACCAGGTCGGGTCTTCGCGCGTGCCGCCCATCACGCTGATGATCGAGACGCCGCCGCCGGTCTTCAGCGCGGTCTCGACCGAGTCGGCGAGGCGGCCGCGGCTCCGCTCGCGGACCACGAGGCGATCGACGACCGCCTCGATGTCGTGCTTCTCGTAGCGACCGAGGCCGAGCGGGTTCTCGTCCTCCTTCGCGAGCACCTCGCCGAGCTCGACGAGCTCGCCGTTGACCCGGGCGCGCACGTAGCCGTCGCTCGCGAGCTCCTCGAGCACCTCCCGGTGGAAGCCCTTCCGCGCGCGGACGACGGGCGCGAGGACCATCAGGCGCGTGCCCTCCTCGAGGCCGGCGACGGCCTCGGTGATCTGCGAGGGGTGGCTCGCCGAGATGGGCAGGCCGCAGCGCTCCTTCACCGTGCCATCGCGCTTGGTCTTGGTCGGGTGCCAGCAGACGGGCTTGCCGGCGCGCGCGAAGAGGAGGCGCAGGTAGTCGTAGATCTCCGTGGAGGTCGCGACGGTGGAGCGCGGGTTGTGGCCGGCGTTGCGCTGCTCGATGGCGATGGTCGGCGGGAGGCCCTCGATGCTCTCGACGTCGGGTTTCTTCTGCTGGTCGAGGAACTGGCGCGCGTAGGCGGAGAGGCTCTCCATGTACTTGCGCTGGCCCTCGGCGAAGATGGTGTCGAAGGCGAGGGAGGACTTGCCGGAGCCGCTGAGGCCGGTGACGACGACGAGGCGGTCGCGCGGGATGTCGACGTCGACGGCCTTGAGGTTGTGCTCGCGGGCGCCGCGGACGCGGATCTCGCGGATGGGCTCGAAGCGCTTCTCGCCGACCTTCTGGTAGGAGGCGGCGTCGGTGGGCTGGCTGCCGTCGGGCATGGGTCGGGACCTCGGGGGGAGGGGGCCGTGGGGGCCGGGCCGACGGAGCGTAGGGCTTGGGTGCGACGCGTCGAGCCGCGGGCCCCAGTCGATCGGTGGGGCGCTCGAAATCGCAGCGTTTTCGGGCAGCGCCCGGAGGCCCTCCTACGCGGCGTCGGGGTCGATGCCGAGGGCCTCGCAGATGCGGCGGAGGGCGGCCTCCTCCTGCGGGTGGAGCGCGCCGTCGGCGACGATGGCGATCTGGGCGGCGCGGATGACGTGGTCGATGCGCTCGGGCTCGACCTTCTGGAGGCGCGAGAGGGCGACCAGCCAGCCCTCCTCGGGCCGGTCCAGGACGGCCTGGGCGAGCGCGCGGAACTGGGGCCCGATGGCGCTCGCGTCGACGGCCTCGAAGGCCGGGTCGTCCGCGAGCACCTGGAGGAAGCGGTCGACCTCGGCGTCGGCGAGCTCGCGGTCGGCGGTGGCGACGAGCGCGAAGGCGGCGGCGACGGCCTGGACGAGCGTGTCGTCGACGGCGTCGAGCTCGGCCCAGCTCGTGCGGGCGGCGTCGAGGTCGGTGCTCATGGAGCGAAGGTAGCAGGGTGGTCGGCGAGCGGAAGGCCGTGTCGGGTGGGCCACCGAGGGCGCTTCGCGGGGCCGGTGCCGGGAGCGATGCGCGAAGGGAGCGGCCCCTCTCCAACCCCGGTGGCGTGTACTACGATGCCGCCCATGCAGCACGTCGTGACCGAGCCTCGCGCGCCCTTCCGCACGGCGGATGGGGCGCTCGAGATCCACCAGATCCCGGCCGCGCGGGACAACCTGATCTGGCTGGCCGTGTGTACGGCCACCGGGGCGGGGGCCGCGGTGGACGGCCCGGGGGCCGGCGAGGTGCTCGACTATTGCGCGGCGAAGGGCATCGAGCTGAAGGCGGTGTGGAACACGCACACGCATTGGGATCACATCGGCGTGAACGCGGACCTGCAGAAGCGCGGGAAGCTCGAGGGGCTCGAGGTGTTCGGGCCGGCGAAGAAGGCGAAGGACGTGCCCGGCCTGACCCGCGGGGTCGACGAGGGGGACGTGGCCCGGATCGGGAAGGTGGAGGCGAAGGTGATGCTCACGGAGGGGCACATCGATGGGCACGTGAGCTTCGTGGCGAGCGACGCGGTGTTCTGCGGGGACACGATGTTCGCGGGGGGCTGCGGCTACCTCTTCGATGGGCCGCCGGAGAAGATGCACCGGAGCCTCGAGCGGCTGGCGGAGCTCGAGGGCGGGACGCGGGTCTGCTGCGCGCACGAGTACACGCAGGCGAACCTGCGCTTCGCGTGGAGCGTGGAGCCGGACAACGAGGCGCTGGCGGAGCGGATCCGGGCGGCGTGGGCGCTCCGGGCGAAGGGGGGCTGCACGGTGCCGAGCACCATCGCGGAGGAGCGGGCGACGAACCCGTTCCTGCGGCACCACTCGGCGACCTTGAAGGCGAAGGTCGCGGAGGCCTTCCCGGAGCGGGACCTGAGCACGCCGGTGGCGGTCTTCGCGGCGACCCGGGCGCTGAAGGACCGGAAGGACTACGAGGCGATCCCGGACTCGGCGCTGCCGATCGGCTGAGCGCGCGTCCCCGGGCGGGCCGGGGGGCTCGCGGAGCAGCTCCTCCCCGAAGCCGGCTTCGGGGTCAGCGGAGGCTCGGGGCCCAGCGCCGGCGCTCGAGAGCCGGGTCGGCGCCGAGGGCCTCGAGGGCGGCGTCGGCCTCCGCCTCGAGCCGCGTGGCCGTCGCCGCGTCGCCGGCGGCGCGCTCGGCGGCGGCGAGGGCGAGCCGGGTCGTCGCGCGCTCGTAAGGATCGTCGACGACCTCCGCGAGCGTGGCGCGGAGCGCGTCCCGGGCGCCGCCCGCGTCGAGGCGCGCCTCCACGCGGGCGGCGAGGGTCCGCTCGGAGGCGCGGGCGACCTCGCGGACCTTCCGGGCGGCCTCCCGGGCCTCGTCCGCCTGGCCCTCCTCGAGCGCGACGCGGACGAGCACGGCCCAGGTCTCGGCGAGCCCCGGCAGGCCCCGCTCGCGGGCGCGGTCGAGGGAGCGCGCGACGTGGGCGCGGGCGTCGGCGAGGCGGCCTTCGTCGGCGGCGAGCATCGCGAGGTTGTTCTCGGCGATCATCTCGGCGATGCGCGCGCCGTGGGCGGCGGCGAGGCGCGCCCCCTCCTCGGTGTGGGCGCGGGCGAGGGCGAGCAGGCCGCGGTTCGTGTGGCAGACGCCGACGTTGATGTGGGCGCGCATGACGCCCTGGACGTCGCCGGCGAGGAGGCTGAGGCCGAGGTCGCGGAGGTTGGTGCCGAGCTGGCCGTCCCAGTCGCCGGCCCGGAGCTGGTTGGCGCCGAGGCGGCCGCAGAGCTGGGCCTGGAAGGCGGGGGCGTCGATGCGCGCGGCGACCTCGAGGGCGCGCCGGCCGTGGGCGATGCCCTCGGCGTTCCGGTCGAGCACGTAGCCGAGCTGCCAGCCGAGGCTCGAGTGGGCGAGGGCGAGCTCCATGGGATCGCCGTCGGGCTCGAGGAGGGCGATGGCCTCTTCGAGCCGGGTGAGGGCGAGGGCGCTGGCGCCGCGATCGGAGGCGGCGCGGGCGGCGAGGCGGAGGGCGCGGGCGCGGAGGACCTCGCGGCGAGCAGAGCTGGTCTCGAGGGCGCGGAGGGCGGCCTCTTCGGCGGCCTCGTGATCGCCGCGGCGGAGGTGCTCGTCGGCGAGCTCGACCCAGACACCGGCCTCGTCGATGGCGCCGGGGGCGCGCTCGGCGAGCTCGAGGGCGCGGGCGAGGCTGGTGGCGGCGCTCGGGTCGTCGGCGACGGCGGCGCGCCGGCCCGCCTCGGCGGCGGCGAAGGCGGCGAGGAGGAGGTCGTCGCTGGCGGTGGCGAAGTCGGCGATGCGCAGGAGGACGGCGTGGCCCGGATCGAGGCTCTCGCGGGAGAGCCAGCGGGCGGCGCGTCGGGCGAGCGCGCGGGCCTCCTCGCCCGTCGGGAGGGCGCGACGGACGAGGCCGGGGCAGGCGAGGCGGACGCGGGGCTCGATCGGGGAGGCCGGGGCGACGACGGAGCGGAGCAGGCCGCGGACCTCGAGCTGGGTCACGACCTCGGCGGCGCCGCCCTCCTCGGCGGCGAGGGCGGCGAGGGCGCGGCGCGGGGCGTCCCCCCGGAAGAGCGCGGCGGCGGCCAGCACGCGGCGCTCGGCGGGGGTGCGCCGGGCGAGGAGCGCGTCGAGGCGCGCGCCGACCTCGTCCGGGGGGGCGCCCCCGGTGAGGAGCCGATCGGCGAGGGGCGGATCGAGGGAGGGCACCGTGACGACGTTCGGGTCGCGGGGCTCGGCCGCCTCGGCTGCCGGGGCGTCGCGCTCTTCGACGAGGAGCACCCCCACGTCCACGGCGGCGAGGTCCTCGAGCACGCTGCGGCTGGCCGCGTCGAGCGTGTCGGCGTCGTCGATGCAGAAGACGAGGGGGCGGCCCGGCGGGCGGAGGAGCTGGACGATGCGGAAGAGCTCGAGGCGCGCGCCGCCGAGGTCCGCGCGGCGGGCCGTGCCGAGGAGGCCGGCGACCAGGGCTTCCCGGCCGGCCCGGAGCTCGCCTGCGCCGGCCCGCTCGAGGCGGGCGCTGAGGCGCTCGGCGGAGGCCCAGGGCGGGCCGCCGTCCGCTCCAGCGAGCTGCAGCACGAGCCCGGCGAGGGCCTCGAGCGGGGGCGTGGGCTCGCCGCGGCGGCCGGTGATCCACGCGACCGGGACGTCGGCGCGGTGAAGCGCGGCGATCACCTGCTGCATCGCGGTCGAGCGTCCGCTGCCGGCCGCGCCGACGAGGCGCACGAGGCCTCCGGAGTGGCGGGGCGGGAGGCGCGCGAGCACCGCCTCGTCGACGCCCTCCGGGAGCGGGAGGGAGGGCCGCGTGAGGGGCACGTGCGGGGTCGGGGCCCGCTCGGCGGCCGTGGGGAGCTCGTCGGTGCGCGCGGGCCGCGGGGCGCTCTTGTGGGGCAGCGTGGGCGCGCCCCGCGGGGCGTAGGGGCGCGTCGGGGCGGGCTCCCGCTCGAGGGTCTCGGCGACCTCACCGCGGTCGAGGCCGAAGGCGGGCGTCGGCTCGTGCGGGTCGCCGGCGTGGGAGATGCGCTCGGCGCAGGCCTCCTGCCAGAGCGCCAGGGCGGCGTCGGCGGAGGGCGGGCGGCGCTCCGGATCGCGGGCGATGAGGCGCTCCACGAGCGCGCAGAGGCCGGGGCCGAAGTAGAGGCCGGCGCGGGGCTTGAGGGGGAGAGGCTCGCCGTAGAGGGTGTGGCGGATGATCTCCGTGCTGTCCGGGCCGAAGTGGGGCGGGAAGCCGGCGATGAGGCGGTAGAGGACGGCGCCGGCGCCGAAGAGGTCGGAGCGCGGGCTGACGCCGCCGCCGCCGAGGGCCTGCTCGGGGCTCAGGTAGCCGGGGGTGCCGGCGACGAGGGCGCGCTGGCGGCTGCGGGAGCGGTCGCGCGGCGTGGCGAGGCCGAAATCCGTGAGGCGGAGGGCGTGGTCCGCGTCGCGGAGGAGGAGGTTGCCCGGGCTGACGTCGAGGTGGAGGACGCCGGCGTCGTGGGCGTAGGCGAGGGCCTCGAAGAGGGTGGCGCCGAGGGCGGCGATCTCCTCGGTGGTGAGCGTGTCGGCGCGGGCCTCGACGGAGGCGCCGTGGACGCGCTCGTAGACGAGGAAGGGTCGGCCATCGGCGGTGGTGCCCGTGTGGAGGAGCTGGACGATGTGCGGGTGGCGGAGGCGGGCGGCGAGGGAGGCCTCGCGGCGGAGCCACTCGGCGCGGACGACGCCTTCGCGCGGCTCGGCGACCTTGATGGCGACCTCGGCGCCGTCGGGTCCCGTCCCGGCGTAGACCGTGCCGACGCCCCCGCGCCCGAGCTCCTCGCTCAGGCGGTAGCCGCCGGGTAGCTGGTCGCGCATCTCCCCCACGGGGCGGGCTTAGCACGGTCGCGACGCCAGCGGGCCCCGTCGCTACCGCACGAGCTCCCCGCCCGGCGGGTCGTTCGGCCCCTCCGCCGGCGGCTCGGGCTCGCCCGCGACCAGGCGCCGATGGCGCGCGTCGAGCTCGGAGAGCGGCGCGAGGAGGGCGTCGAGGGCGTCGCGCGGGAAGGCCCCTTCGGGGTCGGCGGCGAAGGCGTGGATCGGGCTCGCGTCGGCGTCGCCCTCGGCGAGGGAGCGGGTCGTCGCGAGGATCTCGGCGGCGCGGCGGGCGATGGAAGCGGGATCGGCTCCGGCGTCGAGCTCGATCCGGAGCGCGTGGAGGGGCCCGTAGCGGCGGTCGAGCTGGCGCGCGAGGCGGCGGCGCGCATGGGCGCGGCGGCGGGCTCGCCGGTGGTGGGCGTAGACGAGCACGCCGACGAGGGCGGCCGCGACGATGGCCAGGGCGGGGGCGCCGGGGCCGCCGCGGGCCGAGTCGGCGACCCAGCCGGTGGCGGTGTCCGTGACGGCGTCGCTCAGGTGCTGGAGCGCGGAGAGCATGGGCGGCTCAGTGTGCCGGATTCGAGGGCGCGGAGTCGGCTTCCCGGTCGGCCGCGGCGTCCGCGTCGGCGTCGGCCCTCGTGGCCTCGGCGGCGTCGTCGCCTCCGGAGCCCGCGTCCGCGGCGTCTCCCCCCGCGTCGGCGTCCCCCACCGCGTCGGCGTCTCCCGCCGCGTCGGCGTCTCCCGCCGCGTCGGCACCGCCTCCCTCGTCGACTTCGGGGCCCGGGGACGTCGGCGGCGCGTAGCCGGGGTGGGTCAGGCGGTAGCGGTGGCCGGCGGGGAAGGGGCCCGGGTAGGCGCTCTCCGCTCCGTCGGGCCAGGAGACGTCGATGCGGGTCGCCCCGCTGACGTCGCCGAGGCCGACGTGGAGCGTGAGGCCGTCGAAGGAGAGGTAGCCGCCGCTCGCGCGCACGACGTGGAGCTGCATGCCCGCCTCGGTCTCGACGCGCACCCGCGCCATCACGCCGGGCCCGCCACGCTCGTCCCGGAGGCCGATGGCGAGGCGCTGCCCGCCGAGGTCGTTGCGGCGCACCTGGAGCGGGCCGTGGATGGGCAGGGAGACGAGGTCCGGGTCGCCGTCGCCTTCGAGGTCGATCCAGACGGCGTTCGCGGTCGGGCGTCGGTCGAGGAGCCCGAGGCGCTCGGTGGCGTCCTCCCAGCCCTCGCCCTCCCGCAGGAAGAGCGCGTTGCTCTCGCGGCGCGCGACGGCGGAGGGGGTGCCCGTCGCGACGAAGAGGTCCTGGTCGCCATCCCCGTCCACGTCGACGAAGCGCGGCTGCCAGGTCCAGCCGGTGTGCGCGAGCGCCGGCGGGGTGGCCTCGCGCCAGCCCTCCTCGCCGCGGTCGAGCAGCAGGTTGCCGCCCCGGCGCTGCGGTGGGCGCGCCTGGCGGGCGGCGGCGCTCGGCTGGAAGGGCTCCTGCACGTTCTGCGCGCAGAGGCCGCGGTAGAGGCCCCAGCCGGCCGGGAAGCGGCAGGCCTCGTCGCCCTCGAAGCGATGCGCCGTGCCGAGGAAGAAGGCGGCGCGGCAGGCGTTCGAGTCGGGCCAGAGGGCGCAGGCGTCGACGTCGAGCTGGCGGCGCGCGGCGAGGTAGGCGCGGGTGAGGCGCGCGTCCTCGGCGCAGCTCGGGTCGTCGATCCAGGCGCAGGCGTCCTCCACCTCGACGCGCCCGCCGGTGTAGGGGTCGTCGCCGTGGCCGTGGGCGATGTCGACGAAGAAGAGCTCCTCCTCGAGGTCGCCGTCCACGTCCGCCGCGGCGATGCCCATGGTGTCGCGGGTGGACGCCGGGAGGAGCGCCGGGGCGCGCTCGAAGCCCGCGTCGGTCGCGCGGTAGACGCCCTCGGGGGGCGCGAAGTCGTGGCCGACGAGGGCGTCGAGGCGGCCGTCGGCGTCGAGGTCGTGGAGGAGCACGGCCGTGCCCGCCCCCGGGAGGCTCGGGAGGGGCTCGGGCGTGAACCGGCCGGCGCCGTCGTTGCGGAGGAGCACGTCGCTGGATGCCTCGGCGGTCTTCCAGGGGCCGCGCCAGGCTGGCGACCAGCGGCTGGTGATGGCGTCGAGGTCGCCGTCGGCGTCGAGGTCGGCGAACCCGGCGGCCGCCACCCAGCGCCCGTCGACGAGGAGCTCGCGCGCCTCGCCGAAGCCGCCCTCACCGTCGCCGGGGAGCCAGCGGTCGCCTCGGAGCCCGCCCACGTAGAGGTCGAGGGCGCCGTCGGCGTCGAGGTCGACGAGCGCGGCGAAGAGGGGCACGCCGGGGAGGTCGAGGGGGCGCGCGCCGAAGGTGCCGCCGGCGTTCTCGTGGAGGACGACGCCGGCCTCGGAGACGACGACGAGGTCGTCGAGGCCGTCGCCGTGCACGTCGCCGGCGGCGAGGGTGCGTCCGCGGCCCTGGACGAAGGGGTATTCGATGTGGAGGGGCGTGAGGGTCGCGGGGGTCTCGAGGCCGAGCGCGGCGGCGTCCAGGGCGGTGAAGCCCTCGTCGACCTCGGCGCGGGGGAGCGAGGCGACGGCGCGGCGCTCGACGCCGGGGGCGACCGGCTCCCAGGCCGGGCGCGGGAGCTCGACGGGGCGCGTCTCGGGCGGGGCGACGGCCCAGCCGGGCTCCTCGCCTTCGAGGGTGTCGAGCGCGGCGAGCGTGGAGGAGCGCGCGGCGTTGGCCCAGGCCTGGGTCACGTCGCCGGCGACGACGCCGAGGGCCGCGACGGCGGCGAAGAGCACGAGGGCCGTGCGCTTCGAGATGCCCCGGCCGATCACGAGGCCCGAGTAGACGCTGTAGACGCCGAGCGTGAAGAGGAGGACGGCGACGAAGCGCAAGGGGAGGCCGGCGGCGTAGAGGACGGCGCAGACGATGACGTCGAAGGTGATGGGGACGGGGAGGGCGGCGCCGAGGAGGGCGAGGGCGAGGCTCCAGAGGAGGGCCTCGGAGAGGCTGGTGGCGGCGACGATCTCCGGGAGCCGATCGAGGGGGAGGAGGACGACGACGAGGGCGCCGAAGAGGCCGGCGGCGAGCATGAGGGGGACGGTGGTCTTGGCGACGAACCAGCCGTTCTTCAGGAAGGCGTGGGCGACCCAGCGGGCGCCGTCGAGGGCGCCGCCACCGCTCCAGGCGGGGGGCTGGGGGCCGGCCTCGCGGGAGGGGAGGGCGTGGGTGAGGGAGCGGTCGCGCTCGCCGGCGAGGACGGTGCGGGCGAGGGCGGGGAGGACGGCGAGGAGGAGGACGAGGGTGAGGCCGAGCTTCACGGCCGCGACGTGGAAGGGGAAGAGGGTGAAGAGGAGGAGGAGGGCGACGACGTTGAGGGTGGGGGAGGCCATCATCGCGGCGAGGGTGGTCTCGAGGCGGCTGCCGCCGGCGGCGAGGCCCTGGGCGATGGGGGCGGCGCAGTTGACGCAGACGCCGAGGGGGGCGCCGGAGGCCATGCCGACGAGGCCGGCGCCGACGCCCGCGCCGAGGCTGCGACCGCGGAGGCGGCGGAGGTCGATGAGGGCGAGGAGGGTCATGAGGGCGGCGCCGAAGAGGACGCCGAAGGTCATGCCGACGCGGTTGGTGGCGGCCCAGTTGACGGCGACGGCGCCGACCTTGCGGAGGAAGGGGTCGTCCTCGTGGACGGCGACGACCTGGTCGAAGCCGATGGCGTCGAGGGAGACCTCGCCGGCCATGGTCGCTTTCTCGTTGAGCGCGGGGCCGCGGCTCCAGCCCCAGAAGAGGGCGGCGAGGCCGAGGACGAGGAGCACGGCCCAGGCGAGCCTGGCGTCACGCTTCATGGGGGGATTGGTACCAGAAAAGAACCCCTGCCCGTGCCCGTGCCCCTGCCCGTGCCCGCCGGTCTCCATGGTCGTCGGGTCTCGCCGAGTGGTCTGCGTGTCGAGCTGCCCACGTCGGGCACGGGGGGAGGGGACGGGCCCCGCGGGACCCCGCTCCGGCTC
>PABA01000106.1 GCA_002699025.1 Sandaracinus sp. | reverse complement strand
GGGCGACGCGAAGCGGCGCGCGCTCCCCGCATCGGGATCTCCTCGGACACGCGAAGGCCGCGGACGGCGAAGCCGGACGGGGCCGAGAGGATCACGGGGAGGAGGGGCCAGGGCTCGTCGTCTCTTCGGCTATCGACGAGGCGGCGAGGTGCCGGGGGCCGACGACGCGCGAACGAGACGGAGGTCGTCGGAGTCGCTGGCAAGGCGCACGACCGAAGGAGTAGCAGCGCTACGTCGAGGGAGCGCAACGCCGTCAGCGGCTTCGACGGGCCCGTATCGTCGCGTGGCGTCGGTTCACGGCACCTCCATCGCCCCCAAGCCACTCACTCTCCGCGCCGGCCACTTGGACCACGGAGGGGGGAGGGGACGGGCCCCGCGGGACCATAGAAGTCGTCCAGGGCGGCGGCGAAGCCGACGTCCTGGGCGAGCTTCGGAGCGGAGGCGGAACCGTCAGCGCACGCTGACGGTGAGCCGGAGCGGGGTCCCGCGGGGCCCGTCCCCTCCCCCCGTGCCCGACGTACTCAGCTCGACACGCAGACCACTCGGCAGACCCGACGCCCCTGGAGACCGGCGAGCAGGGGCACGGGCAAGGGCAGGGGCACGGGTCTTCGGCACGGGCACGGGTCTTCGGCACGGGTTGTGGGTGTCGCTTGACGGGGTGGCGTCACCGGCGCCACAACGGTTTCCATGGACGGCGCCACGCCCGAAGAGCGGACCACGGACGACGAGACGACCGCCGACACGCAGCAGGCCCCGGCCGCCGGCGCCCTCCCCGTCGACCTCGACCGCCCCGAGCTCTTCATCAACCGCGAGCTCTCCTGGCTCGAGTTCAACCAGCGCGTCCTCGACGAGGCCCGCGACCCTTCGGTCCCCCTCCTCGAGCGCCTCAAGTTCCTCACCATCGTCCAGTCCAACCTGGACGAGTTCCAGATGGTCCGCGTCGCCGGCCTCCTCGAACAGCGCAGCGAGGGCGTCTCCGACACCCCGGCCGACGGCATGACGCCCGCCGAGCAGCTCTCCGCCATCGCCAAGCGCGTCGAGCGCATGGTCGACGAGATGTCCGAGACCTTCCTCGGCCAGCTCCTCCCGGCCCTCGAGGACGAGGGCGTCGTCCTCCGCAAGCCGCGCGAGCTCGACGCCCAGGAGCAGAAGCGCCTCCGCCGCTACTTCCAGGAGCAGGTCTATCCGATCCTGACCCCCCTCGCCCTGGACCCGGGCCACCCCTTCCCGCACGTCCCCAACAAGCGGCTCCATCTGGTCGTCATGCTCGCCGGCGAGGAGGAGGGCGAGCCCGCCTTCGCCGTCGTCCAGGTCCCGGCCGTCCTCCCGCGCCTCATCCCCGTCAAGGACGACGCCGGCGCCGTCGCCAACTACGTCCTCCTCGACGACGTCATCGCCGAGAACGCCGGCGAGCTCTTCCGCGGCTTCCACCAGCGCGGCGCCTGGCCCTTCCGCGTCATCCGGAACCACGACCTCTCCATCGACGAGGAGGAGGCCGAGGATCTCCTCGAGGTCATCCGCGAGGAGGTCCGCCGCCGCGATCGCGGCAACGCCGTCGCCCTCGAGGTCAGCTCGAGCTGCGCCCCCGGCGCCGTCGCCGTCCTCCAGGAGGCGCTCCGCGTCGACTCCCAGTTCGTCTTCCAGGTCGACGCCCCCCTCTCCATGCCGGACCTCGGTGACCTCGCCCAGGGCCTCCGGCACCGCGCCGACCTCCACGACGTCCCCTTCACCCCCGCCGAGCCGCCGGCCTTCCTCGGCGAGGAGGACGTCTTCGAGGTCATCCGCGAGCGCGACGTCCTCCTCCACCACCCCTACGAGAGCTTCGACCCGGTCGTCGCCATGCTCGAGCGCGCCGCCGTCGACCCCGACGTCCTCGCGATCAAGCAGACCCTCTACCGCACCAGTGGCGACAGCCCGATCGTCAAGGCCCTCACCCGCGCCGCCGAGAACGGCAAGCAGGTCGCCGCGCTCGTCGAGATCAAGGCCCGCTTCGACGAGGAGAACAACATCCACTGGGCGCGCCGCCTCGAGGAGTCGGGCGTCCACGTGGTCTACGGCCTCGTCGGCCTCAAGACCCACTGCAAGGTCAGCCTGGTCGTCCGCCGCGAGGGCGACGGGCGCCTCCGCCGCTACGTCCACCTCGGCACGGGCAACTACAACCCGAAGACGGCCAAGCTCTACACGGACCTCAGCCTCTTCACGGCGCGCCCGGACTTCGGCCACGACGCCACCGCCCTCTTCAACCTCCTCACGAGCTGCACGCCGCCCCGCGAGTGGCGCAAGCTCATCGCCGCGCCCCTCGGCCTCCACGAGACCACGCTCGGCATGATCGAGCGCGAGGCCGCCTACGCCCGCGCCGGCAAGCCCGCGCGCATCATCGCCAAGATGAACTCGCTCCAGGACCCGGACGTCATCCAGGCGCTCTACCGGGCCTCCCAGGCGGGCGTGCAGATCGACCTCATCGTCCGCGGCATCTGCTGCCTCCGGGCCGGGCTGCCGGGCATCAGCGAGAACATCCGCGTCCGCTCCATCGTCGACCGCTTCCTCGAGCACCACCGCATCTACTACTTCGAGGCCGGCGGCCGGCAGCTCGTCTTCGGCGCCAGCGCCGACTGGATGCCGCGGAACTTCCACCGCCGCGTCGAGGTGATGTTCCCCATCGAGGACGACGGCCTCCGCAAGCGCGTCATCCACGAGGTCCTCGGCATCGCCCTCGAGGACAACGTGAAGGCCCGCGAGCTCCGCGCCGACGGGCACTACGAGAAGGTGCCGACGCCGGAGAACCTCGACGAGCAGGTGCGCAGCCAGCTCCGCTTCCTCGACCTGGCGAGCGCCGCCGAGGCCGAGGCCCAGGCCCGTGTCCGCGCCGAGCGCCCCTTCATCGTGCGCCCGGTGCGCCACCGCCCGACGAAGGGCACGAAGACGGCCACCACGGTCGTCGCCCCCGTCGAGAAGCCGGACGAAGAGAAGCCCGTCTGAAGGCGCGTCGCGCTTCGGCGCCAGACGACCCGAGGGCGGGACGAGCGCGTCTCGCCCCGTCCCCACACGCTCGAGACCGCAGTGCCAATCCCCGGCCCGCGGACGGCCGATCGGACTCGCCGCGCTCCACGCTCCGCCCAGGGCCCACGCGCGACGCACTCCGCGCGCGGCCGCAGGGCGCCGAGTCCGACCGAGGCCACCCGCCGAGCCCACCGGGACGCCGGGCCCCCTCGCGGTGCCCGTCCTCAGCGGGCGTGGCGCTCGACCGCCGCCCGGAGCGCGTCGGCGCGCAGCGGCTTGGCCAGCACGCCCGCCCAGCCCTCGGCCTTCAGCTGCGCGCGCGTCGCGGCGTCTGCGGTGCCCGTGAGCGCCACGAGCGGCGGCGGATCCTCGCGGCTCGCGAGCCTCCGGCCCAGCGCCCAGCCGTCCATGCCGGGCATGCCGAGGTCCGCGAGGACCAGGTGCACCGGCTCCCGCTCGACCCACCCGAGCGCCTCCTCGCCCGTCGCCGCCTCGAGCACGCGGCGGCCGTCGTCCTCGAGCAGCGCCACGAGGAGCGCCCGCATGTCCTCGTCGTCGTCGACGACCACCACGTTGCGACGCAGGGCCCGCCGCACGGCCCGCGCCATGGCCTCGGCGGGCACGGGCTTGAAGAGGACCTCGTCGAAGCCCGCCTCCCGGCAGCGGTCGGCGACCCCCTCGATCGCATGCGCCGTCACGCAGAGCGCCGGCGTGCGCGCCGCGTCCCCCTCCCCCGCGCGCAAGGCACGCACGACCTCGTCCCCGGAGCGCCCGGGCATGGCCAGGTCGAGCACGAGCAGCTCGAAGAGGCGCGACGACGCCTGCTGAAACGCCTCGTCCCCATCGGAGGCCGTGCGCACCTCGAGCCCCATGCCGGCGAGGCGACCGGCGAGCGTCTCCCGGCTCTCGGCGTGGTCGTCCGCCACCAGCACGCGGCCGCGCAGCGGACGCCGCGCCAGCGGGAGCCCGTCGCGGCGCAGCTCCGTGCTCACCGAGGCCAACGGCAGATCGACCCGCAGGCGGAACACGGAGCCCTCCCCGGGGACGCTCTCGGCCTCGAGGGAGGCGCCCATGGCCTCCGCGATGCGGGTCGCGATGCTCAGCCCGAGCCCCGTCCCTTCCCCCTCGCGACCCGCCCGGTAGAAGGGCTCGAAGACGTGCGGCAGGTGCGCCGGCTCGATGCCGGGCCCGGTGTCGCGCACCTCCACCCGGAGCGGAAAGCGCCCGCGCCCGCCCTCCCCCTCCGCGTCCCGCCCCGCCCGGATCCGCACGCCGCCGCGCGGCGTGTACTTCACCGCGTTGCTCGCCAGGTTCGCGAGCACCTGCCGCAGCCGGCGCGCGTCGCCGAGCAGGCGCGGCGGCACGGCCTCGTCGATCTCGAGCGTCAGCGCGAGGCCCTTCTGCTCGGCGGGGTCCCGCACCTGCTCGACCAGCTCCTCCAGCAGGCTCCAGGGGTCGAAGGGCGCCGGCTCCACCTCGACCACGCCGCTCTCGATGCGCGAGATCTCGAGCAGGTCGTCGATGAGCGTCACCAGCGCCATGGCGTTCCGCTCGATGCGCGCGCCGAGCGCGGGCGCCCGCTCCGCCTCCACGCCGCCCTCCGCCAGGAGCTGGGCCGTGCCCAGGATCGCGTTCAGCGGCGTCCGCAGGTCGTGGCTCATCATCGCGAGGAACTGCGTCTTGGCCGCGTTCGCCGCCCGCGCCGCCGACGCCTCCCGCTCCCGCTCCTCGACGGCGCGCTGCCGGGCCGTCACGTCGCGGTACTGCCAGAGGTTGCCCCGGAAGGCGTCGCCGACCCAGATGGGCACGTAGTCGCGCTCCATCACCCGCCCGTCCCGCAGCCGCACCACGTCCCCGACGACGAGCGCCTTCGCCTCGAGGAGCGCCTCGATGCGCGCCACGAACGCCTCCGGTTCCTCGAAGAGCGGGGCGCTCTCCCGCATCGCGGCCGCGCAGTCCGCCCCCACGAACCCCACCACGTCGACGCCGAAGGCCTCCCCGAAGGCCTCGTTCGCGAAGAGGACGCGCCGCTGGTCGTCCTCCACCAGCACGGCGTGCGTGCTCGTGCGCGCGAGCGCGGCGAGGGGACCGAGGGAGAGGTCGGTCATGCGCATTCAGCATGGGGGCACGGGCCGCGAGATGAAAGGACCTCCGCGCGCGGCCTACCCAAAGGGCGCCCCGTGTGGCACACAGCGCGCCATGGCCGACTACATCTTCTCGATGAAGGGCGTCACGAAGGTCCACCCGCCGGACAACAAGGTGGTCGAGGACCTCTATCTGTCCTTCCTGCCCAAGGCGAAGATCGGCGTCATCGGCGTCAACGGCACGGGCAAGTCGACGATCCTGCGCATCATGGCCGGGGTCGACACGGACTACACGGGCGAGAGCTGGCTGCGGCCGGGCGTCAAGGTGGGCTACCTGCCCCAGGAGCCCGACCTCGGCGACGCGAAGACCGTCAAGGAGGCCGTCGAGGAGGCGGTCAAGCCGATCCGCGACGTGATCACGGAGTTCGAGGAGCTGAGCATGAAGCTCGGCGAGCCCATGAGCGACGAGGAGATGACGAAGCTCCTCGAGAAGCAGGGCGCGCTCCAGGACGAGATCGACGCCAAGGACGGCTGGAACCTCGACCACACGCTCGAGCTCGCCATGGACGCGCTGCGCCTCCCGCCGGCGGACGCGGACCCGAAGCACCTCTCGGGCGGCGAGAAGCGCCGCGTCGCGCTCTGCAAGCTCCTGCTCGAGAAGCCCGAGCTGCTCCTCCTCGACGAGCCGACGAACCACCTCGACGCCGAGAGCGTCGCCTGGCTCCAGGGGCACCTGCAGGACTACCCGGGCTGCGTCGTGCTGGTCACGCACGACCGCTACTTCCTCGACGAGGTCGTCGAGTGGATCCTCGAGCTCGACCGCGGGCAGGCGATCCCCTTCAAGGGCAACTACTCCGAGTGGCTCGAGGCCAAGCAGGAGCGGCTCGCCCAGGAGGAGCGCCAGGAGTCCTCGCGGCAGCGCAAGATCAAGGAAGAGCTCGACTGGGTGCGGGCGAGCCCGAAGGCGCGGCAGGCCAAGAGCAAGGCCCGCGTGCAGGCCTTCGAGCAGCTCGTGCAGGAGCGGGGCAAGAAGAAGGCGGACCCGAACGAGGTGCGCATCCCGCCGGGGCCGCGGCTCGGCAACAAGGTCATCGAGGTGGACCACCTGACGAAGGCCTTCGGCGACAAGCTCCTCTTCGAGGACCTGAGCTTCCGGGTGCCGCCGGGGGCCATCGTCGGCATCGTCGGCCCGAACGGCGCCGGCAAGACGACCCTCTTCCGGATGATCGTCGGGCAGGAGACGCCGGACGAGGGCGAGGTCGAGGTCGGCGAGACCGTGAAGCTCGCCTACGTGGACCAGCACCGGGACCACCTCGAGGACGACAAGACGGTCTTCCAAGAGATCAGCGGCGGCGCCGACGAGGTCGACGTGGGCGACCGCATGGTGTCGAGCCGGGCCTACTGCGGCTGGTTCAACTTCAAGGGCTCGAGCCAGCAGAAGCCCGTGGGCAAGCTCTCGGGCGGCGAGCGCAACCGGGTGCACCTGGCGAAGCTCATGAAGGAGGGCGGCAACGTGCTGCTCCTCGACGAGCCGACGAACGACCTCGACGTGGAGACGCTCCGCTCGCTCGAGTCGGCGCTCCTCGAGTTCCCCGGCTGCGTGCTGATCATCAGCCATGATCGCTGGTACCTGGACCGCATCTGCACGCACATCCTCGGCTTCGAGGGGGACAGCCGGGTGGTCTTCTTCGAGGGGACCTACTCGGACTACGCGGCGGACAAGAAGGCGCGGCTCGGCGACGACGCGGAGATCCCGCGGCGCATCAAGTACCGGAAGCTGCGCAAGGGCTGAAGCTGCGCAAGGGCCGAGGTCCGCCCGGGCCGCCGGAGCGCGCCCCCCGTCGCCATCGCGCGGCGGGCGGGCGCGCGCGCGTTCGAGGGGAGCCGGTCGCGGCTAGCGCGTAGACTGGGCCCATGCTGATCGACGGGGGAGTGCACGGGCCGGCGGCGCGCGAGGGGCTCGGCCGCTGGGTGCGGGGCGTCGCGTTCCAGCTCGGGGGCGGCGTCGCGAGCATCGCCGTGCACGAGGTGATGGCGGCCTTCGAGCTCTGGGAGGTGGGCAGCTGGATCTCGATGCTCTGCCGGCTGGTGATCCTCGCGGGCGGCTTCATCGCGCTCGGCGGCCTGCGGGCGTACGGGCGCGCGCTCCCGGCGGCGCTCGGCGGCCTGGCGAAGGGAGCCGTGGCGCTCGTGAGCCTCGACCTCGCCGTCGACCTTCTCTTCACGGTGAACCACGCATCGAGCCTCGCCGGCGCGCACCTGATGGACCTCTTCGCCGATCCCGTCGGCGACTACACCACCTTCCTCGACGTCGTCGGGTCGACCGGACAGCTCGCGCGCGGCGTGGGGATCGGCCTGGCGCTCCTGCTCGTGCAGCGCGCCGCCTCCGCGCAGGGGGCGCCCGTGCCCGACGGCCTCTTCTGGGGCGCGCTCGGCGCGACCGGCGCGCGGCTCCTCCTGCCGCTGCTGCGCTTCCTCGACGGGCCGAGCGTGCCTTCGGTCGTGTACTGGGGGCTCTTCGTCGCCGCCGACGTGCTGCTCCTCCTGGTGCTCCGGGCCCATCGGGAGAGCCTGCCCGCGGAGGGCCCGGCGCCGGCGGAGACGAACGCGGAGCTCGCCGACCCCGCCTGGGCGGCGCCGGGGCGTGCCCTCGCGCTCTACCACCGCGGCATCGTCATCCAGCTCCTCGTCAGCGTCCTCGGTGGCCTGCTCGGCGTCCTCGCCGGCGCCTCGCGCAACATCGAGCTCGTGAAGGGGATCATGGTCCTGGTCGCCGTCGGGACGATGCTGGTGCAGCTCGTCATCCTCACCGGCGCGCTCCGCTACGCGCGCCAGCTCCCGGAGCTCGCCCCCGGCAAGGGGGCAGCGCAGCTCGGCGGCACGCTCCTCGTCATCACCTTCCTGGTGAACGTCGGCGCGACCGTCCTCATCGTGCGCGCGTTCGGCTCGGGGCGGCTTCGCCACCTCTTCGACCTCCAGGACCAGCTCCCCTGGGTGCAGGGCGCCGGGCAGGCGCTCGGGCTCTTCGCGCTCCTCGCGCTCCTCGTCTCCTTCGGCGAGGTCGCCGGACACATCGAGCGGCACGACCTCGCCGAGCGGACCGGGGGGCTGAAAGTCGCGCTCCCCGTGCTGGCGATCCTCGGCCTGGTGTTCAAGGCGGGCGCCGCCGAGCTCGGCGTGGCGGCCCTCGCGCTCGGCCTGGTCTTCCTCGTGGGCGCGCTCTGGGCGTTGATCGCCTACCTCAAGCTCGTGCGCGACGTCGGCGGCGCGCTCCGGGAGCGGGCCGGGCTCCCGACCTGAACGGGCGCGCGGGCGAGGAGGAGCCTCTCCGTCGCAGCGCCGGAGGCCCCCGCCGTCCTGCGAGTGCAGGGATCCGACGGGTAGAAGGGGAGATGGCGCAGGACCGGCGTTTCAGGGCAAGGCGCGCCGACGAGTCGATGCGGTGCATCGGCGAGGAGGCGCAGCGCCGCGTCGCGAGCCAGGTCCCTTTCTACCCGGATGGATCCCGCACTAAGGTCGCGGCCCGTGACGCGCCTCCCCATCGACGCGCACCTGCCGACGCTCCTCGCCGACGTGCGCGAGGCGGGCAACGCCGTGATCGTCGCCGAGCCGGGCGCCGGCAAGACGACGCGCGTGCCCCGGGCGCTCCTCGAGGAGGGGCGCGTCGAGGGAGACATCGTCGTGCTCGAGCCGCGGCGGCTGGCGGCGCGCATGGCGGCGCGGCGGGTGGCCTCCGAGCTCGGCGAGAAGGTCGGTGAGCGCGTCGGCTACACCGTGCGCTTCGACGACCGCACGGGCCCGAAGACCCGGCTCCGCTTCGTGACCGAGGGCGTCTTCGTGCGCCGGCTGAGCGAGGACCCGACGCTCGGGGGCCTGGGCGCGGTCGTCTTCGACGAGCTCCACGAACGGCACCTCCACACGGACCTCGCGCTCGCGATGGTGCGGGCGCGGCAGCGCGAGGGCGCGGGGCCCCACCTGCTCGCCATGAGCGCGACGCTCGACGCGGCGCCGGTCGCGGCCTTCCTGGACGCGCCGATCCGCGAGGTGCCGGGCCGGACCCACCCGGTGACGGTGGAGCACGCCGAGACGGAGGACGACCGCCCGCTCGAGCGACGGGTCGGCGCGGCCGTGCGGCGCCTCCTGAAGGACGGGCTCGACGGCGACGTGCTCGTCTTCCTCCCCGGGGCGCGCGAGATCCGCCGCGCCCGCGACGCCATCGAGGGCCCCTGCGACGCCGCCGGCGTCGACGTCGCCGTGCTCCACGGGGACCTCCCCCCGGACGCCCAGGATCGGGCCGTGCGCCGCGGTCCGCGCCCGAAGGTGGTGCTGAGCACGAACGTCGCCGAGAGCTCGGTGACCCTCGAGGCCGTGGTCGCCGTCGTCGACTCGGGCCTGGCGCGGCAGGCGACCTTCTCGCCGTGGACGGGCCTGCCCTCGCTCGACACGGTGCGCGTGAGCCAGGCCTCGGCCACCCAGCGCGCGGGCCGGGCGGGCCGCGTGCGCCCCGGTCGCTGCCTGCGGCTCTACACGGAGCACGACTTCCGCCGCCGGCCGGCGCACGAGACGCCCGAGATCGCGCGCGCCGACCTCGCCGAGCTGGTGCTGCTCCTGCGCAGCCAGGGCCACGACCCGACGCGCTTCCCCTTCTTCGAGGCGCCACCGGAGGCCGCGCTCGCGCAGGCGAGCGAGCTCCTCGAGCGCCTGGGGGCGCTCGAGGGCGGGGCGATCACGGAGACGGGCCGGCGCATGCTGCGGCTCCCGACGCACCCCCGGCTGGCCCGGCTGGCCCTCGCCGCCGCGGACGCCGAGGTCGGCGCGCGGGGCTGCGCGCTGGCGGCGCTGGCGGCGGAGCGCGATCCCCGGCTCGGTGCGCGCACCCGCTTCGACGGCGGCGGGGTCGACGCGGCCGTGGGGAGCTCGGATTGGATCGCCCGCCTCGAGGCGCTCGAGGTCGCCGAGGCGGAAGGGCTCGGGCATCGGCAGCTCCGCGCCCGGGGGCTGGACGCGAACACCGTGCGCGCCGTGCGCCGGGGGGCCGAGCAGCTGCGGCGTGCCCTCCGCGTGGGGCGCGAGCCGAAGGCGAGCCTGATGGACGAGGAGGACGCGCTCCTGCGCGCGACGTTGCGCGCCTTCCCGGACCGGGTGGGCAAGCGGCGCCGGCCGCGCTCGGCGCAGGTCGTCTTCGCCGGGGGCGGCGCCGGGGAGCTCGCGGAGACGAGCGTCGTGCGCGAGGCCGAGTGGATGGTCGCCGGCGAGGTGACGGACGCGCGGGGGCAGGCGGGGCGGGGGCGCGTGGTGATCCGAGCCGCGAGCCGCATCGAGCCCGACTGGCTGCTCGAGCTCTTCGAGGAGCGGATCGAGGACGTGCGCGAGCTCCGCTTCGACGCGAAGACGGCGCAGGTCGAGGAGGTGAGCGGGCTCCGCTGGGAGGGGCTCGTGCTCGACGAGAGCGTGAGCCGCGAGGTGGCCGGGCCGGAGGTGGCGAAGGTGCTGGCGGCGGCGGCGCTCGACGCCGGGCTCGAGAAGCACTTCGACCTGGACGCGCTCGAGGGCTTCCGGCGGCGGGTGGAGTTCGCGAACGCGCACGGGCTCGAGCTCGGCGCGGTGGACGACGAGGCCGTGCGGGCGGCGCTCGAGGATCTCTGCGTGGGGCGCCGGAGCTTCGCGGACCTGAAAGGGGCGTCGCTCGTGGACGCCCTCGCGGGGCGGCTCGATCCCTCGGCCTTCGCACGACTGCACGAGTTCGCGCCGGAGCACGTGAGCCTGCCCGGGCGCAAGCGCGTGCCCGTGACCTACGAGGCGGATCGGGACCCGTGGATCGAGTCGCGGCTCCAGGACTTCTTCACCCTCGCCGACGGGCCGCGGGTCGCGGGCGGGCGGGTGCCGCTCGTGCTCCACCTGCTCGCGCCGAACTTCCGGGCGGTGCAGGTGACGACGGATCTCGCGGGCTTCTGGGAGCGGCACTATCCGGACCTTCGAAAGCAGCTGAAGCGGCGCTACCCGAAGCACAGCTGGCCCGACGATCCGCTCACGGCCGAGCCGGGCTTCCGGCGGCGCAAGCGGCGCTGAGCGCTCACGCCGAGCGGACGCCTCGCGAGCGCGACGGCGCAGAGGAATCACCGCCGCGCGATGAGCGTGCGAGGCGTCGGGTTCGCGGCGGGTTCGCGCGGACCCAGGCCACGCGGGCCGCGCGCCGCCGATGCGAGAATCCACCGCGAGCCCGGAGGATCGGGCGAGGGCGCGTCGACGGATGACGAATCCGGGATAGGCTCCCGCACGACGCCATGGAGCGCCCGAGCCGCCAGCTGAACGCCTTCCCCTGCCGCGCCTGCGGCGGAACCTTGCTGGTCCACGACGAGGGCCAGCGCGAGCTCGTCTGCCCGCTCTGCGAGACGACCATGAAGGTCCCGCGACGCCTGCGGGAGGACTTCGACATGGGCAAGAAGCTCCCCTTCGACGCGGACGGGGAGCTGCAGCGCGCCATCGACGAGGCGGTGGAGCGCCGCTACGCCGCGCCCGAGCTGCCGCGCTGGGTGTTCCTCGCGCTCGCGCTGCTCGGGGCCGGGCTCGGGGCGACGGCGTGGGTGCTGAGCGAGCCGGCGCCGGAGACGCTCGACTACGTCTGGGGCGCGCTCGCGGGGCTGGCCCTCGGGGTGCTCCCCATCGGCTGGACGGCCTCCTGGATGGCGACGATGCGCCTCGGGCGGGCGGCCGAGCGGGCCACGCGACGGGTGCGCGGGCGCGACCTCCGCTGCCCCCGCTGCGAGACGCCGATCATGCCGCCGGTCGCCCCCGGCGCCTGCTCCTGCCCGAGCTGCAAGCTCAGCCTGGTGGTGGCCGAGGGCGTGGCCGTGCCCGCCGACGAGCGGAAGCGCGCCATCGCGGAGGACGTGGACGCGGACCTGGCGAAGGCACCGTGGCTCGAGGGCGACCGGCTGAGCGCAGGCGACGTGCTCCTCGTGCTCGGCGTCTACGTGGCGGTCTTCGTGAGCGCGTTCCTCTTCGCGCTCTACTGAGCCCTCCCTCCGAACGGCACGCGCACGTTCCCCCGGGCCTCCGGCTCTCGCGCGCCTGCGGGCGCCTCCGCTCACGCCGTCGTGGCGAAGCGAGCCCTCAGGCGCCGAGCTCCAGCACGGCGATGAAGAGCCCGAGCTGCATCGCGAAGAGCGCCAGCGCCCAGCGACGACGTCGATGCCGCCGCGGCACGGCGCCGAGGTCGCGCTCGGCGGCCCGGAACGGACCCGCGCCGTCCTCGGCGACGACGCCCCAGCTCTCCCCCCGACGCCGGAGCCGGAGTCCCGCGTGCCGGCCCGCCGCGATCTCCTCGACGAGGCGAGCGGCCGCGCGCCCCCGGGCGAGCGAGAGGGCGCTCAGCGTCGCGGCGACCGCGAGGAGGAGCAGCAGCATGAGCTGCAGGCCCACGACCACCTCCGGCCGCGGCCCGCGCGCGTACTCGTGCGGCGCCCACGCCGTGGCCAGCCCCACGAGGGCCGCGCCGAGGCCGGCCACGACGGTGCACCAGGCGCCGGTCACGGCCAGCCAGCGGGCCGTCGCGTCGCGCGGCGGGCGCCGGCCGAGGCGCCGCTCCCAGGCGAGCACGGCGACGAAGAGCCCGCCGAAGACCGCGCCGATGGGGAGCGCGACGGGCGCGAGAAGGAGGCCGCCGAAGAGGCCCGCGAAGACGGCGGCCACGAGCGGCGAGGCGAGGTCGGGATCGGTGAGCGCGAAGAGCGCCGCGACCGAGGCGGCTTCGAGGCAGGCCCCGAGCATGGCCCAGGAGACGACCGAGCGGACCCGTGGCGCGCGCTGCGCCCGCCGGAGGGTCCGGTGGGCCCAGAAGGCCGTGAGGAGCGGGATCGCGAGGCTCGGCCCGATCCGCAGGTAGCCGGCCTCCCCCACGAAGGCGCCGAGCGCGAGGATCACGGGCGCCGCGAGGAGCGACGCGCCGAGCACGAGCACGGCGTGCGTGGCCCGGCTCAGGCCGACCCGGCGGGGCGCCGCCAGGGGGGTCCCCGCGAGCCGGTCGGGCCCCTCGTCCTCGTCGAACGCCGTCGCGCTCGGGGCGGGCGCCTCGGCGCTCAGGCCCACCAGAGGCCCCCGACGATCAGGCAGCTCAGGGCGACGAGGCCGAGGCGGCGGCGGAGCTCGGCGAAGCTCGGGACCAGGGCGAGGGCCTCGCGGGCTTCGCCGGCGCGGAAAGGGCCCCCCCGCTCCGCATGACGCCGCGCGAGCACCGCCACCGGCGCACCCTCGGCGAGGGGCGGGAGCGCGGCGCTGGCCGGGAGCTCGTCCGGGCGCTGGAGCACGTGGCTCTCGAGCCGGCCCGCGCCCACCCGCGCGAGGAAGCGCGCCGCGCGCGCGTGGAGGACCAGCGCGCCGAGGGTGAGCACGGTCGCCAGGGCGCGGAGCGCGTGGACGAAGCCGTCCACGAGGGGCGCGACCTCGGCCACGCTCGGATCGATCCCCCGGGCCGCCAGGGCCCTCACGAGCTCGGACGCAGCCGCCGTCCAGACCGCCGCCACCGCGACCAGGCGGAGCCCCCCGTCGGTCGGGTCCTTCGCCCGCACGCTCCGGTAGGTGCCGAGGAGCACGCCGAGGAAGAGGCCGTAGCCGAGCCCGACGGCGGCCCCGAAGGGCAGCCCGAAGGTCATGGCCGCGATCATCATCGCGATGGCCTCGCCGATCTCGCCGCGCTCGGCGATGACGATCAGGCCGGCGCAGGTCCCGGCGTTGGCCACCCCGAAGAGGGGCGCGAGCCAGAGCACGGCGCTCCCCTGGCGGAAGCGCAGGGCGACGGCGCCCATGAACCAGGTCCAGAAGGCGGTGCAGAGGGCGACGAGCACGGCCGGCTTCGTGGGATGCACGCGCGGGTAGGCCCCACCCATGAACGCCAGGACGACGGGCACGGCGGCGGCGGCCCCGACCAGGGACACCAGCGCCAGCGTGAAGCGTCGGAGGGTCGCGGGCCGCCAGCGCGCGAGGGGGGTGCCGGTCAGCGGGTGGGGGCTCGCCACGGGAGAGGATACGCCCGGAGGCGGGAGCGCATTCCCGATGCCTTCCGTCCCCGCTCGGCGACTCGCTGCGGGGCCGCGCCGGTACTAGGTTGCGCCGCGTGGACGTGCTCCGCACCGCCCTCCTCGACGACGACCTCGACGCCGCCCGCGACGCGGCCCGGGAAGCCGCCCGCGCCGGGCGCGCCGAGGCGCTCCTCGACGAGGCCCGCTGGGATCCGGAGAGCGGCACCTTCGCGCTCGCCCCTCCGGCCTGGCCCGACGAGCGCGCCCTCCGCCCCGCGCGCCAGCGCGCCGCGCTCCTGCTCCTGCACGCGCTCCCGGTCGACCGCGCCCGCGCCCACACGGCCGGCGTGACCACCCTGGCCGTGGACGCGAGCCTCGGCGACGCGCGCAGCGCACCGACGGCGCCCATGGACCTCGCGGGCCTCGCGCGCTTCACCCGGCTCGAGCGCCTGCGCCTAGGCCCCCTCGACGTCGTCGAACGCTGGCCTTCCCTCGCCGGGCTCGGCGCGCTCCGCGAGCTCGAGGCGCAGCAGCTCCGGGCCGAGCGCACCACCCTCCCCGTCGACGCGCCGCACCTCGAGACGCTCGTGGTCCAGGGCGCCGAGCGGCTCCACCTCGACCCCTTCACGGCGCGGCACCTGACCCACCTCCACGTCCGCGCGAAGGACGTCACGGGCCTCGCCGCCCTCGACGACGCCCCCGCCCTCCAGGAGATCGGCCTCGACGTCGCCTGGACGGACCTCCGCCGCTTCGACTTCGTCGCCCGGGCGCCCGCCCTCCGCGTGCTGCGCGTGCCCCAGCGGGGCCCCACCGGCGTCCGCGCCCTCGCGAACCACCCGGCCCTCACCCTCTGCGCGCTCCACGGAGCCGCCGTCGGCGAGGACCTCGACGCCTTCGACGCGCTCCCCGCCCTCCGGCACCTCAACCTCCTCTGGTACGGCGGCGGCGACCTCCGCCCGCTCGGCCACGGTCTCCCGCAGCTCGAGGAGCTCGTCCTCCGCGGCAGCCGGCTCCGCTCGCTCGACGGTCTCGGGCCCTGCCCGAAGCTCGCCCGGGTCGACCTCAGCCACTCGCGCGTGCGGGACCTCCGCGCCCTGCGCGACCACCCGCGCCTCGAGGAGCTGCTGCTCGAGGGGACGCCCATCCGCGACCTCCGCTCGCTCGGCGCCCCGCCGAAGCTCCGGCGCCTCGTCGTGCGGGGGACCCGGCTCGAGCGCGACAAGGTCGCCGAACCCTTGCTCGCCGCCGCGCAGCCGCCCCTCAGCCGCCCTCCCCGGCCCAAGGACGTGCGCCCGCGCCCGACCGTGCGCCGCGGCGCGCTCGGCCGGCGCGTGGCGCGCCTCAAGCGCCTGCTCTTCACCCGCGACTTCGATCAGATCGATCACGCCGTCGCGCTCGCCGAGGCGCTGGGCGACCCGGAGGTCTTCGACGCGCTCCTCGAGGGGACCGAGCGCGGCCCCGGCCCCGGCATCCGTTGCGGCGAGCGGACGCTGCCGCTCCCCTTCGGCCGCGTCCCCACCGCGCCCCTCCGGGCCTCGGACACCATCGTGCCGAACGGCCTCTTCGCCCACGGAGACATCATCGCGCCCTGGCGGCAGCACGCGCTCCGGGCGCTGCTCGCGGCGGCCCCGGCGGGGACGCCAGCGGCGGCGCTCCGGGGCTCGCTCGAGACCCTCCGCGTCGACGGCCGCTCGACCTCCAAGCGCTGCACGGCCGTCGACATCGCGCCGCTCGCCGCCTTCGAGAAGCTGCGCGTGCTGCACGTGCGCGACGCCGCGCCGCTCCGGGGCGACGAGGCGCTGCCGCGCTTCCTGCGCCTCGAAGAGCTCGACATCCGGAGCTCGGAGCGGGCCTCGCCCGACGCGCCGCTCGTCCCCGGGCCGGCCCTTCGCGCCGTGCGGATCGACGCCGAGCAGCCGCACGAGGTGCTCGGTGACGGCGCGGGCTGGGAGAAGGTCGAGCTCCTCGACCTGGCGGAGGTGCGCCTCGACGCGCCGGCGGCCCTCGGCGCGCTCCGGGGCGCCCAGGCGATCGCGCTGCGGCACCTCCGGGGCTTCGGGCCCGAGGCGCTCGAGGCCCTCTCGAGCCTGCCGGCGCTCGAGACGCTCGCGCTGCACCACCGGACGCCGCTCGACCTCGGAGCGCTCGCGGGCGCGGCCTCGCTCCGGCGATTGGCCCTCGGCGGGCGCCTCGACCCGGCGCAGCTCCCGACGCTGCCGAAGCTCGAAGAGCTCGAGGTGGGGCACCTCCGCGACGTGAGCGCGCTCCGCGAGATGCAGGGGCTCCGCCGGCTCGCCGTGCGCTGGGCCCACGAAGGCCTCGACGTCGCCGGCCTCGCCGACCACCCGACGCTCGAGGAGGTCGCCCTGCCGAGCTGGCAGCTCCGCTACCTCCAGAACGTGGAGGCCCTCGCGGGGCGCCTGCGGACCATGCGGGGGTAGGCCGCTCCTGGCGGGAAGCCCGGAGCTCGCCAGCGCGGCCGCGCTCGGCCCCCTCGACGCACGCGGCGCCGAGCTCCCGGATCTCAGTGGGCGCGGAAGAAGGCGGTCACGCGCGCCGGCGCCTCCGGGAGCCAGGCGTGGTCGACGGCGGGGTCGACGCGCACCTCGTTCGGCACGCCGAGCTCGTCCAGGGCGCGCGCGTAGGGGCGCATGGTGGCCTCCGGGACGATGGCGTCGAGGGCCCCATGGAGGAAGAGGGTCGGCGGGTGGTCCTCGGGGAGCGCCGGCACGACGCAGGCCGCCCCCGCGCAGGTCGCGTAGCTCCCGCTCTGGATGGCGAGGGCGCGGAAGCGGCCGCGGTAGCTCACGGCCATGCGGCTCGTCATGTAGCCGCCGCTCGAGATGCCCGTCGCGTAGAGCCGGCCGAGGTCGAGCGGACCGAAGCGGCCGGCCTCCATCTCCGCGAAGAGGTCGCGCATCAAGGCGTGGTCCGGGGAGCTATCCCAGGCGACGTTCCAGGGGGCCACGTTCGTGTCCCAGTAGGTGCTGCCCTCCCCTCGGACCTCGGGCGTGAGCACGGCGAAGCCCGCGTCGAGGAGCGCGCGGATCAGCGCGGCCTGGTGCTCGGCGCCGAAGGGAGCGCCGGGGGCGCCGACCCAGGCGAAGCCCGCCGCGAAGAGGCTGCCCTGGAAGAGGATGACGGACGGCCAGCCGGCCTCCGGCGCGGCGCCGAGCGGGAGCTGCCAGTGGACGTCCCGGCCGATCCCGGCGGCGACGAGCCGCGTCGTGTTGCGCGGGCAGACGACGCGCCCCTCGTCCTCGGAGCAGCGGGAGAGCGCCTCGCCGGCGTCGGTGGGCGCGGCCGCGTCGAGCGCGAGCCCGGCGTCGTTCGTGGATCCGGCGTCGTCTCCTGGCGCGGCGTCGACAGCGAGCTCCGCGTCGACCGCGAGCGCCGCGTCCGCGACGGCCCCATCCGGAGCGATCCGGGCGTCGCCTCCGGCGCCCCCATCGACGGCCACGATCCCGCCGCCGCCCGTGCAGCCGAGCGCGAACGCGACGGGCGCCGCGAGCCGGAGCGCCGCGCTCACTCGGCCGCGACCTCGAGGGGGCGCCCTCCATCGCGCTCCGCCCACCAGGAGCTGAGGAGCGGCCAGAGCCGCTTCCGCGCGCTCCCGCTCACGACCGCCCCCACGTGCCCCCCGGGCAGGCGCAGGTGCGTCACGTCCTTCGAGCTCACCTTCTCCGCCAGCGGCGACGCGCTCTCCTCCGGCACGATGTAGTCGTGCTGGAAGCTCAGCACGTGCACCGGGCAGGTGATCGCCTCGAGCCGCGCCGGCCGCCCGTCGAGCCGGAAGGTCCCCTTCACCAGCCGGTTCTGCTGGTAGAGGTCCTCGATGTAGCGCCGGTACATCTCGCCCGGGAGCGAGACGTTGTCGTTGGCCCAGCGCTCCTTGGCGAGGAATCCGTCCAGGAACTCGTCGTTCCAGGCGCGGTCGAGCACGGCGCGGTCCACGAGGAAGACGGCCTTGGAGAGGTTCAGCGTCGGCCTCAGCCACTGGAAGCTCGCCTGGAGCAGGGGCCAGGGCACGTTGCCGAAGGCGTCGACGAGCGCGCCCACGTCGAAGCTCTTCGACTTCGTCCAGCGGGCGAGGATCCCGTCGTCGTCGAAGGCCACGGGCGCCGCGAGCCCGGTCAGGCTGGCCACCCGCTCGGGGTGCGCGGCCGCGTGGATCGCCGCGAGCGTGCCGCCCATGCAGTAGCCGAGCACGTGCGCCTTCTCCACGCCGCTCGCCTCGCAGGTGCGCCGGAGCGCGCGCCCGAGGTAGCGCCCGACGATGTCGTCGAAGCGCAGGTAGCGGTCCTCGCGCCCGGGGTTGCCCCAGTCGATGCAGTAGACGTCGTGCCCCTGGTCGACCAGCCACTCGATGAAGCTCTTCCCGGGCATCAGGTCGAGCACGTACCAGCGGTTGATCAGCGAGGGCACCATGAGGATGGGCGTGCGGTAGCGGCGCGGGGCCGGCCCGCGGAAGCGGAGCAGGCGCCACTTGTTCTCGCGGTGCACCACGTCGTGCGGCGTCCGGCCCACGGCGGGCTTCGGGCGCTGCACGAGGCGCGTGAGGTTCGAGAGGGCCTTCAGCATCGTTCCGTCCGCATCCGCCTCAGTAGAGCGCCGCGAGGGTCTCGCCCCAGCGCTCGTAGACCTTCTTGCGCTTCACCTTCATGGTCGGCGTGAGCATGCCGCCCTCGACGGTGAGCGGCTCGTCGATGAGCGCGAACTTCTTGATGGTCTCGTAGCGCGCGAGCTCGGCGTTCACCCGGTCGATGCGCTTCTGCACCAGCGCCCGCACGGCCGCCTCGTCCGCCGCATCCGCGCCCTGCTTCTCGAGGTGCGCCTTCACCGAGGCCCCGTCGACCCACACGCCGGCCACGAGGTACTTCTCTCCGTCGCCGTAGACGACCACGTGCGCGAGGAAGGGGTCGTCGTTGAAGCGCACCTCGATGTTCGCCGGCGCCACGTTCTTGCCGCCGGCCGTCACCAGGATGTCCTTCTTGCGATCGACGATCTGCAAAAAGCCATCGTCGGTCCAGCGCCCGATGTCGCCGGTCTTCAGCCAGCCGTCCTCCGCGAAGCAGGCCTGCGTCGCGGCCGGATCCTTGTGGTAGCCGCCGAAGACGTTGTCGCCCCGGGCGAGGATCTCGCCGTCCTCCGCGAGCCGGAGCTCCACGCTCGGGAGCGGCTTGCCCACCGAGTCGAAGCGGAAGGCGCCGGCCCGGTTCAGCGTGAGCGTGGGCGAGCACTCGGTGAGCCCATAGCCCTCGATGATGAGCGTGCCGTGCCGGTGGAAGAGCTCCTTCACCTCGCGCTTCAGGCCCGCGCCGCCGCTCAGGCAGAAGCGGAGCTGCCCGCCCGTGAGCGCGTCGAGCGTCTCCTTCTGCGCCTTCGCGTCGTCCCCGGCCGCCGCCGCCGCGCGGGCGATCTTGTCCCAGACGCTCGGCACGCTCATGAAGACCGTCGGCCGCACCTCCGGGAGCTTCTCCATCACCTGCTTCGGATCGGTCAGGTAGCTCACCCAACCGAGCTGGTTGCCGGCGCCCGCCTCCCCGAAGCCGAAGATGTGGCTCATGGGCAGCCAGAGGAGATCGACCATGCCCTCCTCGAGGAGCGGCGCGTTCACCTCGAGCCAGTCGCGCCCGTTCACGCCGACGTTGCGGTGCGTCAGCGGGACGCCCTTCGGCTGGCCGCTGGTGCCGGACGTGTAGAGCATGAGCCCCGGCTGATCGAGGCTCACGGCCTCGAGGGCCCGCGCGAAGGCCTCGGGCTCCTCGCGATGCCGCGCCGCACCCAGCGCCCGCGCCCGCGACCAGGTCACGAAGCGCTTCTCGATCTCCCGCGCGCCCGGCGCCGTCGCGCCCTCGCCGCGGAGCCGCTCGGCGATGGCCTGCGGGTCGAGGTCGTCGCTCAGGAGGACGACGCGCTCGACGGCGTCGAAGAAGGACCAGGCGCGGAGCACGCGCTCGAGGAGCGGCGCCGTGTCGACGAAGACGACCTTGGCGTCGCTGTGCTCCACGACGTAGCCCGCCTGCTCGGGCGTGCTCGATCCGTAGATGGGCACCATCGCGCCGCCCATGGCCTGGATGCCGAGGGCCGCGCTCAGCCACTCGACGCGGTTCGGCGCGAAGATGCAGGCCCGGTCGCCGCTCTTCATCTCCGTCGCGAGGTAGAGGGCGACGTCGCGGATCTGGTCGGCGAAGGCCTGCCAGGTGACGGCCTCCCAGTCGCCGCCGCGCTGCACCATGAAGCGCGGCCGGCTGCGGCGCTCGGGCAGGTGATCGAAGACCACCTTCGGCGCGACGCGGAGCTCGAGGTAACGCGAGACGTCCATCAGCGGCCCCCCTTCGGCGGCTGCTCGGCGCGCAGATCGTGGAGCTGATCCTCGAGGTCGATGAGGCGGCTCTGCAGGTCGTTCAGCGCGTGGAGCGTGCGGTCCTGATCCGCGCGGGTCGGCAGGCCCATCGAGGACCACCAGACGCCCATGGCCTTCTCGCGCTGGGCGCGCGCCTTCAGCCAGGCGCTCATCATCGCGCCGGCGGGGGTCAGCATCAGCGGGCTCTTCAGCCAGGCCTCGAAGACCTGGTTCGCCTGGGCCTCCCAGGCGTCGTAGCCCCTCTTCCAGACTTTCCATCCTTCTTCGAACATCGGCTCACTCCAGAGAGAAACGCCGCAGCTCGGCGGCGGTCGTGAAATCCAAGGTGTCGGTGCCCATGGGGGCCGTGGCGCGGGCGACCTCGCCGAAGCACTCGAAGAGGAAGCTCGACTGGCGCTGCACCACGGGGGCGCCGGCGGCGGGCGAGACGGTCGTGCGGACGTCGACGCGCATCGCCTGCGTGAAGCTGAGGTCGGGGAGCTCGAGGCGCCCGGCGCTGACGACCTGGACCTCGTAGACGTCGCGGCCGGCGTAGGGGAGGCCGCGGAGGACGCCGTCGCGGATGTCGCTCGCGCTCACGTGGCTCGCGCCCGGCTCCATGGGGAAGCGGTAGAGGGCGATCGGGTCGTCGTAGACGAGGAGCGTCCGACCCTCGGGCGGGTCCTCGCTGGCGGAGGCGACGCCGAGGAGGAAGAGGGCGGCCTCGTCGTGCACGTAGACGCCGACGCTCTGGCCGGCCGGGTCGAGGGGCGCGACGAACTCGGCGCCGGGGAAGCGGTCGGCGAACCACCAGCCCTCGAGCTCGCTCGCCTCGATGCGCGCGAGCTGGTCGTCGGCGTAGTCGGCGCCCTGGTCCCAGACGCGGCGCTCGTCGATCACCTGGCCGACGAGGTCGACCTCGCGGGTGGTGCCGACCGGGTTCACGAGGAGGGAGACGGGGACGCCGAGCGCGGGGGCGAGCTCCTCGGAGTCGATGCGCCCGTCGAGGTTGGGCACGCAGTCGAGCGGGCCCGGGTCGCCGGGGCGGTAGGGCTCGCGCATGGGGAAGGTCTGGTTCTCGGAGCAGGCCGCGAGGAGCAGCAACGCGGCGACGAAGCCCCATGCCCCAGCCGGAAGCTTCGAGGGGGCAGCGAGACCGTCCTTCGAAGGCGAGACGCCCCCGGGCGCCCAAGGGGAGCTCGAGACACGCCCGGCCGCCTCCCCGCTCTGCGGGCACGGGCATGGGCACGGGCATGGGCACGGGACGTGGTCCATCTCGATCCTCAGTACATGAACCCCAGCCGGAAGCGCATGAGCTGGGCCGGCTTGGCGGAGAGGCCGGCGGCCGCGTTGTCGAAGGCGGCGCCGGGCAGGAAGAAGGCGTACTCGGCGGCGAAGAGGAAGCCGTCGCGGGTGACGTAGGCGAGCGTCGGGTCGAGCTCGAGGCCGAGCGTGCGCTCGCCGTTCGGCGTCGACGAGGGCTCGGCGGCCCAGCTCGCGATGACGGCGAGCGAGGCGTCGAGGCGCCCGGGGCCGACCTGGGCGAGGGTGACGCGGGCGTGGGGGCGGAGGTAGATGGCGTCCGTGACCGTGCCGACGATCTCGCGGAAGAGGATCCGGTCGATGCGGTAGTCCGGGTGGAAGCGGAAGTTGTCGACGGTGGTGTCGAAGGGCGGCGCCGCCTGCGGACCATCGAGGTCGCCGGGCTGCGCCGGCGGCGCGTTCGGGCCCCGGTCGTTCGCGCCGAGGAGCGCGCCGAAGCCCGGCGCCGGGTCGCCGCTCGCGAAGCCCGCGTCGAGGCCCGCCGCCCAGCGCCCCGTCCCGAGGGCGTGGTCCGGCCCGAACTCGGTCTCGAGGGCGGCGCCGACCTGCCGCGACGTGAGCGCGTCGTCCAGCTCCACGCCGGGGATCAGGCTCGGCTGGCCGATGCGCGCCGTGAGGTAGGCCGCCTCGAGCTCCACGCGCCCGGCCGGGAGGGTGAGCCGCGCCCAGGCGTCCACGGCCGTGGCCCGGAAGTCGCGCCCGACGCTCTGCGCGCGCGTGATGCCCACGGGCTGGGCCGCCGGGAGGTAGTGCGCGGGCACGTCGCCGTTCTGCCAGCGGTGCGAGACGTAGGCGCCGTACTCGAAGCTGATGCGCCCTGCCCGCGCGCGGCGCCGCCGGGCGACGTCCGTGTGGAAGTCGAGCACGGCGGCCGTGAAGGTGCGCACGTCGTCCCAGGGGTCGAGGTCGATCCCGCGGTTCGGCGCGTTCCGCGGCACGTAGGGGCCGGTGGCCGTGAGATCGAAGGCGAAGGCCCAGACGTGGCCGAGCACGGGCGTCGAGAAGAGGATCCGATCGGCGGCGTCCCCCGAGTCGCAGTCGGCGCAGTCGCCCCCGTTCGCGAGCATGCCGAGGCCCCACTCGTTGCCCATGCGCCCGACCGCGAGCAGGCCGAAGGGGGTGAGCACCTCCCCGTAGGCGCGGCGGATCACGAAGGGCGTCTCGGCGGGGCGCTGGCTCACGGCGACCGAGGGGACGCCGTCCGGCTGGCTGCCGAGGCTGAGGTTGTCGAGCGTGTCGATGCGGAGCTTGATCGCCATCGACGCCGAGGGGACGTAGAGGGCGAGGTCCGTGCGCAGGCGCATGTCGGCGTGCGTGAGGAGCTGCGCGCTCGGGTCCGAGAGGGGGACCGGGAAGAGGGGCGCGCCGTCGGGGCTCAGGCCGCGGTCGAGGTCGAGGTTGTAGAGGAGCTCGAAGCGGGTGCGGAGCGCGCCGTGGAGGCGCACGACGGTCTCGCCCTCGGACTCGATGTCCTGGCCGATGTCCGTGAAGCCGGAGGCGGCGGCGCGGGGCGGCGCGGCGAGGGCCGCGAGCGAGAGGGCCGCGAACGACAGGGCCGCGATGGGCAGCGCGCGGCTCATGCGTCGGGCTCCTCGGCAGCGGCGTCGGCGTCGGCGGCGTCGACGGCCCCGTCGGCGGCGCCCGGCGCGCCCTCGGGCGGGAGGGACGGCGCGCGCTCGGCGGCGGTGGGCGAGGCGGGCGCCGGCTGCCGGCCATGGGCCGCGAGGAAGGCGAGCAGATCGCGGGTGCTCGGCCGGCGCGCCTCGATCATCGGGAAGTGACCGCAGCGCGGGTAGACCTTCAGCTCGGCGTTCGGCAGCTCGGTGTAGAGCCGCTCGCCGAAGTCGAGGGTCGTGACCGAGTCCTCGCGCCCCCAGAGGAGCAGCGTCGGCGCCTCGACCTCCCCGTAGCGCGCCTCCTGCGCCTCGTAGCGCATGGCGCGCACGGCGGCGAGGGCGGCCGCCCGCGTGCCGGGTCGCGAGACCTGCTCCTCGACCGTGTCGACGAGCGCCTGGGGGATGACCTCCGGGTCGTAGAAGGCGTTGGCGATCTTGTCCTCGGAGCGCTCCTGGTAGAAGGCCGCGAAGATCAGCTCGCCGACGCCCCCCGCGCGCGCCCAGTGGAAGGACGTGGGCAGCTGGTCCGCGTAGACCCAGGCGTCGTAGAGGGCGATGTGGCTGACCCGCTCCGGCGCGTCGAGGGCCAGGCGGAGCGCGACGCTCGAGCCGTAGGAGTGCGCGACCACGGCCGCCCGGTGCACGCCGCGCGCGTCCATCAGCGCGCGCACGATGCGCGCCTGCTCCGCCGGCGAGTAGTCCCGCTCGCCCTCCGGCGCCGGCCGGCCCGTGTGTCCGAAGCCCTTCAGGTCGAGGGCGAGCACGCGGTAGCCGGCCTCCCGGAGCGCCGGCCGGAGCCCCGCCCAGACCCCCACGCTGCTGGCGAAGCCGTGCACGAGCACGACCGCCGGCTGGCCCGGCTCGCCCTCGTCCACGAAGTGCACGCGCGTGCCGCGGAGCGTGGCGAAGGCGCCCTCCTCCGGCGGCTCGGCGGGCGCGCCCGCATGCCAGCTCAGGCAGCCGCCGAGGAGACACGCGAGCGCGAGCGGCGCCGCGATGGGGACGCGGCGGTTCATGGGGCGAGCCTCCGGACCTCGGCGGCGCGCGAGAACTCGACCTGGTCCTCGTCGTCCTCGCTGGTGACCGTGGCGACCGTGCCGAAGCACTCGCTCACGAAGGCGAAGGTGCGGACCGTCGTCGTCAGCAGGCCCACCGTGCGCTCGAGCTCCGTGCGCACGCGGAGCACCTCGAAGGTGGTGCCGAAGGGGGTGACGAGCTCGCCGGCCGCGTCGACCTCCGAGACGTAGTCCTCGGAGTAGGCGGTGATGGCGCCGAGGGCGAGGCCGCTGACGCTCGGCTCGCTGGTCCAGCGCTCGCCCACCTCCAAGGGGAAGGCGAGCACGTCGACCGCCGGGTCGTTCTCGAGCCGCGTCCGCGTGAAGCCGTCGTCCGGGGAGACCACGCCGAGCAGGCGCAGGGCCGAGCCGCCGACCTGGAAGACGCCGAGCAGCTCCTCCGTCGCGCTCAGCTCGGTGACGTAGGTCGCCTCCGGGAAGTCCTCGGCGTACCAGGCGCCGGCCGGGTCGCGAAGGTCGACGAGCACGTCGCGATCCCCCTCGAGCGGTCCGGAGAGGTCCCAGCGGCGCCGCCCGTCGGGGAGCACCTCGCCCGCCATGTCGACCGTGACGTCCGTCGCCACCCGGAAGGTCGCCCGGAGGCCGGCCATGAGCGGCACCTCCTCGCGGCGGATCACGCCGTCCCCGTTCGGCACGCAGCCCGCGCCCCCCGCGTCGCGTGCGCCGGCGTCGCTCGCCGGGCCGGCGTCGGGTGTCGCGGCGTCTTCCGAGGCGGCGTCCCCGCTCGGCGCCCCGTCGGCCGGAGGCAGGCCTCCGTCCTCCGCGAGCGGGAGGCAGCGGCCGTTGGACTGGCAGACGCCCGAGGCGCAGTCGGCGCCCACGCTGCACTCCGCTCCGCCGCTGGCCGCGCAGCCGCCGACCACACAGCCCATCAGGCCGACCAGCAGCACGGCTGCGCTCACTCCGCTCTGGAAACCCCGCATTCGGCAACCCCCGTCCCGCCGGGCCCACCCCGCGGGTCGTTCTCGTTCACCCCGGACCGGAGCCTGGCCCCGGCGGGCCGGGTGCTGCGTCGCAACAGAAACCCTGCTGCATCGCCGCATCCCGGCCGGCCGATGGTCTAGCGGGCAGCCCGCGGGGTGTCAAGCGCGATTTTGTGCGCCGCACAACAACAAAGCGCACCGCCCGCCTTGCCCTCGCCCTTCGCCCTGCGCTACGGGGACCAGGTGATCGTCGTCAAGAAGTACAGCAACCGGCGCCTCTACGACACGGACCAGAGCCGCTACATCACGCTCGACGAGCTCGCCGAGCGGGTCCGCGAGGGCTTCGACGTGCGGGTCGTGGACGCCAAGAGCGGCGACGATCTGACCCAGCAGACGCTCGCCCAGATCATCCTCGAGAGCCGCGGCGCGGGGAAGCTCCTGCCGGCGCCCCTCCTCGCCCAGCTCATCCGCATGCAGGAGGAGGATCTCGCGGAATTCCTCGGAAAATACATGTCCTGGGCCCTCGAGGTGTACCAGACGGCGAAGCGCGGCGCCTCGCAGCTCAGCCCCTTCGTCCCCTTCGCCGGCGCGCCCTTTCAGGCCACCAACGCGCTCGCCCGGATGATGAGCGGCTTCGGGCCCTGGAACATGCCGGGCATGCAGCCGCCCGGCGTCGAGCCGGCTCCCCGAGCCGCGCCCGAGCCGCCGCCGGAGGAGGCCGCGAGCGCCGGCGACGTGGCCGCGCTCCGGGCCGAGCTCGAGGCGCTGAAGGAGGCCCTGGGCAAGGGCCCGGCCACGAACGGCGACGACTGATTTTGTGCGGCGCAACATTTTTCGATTGACAGGTCCGGGGGGCGGCTTATCTTCGGCCCGTCGCGAGGCGCCATGACCCCTGCCTCGCAAGGAAAAGCAGGAGACCGACATGACGACCGGACCGTTTTCGCAGATGCACAACCTCTTCGGCGCGCAGGCCAACCCCTTCGCCGCCTGGAACGACGCCGTGCAGGCGCAGGTGAAGCAGGCGAGCGAGGTGATGGAGCAGCTCGCGAAGCTCGAGAAGGACGGCGTGGAGCGCATGACCGCCGCCGTCGACGAGATGGCCAAGCTCACCAAGCAGAGCATGAAGGCCAGCCTCGAGCTGCAGGCCGAGTGGCGCCGCATCGCCCTCGAGACCGTCAGCGCCGCCACGCCGAGCGCCTGAGCATCCCCTCCTCGCCGGCCTCGGGGTCGGCGAGGACCCGCCCCGGCGCGCGACGCACCGCGCGGACGGGGCCGCACGAGGAGGCGAGATGAGACTCGAGGAGCTGAAGATCATCGTCACGGGCGGCGCGTCCGGCATGGGCGCGCACTTCGCGAAGCGGCTGCACGAGGCCGGCGCGGAGGTGGCCGTGGGCGACGTGAACGAGGAGGGCCTCGCGGCGCTGCCGGAGGGCATCCACACCCGCCGGCTCGACGTGTCCTCCGAGGAGGACTGCCAGGCGTTCGTGGGCTGGGCCGCCGAGGCCATGGGCGGCCTGAACGGCCTCATCAACAACGCGGGCATCATCCGGGACGGGCTCCTGGTGAAGAAGAGCCGCCGCACCGGCGAGCTGAAGAAGATGCCGCTCGAGCAGCTCACCTCGGTGCTCGACGTGAACCTGGTCGGCGCGACGCTGATGGTGCGCGAGGTCGCCGGGCAGATGATCGAGAGCGAGACGAAGCCCGGCGTGATCGTGAACATCTCGAGCATCGCCCGGCACGGCAGCCGCGGGCAGACGAACTACGTCGCCGCCAAGGCCGCCCTCGCCGCGAACACGACGACCTGGATGCGCGAGCTCGCGCCCTACGGCATCCGCGTGGGCGCCGTCGCCCCCGGCATGATCGAGACCCCGATGACCGAGGGCATGAAGCAGAGCGCCCGGGACGCGCTCGTCGCCTCCATCCCGCTCGGCCGCATCGGCACGCCCGAGGACATCTGGCAGGCCGTGAAGTTCGTCTGCGAGTGCGACTACTTCTCGGGGCGCACGATCGACGTCGACGGCGGCGGAGCCATGGGCTGACTCCCTTCCTCCGGCTCTCACCCCGGGCCGGACGCTCGGCGCCCCGCGCCGGGCACCCCAACACAACCCCACCGAAGGCCGCGCTCCCCACCCGGGGCGCGGCCTTCACTTTCCGTCGCCGAGGCTCGGCGAGCGTGCCCCGTGTCGACGCCCCGTGTCGACGCCCCGTATCGCCGCCCCGGAGCGCCTCACGGGCGCCTCGCCGAGCGCCATGCCTCCCCCGAACTGGTGTTGCGCGCGTTTCACCACAGCAGGAAAGATGCGGCTGTGCCAAACCACTCCACCTCCCCGACCCCCTCCGTGCGCCTCGGGGCCCTCATCGACGCGACGAGGTGCCTCCACGCCCTGAGCGAAGAGGGCGAGGAGCTCCTGGCGCGGTACTTCGGCCGGGTCCCGCGGGCCGGAGAGCACCTCGACGAGCTGCCTTTCTCGAAGTCGCTCCGAAGGGCGCTCCGCCAGGCGTTCGAGGGGAAGGAGGTCGTGCAGCGGACGGAGACCGAGCTCGACGGGGAGAGCCGCACCCTCGTGACCGTCCTCGCTCCCATGCGCTCACGAGAGGGCGAGCGCTGCGCCGCCCTGTGGGTGGTGGACGAGACGGCCCGCGAGCGCGAGCGCGAGTTCCACGACCTCATCGGCGCCGCGCTCGACGCGACCCGGGAGGGGGTCGTGGTGTCCGATGCCCGCGCCCGCGGCTGGCCGGCGATCTGGGCCAACAGCGGCTTCGAGCACGTGACCGGCTACGCGCCGGAAGACGCCCTCGGCAGCTCCCTCGCGTTCCTCCAGGGCGACGAGACGGACCAGCCGGGCATCCGGCGGATGGTCGACGCGCTCCAGAACGGCAAGGCCACGCGGGTCACGCTCCGCAACTACCGCAAGGACGGCACCGCCTTCTGGAACGACGTCTCCCTCACGCCGCTCTACCGGACGCCGGGCTCGACGCCCAGCCACTACGTCGCCGTCATGCGCGACGTGACGCGCACCCTCGAGACGAACGAACAGCTGCTCCACACCAGCCAGCTCGACGCGCTGGGTCAGCTCGCCGGAGGCGTCGCCCACGACTTCAACAACCTGCTGACGGCGATGACCATGGAGCTCCACATGCTCTCGGAGCTCACGGAAGGCGACGCGGAGCAGCGCGAGTGCGTGGACGCCCTCTCGGGCGTGGTCGATCGGGCCAGCTCGCTCGTGCGCCGGCTCCTCGTCATGTCCCGTCCCGCCGAGGCGGAGCCCCGCGCCGTCCGCGTCGAGGAGCTGGTCCACGGGCTCATCCGCACGCTCCGGCGCCTGGTCGAGAGCCACGTGGAGATCGTCGTCGTGCCCACCGCCGAGCCCCTCTGGGCCTACGTGGACCCCTCGCTCATCGAGCAGGTGCTCGTGAACTTCGTCGTGAACGCCCGCGACGCCATGCCCCAGGGCGGCACGGTGACCATCGGCACCCGGAGCGTCGAAGGGGAGCAGGGGCAGCGGCAGGTGGAGCTCAGCGTGAGCGACACCGGCCACGGCATCCCCGAGGACGTCCAGCCGCGCGTCTTCGAGCCTTTCTACACGACGAAGGGGACGGCCGGGACGGGCCTCGGCCTGGCCACGGTCAAGCGCCTGGTCGAAGAGCTCGGGGGGACGATCGCGTTCGAGACCGAGCTCGACCGGGGCACGACCTTCTTCGTCCGCTTCCCGCAGCTCTCCGACCGAGCCGCCCGAGGCCACTCGTCACGCCGCCAGACGAGCTACTCGGCCCTCCGGCCGAACACCCCCGGCGCCCTTCGCCTGCTCCTGCTCGAAGACCAGGACTCCCTCCGGCGCGCCCTCATGCGACCCCTCGAGCGCGCGGGGTACGAGGTCGTGCCGGCGAGCTTCCCCTCCGCCGCGCGCCGGCTCTTGAACGCGGGCGAGCAGATCCACCTGCTCGTCACGGACATCGTCATGCCCGGGGAGGACGGCATCGCGTTCGCCAAGTGGGCCGCGGGAGAGCGGCCGGCGCTGCGCGTCGTCTTCACGACCGGCTACACGGATCTCGACGTCGCCGAGTGCGGGCTTCCCCCCGAGCAGTACCGGCTGCTCCGCAAGCCCTTCGGGATGAAGGAGCTGCTGACGACGCTGGGGGAGCTCGTGGGTCGTTGATCGACGGCGCGGGGACCCGGTGGCGACTGCGGCGCCGTGCCATCAACGCGCCGTGCCATCACCGCGGCTTGCCATCACCGCGCCGTGCCATCACCGCGGCTTGCCATCACCGCGGCGTGCTATCACCCCGGCATGCACGAGCGCGATCGGATCTACGTGCGCGGCGAATGGGTCGCGAGTGAGGGCGAGGGCCGCTTCGAGGTGATCGACGCGGCGACGGAGGAGGTGCTCGGCCACGTCCCCGCGGGGGCGCCCCCCGACGCCGAGCGCGCCGTCGAAGCCGCGGCCGCCGCCTTCCCGCTCTGGGCGGCGACCTCGGTCGAGGACCGGGCGAGCTACCTCCGGCGCATCGGCGAGGCGCTGGCAGAGCGACGGAACGAGATCGGCGACCTCGTCAGCCGCGAGGTGGGCATGCCCCAGAAGCTCGCCCGGCCGATCCAGGGCGGCATGCCCGCCGAGACCTTCCTCTACTACGCGCGGCTCATCGAGGAGCTCCCGCTCGAAGAGGAGCACGGGACCTCCCTCGTGGTGAAGGAGCCGGTCGGCGTGGTCGCCGCCATCACGCCGTGGAACTACCCGCTCCATCAGATCGCGGGGAAGGTCGCGCCGGCCCTCGCCGCCGGCTGCACCGTGGTCCTGAAACCGAGCGAGGTGGCGCCGCTGAGCGCCTTCGTCCTCGCGGACGTGATCGATGGGCTCGGCCTGCCGCCGGGCGTCTTCAACCTGGTGAGCGGCGACGGGCCGACGGTGGGCGAGGCGCTCGTCACGCACCCGAAGGTCGACATGGTCTCCTTCACCGGCTCCACCCGCGCCGGCCGCCGCGTGAGCGCCCTGGCCGCCGAGACCATCAAGCGGGTCACGGTCGAGCTCGGCGGCAAGAGCGCGAGCGTGGTCCTCGACGACGCGGAGCTGCCGAAGGCGGTGAAGGCGAGCGTGAACGACTGCTACCTGAACGGCGGCCAGACCTGCTCGGCGTGGACGCGCCTGCTCGTCCCGAAGGCGCTCGAGGAGGAGGCCGCGCGCCTCGCGAAGGAGGCCGCCGAGCGCTTCACCGTCGGCGACCCGAGCGAGCCGAAGACGCGCCTCGGGCCCATGGTGAGCGCCACCCAGCGCGACCGGGTGCGGGCCTACATCCGGCAGGGCCTCGAGGAGGGCGCCGAGCTCGTCACCGGCGGGCCCGACGCGCCCGAGGGCCTCGGGAAGGGCTTCTTCGTGAAGCCCACGGTCTTCGCGAAGGTGCGCCCCGAGATGACCATCGCGCGCGAGGAGATCTTCGGGCCGGTGCTCTGCATCCTCGGCTACGAAGACGAGGAGGACGCCATCCGCCTCGCGAACGACTCGCCCTACGGCCTCGCCGGGGCCGTCTGGTCCGGGGACGACGCCCGCGCCGAGCGGGTGGCGCGCCGCATCCGCGCCGGCCAGGTGGACGTGAACGGCGGCGCCTTCAACCCGCGCGCGCCCTTCGGCGGCTACAAGCAGAGCGGCAACGGCCGCGAGTTCGGGCCGTGGGGCCTCGAGGAGTACTTCGAGATCAAGTCCATCCAGCGCTGAGCGGGCCGCCGAGGCGCGCGCCCGGCGCGGAGCCGGTATCCTGGCGGGCGATGCGCCTCGCCCTCTCGCTCTTCGCCTCGCTCCTGACGCTCCCGGCCTGCGGAGGCGGCGGCTCCGGCCCTTCGGGCACGGACGGGGGCGCGCCGGACGCCGAGGTCGCGGACGACGGCGGGACCGAGCTCCGCGACGGGGGCGCGGACGCGCGCGTCGACGTCGACGCGGGGCCGCCGCCGCTCCGCGACTGCGAGGGCGACTACGTCGTGCGCACGCGCGCCGAGCTCGAGGCGCTCTACGGCTGCCGGACGATCGGTGGCTCGCTCACCGTCGACGGGCTCCCGGGCCCGGACCTCGGCGCCCTCTCCACGCTCGAGGAGGTGGGCGGCGATCTGGCGATCCGCGACGCCGAGATCACGACGCTGACGCACCTCGCCGGGCTCACCCGGGTCGGCGGCGACCTCGCCCTCGAGGACGACGAGGAGCTCGGGGACCTCGAGGGGCTCGGGGCGCTCGCGCGCATCGGCGGGACGCTCTCCATCACGAGCATGCGCGACCTCGAGACGCTCGCCGGGCTCGGCCCCGTGACCACCCTCGCGGCGCTCCGCGTCGAGGAGAACGGCGCCCTCGCGGACCTGGCGGGCCTCGCCGGGCTGACGAACGTCGAGGGCGACGTGCTCGTCGCGGGCCACCTCGCGCTCACCTCCCTCGACGGGCTCGACGACCTCGCGAGCGTCGGCGGCGACCTGAACCTGATCCGCGACTGGGCGCTCTCGGACCTCGGCGCGCTGGCGGCGATCGAGGAGGTGGAGGGGCGGCTCACGGTCGACCGAGCCCCCGAGCTCGCCTCGCTGGAGGGGCTGAGCGCGCTCGAGCGCGTGGGCGGCGCCCTCACCTTCTCGCAGGTCGACGCGCTGGCCTCGCTCGCGGGCCTCTCCGCGCTGGCGAGCTACGGCGGGCTGCAGGTGAGCGACGCGCCCGCGCTGACCTCGCTGGACGGCCTGCCGGCGGCGAGCGCGCTCGACTTCGTGCTCCTCGAGGACGCGCCCGAGCTGGACGACCTCGGCGCGCTCGCGGGCCTCGAGTCCATCTCGGGCAACCTCACGCTCGCTCGGCTCCCGCGCGTGAGCGACCTGGCCCCCTTCGCCGACCTCGCGCAGGTGCTCGGCGACCTGATCCTGGACGACCTCGCCGTCGTCGATCTGAGCGGCCTCGGCTCGCTCGCGGGCACGGTCCGGAGCCTCCAGCTCCGGCGCCTCCCGGCGCTCCGCAGCGTCGCCGGCCTCGGCGCCGTGAGCTCCTTCGGCGAGCTGCTGGTGGAGAGCAACGACCTGCTCGAGGACCTCGCCGAGCTCCCACCCGTGACCACCGCCTGGCGCATCCGCGTCGCCTTCAATCCGTCCATGACCGACCTCGGCGGGCTGGGCTCGGTGACGCGCACGCAGGACCTCTCCATCGAGGGGAACCCGCTGCTCGCGGGCCTCGGCGGGCTCGAGGGGATCGGGGTGGTCGGCAACGACCTCGAGCTGGTGGCGAACGCGGCGCTGAGGGACCTCGATCCGCTCGCGGCGCTGAGCCGCGTGGGGCGCGACCTCCGGGTGGAGGGCAACGTGGCGCTCCCCATGTGCGCGGTGGACGCGCTGGTCGCGCGGGTGGACGTGGGCGGCGACGTGACGGCGAGCGGGAACACGGGCACCGGCTCCTGCGACTGAGCGGGGCTCAGGAGGGCGGCTCGACGCGCGCCTCGAGGATGCGGTGGAGGCGCAGCACGCGCTCCTTCCCCTCGGCGTCGCGCAGGGCGAGCCGAGTCTCGCCCCGGTCCATGACGACGCGGCGGATGGTCCCCTCGAGCCGGTAGGAGTGGGTGCGCTCCTTGGCGAGGTAGACCAGCGCGACGCGGCGCCGCTCGAAGAAGGCCTGCTCGATGGCCTCGCGCACCTCGGGCCGGGAGGCGTGGGCGGGCACGCCGACGAAGTCGAGGGCGTCGAGCTGCTGGCCGAGGGCGCGCTGGCCGCTCGCGCCGAGGGCCGCGCGCACCTTGTCGAGGGCGCTGGCGAGCGTGCCGGCGAAGGGCATCACGCGCATGTGGACGAGCCACTCGGCGGCGGCGACGAGCACGGCGGCCTCGCGGGCCGTGAAGTTCACCGGCGGGAGCGAGTAGCGGCGGTCGAGGGCGTAGCCACCGCCCCGGCCCCGGTCGGCGCGGAGCGGGAGGTCGGCCTCCTTGAGGCTGGCGAGGTCCCGGTAGGCGGTGCGGAGGGTGACGCCGAAGCGCTCGGCGATCTCGGCGGCGGTGATGCCGGAGCGGCGGGCGCGGAGGAGCTCGGCGATGGCGAAGAGGCGCTCGGTGCGGGTCCGGGCGCGGTCGGCGGAGCGAGCCACGCGACAAACCTGACATGAGGCTGACATCGGCGTCCATGGCCTACCCTGGCGCCCATGCTCGACATCACGCTGCTCGTCTTCGACCGGATCACGGCCCTCGACGCGCTCGGCCCCTACGAGGTGCTCCGGCGCGTCCCGGAGGCGCGCGTGCGCTTCGCGGCGCCGGGGCTGCCGACGCCGGTGCGCGACGACGGCGCGCTCGTGATCCAGCCGCACGTCGCCTGGGAGGACGTGGAGCGCACGGACGTGCTGCTCGTGCCCGGCGGCTTCGGCGTGCGCCCCCTCCGGGAGGACGAGGCCTTCCTCGCGCACCTGCGCACGCTCCACGAGACGACGCGCTTCACGGCGAGCGTCTGCACGGGGGCGCTCCTCCTCGGCGCCGCGGGCTTGCTCGAGGGGGCGCCGGCGACGACCCACTGGGCCTACCTCGATGCGCTCGCGGAGTATGGCGCGACGCCGCGCGAGGAGCGCGTGGTCGAGCACGGCAAGATCCTCACGGGCGCCGGCGTCTCGGCCGGGATCGACCTGGCGCTCGGGCTCGCCGCGCGGCTCGCGGACGAGGCCACGGCGCAGGCGATCCAGCTCGGCATCGAGTACGACCCGGCGCCCCCCTTCGACGCGGGCGCCCCCGGCAAGGCGCCGGCGGAGGTCCGCGCCGCCGCCGAGGCGCGGCTCGCCGCGGGCCGCTGACTGCCCCGCCGCGAAGGTGAACCTCGAGGTCGTGCAGCGCGCCCTCGTCGCAGGATCACCCAGGAACCAAAGCGATGGCCACTCTCGCGGAGTCGCCGCGAGCTGGGCCACCGTGACCCGGCCCGCCACTGGCTCGCCGTGACCCGGCCCACCGCGAGCTGAGCCACCGCGAGCTGAGCCACCGCGAGCTGAGCCACCGCGAGCTGAGCCACCGCGACCTGCCCAGCACGACCCGGCCGCCGTGAGCTGGGCCGGGCCTCAGCGACGCCGGCGCAGCGCGAGCGCCACCAAGGCCAGCAGCGCGGCGCCCGAGCCCGGGGAGCCCCCCGCGGCGCAGTCCGCCGAGCCGCCGCTGACGCCGGGCTCCTCGGGCTCGCCGGTGCAGGCATCCCCCTGGCCGTCGCCGTCCTCGTCGGCCTGGTCGGCGTTCGGCACGAAGGGGCAGTTGTCGTCCTCGTCCGCCCACCCGTCGCCGTCCAGGTCGCCGTCGCAGACATCGCCCGCGCCGTTCCCGTCGAGGTCGAGCTGATCGCGGTTGGGCACGATGCGGCAGTTGTCCGTGGCGTCCGGCACGCCGTCGGCGTCCGAGTCCGGATCGCGGAAGTCCGGCAGCCCGTCACGGTCGCTCGAGACGGGCGGGGGCGCGAGGTCGTCGTCGCCGGCCTCCTCCCGATCGAAGACCCCGTCCCCGTCCGCGTCCTCGTCCAGGTGGTCGGGCGTGCCGTCGCCGTCCGTGTCCGCCCCCGCCTCGTCGACGTCCGCGATCCCGTCCCCGTCCGCGTCCGGATCGGCGAAGTCCGGCAGGCCGTCCCCGTCCGTGTCCCGGGGCGCGCTCGGATCCGCGCCGGCCTCCTCGGCGTCGCTCAGCCCGTCGCCGTCCGAGTCCTCCTCGCGGAAATCCGCCACGCCGTCCTCGTCCGAATCCCGCGCCGGCGTCTCCAGGTCGCCGTCGCCGGCCTCCTCCGCGTCGGGCACGCCATCGCCGTCCGAGTCCTCGTCGAGCCAGTCGGGCACCCCGTCGCCGTCCGTGTCCACGGGGGCCGTCGCCGGATCCCCGTCGCCCTCCTCTTCGGCGTCCGCGATGCCGTCGCCGTCCGAGTCCGGGTCGAGGGCGTTCGGGAGGTCGTCGCCATCCGGATCGGCGAAGCCCTCGAGGAGATCGGGCAGCCCGTCCATGTCCGCGTCCGCGGCCGGGTCGTCGTCGGCGGCGTCGTTCGGATCGCCCTCTCCTTCGTCGACCGCTCCGTCGCCGTTCCGATCCTCGAAGCCATCGGGCACGCCGCCCATGTCCGTGTCCGCCACGAGCGGGTCCGTCGTCGTGGTCGGGTCCGCGTCGGCGACGAAGAAGCCGGCGGCCCCATCCGTCGCGTCGTCGGGCGTCTCGACGCCGAGCTCCGTTCCGTCGAAGAGGCCGTCGTCGTCCGCGTCCGGATCGGCGGCGTTCGGGGCGCCGTCCATGTCCGTGTCCTCGCTCCAGGCAGGCTCGTCGCCATCGCGCACGCCGTCGTCGTCCGTGTCGGCGTCCATCGGATCGGTGCCCGCCGCGATCTCGCCGGCGTCGCAGAGGCCGTCCATGTCCGCGTCCGGGCCGTCGTCGGCGGGATCGCGCGCGGGCGGGCACTCCTCGCAGCCGTCTCCGTCCGTGTCGACGCACTGCGCGCGGGCCGGGCCCGAGGCGAGCAGGAGGCCGAGCGAGAGCGCCGCCCCCGTGAAGAACCGCAACCAAGCCATCGGAGGGGGAAGGTAGCGCGAGCCACGCTCGCGCGGAAAGGTCACGCGGCGCCCAGGGCGGGCCGGCCGCGCCGAGCTCAGGCGAGCCAGCCGCGGTACAGGGCGCCGCCGCCGGCGGGATCGAGGACGCGCTTGGCGCGGGCGTAGACCTGGAAAAAGGTCGTCACCTGGGCGCGCTCCCAGGTCCCGAGGCGCGCCCCCGGGGCGCCGGCGACGATCTTCGGATCGGGCGCGCCGCCGTCGAGGAAGTCGACGACGCCGAGGACGTGCGCGCGTCGGCGGGCGCCGCGCCGGAGCCGGGGACCGAGGAGGAGGACGTCGAGCGGATCCCCGTCGGCCGCGCGGGTGTTCGGCACGCTCCCGTAGTTGAAGAGCGTCGGCACGGGAGAGACGAAGTGGACGCGCCCGTCCGGGCGGCGCTTCACGAAGGAGAAGCGCGAGACCTCGATGACGAGCTCGATCTCCTCGCCGAGCCCCGGGAGCGCGCTGAGCGTCACGAGCGCAAGGAAGCACGGCCGCGGAGAGGTCGCAAAGGCGGGGGGCTCGGGGGAGCGAGCGCGGCCCTCCTCGGGCAAGGGCGAGAGCGGAGCGCGAGCGACAGCTCCAGCACGAGCGACAGCTCCAGCACGAGCGACAGCTCCAGCACGAGCGACAGCTCCAGCACGAGCGACAGCTCCAGCGCGAGCGACAGCACCAGCAAGAGCGGCAGCCCGAGCACGAGCGACAGCACCAGCGCGAGCGACAGCTCCAGCACGAGCGACAGCTCCAGCACGAGCGACAGCTCCAGCACGAGCGACAGCGCGAAGCCGAGGGGCGGCGCGGGGCCCGAGCGACAGCGCGAGCCCGAGTGACAGCGCGAGCCCGAGCGACAGCTCGGGCGGCACGAGCGGAAGAGGACAGCCTGCCGCGCCTCTCGCCCGGAGGCGAGAGGCGCGGCCCGAGCTCAACGCCGGCGGCGTCGCAGGAGGACCGCGGCCCCGAGGAGCGCGAGCCAGGGCGCCGAGCTGCCCTGCCCCGCCGGGCTGGTCGCGCAGAGCGCGCCGCCCGAGAAGCCGCCCTCGGTCGGCGTCGGCATCATCGGCTCCTCGCCGCCCTCGTCCGGGTCCAGGTAGGCGGGCACGCCGTCCTCGTCCACGTCGGCGTCGCGCCCCTCGTCGGCGTCGTCGAGGCCGTCCCCGTCCGAGTCCGTGTCCCGCCAGTTCGGGTCCCCGTCCCCGTCCACGTCGTCCCCATGCGCCTCGCCATCGGCGATCTCATCCGCCGTGCTCAGCCCATCGCCGTCGTCGTCCGGGTCCAGGTAGTCCGGGTTCCCGTCGCCGTCCGTGTCTCCGGCGCCGAGCTCGTCCGCCGTCGCCAGCCCATCTCCGTCGTCGTCGACGTCGAGGTGGTCAGGCGTCGCGTCCCCGTCCGTGTCGCGGGTCGCCCCGCCGTCCAGCTCGTCCGCCGTCGGCACGCCGTCCCCGTCGTCGTCCGCGTCCAGGTAGTCCGCGTCGCCGTCCCCGTCCGTGTCCCGCGGAAGCTCCGCGCCTCCCGGCCCGAGCTCGTCCGCCGTCGACAGCCCGTCGCCGTCGTCGTCCGCGTCCAGGTGGTCCGGCTCGCCGTCCCCGTCCGTGTCCCGGTCGCCCATCGGGCGCTCGTCCTCCGTCGGCACGCCGTCGCCGTCGTCGTCCGCGTCCATGAAGTCCGGGTCACCGTCCCCGTCCGTGTCGCGGCAGCTCTCGGGCATCGAGAGGTCCTCGCACTCGAAGGGATCGGCCAGCCCGTCCCCGTCCGAGTCCGTCGGCCGCGAGTCCGGGTCGAGGTAGTCGGGCACGCCGTCGTCGTCGAGATCGAGCATGCCGGTCTCGAGCAGGTCGCTCGCGCCGTCCCCGTCCGAGTCGTCGTCGAGGTAGGCGGGCACGCCGTCGTCGTCCGGGTTCCCGAACTCGGCCGCGTCCGCGACCTCCTGGGCCGTGTCGATCGCGTCCCCGTCGTCGTCCGCGTCCTGGAAGTCCGGCGCGTCGTCCTCGTCCCGGTCCGGCGTCGGCGCCTCCACGCCCACGACCCCGCCGCAGGCGGCGTCCACGCAGTCCGGGTCGAAGGCGTCGTCCAGCCCGTCCCCGTCCGTGTCGACCATCGCGGCCACCACGTCCGCGGCGCCGTCCCCGTCGGCGTCGTGCGCCTCCGTCGCGTCGGGCACGCCGTCGCCATCCGCGTCGTCGTCGAGGTAGTCCGGCGCGCCCATCATCTCGGTGTTCGCGCAGCTCTCCTCGTCGCCGCACTCGATCGCGTCGAGCACCCCGTCGCCGTCCGCGTCCACGTCCACGTGGTCCGCGAAGCCGTCCTCGTCCGTGTCGGGCTCCGGCGCGCTCTGGCCGATGACGCCGCCGCAATCCGCCGCGGCCGCGCAGTCCGGGTCGAAGGTGTCGTCCAGCCCGTCCCCGTCCGTGTCCGCGCCGCTCGGCGTCGCGCCCACGCCGTCCGCGTCGTCGTCCCAGGCCTCGACGAGCGTCGGGATTCCGTCTCCGTCGTCGTCCGCGTCGCGCCAGTCCGGGCGCATGTCCCCGTCGACATCCGTCGCGGGCTCCTCCTCGGTGGGCAGGCCGTCCCCGTCGTCGTCCACGTCGCGGAAGTCGGGCAGGCCGTCCTCGTCCGTGTCCTCGCAGGCGAGCGGCGTGCTGCACTCGTCCTCGGTCGGCACGCCGTCCCCGTCGTCGTCCGGATCCTCGAAGTCGTCGTCCCCGTCGCCGTCCGTGTCCGGGCAGCCGTCGACCGGATCGCCGCCGCACTCCACCGTGTCGGGCACACCGTCGCCGTCCGTATCCGTCGGCGCCGAGTCCGGGTCGAGGTAGTCGGGGATCATGTCGCCGTCGAGGTCGAGCCCGGCCTCGGCCGCGTCGCTCGCCCCGTCGCCGTCCGAGTCGTCGTCCAGCCAGGCGTCCACGCCGTCGGCGTCGGGCGTCCCGTAGGTGCCCTGGTCGGCGACCTCGTCGGCGGTCGGGATCCCGTCGCCGTCGTCGTCGTCGTCGCGGAAGTCCTCCAGGTCGTCCGCCGGCGCGTCCGTGTTCCGGCAGGGCTGGGTCGGGCACTCGACGCCGTCGAGGAGCCCGTCGCCGTCCGAGTCCGTCTGCACGTAGTCGGCCGTGCCGTTCCCGTCGCTGTCCTCGCAGGTCGGGACGTTGCCGGTCGTGCACTCGGCGCTCGTCGGCACGCCGTCGTCGTCGTCGTCGTCGTCCAGGTAGGCGGGGCCGTCCATGTCGACGTCCGGCTCCGTGCGCTCCTGGAGCGTCGGGAGCCCGTCCCCGTCGTCGTCCGGGTCCCGCCAGTTGGGCACACCGTTCGAGTCCGTGTCCGGCAGCGCCGGGGCGACGCCCGCGACGCCCATGCAGAGCATGGCCGTGCAGTCCGGGTCGAAGGCGTCGTCCAGGCCGTCCCCGTCCGTGTCGGCGCCGCTGGCCACGAGGTCGGCCACGCCGTCCCCGTCACCGTCGCTGCCCTCCACGGCGTCGTTCACACCGTCGCCGTCCGTGTCCGAGTCCAGGTAGTCCGGCGTGCCGTCCGTGTTCGTGTCCACGCGCTCGGAAGCGCCGCGGTCGTCCAGGCCATCGCCGTTCCCGTCCACGAAGCCGTCCACGAGGCCATCCCCGTCGACGTCCTCGTAGGCGCCCTCGCGCGCGTCCGTGATGCCGTCCGCGTCCGAGTCCCGGTCGCGGTAGTCCTCGAGCCCGTCCATGTCCGCGTCGCCGGGCATGCTCGTCGAGCCCCCATCGAGCGGGTCCGCCGGCGCCACGTCGAAGGCGTCGATCATCCCGTCGAGGTCCGTGTCGGTCAGGTCGTCCGGCTGGCCGTCGCCGTCCGTGTCGAGCGCGCCGTTGCCGCTCTCCGCCAGATCCGAGAAGCCGTCGCCGTCGTGGTCGAGGTCGAGGTGGTTCGGCACCCCGTCGCCGTCGAGGTCGTAGCGGTCGTCGACGCCGTTGCCGTCCGCGTCCACGAAGCCCGGGCTGTCCGCGTCGGCCCAGTCGGGCACGTTGTCGAGGTCGCTGTCGCCGGACACGTCGACGCCACCGAGCTCGTCCACGTCCGGGATGCCGTCGTTGTCGTCGTCCGGATCGTCCCGATCGAGGATGCCGTCACCGTCCGAGTCGAGCGCCGAGCACTCGAGGGCCTTGTCCAGCGCCGAGACGTCGAGCGTGTAGACGAAGCCGAAGCGGACGCTCTCCCCGTCGGCCAGATCGAAGCGGAAGGCGAGGGAGATCGCCTCGTCCGCCGTGTTCGAGCCCGAGGAGGAGAGCCCGCCCGTGCCCTCGAAGACGGCGCTCGGGTCGCGGTTGGCGAAGCCGCCGTAGGTCACGCGCGCGCTCGAGTTGCGCGAGCCGAGGGCGATGAAGCTCTCCGTGGCCGAGCCGGCCGCCGGCTGGGTCGCCGAGACGACCGCGTCGTCGCTCATCATGTCGGGCTGGCTGAGCACCTCGTTGGTCGTCGAGAAGTCGCCGCCGTTGATGGAGACGTTGTTGTCCGGGTCGACGCTCCGCATGTAGTAGAGGTCGCTGATGTCGGCGCCGCTGGCGTTGGTCAGCGTCGTCTCGACGAGGATGAAGAGCCCCTCGTGGAGGATCTCGTAGCTCTTCTCGACCTCGACGCCGGCGACGGCGCCCTCCCAGGTCGCCCGCGCGCCGCCTCGACGCCCGCAGAGATCACGCGGCACGCATTGGGCCGAGCCGGGCACCCAGGCGCCCGGGATGTCGTTCCGGTCCTCGCTGTTCGTCGAGTTGATGTAGACGCTGCCGCCGAACTCGAGGCCCCAGCTCTCCTCCGGCTGGCCGGGGAGGAAGTAGTCGCCGTCGAAGGCGTCCGTGGCCCAGCCCGTGCGGTCGGGATCGGCCACGAAGCCGAGGCTACGCGGGTCCTGGCCGAAGTTCCGCGGATCCGGGCGCGGGCTCCAGCCAGCCGGGGCGCCCCCATCCGAGCCGAAGGACGCGCCGGCGCGGAGGCCCATCTCCACGAGGCGCGTCCGCAAGAAGACGTCGTCGCCGGAGACGACGACCTCGCAGAAGTCGTCGCAGCCCGTGATGTCGACGCTGGTGCCCATGGGCGTGCCGGGGCACTCGTCGCGCGGGTCGAGGACGCCGTCCGCGTCCGCGTCCTGCGCGCGCGCCGTCGCGCCTCCGAGCCCGAGGGCGGCGAGGATCGAGGCCGCCGCGACCCACCGAAGATGCTTGGGGTAGCTCATGTCGTACGTCTCCCGACTCAGTCGATGCTCTCGGCGGAGGGGCCCGAGTCGCGCTGCTCGATGCCCTCGGCCTCGCCGATGTTGAACTCCACGCGCCGGTTCTGCGCGTGCTCCTCCCGCGTCGAGGCGTTCTCGACGATGGGTCGGTCCGGGCCGAAGCCGCGGGCCTCGAGCCGCTCGGCGGCGACCTCGCCGCGCTCCACGAGGAACTCGACGACGGCCTCCGCGCGGCGCTGCGAGAGCTCCACGTTGTACTCGCGCCGGCCGCGCGCGTCCGTGTGCCCCTCGACGCGAACGTGCTGGATCTCCGGGTGCGCGTTGAGCACCGAGGCCACGTTCAGGAGCAGCGGGTAGCTCCGCCGCTGGATGCGCGCCCGGTTGGTCCGGAAGTAGACCTTGTCGAGGATCTCGAGGCGGCCCTCCTCGATGCGCACCTGCTGCTCGCGCTCGCAGCCCTGGTTCTCGGGCGGGCCGGGCTCGTCCGGGCAGTTGTCGAGCCGGTCGACGACCGTGTCTCCGTCGCGGTCCGTGTCCGGGCAGCCCTGGTTCGCCGCCGGGCCGGCCTCGAGGGGGCAGCGGTCGACGTCGTCCACGACCCCGTCCTCGTCGTTGTCCGGGTCCGGGCAGCCGTCCTCGTCCTGGAACTCGTCGACGTCCTCGGGCTGGTCACGGCACTCGTCGTCCACGTCGAGGATCCCATCGCCGTCGTCGTCCGGGTCGACGCAGCCGTCCTCGTCCGCGTGCCCGTCCTGGTCCTCGGGCTGGACCGGGCACTCGTCGTCGACGTCCGGGATGCCGTCCTCGTCGTTGTCCGGGTCCGGGCAGCCGTCCTCGTCCTCGAAGCCGTCGGCGTCCTCGGGCTCCTCCGGGCAGCCGTCGACGTCGTCGTTCAGGCCATCCCCGTCCGTGTCGCCGACCGGCGCCGCCTCGGCCTCCACCGGCGGCGCGTAGCCGACCATCCCGACGACGCGCACGTCCGGCGAGCCGAAGCCGCGGACGAGGCCGGGCCCGGCGGCGAGGCCGGCGATGACGCCGCTCGCGTGGAAGAGCTTGGCGCCCGCGAGGGCCTCGAAGGGCGTGGTCTCCCGCTCGAAGGCGTCCTCGAAGCTCGTCGAGCCGTAGAGCTGTACGTGCACGTCGACGTGCGTGTCCTCGCCCTCGGCACGCCACACGGGCATGGCGAAGCCGAGGCCGAAGGTGAGCTCGTCGCTGAAGGCGAGGTTCGTGTTGGTCGCGTCCGTGTTCTCGCGAACGCGCGCGCCGACGTCGAAGACGATGCGCGCGTCCCCGCCCGGGCGCCCCTCGAGGAGGATCTCCGGGTGCAGCGTGAGGAACTCGTCCCCGCGGAGGCGCTGCGAGTTGCCGGCCGTCGGGAAGGTCGCCGTGAGCTGGGCGCCGACGGCGAAGGGATCGTCCGCCTCGCCCCAGATGCGCACGCGCGCACCGAGGTAGGCGTCGCCGAGGCCCGCGCCGTCCGCGGAGGTGGGCACGCCGGCCATGGCGAGCGTGTCCTCGCCGTCCCCGTTCTGGACCAGCACGACCGGGAGCCCCGCGAAGACCACGACCCGATCGAAGAGACCGAGGCTCGCGCCGAGGGTGGCCGTGAGCTGGTGATCGACGATGTAGTAGTCCTCGCTCCCGGCGTCGCCGAGCTCGCTCTCCCAGACCAGCGGGTCGTGGGCGTAGTCGAGGTGGAGCTGGGCGCCCCAGCGGAGGTGACCGAGGTCCGTCGGGCGGCTCAGGTGGAAGTCGTCCTCGGGCGTCTCGGACGCTCCGAATCGATTCAGCGTGCCGCGCTGCGCCGACGCGCTCGTCGCGATCGACGCCAGTGCCACCACGAGCACAGCCAAGCGTCCGGAACGTCCCTTCATCTCCACACCTCCAGCCCCCCGAAGCGGGGTGGTACGACTGCAATCCTGCACCATCACCGGGCGGGCCGGAATGGGAATTTCGTGCCATGCGTTCTCCCCGGGTTTCACCGTCCAAAAACGGCACGCCGTGGGGAGGAGCCCACGCCCCGTGGGGAGGCGCCCACGCGTCGAACGCGGGCTTCAGCCCGTCCTCGGAGGCCGGTCCGAGCCAAGATGGAGCCCCTCGAACACGAGCGGCCGAGGCGAGCTCGCGTCCCACGCTCGGCGCTCAGCTCGTCGAGCGAGCGCCCACAGCCCGAGCATCCACAGCCCGAGCATCCGCAGGCCGAGCATCCGCAGGCCGAGCACCCGCAGCCCGAGCCCCCGCGCGCGACCCACGGGCGCCTCTCCGCCGCTCCGAGCGCCGACGCCGCAGAGCGAGCGCCAGCAGCCCGAACGCCAGCGCGACCCGCGGCGCCTCTCCGCCGCTCTCAGCGCCGACGCCGCCGAGCGAGCGCCACCAGCCCGAGCGCCAGCGCGAGCCAGGGCACGCCGCCGCCGCCGCCCGCCGCGCACGCGCCCCCGGCGTAGCCGAGCGGCGCCGCCGGATCCGGATCGAGGTAGTCCGGCACCCCGTCCCCGTCTCCGTCCACCGCGTCGAGCGGGTCGCCGTCGCCGTCCGGGTCGGCCCCCTCCTCCGCCGTGGGCCGCCCGTCCCCGTCGTCGTCCGCGTCCAGCCGATCGGGCTGCCCGTCCCCATCCGTATCGCCCGGCTCGAAGCGCGTCTCGACCCCGTCCCCGTCGTCGTCCGGGTCCGCCCGATCGGGCCGGCCGTCGCCGTCCGTGTCCGGCTGCGGCAGCGGCGCCTCCGCGTAGGCGTCCGCGAGCCCGTCCCCGTCCGCGTCGCGCCCCTCGTCCACGCGCCCGTCCCCGTCCGCGTCCTCGCCGCCGGCCTCGACCAGGTCCGCCACGCCGTCCCCGTCCGCGTCGAGATCCCGATGCGCCGGCTCGCCGTCCCCGTCCGCGTCGTCGACGGGCGCCTCGCAGGTCCCGTCCCCGTCCGCGTCCTCGCAGCCGCTCTCGTCCGGGTCCAGGAAGGCCGGCACGCCGTCGCCGTCGCCGTCGCCCGAGCGGTCGACCCCCTCCTCGTCGACGTCCGGCACGCCGTCGCCGTCGTCGTCCAGGTCCACGTCGTCGGGCACGCCGTCCCCGTCGAGGTCCGGGAAGACGCAGCGCTGCATCGCGTCGCAGCGCGTCCGCCCCGGGCAGTCCCCGTCGTCCAGGCAGGGGACGCAGGCGCTCGCCGCCCGATCGCAGCGCGGCGCCCCGGGCGGGCAGTCCGCGTCCTCCCGGCAGCCGCGGGTGCAGGCGCCGGCCCCGTCGCAGACCTCCCCGTCGCCGCAGTCCGCGTCGCTCAGGCAGGCCACGCAGCGCCGCCCGTCGGAGGCGTCGCAGAAGGGCGCGTCGGCCACGCAGCCCTGGTCGACGCCCGCGCCCGGATCGCTGTCGACGCAGGGCGCGCAGGTCGGCGCCGGCGGCGCCTCGTCGCAGATCGCCGTCGCGCCCGCGCAGCCGAGATCCGGCCCGGGCCCGTCGTCCACGCAGGCCACGCAGGCCGCCGCGGCCCCCGCGCCCACGCAGAGGGGCGCCGCGTCCTCACAGCCCCGGTCGGGCGCCGCGCCGGCTTCGTCGTCCACGCAGGCGAGGCAGGCGCCCGCCGCGCAGACCCCCTCCGCGCAGTCCGCGTCCTCCACGCAGCCCACGCAGGCGGGCCCGCTCGGGTCGCAGATCGGGGCGCCCGCGCCGCAGCCATCGTCCCCCCCGCTCGCCGCCGTGTCGTGGCAGGCGGCGCAGACGAAGCCCGGCCCGCAGCTCGGCGCGACGAGGTCGCAGCCCGTGTCGATGGCGGCGTCGGCCGCGTCGTCCACGCAGGGCCGGCAGACGTTCCCCGCCGCCTCCGCGACGCAGGCCGGGCGCGCGTCGTCGCAGCCCGGATCGACCCCCGGCCCGCCGTCCTCGCAGGGCTCGCAGCGGCCCGCGCCGTCGTCGCAGATCCCGGTCGCGCAGGCCTCGTCCGTTCCGCACGCCTCGCCCGCGCCGAGCAGGCAAGCGTTCGTGCAGGCGTCGCCGTCGATCGCGTTGCCGTCGTCGCAGCCCTCGGCGCCGGTCACGTAGCCGTCGCCGCAGCGCTGGCGCCAGTCGGGCTCGCCGTCCCCGTCCGCGTCGCGGGCCGCGTCGTAGGGCGCGCGCACGGGCACGCCGTCCGCCGCGCAGGGCGCCGGCGCCCCCGCGCAGTCCGCGTCGAAGGCGTCGTCCAGGCCGTCGCCGTCGTGGTCGGCGCCGACCGGCCCCCGCTCGGCCACCCCGTCGCCGTCGTCGTCGTGCGCCTCGATGGCCTCGCCGAGCCCGTCGCCGTCTGCGTCGAGGGCGAAGAGGTCGGGCGCGCCGGCCCCGTCCGCGTCCGCGAGCACGAAGGCCGCGCCCGCGTCGCCCGGATCGCCCGGCGCCCGGTCCACCGCGTCCGCGAGCCCGTCCCCGTCGCCATCGCTCCCGTCCGCCAGCGCGCCGTCCGCCCCGAGCGGCGCCCCGTGGCCCGCCTCGAGCCCATCCGGCACGCCGTCTCCGTCCGCGTCCCGATCCCGGTGACTGGGGAGCCCGTCGCCGTCCGGATCGATCGCGGCCGGGAGCGTCGCGCAGCGCCCGCCCGCGTCCGCGCAGGCGACCACGTCCGGGTCCTCCCAGTCGGGCACGCCGTCGTCGTCCCCGTCCGCGTCCGGGTCCCCGGCGAAGCCCATCACCTCGAGCCGATCCGGCACCCCGTCGCCGTCGTCGTCGGCGTCGCGCGCGTCGAAGATCCCGTCCCCGTCCCCGTCCGGCCCGCAGGGCGTCGGCGGGGGCGGATCGATCGCGTAGCGCACGTCCGCCTGCGAGAAGCCGTAGAAGCCGATCTCCCCCGCGGGCCAGCTCTCGCCGCTCGGGGGCGCGAGATCGATCTCGACCGCGCCATCGACGCGCACGACGAGCCGCGAGGGCGTGTAGGCGATCTCGAAGCGGTAGGTGCGGAGGTCGACCCAGCCCACGTCGCCGAGCCCGTCCGCCCGCGCGATCACGCTCACGGCGCCGTTGTGGTTCCAGAGGTCCGTCCCCGGCGCACCCGTCGACTGATCCGGCACGCCCCGCACCCGGCTGAGCACGAGCCCCGCCGACCAGCCGGCTTGGGTCGCCTGCTTCCAGTCGAGGAGCAGGAAGTCCGCCGCGTCGTTCGTCGTGTCGCCGGGCGCGAAGCCGAGCACGAAGCCGAACCAGTCGTCGTCGTCCGTCGTCTCCACGGTCACGTCGAAGACCCAGGTCCGGGCCATCGCGTCCGCGCCGAAGAGCCCGACGCTCGCGTTCCCGTTCACCGTCTGCACGGCGCTCAGCCCGTCCGCGGCCACGTCCCAGCTCGCCGGTGGGCTGCTCCCCGGGTAGTCCTCCGCCGTGATGCGCCCGAGGCGCACGCCCTCGTCGCAGGCGAAGCCCAGCTCGACGGCGCAGTCCGCGTCGCAGCCGTCGCCCGCTTCCCGCCCCCCGTCGTCGCAGCCCTCGCCATCCTCGAGCACGCCATCGCCGCAGATCGCCCGGGCCGTCGCCGGCGCCGCCGCGAGGAGCGCGAGCGCGACGAGCAGGACCGCGCCGAGCCCCTTCATCGCGCCGCCCCCTCCGCGAGGTAGGCGAAGCCGAGCACCGCCCGCGCGTCCGGGCTCCCGACGCCCCCGCTCAGACCCGCGCCCGCCGCCGCGTCGAGGCGCATGCGCCCGCTCGCGAGCGCCCACTCGAGGCGAAGCCCGCCGAGCGCCTCCACCGGCGTGCCCGCCTCACCGAAGAGGTCGCCCACGGCCGTCGCGCCGGCCACCTGCCCGTGGAGCTCGAGGAGCCCGGGCGCCCCCCGCCAGAGCGGCGCCGCGAAGCCCGCGACGAAGGTGAGCTCGTCGTCCGCCCGCGCGCCGAGCTCGCCCCCGACGTCCTCGCGCACGCGGGCCCCGATCTGCGCCCCGAGGCGCGCATGCTCGAGCCGGAGCTCCGCGACGAGCTCCCCATGGAAGGCGAGGAAGTCGTCCCCGCGGAGCTGCTGGTCGCCGGCCGTCGGGAGACTCAGGGCGAGCTGCGCGGCCAGCGCGAAGGGCGCGGCGTCGTCCCCGAGGAGGCGCCCCCGCGCGAGGAGCACGATGTCCCCCATGCCCGATCCGTCCGCCTCCACCGAGCCGAGGCGCCCGAGCTCCGCGTCGCCGGTCTGGGCGAGCTCGACGGGCAGGGCCACCGCGACCACCAGCCGCTCCCAGAGCCCCAGGCTCCCCTGCGCCGTGGCCCGCACCGCGTGGGCGACGACGCGATGCACCTGCGCCCCCGCCCCCTCGAGCACCAGCGGGTCGTTGGCGTAGCTCAGGTGGAGCGACGCGCCCCAGCCGAGGTGCCCGAGGTCGCGCGGCGAGGCGAGGTGGAACGCGCCCTCAGGCGTCGGGGCCGGCCGGAAGCGCTCGAGGGTCGCCGAGGGCTGGGCGCGCGCGACGCCGCCCGTCATGAGCGCGAACGCCAGCCCCCCGATGGCGAGCCCCCGCCCGCCCCACACCCTCCTCGGCACCCGCCCATGGTTCGCCGGGCGGCCCGCGATGACAAGGGCCGGGTCCGGCCGAGCCCGGCCGCGCCCCACCGGCGCCCACATCGCCGCCCGCTCGATCTATGCTCCCGGCGTCGCTGGCGGGGTGTCGCGGGGTGGCGGGTCGTCCGTCGCCGGGCCGCTCCCGCCGGGAGAGGAGCCCACCGATGACGCTGAACGTCGCCACGATCCTGCGCGAGTCCGCCAAGAAGACCCCCGAGAGCCCCGCCGTCGTCCTCGGCGACACCACGCTCAGCTACGGCCAGCTGCACGAGTACGTGCAGCGCTTCGCGGGCGGGCTCCAGAAGCTCGGCGTCAAGCCCGGCTCGCACGTGGCGCTGATGCTCCCGAACGTGCCGCACTTCACCATCGCGTACTTCGGCGCCCACTACGCCGCCGCGCCCGTGGTGCCCCTGAACGTGCTCCTCACGCCCGACGAGATCGCCTACCACCTCGACGACTCGGACGCCGTCGCGCTGGTGATCTGGGAGGGCTTCTACGAGCAGGCCAAGGCCGGCTTCGATCGCGCCGACAGCGCCAAGCACCTGATCGTCGCCAAGGCGGACCCGAGCGACCTGGGCGCCCCCGATGGCGCCAAGAACATGACGGCGCTCATCGGCACCTCGGACCCGGTGACGGATCTGCCGCCGACCATGCCCGACGACACCGCCGTCGTCCTCTACACCTCCGGCACGACCGGCCGCCCCAAGGGCGCCGAGCTGACGCACTTCAACCTCTTCTACAACGCGGACTACGTCGCCAACTGGCTCCTGCCGGACCCGGAGCCGAAGACCGCGCTCGTCGTCCTGCCCCTCTTCCACAGCTTCGGGCAGACCTGCATGCAGAACGCGACGCTCCGCGGCGGGGGCAAGCTCGTGCTCGTGCCGCGCTTCGAGCCCGAGGCGGCGCTCGCGCTGATCCAGAAGCACGCCGTGAACCTCTTCGCGGGCGTGCCGACCATGTACTTCGCGCTGCTCCACCACCCGAAGGCCGGCGACTTCGACACCGGCTCGCTCAAGTTCTGCATCAGCGGCGGCTCGGCCATGCCCGTGGAGGTGATGAGGGCCTTCGACGAGGCCTTCGGCGTGAACATCCTCGAGGGCTACGGCCTGAGCGAGACCTCGCCCGTGGCGAGCTTCAACGTGCTCGACCAGCCGAAGAAGCCCGGCTCGATCGGGATCCCGATCCACGGCGTCGAGTTCCGCCTCGAGGACGACCAGGGGAACGTGATCGAGAAGAACGGCGTGCCCGGGGAGATCTGCATCAAGGGACACAACGTGATGAAGGGCTACTACAAGCGGCCCGAGGTGAACGCCGAGATCATCCGCCACGGCTGGTTCCACAGCGGCGACATCGCGACGCGCGACGACGAGGGCTACTACTTCATCGTCGACCGCAAGAAGGACATGATCATCCGGGGCGGCTACAACGTGTACCCGCGCGAGATCGAGGAGGTCCTCTACGCGCACCCGGCCGTGGCCGAGGCCGCCGTCGTCGGCGTGCCGCACGACAGCCACGGCGAGGAGGTGAAGGCGGTCATCGCCTTCAAGGAGGGCCAGTCGGCCACCGAGGAGGAGATCATCGCCTACTGCAAGGAGAAGGTGGCCGCCTACAAGTACCCGCGCCTGGTCGAGTTCATGGACGCGCTCCCGAAGGGGCCGACGGGGAAGATCCTCAAGCGCGAGCTCCGTTGAGCGGCGCGCGATGATCCGCGGCGTCAACCACGTCACCTTCGCGGTCGCCGATCTCGAGCGGTCCCTCGCGTTCTACGAGGGGCTGCTCGGGATGCGGCTCGCCGCGCGCTGGCCTCGCGGCGCCTACCTGCGTGCGGGCACGCTCTGGGTGGCGCTCGTCGTCGACGACGCGACGCGCGAGGGTCCGCTGCCCGAGTACACGCACCTGGCCTTCGACGTGGCGCCGGAGGACTTCGAGGCTCTCGCCGAGCGGGTCGCGGCGGAGGCGGAGCCGTTCCAGGAGAACCGCTCCGAGGGCGCGTCCCTCTACTTCCTCGATCCGGACGGGCACAAGCTCGAGCTCCACGCCTCGGACCTCGACGCGCGCCTCGCCGCCGCCCGGCAGGCCCCCTGGGAGGGCCTCGAGATCCTCGAGCCGGACCCCGCGGCGCGCTGAGGGAGACTCCGTGACCGACGGTCGCCGAGCGGGGGTCCCGACCTTTCTCACGGGACACCTTTCGGAAACACGTCGCTCACGCTAGAGTCACTTCCACTTTTCGGGGTCGACATGGGGTGTCGCGAGCGAGAGCCGTACGGCAGAGCCGACGGGCGTCCTCACGTCCGGTCGCCGCGATCCGCCTGGCGCCTCGCCGTCTCCCGCCGCCTCCGCCTGCTCGCCCTCGCGATCGTCATCGGCTGCACGGGCGACGAGGCCGGCTTCGAGCTGCCCCCGGTGCCCCCGAGCGCCCCGGCCGAGGACGGGGGCGATCCCCCGCCCGAGCCCGACGAGGACGCCGGCGAGGACGCGACGACGCCCCCCTCCACCCCCGGCTGGGAGGACACGGCCGCCCTCTACTTCGTGCTCACCGACCGCTTCGCGAACGGCGATCCTGCGAACGACGGCGAGGACGAGTGCTTCGACCCCGCGCACCCGCGCCGCTACCACGGCGGCGACTTCGCCGGCCTCCGGGCGCGCGCCGGGTACCTCGAGGAGCTCGGCGTCGACGCCGTCTGGATCACGCCCGTGCAGCGGCAGGTGGGCCGCATCGGCGAGGGCTGCGGCTACCACGGCTACTGGGCCGATCTCGACGACCCGGACGACGGCGCCATCGAGCCGCGGCTCGGCGGCGCGGCGGCCCTCGACGCGCTCCTCGAGGACTTCCACGGCCGCGGCATCCGCGTCGTCGCCGACCTCGTCGTCAACCACGTCGGCTACGGCGCCCGCCTGACGCGCACGCGCCCCGGCTGGTTCCACGACGGCCGCACCTCCTGCCAGGACGACCCCCGCCGCTGCTCCCTCGCCGGCCTGCCCGACCTGGCCCAGGAGCGCGAGGAGGTCGCCGCCTACCTCGACGCCTACAGCGCGCGCTTCGTCCGCCGCTTCCCCTTCGACGGCGTCCGCATGGACACCGTGAAGCACGTCCCCGCGAGCTACTTCGCCGAGCGCTGGATCCCGACCGTGCGCGCCGAGCGCGATCTCTGGCTCGTCGGCGAGCTCCTCGACGGGAGCGGCTACGATCCCTTCGTGCCCTACGTCGAGGCCGGCTTCGACGGCCTCTTCGACTTCCCGCTCCACGGCGCGATGCTCGACGCCTTCGCGCGCGGCGGCTCGTTGAACGGCGTGGCGAGCCGCGTGCAGGAGTACGTCGACCGCTTCGGCATCGCGGCCGCGCGCCGGAAGAGCCAGCTCCTCGACAACCACGACGTGCCCCGCTTCCTCCAGGCCAGCGAGGGCCGCCCCGAGGCCGAGCGCGTCGCCGGCTACCGCCTGGCGCTCGCGACCCTCTTCACCGTCCCCGGCATCCCGCAGCTCTACTACGGCGACGAGCTCGGCTTCACCGGCGAGTGGCCCGAGAACCGCCGCGACATGCCCGCGTGGGCCTTCGACCCCGAGGCGCGCGGCGGCGCCGGGAGGGAGGGCGTCGTCGGCGACCCCGGCGAGACCTTCGCGCTCACGCGCGAGCTGATCGCCCTCCGCCGCGCGCTCCCGGCGCTCCGCCGCGGCGGCTACGCCGAGCTCTGGCGCCCGAACGGCGGCGCCGACGTCTGGGTCTTCTTCCGCAGCGTCGGCGAGAGCCACGTGGTCGTCGCGATCCACGGCGGCGAGGAGGCGGTGAGCGGCCTCCCCATGCCGGTCGCGACGAACCCCGGGCTCAGCGAGAGCGACCGTGCGGCCCTCGAGGGGGCGCGCTTCCGCGAAGCGCTCGGAGCCTGGGAGGGCGGCGAGGCGCGGGTGGAGGGCGGCGAGCTGGTGGTGGACATGCCGCCGCAGAGCGCGTTCGTGTGGGTCGTCGAGTAGCGGCGAGCGAAGCGGCCCGGGCGGGAGGCGCGGAAGAGGGCGAGCGGGAGTTGGAGGGCGGAAGCTCGAGCGTGAGCGCGGAAGCTCGAGCGCGAGCGCGGAAGCTCGAGCGTGAGCGCTGAAGCTCGGGCGTGAGCGCGGAAGCTCGAGCGCGAGCTGCTGGACCGGTGGCGTGAGCGGGAGCGGCGGCGCGAGCTGGAGCGACCGCGCGAGCTGGAGCGGCGGCGCGAGCTGGAGCGGCGGCGCGAGCTGGAGCGGCGGCGCGAGCTGGAGCGACCGCGCGAGCTGGAGCGGCGGCGCGAGCTGGAGCGACCGCGCGAGCTGGAGCGGCGGCGCGAGCTGTCGTCGGCGCGCAGCGCATGACGACGCGAAACTCCCGAGTGACGGAAGAGCGGGCGGGGGAGGCGTCAGCCGACCTCGTCCCGCGCCCCGAGTCGGGACGTGGGGACCCACGCGACGCCACGCCCGACGGAGGTCGGACGCGCCCTCGCTCATCACGCCGGGAGAGCGGGCGAGGGAGGCGGAGCCGACCTCGAACGCGCCCCGACGCGGGACGCGCTGCGCAGCCTCGTCGTCGCGAAGTCGACGGCGAGGCGGAGGCGGTCGCGGGGGCGGGCGACGCGAAGCGACGCGCGCTCCCCGCATCGGGATCTCCATGGACCCGCGAAGGCCGCGGACGGCGAAGCCGGACGGGGTCGAGAGGACCACGGGCAGGAGGAGCCAGGGCTCGTCGCCTCTTCGGCTTTCGACGAGGCGGCGAGCCCCCAAGCCACTCACTCTCCGCGCCGACCACGAGGACCACGGAGGGGGGAGGGGACGGGCCCCGCGGGACCATAGAAGTCGTCCAGGGCGGCGGCTTCAGCCGACGTCCTGGGCGAGCTTCGGAGCGCAGGCGGAGCATCCGCCGCAAGGCGGGTGCGAGCCGGAGCGGGGTCCCGCGGGGCCCGTCCCCTCCCCCCGTGCCCGACGTGCTCAGCTCGACACGAGACCACTCGGCAGACCCGACGACCATGGAGACCGACGGGCACGGGCAAGGGCATGGGCACGGGCACGGGTCTTCGGCACGGGTCTTCGGCGTGGGCATGGGCATCGCCATCCCCGCGGTCTAGAGTCGGGGCATGGAGCCCGACGACGATCTGAAAGGCCGCGTCGACGCCCTCCGCAAAGCAGGCCGCTACGCGGAGGCCGCGAACCTCTGCCTCCAGGCCGGCGAGCCCCGCCGCGCCTCCGAGCTCTACGCCGCCGTCTGGGATTGGCCGAACGCCATCGCCGTCGCCGAGGAGAACGACCTCTACGCCCTCGCCTACGCCCACGCCCTCGCCGGCGAGGACCGCCAGGCCCTCGCCCGCCTCATGCGCCTCCTCCCCGAGCACCCCGACCAGGCCCTCGAGGCCGCCGCCGCCGCCGAGCGCAAGGGACGCATCGTCGACGCCGCGCGCCTCCGCGAAGCCGCCGGCGAGGTCCAGGAGGCCGCCCAGCTCTACGCCCGCGCCGGCGAGCTCTTCGAGGCCGCCCGCTGCGAGGAGTCCGCCGGCCGCTACCGCGAGGCCGGCATGCTCTACGAGCGCCGCGTGAAGGAGGACCCGACCGACGGCGAGGCCGCCCTTCGCCTCGGCCGCATCCTCGCCCACTTCGGCCGCTTCGACCACGCCGCCCGGGCGCTCCAGACCGCCGAGAAGGATCCGGAACGCAGCCACCCGGCCCTCGAGCTCCTCGTGGCCTGCTTCGACGCCCTCGGCATGGACCAGGCCGCCGGCGCCTGCCTCGACCGCCTCCGCGAGGAGGACCCGGCGCTCCCGGTCCGCGTGCCGGACTTCCTCGAGAAGACCTTCGGCAACCGAAAGGGCCTCGCCGGCCTCGCCGCCGGCGAAGAGGCCGCCCAGCTCCTCGCCGGCCGCTACCGCGTCGTCCGCCCCCTCGGCGCCGGCGCCACCGGCCGCGTGCTCCTCGCCCACGACGGCTTCTACGACCGCGAGGTCGCCGTGAAGGTGCTCAGCGTCGGCACGGGCGCCGCGGGCCGCGACGCCTACACCCGCTTCGCCCGCGAGGCCCGGGTCGCCGCCGGCCTCGAGCACCCGAACGTCGTCCACGTCCACGAGTTCAACCCCGACGGCCCCTTCCTCGTCATGGAGTACATGGCCGGCGGCACGCTCGCCGACCGCCTCGAGGAGCACGAGGGCCCCCTCCCGCTCGCCGTCGTGCAGCACGTCGCCGCGAGCATCCTCCGGGGCCTCGAGGCCGTGCACCGCCGCGGCGTCATCCACCGCGACCTCAAGCCGGCGAACGTCTTCTTCGGCGCCACCGGCGACGTGAAGATCGGCGACTTCGGCGTCGCCCACCTCCAGGATCTCGGCGCCACCCTCACCGGCGCCCTCCTCGGAACCCTCGCCTACATGGCCCCGGAGCAGATCACCGGCTCCCAGCGCCCCGAGGCCGGCACCGACCTCTACGCCTTCGGCTGCATCCTCTACCAGCTCCTCACCGGCGCCCTCCCCTTCCCCGGCCCGGACTTCGTGACCCAGCAGCTCGAGGCGACGGCCGAGCCGATCTCCCGGCGGCGCCCCCGCCTCGGCCCCCGCTTCGACCCGCTCCTCGAGCGCCTCCTCGCCAAGCCCCTCGAGGAGCGGCCCCAGGGCGTGGACGAGGTGCGGCGCCTCCTCGCCGAGCTCGACTGGACCGACCCGGACGAGAACGCCCTCGAGCGCCTCGTCGAGGAGCAACGCGCGAAGCCGAGCGAGGCCGAGGCCGACGCCGACGCGCGCCCCTCTTCGGCGCCGCGCCCCTCCTCCGTGCCGGCGGCCCCGGACCGCTACGCGATGGAGCAGCCCCTCGAGGGCGGCGCGTACCGGGCCCACGACACGCTCCTCGCGCGCGCGGTGCGCATCGAGCCCTGCGACGCCGAGCGCGCGAGCTGGCTCAAGCACTACGCGCAGGCCGACGGCCCCTTCCTGCAGGCGATCTTCGACCTCGAGCCCGAAGCGGAGCGGGCGATCCTCGAGGACCCGGCCGGCGAGCCGCTCACGCGCGCCGCTCTCACGGACGCGCAGCGCGACCGGGCGCGCGAACAGATCCGCAGCGCCCTCGAGACCCTCCACGGCAAGGGCCTCTCCCACGGCGAGGTGCGCATGGGTCGCGTCCGGGTCGCCACGGGCCGCGCCGTGCTCCTCCTGCCGACGCAGCCGCCGTCCACCGGGCCGGAAGACGACCTGGCCGCCCTCGACGCGCTCTTCCCCTAGCGAGCCTCTGGCCCGTCGCTCGGGAGAGATCCGGAGGATCTCGCAGTGGGGACGCGTGGGACTCGTGGGACTCGAACGGTCCGCTCAGCCGGGAGTGCGTCGCGCGCTGGCGCCAGGCGGCGCGTGGAGCGCGACGGGTCCAGATCGTCCCTCCGCGAAGCGAGGAACGCGGCACGGCGAGCTCGAAAAGAGAGGGCGGCCCGCGCCGTGCGGGCCGCCCTCTACCATCCCCCACCACGAGGGCGCCGCCGCTCGCGCGGCGACGAGGATCCACCGTCAATCGGTGTAGGTCACCTCGAGCGTGTAGCTCGTCGCCGTGTAGCCGTTGACCGCCACATAGGCCTCGCGCACGCCCGAGGGCACGGTGAGCTCACAGACCTCGTTGCTGTCGGCCGCGTAGGGGCGACAGGGGTAGTGCCCAGTCAAGTGGTGTACGAAGCGGTCACCACGCCATCGAAATCTAGGCGGTCATCTTCAGGGGTTCGGGGTTGGGGTCGGC
>PABA01000105.1 GCA_002699025.1 Sandaracinus sp. | reverse complement strand
TCGCCGGCCGTGTCGCCGGCCGTGTCGCCGGCCGTGTCGCCGGCCGTGTCGCCGGCCGTGTCGCCGGCCGTGTCGCCGGCCGTGTCGTGGCTCCCCCTGAGCTCGCGCCTTGCTCAGCGCCTGCGACGGCGTCGCGCGAGCCAGCCCACCGCGGCCAGCGCCCAGAGCACGCTGCCGGCACCGGAGCCCGCGCCCGCCGCCGAGCAGCCCCCGCCGCCGCAGTCCTCGCACCACACGCCCGGGTCGCGGCAGAGCCGGCTCGAGCCGCCGCCGCCGTTGCAGAGCTTGTGGAGCGCCCGGTACACGTAGCCGCCGATCTCGAGCGGCGGCGTGTCCGGCTCGAGCACGCCCAGCGCGATGCAGTCGCGGCCGTTCACGAAGCCGCCGTCCGTGCGCTGGCTCCGGCTGACCAGCCCGACGACCTCGCCCTCGCGCGTGAAGATCGGCGAGCCGGAGCTGCCCCCCTGCACGTCCGCGGCGAAGAGGAAGCTCTCGACCCCGTCGTTGTAGGGCGTCCCCGCGACGCCGGCGTCGTCGATCTTCATCGGCAGCCCCATCGGGTGGCCGATGACCGAGATGCGCTGCCCGCCGCGGATCTCGTCGCTCCCCTCGCGCACGGGCGCCGGGCGCCGACCGACCACCTCGCGGTCGAGGCGGAGGATCGCGTAGTCGCGCAGGTAGCTGATGACCTGGATGGAGTCGCACTCGTAGACGTCGTCGGGCCCGATCTCCGCGAGCTCGCCGTCCGCCGCGTAGTAGAAGTCGAAGACGACCGCGAAGTCGTCGCAGTACTCCTGCGTGGGGATGCAGTGCGCGGCCGTCATGAAGAGGTCGTCGTCGATGAGCACGCCCGAGCAGTCCGCGCCCACCGGCTGCGTCGCGTAGGGCTGGTCCTCGCAGTAGGGCCGCTCGAAGGTCGACATCACGGCCTCCGAGAGGCTCAGCGCGCGGATCGTCAGGCCCCCGCCGGCGCCCACCTCGACCAGGCGCTCGTCCACCAGCGCGCCGACGGCGCTCTGGGCGATCTCCTGAAGCAGCGGATCGGTCGTCGCGTAGACCTCCACGCGGTCGTCGTCGCCATAGATGATCGCGTCCTCGCGTCCTTCCACCTCGGCGGCCTCGCCCACCGGCGCGGCGCAGGCGGCGAGGGCGGCGAGGAGCGGGAGCGAGAGGACGCGGTACGGCAGCGGGGCGATGGGCCAGCGCATGGCGCGGATGATGACACGGCGCGCCGCCGACGGAAAGCGCCGAAGCCCCATCCGACACCGCGCGGGCCTCGACCCTTGGCAACGAATTTTTTCGTCATTTCGTGCAGATCGAACCGGGATCGGGCTCGTCCCACCTCTCCAGACGCCGCCGGCACCCCGCCGCGCCCCACGCCAAGGAGACCCCCATGCCCACGCCGAAGCCGACCCGCCGACGCCCCGCCCTCGCCGCGCTCCTCGCCTGCGCCGCCCTCGCCCTCCCGGCCCTCGCCCCCGCCCCCGCCGCCGCCCAGGCCTGGGGCGTCCGCTCGGGCCCGACCTTCGCCGAGACCATCCAGCGCGTCGTCGCCATGCCCCGGGACGCCACGCTCCAGCGCCGCGCCCAGGCGCTCGGCCTGAACGTCGTCAACGTGATGTGGGAGGACACGGGCCGCTTCCAGGGCTCCTCGGTCGGCCCGAACATCTCCGACCTCACGCTCCAGGTCCGCGAGCCCCTCGGCCAGGGGCGCGTGCGCACGCACCTGCTCCCGGTCATCCGCTACCCGAACTTCAGCGACCGCACGGCCGACGTGCGCGCCGACAAGCTCTGGGTGCGCGTCGGCAACCACCGCGAGGGCAACCAGGCCCACGCCGTGCCCCTCTCGGAGGTGCTCGGCAACCTCCGGGCCTACCTCTCCGATCCGGGGAGCCTCCTCGGCGACGGCGACCTCACGGCCGAGCGCGACACGCACTACCTGGTCAGCGCCCAGCACGTCTTCGTGCCCATCCAGCAGGTGGGCCAGGCCGAGTTCAACCCGGTCCTCTACAACTACCAGTCCCAGCCCGAGTCCCCGGCCGTCATGACGCTGCTCATCACCCGCCAGGGGACGAGCGCGACCATCATCGAGAACCGCTCCGGCGACCAGAGCCATCAGGGCTGGGGTCAGCAGCTCTTCTTCAACCACGCCGGTCAGCGCACGGTCTTCACCGCCGAGCGCCGGAGCGCCGTCCAGGCCCGCATCGAGCAGGGCGAGGCCACCGAGCAGGACGCCGGGGCCCTCGAGGAGGGCGCCGACATGATGATGATCGTCCAGGTGCCCCTGCGGCACCGCGCGCGGCCGCGCTTCCAGGCCTTCGACGGTCTGGCCGAGGCCGGGGCCATGCCCGCGCCCTCCGCGGCGGCCGGCGGGGCCATGCGCCGCAGCCGCGCCGAGCGCTCCGACGTCGAGCAGGCCGTCATCGGCCACGGCGACGACCTCGGCCCCTTCCGCGAGATGGGCGGCCTCCGCCTGGTCCGCGACGATCGCTTCCCGGTCCGCGTGACCGTCCAGTTCTACCGCGCGACCAGCAACGGCGTGATCTCCCAGGCCGACCTGCAGCAGGTGAAGCGGCAGATCGACCGCGTCTACGAGGACGGCGACTTCGTCGGCTCGCTCGTCGTGCCCGAGTCCGGCCGCACCCGCCCGACCGACTGGATCCGCCACCGCCGCCGCTGGCTCCGCGGTCACCGCGCGGCCCTCGTCCCCGCGCCCGCCGCGCCGAGCGTGCGCGTCCCCCAGGTGCTCCCGGCGCATGCCCTGCTCGGTCTCCAGGCCGGCAGCTACCTCGCCGCGCGCCTCGCCCCCTTCACGCGCAGCCTCTTCTGAAGCGCGCGTCCTCCTCCACCCGACGGGCCCGGCCGAGAGGTCGGGCCCGTCCCTTTCCGTCGGCGGGTCCGGCACGCCGGCCTCCTGCCTGCTGCGCCACCACGACGCCGTCCAGGCCGGGTAGACTGCCCCCGATGAGCACGGGAGCGGGCAAGCGTGAGCGGCCCCGGGGCCTCTGGGTCCTCGGCGTCGGCGCCATCCTCTACGGCGTGCTCGGCGCCTGCGGCGGCGCGAGCGGCTTCGCCGGCTCGGTCAATCAGCAGCAGCAGATGGAGCAGATGCGCCAGATGCAGGGCACCTTCGGCGACGAGGAGGGCGGCGCCTTCATGGAGCGCATCGTGGAGGAGACGGAACGCTGGACGCCGCTCGGCTACGCGCTCCAGGCCGTGAACCTCGCCGTCGCCCTCGCCCTCGGCGCCGTCGGCGTGCTCGCGCTGCAGTGGCACCCGCTGACCCCGCGGGTCGGCCCGATCGCCCTCGCGTTCTGCGCGCTCTTCGTCCTCGCCGCGACGCTCCTCGAGCTCTGGATGCAGCAGGCGATGATGGGCGCGATGTTCGGGAGCATGCCCACACCGACGGGGCCGGGGAGCGGCGACCTCGAGCGCATGAGCTCGGCCATCACCGCCTTCGCGCTCTGCTGCGGCGGCGGCTGGGGCGCCGTGAAGCTCGCCTTCGCGGCCTGGGGCGCGGCCTACCTCCGCAAGCCCGAGGTGGCGCGCCTCTTCGGGGCGCCCGAGGCGCTGGGGCCGCGGGGCGAGTGATGCGCCACCCGCCCGCCTACCTCCGCACCCTCGGCGCCGCCGAGCTCGCCACGCTCATCCGGGAGCGGCGGGTGCGCTCGCGCGAGGTCGTCGACGCCCACCTCGCGCACCTGCGGCGCGTGAACCCGCGCCTGAACGCCCTCGTCGCCGAGCGCTTCGCGGCGGCCCGGGAGGAGGCCGAGGCCGCCGACGCGGCCGCCGACGCCGGCGTGGACCTCGGACCGCTCCACGGCGTGCCCTGCACGATCAAGGAGTGCTTCGCCCTCGAGGGCATGCCCTGGACCGCCGGGCTCGTGGCCCGCAAGGACGTCCGCGCCGAGACCGACGCCACCGCCGTCGCCCGGCTCCGCGCCGCCGGCGCCATCCCCCTCGGCGTCACGAACGTCTCCGAGCTCTGCATGTGGATGGAGACGCACAACCGCCTCTACGGGCGGACGCGCAACCCCTACGACGCGAGCCGCATCGTCGGCGGCTCCTCGGGCGGGGAGGGCGCCCTCGTCGGCGCGGGCGCCACGCCCTTCGGCCTGGGCTCGGACGTGGGCGGCTCGATCCGCATGCCCGCGTTCTTCAACGGCGTCTTCGGACACAAGCCGACCGGCGGGCTCGTGCCCAACACGGGCCAGTACCCGGCGACCGACACGCCCGACGCGCTCCGCTACCTCACGACCGGTCCGCTGGCGCGCCGCGCCGCCGACCTGCCGCTGCTGCTCCGCGTCCTCGCCGGCCCCGACGGACGCTGCGCCGGCGCGCGGGAGCTGCCCTGGGTCGATCCGGCGGAGGTCGACGTCGGCGCGCTCCGCGTGCTGGACGTCCCCTTCGACGGGGTCACGCCCGTGCACCCGGCGCTCCAGGCGGCCCAGGCGCGCGCGGCGAGCGGGCTCGAGGCGCTCGGCGCCCGGGTGGAGCAGCCGCGGCTCGACGCGCTCCGCCACGGCCTCGAGATCTGGTCGGCCATGCTCGGCCACGCCAACCAGGTCTCCTTCGCCGCCCGCCTCGGCCAGGGCGAGCCCATCGGCGTCGGGCGGGAGCTGCTCCGCTGGGTCTTCGGGCGCTCGCCCCACACGCTCCCGGCGCTCGGCCTGGCCGCCCTCGAGCCCGTCGAGCGCCTCCTCCCGCGCCGCGCCGCGGCCATGCGCAGCCGAGGCGCCGCCCTCCGGGAGGAGCTCGAGGCGCGCCTCGGCGACGACGGCGTGATGCTCTATCCCTCGTACGCCGAGCCCGCGCCGAAGCACGGCGCGCCCCTCGTGCCGCCGACGCGCTGGGTCTACACCGCGCTGATCAACGTGCTCGAGCTCCCCGCGACGCAGGTCCCCCTCGGCCTCGACGCCCGCGGGCTCCCGCTCGGCGTCCAGGTCGTCGCCGCCCGGGGCCGGGACCACCTCACCCTCGCCGTCGCCCGGGCCCTCGAGAAGCTCTTCGGCGGCTGGATCGCCCCGCGCCCCTGACCCCCGAGCAGCCGAGCACCGAGCGGCCGAGTCCCGAGCGGTCGACGAGCGGATCCCGTCGGAGCGGTGACGTCGATCCCATCGAAGACGGGGTCTCGGGTCCTCTCGGAGTGACGTCTCGCGCGCTCTCGCCGGTGCCTGCCGACGACCGAGCGCCTTCCGCTGCGGCCGCGATGGCCCTGGAGCCGAGCCGGGGGCCGCAGCGGTCGCCGTGCTCACATCGTCGGGCGGATGATCCGGTAGGTACGCGAGACGTCGTAGGTGCCTTCGCGCCCGGTATGCGGGCCAGCGAACCAACCGGGATGGGAGATCACACGCGCGTATCCGCGCGCTCGATCCTCCCAGCGCACGAACATGACGCTGTGCGTGCCGACGGGGGTGCGATGGGGGTCGTTGACGATGTAGAGCCAGTCGCCCGGGCGGATCAGCGCGAGGTCGGCGTAGGGGCCCGTCCGTCCCTCTCGGTACACGATGCGGCGGTTTCGCCAGCCGCTGTGGCCGGCGCGCTCGTAGACCGTCGAGAGGTACCGGTAGCAGGACGCCTGCATCCGCTCCCCGTTCGCCATCATGCGACGGGCGGTGAGGATGGTGTGGATCCCCGGGTCGGGGTGGAGGCGCGGTCCGGGCGGGCGTGGAGGGGCGCGACGAACGCGTCGCCGAGGAGCGCTCGTCTCCTCGTCGAGCACCTGCTGCGCCTCTTCGAAGGGCTCGAAGGTGAGCGCGCCGAGCTGCACGCCGCCGGGGAGCTCGCCCTCGACGCTCGGATAGAGCCCGATCCGAAAGCCATCGGCGAGCACGATGTCGTCCGGAGTCGCGAAGAGCGCCGGGTCCTCGTCGTTCAGATCGATGGGGATGGTGAGCGCCGGCTCGAGCTCGGGCTGCTCGTCGGTCTCGACGTCGGCTTCGGCACTGGCTTCGGCACTGGCTTCGGCACTGGCTTCGGCACTGGCTTCGACGTCGGGCTCGGTCCGCTCATCGCCGGCCCGCTCGACCGGGGCCTCCGTCACGACCGCGCCCGAGCGCTCGGCCCGGACGCCGGCGTAGAACACCCCACCCATCGCCGAGGCGATGGCGAATGCGAGCAGGAACGTACCGATCGCGTTCACGCATCAGGGCTGCGCAAGACCCGTGCCTGCCCGCTCTCTTCGAGCCGAGGGCGCGATCTCGCGCTCATCCGCGAACGCGCGTTCACACCTCGCCGCGCGATCCATCGGCGGCCGGACCCCCTGCCGCGAACGCGGCGAAGCCCCGCCGCTGCGAAAGGGAGCGCTCCCCATCGGACGTAGCCCGGCCCCACGGAGCCGCCTTCCCGTGCCGTCGAAGAACCGACCCGGGTGACGACGCGAGCGAAGCGAGCAGCGAGCGCAACAGGAGCGCAGTGAGCGCCGAGGGCCCCTCGGGCCCGCTGGCAAGCGAAAAACAGCGAGCGAAGCGAGCGGAAGAGCCTCAGCGACCGGCTTCGTCGAAGCGGCGCATGCCCTCGAGCAGGAGCGACTCCGTGGCCGCCTCGATCTTCCGCTCCGTCGGCTGGAAGGCCGGGTCGAGCTCGAACTCGCCGTCCTCGAGCACGAGCAGCGCGTAGAACGCCTCCTCGCCACGCTCCCCGCCGAAGCGCGCGTCCCAGATCGCGCCGTCGCGGAAGTGCACCTCGCCGCTCTTGCCCTTCGAGCGCACGGTCAGCCGCCCGCCCTTGCGCCCGTTCGAGAGGATCTGGATCACGTCCGGCAGGGACATCTCGCGCAGCGACCCGCTCACGCCCCGCGCCCCGCTGCTCTTGCGCTCGAGCAGCTGCCGCACCTTCGCGACCACCACGTCCGGCGCCGCCGGCTTGACCATGAAGTCCGCCACGCCGAGCTCGAAGCCGCGCTCGGCGCTCGAGCTGTCGCCGCGCCGCGTGAGGAAGACGAAGGGCTGCTCGTGCCCCGCCGCGCGCAGCTTCTCGAGCAGCTCGAAGCCGTCCCGCTCGCCGGGCAGCTCCACCTCGCTCAGCACCACGTCGACGCCGGACTCGATCTTCTTGCCCGCCTCGGCCGCGTCCCGCGCGACCAGCACGTCGAAGCCCGCGCTCCCGAAGCGCATGTCGAGCACGGCCGTCTCCTCCGGGTCCGGGTCGACGAGGAGCACCGTGCGGCGATCCGCGAGGAGCTTGCGCCGCAGCGCGTCCCCGCCGACGACCTGCCGCAGCGCCTGGCAGATGGTCGGGTCGAAGAGCTTCTCCGCGAGCCCGGCGATCACGCTCACCGCCTCGGCCGAGCTGAGCTTGCGACGGTAGGGGTTCTTCGCGTGCGTCGTGAGATCGAGGAAGGTCTCGGCCACCGCGACGATGCGCGCGCCGAGGGGGATGTCCTTGCCGGCGAGCCGGTCCGGGAAGCCGCGTCCGTCCCAGCGCTCGTAGAGATGCTTGAGCGGCGTGAGCGCCTCGGGGGGCACGCGCGCGCTCTCGAAGAGGCGCACGGGCGTGAGGTAGTTCTTCTCGGCCTGGAGCCGGTGGCCCTCGTAGCGGGCGACGTTCAGCGCCGTCAGGTGGTAGCTGCCGGTCTTGCCGACGTCGTGGAAGAGGCCCGCGAGGCTCACGTGGTAGAGGGCCTCGGGCGAGAGGCCGAGCCGCACGCCGAGGTCCCGGGTGAGGTTGGCGACGCGCGAGGAGTGGCCGCGGAGCTCGTCGCGCTCGCGCTCGAGCAGGGCCACCACCACCTTCAGCAGCTCGAGGTGGGCGTCCACCGGCACCTGGAGCGGCGCCTCGACGCGCGGGGGCGGGAGGACGCTCTTCGGGCGGACCAGGCGCTCGTCGTCGCGCGGCGCCGGCTCGGGGAGGCTCTGGAGCCCGGCGACCACGTCGGGCGCCTCGATGGTGAAGCTCGGCGCGGGCGGGGTCGCCTTGGGGGCGCTGCTCGGCGCGGCCGGCGCCGGGGCTGCGGCCGCGAGGCTCTCGAAGTCGTCGAAGCCGCCGCTCCCGAAGGCGTCGAAGCCGCCGCCCATGCCGAAGTCCGAAGGCGGCGGGGGCTCCCGGCGGCGGCGCTTGACGAGGTTGGCGAAGGCGCGCGGGTCGCGGTCGTAGTGCTTCTTGATCGCGGCCTCGATGGCCGCGGGGCGGGCGACGAGGACGGCCACCTTGTGCACGTCCGCCACCATCTGGACCTGCTTCTCGATGTCCCCCTCGTTGGGGGCCACCGAGACGACGACGAGCTGGCGGGAGCGCCGCTTGTAGAGCACCGGGAAGATGCCGAGGCGGTTGGCGATGCGCCGGGGCACCAGGCGGAGCAGCTGCGGATCGATGTCCGCCCGCGAGAGCTTCTCGGTGCCGATGAACTGGGTGCGGTACCAGCCCGCGAGCGTCTTCAGGAGCTGCGCCTCGGGCAGCACGCCGAGCCGCACGACGGCCTCCTCGCAGCGGCAGCCGGCGGCCATCGCCTCGAGGAGCGCGGCCTGGTACTGGTCGTCGGCGATGATCCCCTCATCGCGGAGCCGCTCCAGGACGGCGCTCCCCTCCGGCATCGCGTCGGCCACGGCGCGAGCATACGTGCTTTCGGCGGGCGTTGCTCGCCTCGCGTGTGGCCCGCGGGGCGTGACCCTGGTGCCACGGGGCGTGGCCGCGTCGCGCCAGATCGGGCCAGGAGCGAGGGGGGCTCGCGCGAGCTGCGGCGCGCATGGCGAACCGCGGCGCCGGCGCGGGGATGCGGCTCGGTAGGAGCCGCGATGGCGCAGCACCGGCGTTTGCGGGCAAGCCGAGACGACGAGCTCACGGGGTTCGTCGCGAGAAGGAGCCACGCAGCCATGTCGCGTCGCTCCCGCCGAACGGGACCCCGCGCTCGGCACGGCGGTTGCTCTACTCGGACCCATGAACGCTCGTGCGATCTGGGGAACCGTGTTCACCTTGGCGGCGCTGCTCGCTCCGAGCGCCCTCCGCGCCCAACCGGGGGAGCCCGCCGCAGGCGCGGACGCGCGCGGAGAGGAAGGGCCGGACGAAGGGCGCGGCGAGACCGTCGTCACCGAGCCGGCCACCGAGGAGGCGGCGCTGCCCCCGCCCGTGCTCGACGGGTCGACGCTGCAGGTCGGCGCGCGTTCGATCGACCTCGGCTGCGCCCCCGACGCCTGGACCGTCTGGTCGGGACGCTTCCTCGGCGCGTGCGGGGCCGCCGTGCGCGTGGTCGAGCTGCGGAGCGGCGCCGTGCAGCGGCTGCGGCTCCGGGCGCCCGTGCGCGACTTCTTCGTCCGCCGCGGCCAGCTCTGGGTCGAGCTCGAGGACGAGCTCGCGGCGCCCCTCGAGCGTGCCCGTGGGCCGCTCGGGCCCGAGAGCGCGCAGCCGGCCCCCGCGCCCGAGCCCGAGGAGCCGCTCGACGCGCCGGTCCCCCCGCCGCCCGCATCGGCCCGCGCGGAGGTCCCGCTCGAGGTGGCCATCGTCTCCGTCGACGACCTGAACGTGATCCTGGACGCGGGCGAGGAGAGCGGGCTCCGCGTCGGCGATCGGGTGGAGCTCCTCGCGCCGGGCGCTTCGGAGGAGGAGGTCGTGCGGGGCGAGCGCGAGCGCGTCGTCGGCGAGGTGCTCGCCGTGGGCGGGACGCAGGCGCGGGTGCAGGTCGGCGTGGGCGAGGAGGTCGATCCGGCGGGGCGCGCGCGGACGACGGACCTCGATCCCACGGCGAGCCGCGTGGCGCCGCCGCGGGTAGCGGGCCTCTCGCTGACCTTCGGGGCGCGCGGCCTGCTCGGTGTCGGGGACAGCACCGGCGTCGGGATCGTCGCGGATGCGGAGCTCACCTATCGCTTCCGGGGCCCCTGGTTCCTCCGCGCGCTCGTCGATCCGCTCGGCTTCGGCGCCGGCCAGGGGCCGGAGTTCGGCCTCTTCGGCGGTAGCCTCTTCGCCGGCTACGACCACCCGCTCTTCGAGGTGGGCGTGGGCCTGGGCCTGCTCCGCGTCGACTACGAGAACTTCGACGGAGGGGACGAGCTGCGTCGCGGCATCGCGACGACGTTCACCCAGTCCGTGCGCTTCGGCGCCGTCGACGGGCTCCACCTGCAGGTGTTCAACAGCTTCGCCTTCGTCGAGGGCGACACGGAGTACGGCGCGACGCGGGTGCAACTGCAGATCCCCATGGGGCCGACCTCCTGGCTCCTCTTCCGCGGCGCGGGGGGGCGCTACGGCGCGGGCTGGGGCGAGCTGGGCCTCCGCTTGCTCGCCCACGGCAACGGCGGGAGCGGCTCGCTCTTCGTCACGCCCGCCATCGGCGGCGGCGTCGTCTGGACCCACGCCGAGCGCTGCACGGACTTCGGCTGCTTCGGGAGCCGCCAGTCCTACGCCGGCCCGACCCTCGGCGTGAGCGTCGAGTACCGCCCGTAGGCGCGGCGGCTCGTCGGGGGCGCCGGCGGCGGGCCACGGGCGCGAGACGCTCGAGCGGGGAGCCCGAGCCCCCGTTCGCCCGCGCTCTCGCTCCCGCCCGCTCGCCCGAGCGAGGAGCTCGAGCCCCCGCCCTCGCGAGCGGCGGCAGCCCTCGGCGCTCATGTACCCGACGAGCCAGCGGAGGCGCGACGGCTCGTCGGGGGCGCCGGCCCCTTGCTAGGCTCCGGCTGTGCGCTCCCGGCTCGCCTTCGCGCTCGCGCTCCTCGCGCTCTCTCTCGTCGCCGCCGCGCCGCGCCACGCCCGCGCGTCGGACTTCTGGGACGAGGTGCGCACGCCCGGGCTCCGCGACTGGCGCGAGGACGTCGAGCGCGCCCGCACCGCGCTCCGCGCCCGCCGAACGGTGCAGGCGCGGCAGGCCGCGGACGCCGCCGTGCGACGCCTCCCGGAGCGCGCGCTCGGCTACGTGCTGCGCGGGCTCGCGGCCGGGCAGGGGGGCGACCTCGCGCCGGCCATCGCCGACTTCGAGGCGGCCCTCGAGCGGGACCCGGCGTCACTCGACGAGCCCCTCGACGGAGCGCGGGCGGCGGAGCTCCTCGCGCGCGGCGGGCGCCACGATCTCGCCGCCCGGGTGCTCGGCCGCGTGCTCGGACGCATGCGCGAGGGCGGCGGGCGGCGGAGCCTCTACGCGCTCTACGGCGACGTGCTCCTCACGCTCGGGCCCGCGCGCCTCTCGGACGCCGTCCGCGCGTACCGGGAGGCGCTCCGCACCGCCGCCCACGACCCGCGCGCGGGCATCGGCCTCGCCCTCGCGCTCCGCCGCCAGGCCGCCGCGACGGACGGCGCGGGTGACGAGTGGCGCGTGCTCGCCCGCCGGGTCGCCGCGCGCGGTCGGCTCGACGCGCTGCTGAACAGCATCGACGTCCCCGAGAGCGAGCGGGCCGCTCGCCGCGCCGTCGCCCTCGAGGCCTCCGGCGATCGCGCCGCCGCCCGGAACGCCTGGCTCCAGGCCGAGCACGGCCCCTGGGCGGCCCAGGCCCACGCCGCCGCGGAGGCGCTCGAGTGAGCCCGGCGAGGGCCTCGTGGGTGCGCGCGCGCGACGGAGCCGCGCGCGGCTCGGACGTCCCGCGCGGTGCCGTTCCACGCGGCGCCGTTCCACGCGGTGCCGTTCCACGCGGTGCCGTTCCACGCGGTGCCGTTCCACGCGGTGCCGTTCCGCGCGGCGCCGTTCCACGCGGCGTCGTCCCACGCGGCGCCGGCCCGCGCGAGGTCTCTCCGCGAGGTGCCGTGTCGGTGGCGGTCTCCTTCGTCGTCGCCTTCCTCGCCCTCGCGCCGGCCCACGCGGTCCAGGCCCAGACCGCCGAGCCCGCGGCCGAGGCCCACGCGCTCGACGAGACCGCCGACTTCTGGCGCGAAGTGCGCCAGCCCGGCTACCAGCGCTCGCGCGTCCTGCTCCGCCACGGGATCCGCATGCTCCTCCGCCTCCGCGAGGAGCGCCGCCCGCACGTCCGCGCGGCCATCCTCGAAGGCGCCCTCGAGCGCTTCCAGCGCGCGCACCTGCTCGTCCCGGAGGACGCCGAGGTCCTCTACGAGCTCGCCCGCGCGACGGCCCTCTACGAGCGCCCCCGCCGCGGCCAGCCCGCCGAGCGCCGCGACGAGGAGGCCATCACCCTCTTCGAGCGCCTCCGCGCCCTCGACCCCGATCTCCACGCGGAGCAGGTGGGCTTCGAGCTCGGCATCCTCTACACCCGCGTCGGCCGCTACGAGGAGGCCGCCGCCGAGTACCGGCGCGCGCTCCGCTACGTCTACGACGAGGACTTCGCGGCGATCACGCACTCGAACCTCGCCGAGGTCCGCATGATGGCCGGCGCGCTCGAGGACGCCGTGCACCACTACGAGCGCGCCATCGCCCACGCCGAGCAGAGCGGCGCGCAGGATCCGCGGAGCCTCGCCCTCGCGCTCTTCGGCGCCGCCGTCGCCCTCGACCGGCTCGGCGAGCATCGGGCCGCCCTCGAGCACGCGGCGCGCGCCCGCGGCGTCTTCGGCGGCAACCAGGACGTGCTCCGCGCCGACGGGGTCTTCTTCGAGCCGGCGAGCGAGATCCACTACTACGAGGGCCTCGGTCACATGGCCGCGGCCGAGCGGGACGTGCCCTCCGAGCGCGCCGGCCATCTCCGCGACGCCCGCGAGAGCTGGCGTACCTACCTCGCCCTGAGCGCCGAGGACGACCCCTGGAACGACCTCGCCGAGCGCCACCTCGAGGAGGTCGAGCGGGCGCTGGCGGAGGCGCCGCGCCAGGCCCGGAGTCGCGATCCCGAGTAGCTCGGATTCGTCGCTCGTCGATGCGCCGTCGCCAGTCTTTCGGCCCCGCAGCGAGCTCTCGCTTCGCCGACATACGGCCAGAACTCCCTGCTTCGCGAGCATCGGCTGCGAACCCGAAACCTTGCACGATCATCACGCCGCGTGGTGACTCTTCCGGGTCAGGTCCTCGCCGGCCGCTCGCGGCCTCGAAGGGCGACCCTCCATGCCTCGCCGATCCCCTCGCGCGGAACCCCGTCCCCCGGCTCGACGCCGAGCGCTCCCGCGCCGCGCCCGATCCAACCTTTTCGCGGCTGAGCCGTCTCAGAAGGGCGTGCGTCTCCTCGCCTCGGCCCTGCTGCTCCTCGTCGCCTGCGACGAGCCCCCGCCGGCGCGCGAGCCGGCCGCCGAGCCCGCGCGGATCCCCGACGAGCCTCCGCCCGCCGAGCCAGCGCCCACCGAGCGCCAGCGCGCGCGCCTCCCCCACGACGCGGGCGCCTTCGCGCCGGCCCACTTCGCGCTCGAGGGCGAGGTCCAGGAGGACCTCACCGACGTCGAGCGCTGCGCCGCCTGTCACGCCGACGTCGCCGCCCAGTGGCGCTCGAGCGCGCACGCCCACGCCTCCTTCGGGAACCCCTGGTACCGCGCCGTCGTCGACGCCTTCCGCGAAGAGCGCGGCCCCGAGGCGAGCCGCTTCTGCGCCGGCTGCCACGACATCGCGCTCCTCGTCGACGGGGCCATGGACGAGGAGGTGCGCCCGGACGACCGGCGCGCCCACGCGGGGGTGACCTGCCTGGTCTGCCACTCGACGGTGGAGAGCCGGGCCGACGGCAACGGGAGCTACCGGCTGCGCGTGGCGCCCGTGCCCATCCCCGATCCGAACGACCCGGAGGAGGTCGAATCGCACCGCCGCCGCGTCGTGCCCGAGGGCCTGCGCACGGGGGCGCTCTGCGGGAGCTGCCACCGCTCCTTCCTCGGGCCGGAGATGGGCAACCCGCATCACCTGCCGGGCATCGACGACGTCGGCGCCTGGCGGCGGAGCCCCTTCGCGGGCAGCCACGCGGAGCGCGTCGACACGCCCCTCGAGCGGCGCACCTGCCAGGGCTGCCACATGGCGCCGGAGGCCGCGCCGCACGACTTCGCGGCGACCGAGGGCATGGTGGCGAGCCATCGGGTGGTCGGCGCGCATACGGCGCTCCACGCGCAGACGCGGCCCGAGGCGGCGCCGGCGGAGCGCTCGCGGCTCGGGGGGGCGGCGAGCGTGGACGTGGCGGCGGCGCGGGTCGGTGAGCGCTGGGCCTACCCGGCCGAGCGGGCGACGCCGCGCCCGGGCGCGCCGCTCGCGTTCGACGTGGTCGTGCGGAACCGCGAGGCGGGGCACCACTTCCCCGGCGGCACGCGGGACATCCAGGACAGCTGGCTCGAGGTCGAGGTGCGCGACGCGCGGGGGCGTTTGCTCGGCGAGGCGGGGACGCGGCAGGCGCGGCGCGAGGACCCGACGGCGCTCCGGCTGCGGGCCGTGCTCCTCGACGAGGAGGGGCGGCCGGACGAGCGGCACTTCGTGCATGCGTTCCGGGCGCTGGCCTTCGACCGGAGCCTCGAGGCGCGGGACGCGCTGGCCGTGCGCTACACGCTGCGGCTGCCGGCGCGCTTCGAGGCGCCGCTGCGGATCGAGGCGCGGCTGAGGCATCGGCGGCACCCGCGGGCGCTGCGGGAGCTGGCGTGTCGGGCGAGTCGGAGCCGGCGGGGGCGGGCGTTCGAGCGGTACGCGCGGCGCTTCGGGCGGACGCCGCTCGACGGGTGCGTGGAGGAGCCGATCACGGAGGTGGCGCGGCGGGTGGTGGTGCTGGATGGGGGGGCGGCGCCGGAGGCGGAGGCCGGGGCGCGAGATCGAGAGGGAGCGGGAGTCGAAGCCGAAGCAGGAGCCGAAGCGGAAGCCGAAGCCCGAGCCGGAGCGGGAGCCCGAGAGGGAGCGGGAGCCGAAGCGCGGGCAGGCTCGGCTCCGTGGGCGCGTCTGCACGACCTCGCGCTCGGGCTCCTCCACGGCGTGCAGGAGCGGCTGGACGAGGCGCGGCCGGTGCTCGAGGCGGCGCTCGCGGCGCTCGAGGAGGACCGTTCCCTCGAGGACGACGAGCGGGCCCGCGCCGAGGCCGCGCTCCGCGTGCTCCAGGGGCGCGTCGCCGGGCGGCAGGGGCGCATCGACGAGGCCCTCGCGCACCTCGAGGCCGCCGAGGCGCTCCTCCCCGGTCATCCGGCCATCGCCCGTGCCCGCGGCCACGCTCACGCGCAGGTGTGGCAGTGGCCCGAGGCCGTCACCGCCTACGCCGCCGCGGCCGAGGGCGCCCCCGGCGACGTCTTCGCCTGGCGCGACCTCGCTCGCGCCCTCGGCTCCGCGGGAGACCCCGAGGGCGCCCTCGACGCCGCCCGCCGCGGCCTCGCCTTCGGCCCCCGCCAGCCGGACCTGCTCCGCTCCCAAGCCCTCGCCCTCGGCGACCTCGACGCCGACGACCCGCTCCACGGCCCGGCCCACGCCGCCTTCCTCGCCCACCGCCGCGTCGACGCCCAGCCCGCCCTCCTCCGCCGCTGCCAACGCGACGTCCCCGGCTGCGACCGCGACCGCCAGCCCGTCCCGCAGATCCGCCTCCGCACCCCCTGAGCTTGCACTGGCATGCCTCGGGGACGCGGGCCTGCTATTCCCCCTCCCATCATGCCGCTGCCCATGATGAACGCGCCGGCGCCGGCCGAGGCCGACGCGCGGACCGACGAGGCCACGGACGCCCGCGCGCCCGAGACGCCCTACCGCACGCACCGCCGCTTCGACCGCGCCGCGCGCCTCTTCACCGAGCCCGGCCTCCACCGCCTCATGGGCGCCCGCGTCCGCGTCTTCGGCGTCGGCGGCGTCGGCTCCTTCACCGCGGAGGCGCTCGCCCGGAGCGGCGTCGGCCACCTCGACCTCGTCGACTTCGACCGGGTCTGCATCACCAACACCAACCGGCAGCTCCACGCCATGAAGGGCACCGTCGGCAAGGCCAAGGTGGAGGTCATGGCCGAGCGCCTCCGCCTCGTGCATCCGACGGCCACCGTCGAGCCCGTCGCCGAGTTCTACTCCGCCGCCGCCAGCGAGCGCCTCCTCGCCCCCGAGCTCGACTTCGTCGTCGACGCCATCGACAACCTCACGGCCAAGGCGCACCTCATCGCCACCTGCGTCCGTCGCGGCATCCCCCTCGTCTCGAGCATGGGCGCCGCCGCCCGCATGGACCCGACGGCCATCGAGGTCGCCGACCTCGCGCGCACCCGCAAGGACCCCTTCGCTCGCGCGCTCCGCAAGATCCTCCGCAAGCAGCATGGCTTCGACTTCACGGAGCCGGCCGGCGTGCCCGCCGTCTTCAGCACCGAGGAGCCCATCGAGCCGAGCGCCCCGAGCTACGACGAGGGCGTCGGCTTCCGCTGCGTCTGCCCCGGCGGCAAGAACGGCATGCACGACTGCGATCGGCGCGCGCGCATCGACGGCTCGGCGAGCTTCGTCACCGGCGCCTTCGGTCTCGCCGCGGCCAGCGTCGTCGTCCGCCGCCTCACCGGCGCCCGCTGAGCGCCGCCACCGAGCCCGAGCTGGGCGCCGATTGGGCGCGGCGGCGCTCCGCGCGGTGGTAGCGTCGGCGCGATGCGCTCGTTCGCCCGCGCTTCCCTCGCCTGCGCCGCCCTCGCGCTGCTCCTGCTCGCGCTCTCGCCTGCGCCGTCCAGCGCGCAGGCCTCCGGAGGGAGCTTCGGGGGCAGCTACTCGTCCTCGGGCGGCGGCTCGTCGGGCGCCTCGGTCTCGTCCTCCTCCTACTCGTCGTCGTCCTACGGAGGCGGCTACGGCGGCGAGGTGCCCACCTGGGCCTATGTCGCCTTCACGCTCACGGCGTTCGGGATCATCGGCGTCTTCTACCTCACCACCTGGGTCCTCCCTCAGCGGCGCCGGCGGCGGACCTCCGAGCGCCGCCGCCTGAGCCTCGCCCTCGACTGGCACGCGCGCCCGGCGATCCAGGAGGAGCTCGCCCGCCTCGCTCGCCGCCCGCTCGTCGGCAACCGCGCCCTCGAAGAGGCGCTCCGGGCCGTCGCGAAGGCCCTCCGCGCCCACCGCACGAGCTGGCTCTTCGCCCACGACGTGCGCCACCGGCTCGATGACGAGGCGCCCCCGGAGCTCGAGGCGCTGCTCGCCGACCTCCGCGCCCGCTACCGTCACGAGGTCGTGCGCGGGGGCGAGGAGCGCGCGGGGAGCGGCGCGACGCCCGGGCGCGAAGAGGGGCCGGGCGTGGTCGTCGTCAGCCTCGTCCTCGAGACCCGGGAGCGCCTGCTCGCGCCGCCGGCGTCCGAGCCGAACGAGGACGCGATCGACGCCGTGCTCGCGGAGCTCGAGGAGGAGCCGCGGCGGGGCCTCCGGCGCTTCGAGATCGTCTGGTCGCCCGCGGAGGAGGGGGATCGCATGAGCACCGCCGAGCTCGAGCGCGTCTACGGCGAGCTCGAGCCTCTGCCGGCCGGCGCCTCCCTCGGGCGCCACCGCTGCGCGCACTGCCGGGCGCCCTACGCCGCCGAGCTCGGCGCCTGCCCGGCCTGCGGCGCGCCCCGCTGAGCCGCGTGTTCCGGCGTGTTCCGGCGCGATGTCCCGGCGCGCTGACGGCGTCGACACGCACGAGGCCGCGCCCCTCCCGGAGCGCGGCCTCGCCTCATCTCGCTCGCGCGAGCTACTCGTACATCGCGTCGATCGCGTCGCCCCAGTTCTGGTCGACGATGCGCCGCTTCACCTTCAGCGTCGGCGTCAGCTCGCCGTCCTCCACGGTCAGGTTCCGCGGGAGGATGGTGAACTTCTTGACCTGCTCCACGCGCGCGAACTTCTTGTTGATCTCGTCCACCCAGGACTGGATCTCCGCCCGCAGCGCGTCGCTCTCGTGCAGGGTCTCCGGGTCGACGCCCTTCTCCTTCGCCCACGCCGGCCCGGCGTCCGGGTCGATGGTCACGAGCGCCGAGAGGAACTTCCGCCGGTCGCCGATCACCACGGCCTCGTTGATCAGCTCGTGGTTCTTCAGCGCCGCCTCGATGTTCTTCGGCGTGATGCTCTTGCCGCCGGCCGTGATGATGATCTCCTTCTTCCGGCCGATGATCTTCAAGAAGCCGTCCTCGAAGCTGCCGAGGTCGCCGCTGTGGAGCCAGCCCTTCTCGTCGAGCGTCTCCTTCGTCGCGTCCTCGTCCTTGTAGTAGCCCATGAAGACGTTGGGCCCCTTCACGAGGATCTCGTCGTCGTCGGCGATCTTCACCTCGACGCCGGGGATGGCCGGGCCGACCGTGCCGTAGCGGAAGCGCTCGGGCTGGTTGAAGCTCGTCGGGCCGCAGTCCTCGCTCTGGCCGTAGACCTCGAGCACGAGGATGTCGAGGCCGGCGAAGAACTCGAGCACCTCCCGGGCGATCGGCGCCGCGCCGGTGACGCAAATGCGCGCGCGACCGAGCCCGACCGCCGGCTTGAGCTTCGAGAAGATCAGCTTGTCGGCGAGCTTGTGCTGCATCGCCAGGCCGAAGCCCGGCTCGCGGCCCTGCTCGCGCGTCTTCATCGTCCGCAGGCCGACGTCCATGGCCCACTCGACGAGCTTCTTCTTGGCGCCGGTCGCCTCCTTGAGCTTGCCGGCGATGCCCGCCTGGAACTTCTCCCAGATGCGCGGGACGCCGAAGAAGACCGTCGGCTGCACCTCCTTGAGGTTGTCCGGGACCTTCTCGATCGACTCGGCGAAGTAGACGCTCGCCCCGGCCGTCACCGGGCCGTGGATCGTGAACATCTGCTCGGCGATGTGCGAGAGCGGGAGGTAGGAGAGCGCGCAGTCGTGGGACTGCATGTTCACGAGCTGCTGCGCCGCCTTCGCCGTCCAGGCGAGGTTGTGGTGCGAGAGCATCACGCCCTTGGGCGGCCCGGTCGTGCCCGAGGTGTAGATCAGCGTCGCGAGCGCGTCCGGCTCCAGGGCCTCGACCCGGTCGTGGTAGGCCTTCTCCTCGACCTCGTCGCCCTTCGCCAGGAACTCCTCCCAGCTCATCACCATCTCGTCGTCGATGGCGGGCGTGCCCTTCATCGTCACGACGTGCTTCAGCGCTGGGAGCTCGCCCTTCTTCTCCTCGATCTTCTTCCACTGGTCCTCGTTCTCCACGAGGATCAGGGGGCACTGGGAGTGGTTGACGATGTAGGCAACCTCGTCCGGCGAGCAGGTCGTGTAGATGCCCGCGGGGGCGCCGCCGGCGGCCATGCAGGCGAGGTCGAGGACGACCCACTCGGGCCGGTTGAAGCCGAGGATGGTGACCGTGTGGCCCGGCTCGCAGCCGAGCGCGATCAGGGCGCGAGCGGCGCGGCTCACCTCGGTGCCGTACTCGGCCCAGCTCGTCGCGCGCCAGATGCCGCCTTCGCGGACGTGGTAGGCGGGCGCGTGCGGCGTACGCCGGACCTGCTCGAGCAGTCGGGACGGAATCGTGTCGGCCACTTCGTTCGATCTCCTTCGCTGGGCGGGCCGCGTCGCCCCGAGGAGGGAGGCGCGCATCACCCCCGACCCGCCCGGATGGCGGATGCTAAGGCCTTTGACGCGCTGCGTGAAGAGTGGAAAGGCCGGTCGCGAGAGGGGTCGCCGAGGCGTGCCCGACCCCCGGCTCCGTCGGGCGAGGGCGGCAGCGCTCCTGGCCGGCCGGGGCGACCGCATCGGGAAGATCGCCCGGGCTGGGTCAGGCGGCAGGCGGGATGCACGCGCCGGGGCCGAGGCGGCAGAGGCCGCTCATGCAGACGCCGCAGTCGCAGTCGGCGTCGTCGTCGCAGCGGAGGCGCGCGCAGCCGTGGGGGTCGGCGGTCGGCGAGGTGGGGCTGCAGCGCCAGTTCGCCGGGCAGGCGTGCTCGTCGCTCGCGCAGGAGAAGGGCTCGCAGTGGCCGTCGGCGCCGCAGCGGGCGTCCGGGCCGCAAGGGTCGGTCTCGGCCGCGGTGCAGGGCGCGGCGCAGCGGGAGTCGAGCGGGTCCGCGCCCGCGTCGCAGCGCGGGCAACCGGGGTCGAGCTCCTGGCAGGTCCGCCCGCCGCCGCAGTCGGCGTCGTCGTCGCACTCGCGCATCGGCGTGGTGCAGATGCCGCAGGGGCGCCGCTCGCCCTCGGCGAGGCAGGACTCGAAGCGGTCCGCGTCGCAGTCGTCGTCACTCGTGCAAAGGGTGCCCTCGGGGGGAGGGGGGGCCCAGCCCGGGCAGAAGCTGGGCTCGCAGTCCGTGTCGCAGACGACGTCGCCGGTCGCGACGACGCGCCCGGCCTCGCAGAGGAGGGTCTCCACGCAGCAGGCGTCCAGCTCCACGCCGCAGGGGGCCGTGAAGAAGCACGTGTCGCCCGCGCCGCCACCGCCTTCCTGGAGGGCGTCGCAGCTCACCCAGCAGTCCGGCGCTCGCGTGGTCTCGTGCTCGAGCACGCCGTCGACGCAGCGCGTGGTCATCGACGAGCAGAACCCGTCGCCGATGCAGGGGAACTCGAAGTCGCAGCCGTCGCCGTCGCTCCCGCGCTGGGAGGCATCGAAGCAGCTCGTCCAGAAGGGCGCGGCGCCGTCACTCCCCGGCCCGCCGTCGACGTCCGCCTCTCCGCCGGAGCCGCGGCTGAGAAAGCAGCCCGGGCCGAGGAGGGCGAGCGAGAGGGCGGAGAGGGCGAGGGCGGTACGCATGGCGGCTCCTGTGTCAGGGCGTGTCGCGGCCCCGATCAGCGAAGCGAGAAGCATTCACCATGCCGCGCCCGCCCGCTCTCCGGCCCGCGTCCGCAGGACGCCCCGCGTCCGCAGGGCTCCTGGCGTCCGCAGGACTCCCGGCGTCCGCAGGACTCTCGGCGTCCGCAGGACTCTCGGCGTCCGCAGGACTCTCGGCGTCCGCAGGACTCTCGGCGTCCGCAGGGCTCTCGGCGCCCGCAGGATGCTCGGCGCCCTCAGGACTCGGCGCCCGCAGGACGCTCGGCGCCCGCAGGACGCTCGCCGTCCGCAGGACGCTCGCCGTCCGCTCGGCGTCCGCAGGGCTCTCGGCGTCCGCAGGACGCTTCAGCGGCGGCCGAAAGGCGTCGCTAGGGGCAGCCGCAGCTCGAGCACGCCGCGCAGGCCGTGCTCCACTGACAGGAGCTCAGGCAGAACTGCCACTCGTTCACCGCGCCGCTCGGGCAGCAGCGCCACCGACCGCCGGCCACCCCGCTGTCGCTCACGTGGTCGCAGGCCGCGCCGGCCACCAGCCCGCAGCTCCCCCAGGTGCAGCTCGCCGTGCAGACCTGCTCGGTGCAGGGGCTGTCCCGGTCCGGGCAGGCGCGCGTGGCGCCCGGCGTGCACTCGCCCGCGGCGCAGCCGCTCCAGCCGCCCCAGCCGCCCCAGGTGCAGCTCGCGCTGCAGGTCCGCGTCCGCCGCTCCGTCCCGCCGCAGGCGCAGCTCCGCGTCTCCTCTTCCGTCTCGCCGGGCGTGCACGCTCCGGCGCTGCACCCGCTCCAGGCACCCCAGGTGCCCCACTCGCAGGTCGCGCCGCAGCTCCGCGTGCGCTCCTCCGAGCCGCCGCAGGCGCAGGCCCGCGTCTCCCGATCGATGTCGCCGGGCGCACAGCTCCCGGACTCCATGCAGGTGCCGCCGCCCCAGCTGCAGTCCGCCTGGCAGGTCTCCACGAGCGTGCCGCACATGTCGCCGCAGGCGCCGGCCATGCGGGTCTCGCCCGGGCTGCACGCGCCCGTCATGCACACGCCGTCGTTCGTCCAGCTACCGTCGACGCAGACCTGCCGCTGGGTCCCGCAGCGCTCGCACTCGATCTCGCGCGCGGGCTCGCCCGGCGTGCAGTCGCAGGTCTCGGGGGCGGTGCAGGCCTCCCAGCTCCCGTCCGTGCAGCGCTCGACGCCCGTGCCGCAGGCGCTGGTGCAGGTGCGCTCCGTCATGCGACCGACGCTCGGGTCCGCGTCGTCGCAGTCGAGGTCCGCCTCGACGCCGTCCTCGTCCAGGTCCGTGCCGGGGACGACGCAGCGGCCCTCCACGCAGACTTCATCCCCGATGCACCGCGGCAAGCAGACCACCGTGCTCCCGTCGACGCCGCCACCGCTGTCCCGGCGGCGGGTGGTGTCGGCGTCGCTCTCGGCGCCGCCGCTCGCGCAACCAGCGAGAAGGACGAGGGAAACCCCGAGCTGCAGGGGGAGGGTACGCATGCGGCTCCATCGTAGCGGAGCGGCTCCACTCTGTCGTCCAGCGGACAGCTGTGTTAAACCAAGTGAAAGCATAGCCGTTGGAGGAGTGGCCGAGCGGTCGAAGGCGGCGGTCTTGAAAACCGTTGGGCCTCATGGGTCCCAAGGGTTCGAATCCCTTCTCCTCCGCCCCGTTTCCCCGTCCGGTTCCTGCCCACGAGCGCGCCCGTGACCACGCCCCCCGACTCCGACGCCAGCCGCCCGCGCGACGCGGTGCGCACCTGCCCGCGATGCAGCGCCCGGGTCGAAGCCGAGCGCTTCGAGAGCGGCGCCGTGCGCACCTGGCTCTGGCGCTGCGGCTGCGGCTGGAGCCGAGCGGTCGCCGAGTCCGGCGTGATGACGCGCAAGGCCGTGCAGGACGCCATCGAGTCCGCGCGCGAAGACGACTGAGCCCGGCGCCCCACTCTGGCGTTCGCCGTTCCCGCCGCATCGGGGCCGCGCTTCGCCGCCGTTTCGCGGCCGCTTCCGCCCAGCCGGACCTGACGCCGCCGGACCTGACGCCGCCGGGCAGCTCACGGGTGGTCGGTGGGGGCAGCCGTGCGATCGACCACGCGGCCGATCCCACTCCGCGGGCGCCGCGGCGCGAGGACGGGCTCCCTCGCCGGGGCGGCCTCGCCCGCCGTGACCCCCACGACGCCCGGTGCGCGCCCCTCCGCGTCGGGTTCTGAACGCGCGTTCCGTAACTCATTGAAGATTTACGAATTCGTCCCGCGCCCATTGGCGTGGCTTCCCGACGGATGTATACCGCCGCCCGACACCTCGAACTGGGCGCGCGGCGCCTCGAGACCACGAGGAGAGGACATGAGCAACGCGGTCGAGAGCATCCTCCAGAACTACGCGGGCGAGACCCCGGGCGTCATCGGCAACATGCGCCGCATCCTGAACCACGGCCGCCTCGGCGGGACGGGCAAGCTCGTCATCCTTCCCGTGGACCAGGGCTTCGAGCACGGCCCGGCGCGCACCTTCGCGCCGAACCCGGCCGGCTACGATCCGCGCTACCACCCGGAGCTCGCCATCGAGAGCGGCTGCAACGCCTACGCGGCGCCGCTCGGCTTCATCGAGGCGATCGCCCACGAGTACGCGGGCAAGCTGCCGCTGATCCTCAAGGTCAACAACAGCGACTCGCTCGGCGGCCCCGAAAGCCCCTGCTCGGCGCTGACCTCCGCCGTGCCCGACGCGCTCCGCCTCGGCTGCGCCGCCATCGGCTACACCATCTACCCGGGCAGCGAGCACCGGAACCAGATGTACCAGGATCTCCGCGACCTCATCCGCGAGGCGCGCGCGGTGGGCCTGCCGACGATCGTCTGGTCCTACGCCCGCGGCAAGATGCCGAAGGAGGCCGAGACCTCCGTGGACGTGATCGCCTACGCCGCGCAGATCGCCTGCCAGCTCGGCGCGCACATCGTGAAGGTGAAGCCGCCGACGGAGGTCGTCTGGCAGGAGGCCGCGAAGAAGTACTACGAGGGGATCCCCCACGCGACGCTGGAGGAGCGCATCCGCCACGTGGTGCAGAGCTGCTTCGCCGACAAGCGGATCGTGATCTTCTCGGGCGGCGCGTCGAAGGGCTACGACGACGTGCTGAACGACATCCGCTCCATCGCGGCCGGCGGCGGCTACGGCTCGATCATGGGCCGCAACGCCTTCCAGCGGGAGCACGGCGAGTCGCTGAAGCTCCTCGACGAGGTGATGAGCATCTACGAGGAAGCCGCGAAGAAGGGCTGAGCCCGGCCCTTCTGCCGACCTGGGTCCCGCCCTAGAACGGTGGCGTGCGGTTCTCCCGGCTGGCTTCTGTCGTGCTCGTGGCCTGCGTCGGGGCTTGCGGGGGGGCGCCGCCTTCGCCGGGGCCCTTGCGTACGGTGCGGCGGGCGCCGCTGGGGCCGGAGGATGCGCCTTGCCTCGTGGTCTTCCTGCCGGGGAACGGCGACACGGCGGAGGACTACGTGGCGAACGGCTTCGTCGCGGAGCTCGAGCGCGCGCGCGTCCGGGCGGACGTCGTCGCCGCGGACGCGACGCGGGCCTACTACGCGAGCGGCGCCGTCGAGCGGCGCGTGCGTGAGGACGTGCTCGCGCCGGCGCGGGCGCAGGGCTACGCGCAGCTCTGGCTCGTCGGCATCTCCATGGGCGGCGGGGGCGCGCTTCGGGTGGCGGCGAGCGCGCCGGAGCTCGTCGACGGCGTGGTCGTCTTCGCGCCCTTCATGGGCAGCCCCGGGCTCTTCCGGGAGGTGAAGGCGGCGGGCGGTCCGGCGGCGTGGAGCCCGAGCGCGGAGCGGCGCGCCGAGCGCGATCCCTACGTCGACGCCTGGCACTGGGCCGGGCATCGGGCGGGCACGCCGCTCTTCGTCGGCTGGGGGAGCGCCGATCCGCTCGCGCGCTTCGCGGAGGTCCTCGCCGAGGACCTCCCGGAGAGTCACGTGGTCGCGGGCGGCGGCGGCCACAGCTGGGACGTCTGGGACGAGCTCTGGCGCGGCTTCGTCACCGCCGGGCACCTGCAGCGCGCCTGCGGCGTCCGCTGAGGCGGGGGAGCACGAGGGCGAGCAAGGGGAGCGCGACCAGGCCACCGCGCGAGGAGCCCGGGCCGACGAGGGCGCAGCTCTGGCAGCCGCCGCGCTCGGCGGGCGGGGCGACCGGGCGCGCGTCCTCGTCCTCCTCCGGCTCGTCCTCGGGCCGGATGTCGACGGGCGTGATGCCGGCGCCGAGCGCGGCCACGTCCTCGCCGGCCTCGCTCATGCGCACGGTGCGCGAGCAGAGGCTCGCCGAGAGACCTCCTTCGCTTCCGTCCCCGTAGACCAGCCAGCTCTCGCCGACCGCGAAGGGCACGCCGCAGGCGGGCGAGTCGGGCGCGGTGAGGAGCGTGAGCTCTTCGCTCTCGACCCCCTTCCAGTGCTGGGTCACGCGGAAGCGCACGCGGACCCGCATGGGCCCGGCCTCGACGATCTCGAGCACCTGGCCCTCGAAGACCGCGGCGGCCGCGGCGAGCGCCTCCCGGGGAGGCGGCGGCTCCGTGCAGGAGCAGGCGCGCGCGACCGGCGGCGCGAGGGCGAGGAGCGAGGCGGCGAGGGCGGCGAGGACGAGGGATCGGAGCATGGGCGGTCGGGCAGGGGGCGAGGTCTTCATTCGCCGTTGACAGGCCGGGGCGGAGCCGCTATCACGCTCGCCCCCGAGGGGCGGAGCCTACACCGAGGGCGCCGTTCGTGGGGGCTGACAATCGAGCTCCATGGGAGCGCCATGGGAGAGGTGGCCGAGTGGTCGAAGGCAACCGCTTGCTAAGCGGTCGTGGGGTCAAAAGCTCCACCGCGGGTTCGAATCCCGCCCTCTCCGCCGCGCTGCGCGACGCGGGGTGACCCGGGGCGCAAAGCGCTTGACGGCGAGGAGTCAGCGGCTACAGTCCGCGTCCTCCCGGACCCGTAGCTCAACTGGATAGAGCACTGGTCTACGGAACCAGGGGTTAGAGGTTCGAATCCTCTCGGGTCCGCCACTTCCCCGGCGACTCGTCACCGGGAGGCGAGAGGGTCTCGGTCATGCGACCGGGGCCCTCTTCGCGTTTCATCTCTCCGTTTCATCTCCGAGCTCCCTTGCGCCGCGCGTGGCGCTTGCGGACGCCGACGGGGGCCGCGCCATGACCGAGATCACGCCCGAGGACGAGCGCTGGATGCGCGCCGCGCTCGACGAGGCGCGGGCGGCCGAGGCGCGCGGCGAGGTGCCCGTCGGCAGCGTGGTGGTCCTGGACGGACGGATCGTCGGGCGCGGGCACAACCTGCGCGAGACGGCGCAGGACCCGACGGCCCATGCGGAGCTGATCGCCGTGCGCGGCGCGGCGGCGCGGCTCGGCACCTGGCGGCTGATCGGGGCGAGCGTCTACGTGACCCTCGAGCCCTGCCCGATGTGCGCCGGGATGCTCGTGAACGCGCGCGTGGCGCGGGTCGTCTGGGGCGCCGATGATCCGAAGGCCGGCGCCTGCCGGACCCTCTACACGCTCGGCGACGACGCGCGGCTGAACCATCGCTACGAGGCCGTCGGCGGGGTGCTCGAGCACGACTGCGCGGCCGTCCTGCGGGGCTTCTTCGAGCGACTGAGGGCGCGCCGAAAGCAGCGCTGAGCGGGGTCTGCCCGTCACCCTCCCGACACGGTTGACAGGGGGGGGCTTGGTGCTAGCTTCCGCCGCGGAGAGCTGGCCGAGCGGTCGAAGGCGTTTGATTCGAAATCAAATGTGGGGGCAACTCCACCGTGGGTTCGAATCCCACGCTCTCCGCCACATCCCCGGGAGCTCGCTCCCGTCCGAACCGAACGGGCCGCCTCGCGCGGCCATCTCTTTCGGGACGTTCTTTCACAGGTCGAAGAGTCGAGCGTCGCGTCCCCTCGGGGGCGCGTCGGGGACACCGAGAGGGTGGGCCCCCATCGCCCACCGGCGCGTCGTCCCTTCGGAGACGCCGGCCGCCTCGGGCGGCGGGGCCTCCCAGGAGGGGTGACCGAGTGGTCGAAGGTGCACGATTGGAAATCGTGTGTACCGGCAACGGTACCGAGGGTTCGAATCCCTCCCTCTCCGCCCCGCATCGCCTGGCCATCTGCTAGGCTGTGCGAAACGCGCCGATGGCGCGTGCATTTGTGGTCCCGCCAACGCTGGCCCGTGAACCCCGCCAGGCCCGGAAGGGAGCAACGGTAGCGGTCACCAGCGTGTGGCGGGGCCTTTTTTATTGGGGGCGTCGCTTCGGCGCTCCGCGCCTCGCTGTGCCCCCGCTTACCAGCGGGCTGCTGCGCAGCCCTCGGCGCGGCCTTTGGCCGCGTCGCGGAGCGCGGCTGTTCGAGTCTGCGGGGGAGGCGGCCCGCGGGGCCGTGCGGGCGGGGCGGAT
>PABA01000104.1 GCA_002699025.1 Sandaracinus sp. | reverse complement strand
TCGCTGACGCTCGCTCGGGCGTCGCGATCGCGGCGTGGGCGCCTCTTCGGGTTCGTGCGCGTCGCTGACGCTCGCTCGGGCGTCGCGATCGCCGCGTGGACGCCTCTTCGGGCTCGTGCGCGCTGACGCTCGCCGCGGGCGCCGCGTGGACGCCTCTTCGGGCTCGTGCGCGCTGACGCTCGCTCGTGCGTGTCGCTGACGCTCCTCGAGCGACCGCGGTCGAGCGTGGCGAGCGGAGTCAGTCGGCGGGGCGGATGCGGGCGTTGTGGAGGAACTCGCTGAGCTGGCGGCCCACGTAGACGGCGAGGTCGGCGTCGGGCTGGGAGAAGGCGCCGTGGGGGGTGCGGTTGAAGAGCTGCACCATGCCGAGCAGGCGCCCCTGGTGGTTGAGGGGCACGTAGAGGGCGGCGCGGGCCTCGAGGCCGGGGCGGCCCTCGACGTCGGCGTCGAAGCGCGGGTCGGAGGTGAGGTCGTCGACGCGCAGCACGGTGCCGACGAGCTGGGAGGCGGCCGCGAAGAGGCCCACGCTCGAGCCGACGGCGTGGCCCTGGCGCTCGCTGCTGCCCTCGCCGGTCACGACGACGAAGCGGAAGACGTCCGCGTCGATGTCATAGAGGCAGGCGCTGATCGCCTCGGCCGGGAGGAGCTGGTCGAAGAGGGCGACGACGAAGTCGAGCCCTTCTGCCGGGCTCTGGAGGAAGAAGAGGTCCTGGCAGGCCTCGAAGGCGTCGGCGAGGCGCGCGTCGTGGTCGTCGGTGGTGGTGCGTCTCCGGGGGGACGCGGCGGCGGGCTCGGCGGGCGGCGGTGCCGGGGCAGCCGCCGTGGAGGCGGCCTGAGCCGGTGCGGCCTCAGCCGCCGCGACCTGAGCCGACGCGACCTGGGCGAGGGGGTGGTCGAGCACCACGTCCCCCTGCCAGTCCTTGAAGAGGGCGGTCACGACCGGCGGGCGCTCGGGCCGACCCTCCCAGGCGTGGTCGAAGACGGCGACGTTGATGAATTGACCCGGCGGCTGGCCCGAGAGCGAGGCGCGCAGCTCGGCGAGCCGGTCGAGCGCGATCTTCTCGGCGATCTCGGCGTCCGTCCCGGCCGGGACCACGTAGGTGCGCTCCCGGTAGCGGAGCGGGTTCTCGGGGGACGGGTCGGCGTCGCGCGAGAGGTGCAGGCGCCACGCGACGCCCGCTTCGGTCCCCGCATCCGGCAGCTCGGGGGCCTCTTCGGCCGCCGAGTCCGCTGCCTTCGCGTCCGTCCCTGCCGGCGCGAAGCCAGCGCCGACCTCGGCAGGCTCGGCCTCGGGGGGTTCGGCCTCGGGGGGCTCGGGCTCGGCGGGCTCGGCCTCGGCGGGCTCGGCCTCGGCGGGCTCGGCCTCGGCGGACTCGGCCTCGGCGGGCTTCGGCTCGGCGGGCTCGGTCTCGGCGGCGTCTCCCCCGACGGCGACCTCCTGCTTCGGCAGGGCCGAGGCCGGGATGTACGCCATGGTCTTCTTGGCCTGCTTCTTCGCGCCGCCCGTCGGCGCCGCGGCCGCCGCCTCGGGCTGGGGCGGGATGTAGGCCATCGTCTTCCGGGGCGCCCGCTTCTTCGTCGCCGCCGCCGGGCTCGCCGCGACTGGGGAGGGCGGGCTGCTGGCGGGAGCGGGCGGGCTGCTCGCCGGCGCCGCCGGGGCCGGCGAGGAGGCGCGCGGCACGTCGTCCGACGGGATCTGCGGCCCCTTCGGCTTCGGCGGCACGTAGGACTCGCTGCTCGCCTGGGTCAGCACGAAGCGCCGCTGGGCCATCGGGTCGAGGATCGTGACCTTGCCGTCCGGGGCCACGGCGCAGCTCGACCCCGTGGGCACACCCCCACTCTCGCCCAGCTCGGAGCGTCCCTTCCGCAAGGCCGACATCCAGTTGTCGGCCTCGACCGTGTGCTCCGCCTGGACGGTGGCCCCGCCCAAATCGGAGACGACCATGCGCCAGCGTTTCGTCGTCACGGGCCCCTCGACGCGGGACCCTAGCGCCTCCGGCCCGCCCTGGCTACCGCTGCGCGCCCACTCGCCCCAGTGTCCCCGGGTGGTGCCCACAGCGCAGCGATTCCGCTGCCTTCCCCCTCCCGCGACGCCACAAAGTGCTATGGTCGCCCCCGAAGGCGCGCGGACCGTTCCGGGCCGCGACGCCGCCGCCAAGGAAAGCCCCCACCCATGTGGATTCTGGTCGTCGGTCCCGAATCGGTCCACGAGCGCGAAGGAAGCGCCGTCGAGGTCCTCCAGCAGCTCGGCTGCGCCGTGCGCACGACCGACCTCTGGGACTCGCTCGACGACGAGTCCCTCCACGACGAGCCGCCCACGGTCATCCTCGTGGAGGCCGTCGACGAGGTCGACGCGGGCCGCGCCGCCCTGGTCCGCCTCCGCGCCGTGAAGGCCCTCGCGGAGGTCCCGGTCCTCTGCGGCGTGAGCGTCAACGGCCTCTCGCGCCTCGACGCCCGCGACGGCTTCGACGACTTCGTGCTGGTCCCCTACGTGCCGGCCGAGCTCTACCTGCGCGTGCGGCGCGCCGAGTGGCGCAACTCGGACTTCAACGCCCAGGAGCGCATCAAGATGGGCCCGCTCTGCATCGACCTGGCGGCCCACGAGGTCACGGTCGACGACCGGCCCGTGCAGCTCACCCAGCAGGAGTTCGCCCTGCTGCGCTTCCTCTGCCAGAACCGCGGCCGGGTCTTCTCCCGCCAGCAGCTCCTCGAGCGCGTCTGGGGCGTCGACTACTACGGCAGCAGCCGCACCGTCGACATCCACGTGCGGCGCCTCCGCATGAAGCTCGGCGGCGCCGTCGCCAACCTCGAGACCGTGCGCGGCGTCGGCTACAAGATGAAGGCACCATGAGCGCCAAGCCCCTCGCCGTCTCGGTCGGCGACCCCGCCGGGATCGGTCCCGAGGTCACCGTCTCCGCCCTCGCGGGCCTCCACGAAGAGGAGGCCTTCGTGGTCTTCGGGGACGCCGCCCGGCTCGAGGCGCGCTTCCGCGAGGCCGGCGTGCCGACGGGCCCGGCCGAGGAGGCCGCCGCGGGCAAGGTGGGCCTCGCCCCGACGGCGCGCTGGAGCGACGCGACCATCGCCGCCCACGCCCCGACGCCGGAGGGAGGGCGGGCGCAGCTCGAGGCCCTCGACGCGGCCATCGACGCCGTCCGCCGGGGCCGGGCGCGCGCGCTCGTGACCGGGCCCACCAGCAAGGAGGCCATCGTCCTCGGTGGCACCCCCTTCACGGGGCAGACCGAGCGCCTCGCGCGCCGCTGCGGCCTCGGCGACGACGACGTGACCATGATGTTCCTCGGCCCCCGCCTGAAGGTCGGCCTCGTGACGACGCACCTCAGCGTGCGCGACGCGGCGGCGGCGATCACCCCGGCCCGGGTCTCCCGCGCGGTGCGCCACCTCCTCGAGGCCCTCGAGCGCCTCTCGGAGGACGGCGGGCCGACGATCTGGGTCACGGGCGTCAATCCGCACGCCGGGGAGGGCGGCCTCTTCGGCGACGAGGAGGAGCGGGCGGTCGCGCCGGCGCTCGCCGCCTGGGCGGACGACGAACGGGTCTGGGGTCCGATCCCGGCCGAGGCAGCCTTCCGGGCGGCGGCCGAGGGGCGCGTCGACGGCGTGGTGGCGATGCTCCACGACCAGGCGACGATCGCGTCGAAGCTGCTCGACTGGGGCGCCGCCGTGAACGTGACCTGGGGGCTGCCCTTCGTGCGCACGAGCGTCGACCACGGCGTCGCCTACGACGCGGCGCGGCAGGGCACGGCGTCCGCCGCCGGGATGGAAGCCGCCGTCGCGCTCGCGCGGCGCCTCGTTCCGGAATGAGCCGTTCCGGAGTGAGCCATTCCGGGATGACGGGTTTCGGAGTGACTCCGGAGAGACCGGTTCGCGAGTGAGCGGTTCGCGAGTGGGTGCAGGGGCCGGGTTCCCTGAAAAGAGTTGACCCTCACTGCACCGCTTCCCTAGCATCGCCTCACCGATTGGGGGCGCATCGAGAGAAGTGGACTCGGCGCGCTCGAGGTGGAAGGAGCCGACTGCATGTCGTTCTGGGAAGACGCGAGTCCCGTCGTGAAGGGCGCGATCGTGATTGGAGCCATCGGGCTCATATACTTCGGTGTCGCCTTCGCGTTTGGCTGGATGCCTTTCGGTGGCGGTGACGAGGCCACCACGCAGGAGCGTGGGCTGCAGCCGCCGGGCGAGGCCCAAGCCGCCGAGTAGGGCACGCGATGCCGACCCGACGCCCCGTCCGCGTTTCGCGGAGGGGGCGTCGACGCGTCATGAGGTCTTGCGCGCTCCGGCTCGGCGCACCGGGCGCGCGTGCGGGCTCTCGCGGCCCGCGAACACGGCCTCGAGCGTCTGCGCTCCGAGGAGCGCCGCCTCCGGCGTGCAGCGGCTGAAGAGCCGGTTCGCGTCCACCGCCCAGATCGGCGCCTGGAGGGAGGCGAGGGGCCCGGCCGCGAGCGAAGCGGCCTCTTCGGAGGCGGCGTCGAGCCCGTAGCCGCAGGGGAGGTGCACGACGACGTCCGGGGCGCTCTCCCGGACGGCCTCCCAGCCCACCGACCGCGAGGGGGTCCCGGCCGCGCCGAGCACGTCCTCGCCGCCCGCCAGCGCGACCAGCTCGGGCACCCAGTGGCCTCCGACGAAGGGCGGGTCCGCCCACTCGAGCGTGAGCGCGCGGACCCGAGGTCGCCCGCTGGCGCGCGTACGCACCGCCTCGAGCCCGGCCTGGAGCCTGTCGACGACCCGCGTCGCCGTCGCTTCCGCCTCGAGCGCCTCCCCGAGCCGGCGAAGATCGTCCTCCAGGCCGGCGAGGGTGGTCGCGGAGAGGGTCAGGAGCGTCGCGCCGGCCGGCAGGCAGGCCGCGTCGGGCTGCACGGCGCAGACGTCGCAGATGTCCTGCCCGACGATCACGTCCGGCGCGAGCTCGGCGAGGCGCGCGTGGTCCGTGTGGTAGAGCGCGTCCCCCGCCTCGAGGGCCGCTCGCACCGCCGCGTCGACGGCGCCGGGGGCCTCCCCGCCGGGCGCGCCGGCGAAGGGGATGCCGCTCCGGGTCACCACCGGACGATCCGCCGCGCCCGGGTGGTCGCACTCGTGGCTCACGGCCACGAGCGCGTCTCCGAGCCCGAGGGCGTGCACGAGGTCCGTGCCGCTCGGCACCAGCGAGGCGATCCTCATGCGTCGTCGAAGAGACCGGGCCAGCCCGGGAGGGGCGCGTCCTCCGGCGGGGTGAGTCGCACCGCCTGCATCCAGCTGCAGAAGGTCCCCGCCGTGATCCCGGCCGGGCGGTGGTTGCCGCTGTCCTTCACGCCGCCGAAGGGCAGGTGCCCGCTCGCGCCCGCGCTCGACTGGTTCCAGTGGAGGACGCCCACGCGCAGCCGGTCCGCCGCCGCCTCGAAGCCCGCCGCGTCCTGGGTGAAGACCGCGCAGGCGAGGCCGTAGGCCGTGTCGTTGGCGAGCGTCACGGCCTGGTCGAGGTCGTCGACGACGTAGATGGCGACGTCCGGGCCGAAGAGCTCCTCGTGCGTGTAGCCGGGGACCCGCGCGGTCGCTTCCGGGGCCCGGTGGAGCGAGGGGCGCACGTACCAGCCCTCGTGCCCGGGCACCTCGAGCGCGCCCCCGTCGACGATGGCCTCGAAGCCGGCCTCCCGCGCGCGGCCCTGCGCCTGGAGGAGCGCCTGCCGCGCCTCGTCGCTGATCAGCGGCCCCATGAAGACGCCCTCGTCGAGCGGGTAGCCGACCTTCGCCGCCTTCGCCGCCTCGCTCAGGCGCGCGATCAGCGGCTCGGCGATCTTCGGGGTCACGAAGAGGCGCGAGGTGGCCGTGCAGCGCTGGCCGCCGCTCGCGAAGGCGGCGAAGGCGATCTGCCGCGCCGCGCGCTCCACGTCCGCGTCGTCGAGGACGATGGTCGCGTTCTTGCCGCCGAGCTCGAGGGCCACGAGCCGCCCGGGCCGGTGCGCGTTCGCCGCCACGATCTTCTGTCCGACGGCCACCGAGCCGGTGAAGAGGATGCCGTCCACGTCGTCGTGGTCGGCCAGGCTCTTCGCGCTCGCGGCCGCGCCCTGGACCACGTTGACGACCCCCGGCGGGAAGCCCGCCTCCTCGAAGCAGCGCGCCATCCAGACGGCGGCCGAGGGGGTCTTCTCGCTCGGCTTGAACACGACGGTGTTGCCGAGGAGGAGCGCCGGGACGATCTGCCCGTTCGGCAGGTGCGCGGGGAAGTTGAAGGGCCCGATGACGGCGAGCACGCCGTGGGGCCGGTAGCGGATCTCGCCGGGCAGATCCTCGAGGCGCCGATCGCGCGTCCACTCGGCGCCCTCGCCGAGCATCAGGTCCACCTTGCCCGCGAGCGCGTTGGCCTCGCCGGTCGCGTCCCAGAGCGGCTTGCCCACCTCGCGCGAGATGGTCTCGGCGATGGCGTCCCGGTGGTGACGCACCCGCTCCTGGTAGGCGCGGAGGAGCTCGCGGCGCTTGGCCTCGCCCAGCCGGCGCCAGGCCGGGAAGGCCTTCCGCGCGGCCGCGACGGCGGCGTCCACGTGGGCGTGCTTCACGCCGTGGACGCTGACCAGGTCGGCCTGGTCGCCCGGGCTGAGGATGCGGAGCTCCTCGTCGGGGGCGTCGGTGGGCACGAAGGCGCCGTCGATGAAGTCGCCGGGGCGCTCCAGCGTGGGCAGGGTCGGGGAAGCCATGCGTCCTCTCGTCTCTCGTCTCGCTCGGGTGGAAAAGGGGGCGCGCGTTGAACACCCCCGGGGGATCGTACGTACACTCCCTCGATGGCGAACCCAAGCCCGCGCGCCCTTCTCCCGCTCGCCGTGGTGAGCGTCCTCGCGGCGAGCGGCGCCGGGCGAGGCGTCGCCCAGGGGGGGAGCCCGGAGGACGCGGAGCTCGTGCTGGCCGTGGCGAGCGCGGGCGAAGCGGACGCCGAGGGCGAGCGCCTCGGCCCGGTGCGGCAGGGTCGGCTGAGGAGCGGCCAGGCGCGGCGTTGGTCGCTCCGCCTCCCCGCCGGCGCCTGCGTGCTCTGGGTGGCGCGCGGCGGCGCCGGGCTCGCGAACCTCGACCTGCGCATCCTCCGCGGGCGCGCGGCGCTGGCCCGGGACACGGCGACGGGGCCGGCGGCGGAGGCGCGGCACTGCGCGGGCGAGCGGGCCGAGACGCTGCGGCTCGAGGTGAAGGCGTTCCGGGGCGCCGGGCGCTTCGCGGCGGCCGCCTACCGGGTCGAGGCGGGCGCCGAGGCCACCGAGGAGGTCGCGGGGACGAGCCCGCTCGCGCGCCTCGGCGTCCTCGTCGAGCGCCACGGCGGGGACACGATCCCGGTGACGCCGCCGCGGGTGGAGCAGCTCGAGGAGGGCGCGCCGCTCGGCCGGGCCGTGCCCCTCGCGCCGGGCCGCTGCTACCGGGTCTTCGCCGCGGGCGGCCCGGGCGTGGAGCGGCTCGCGCTGGCCCTCGAGGGGCCGTCGGGGGCCCGCATCCAGGCGGCGACCCCGGACCACGCGACGCCGACGCTCGGGGTGCTGCGTCCGCTCTGCCCGGCCCGGCCCGGGCGCTACCGGGTGCAGCTGGTCGCGGCGGCCGGGCGGGGATCGGTCGCCTGGCGCGTCTTCGGGACGCCCGTGCGCGAGGCGGCCGCCCGGGAGGAGCGGGCGGAGGTGCACCCGGTGGGCGGACGCGGCCGTGGCTACGTGCCGGAGCGCATCCGCCAGCGTCACCGGCAGGTCGGGGAGGGCGCGCTCGCCGTGACGGATGTGCTCGAGGGCACGCTGCGGCGGAGCCAGGTGGCCCGGCACGAGGTCGAGGTCCGGGCGGGCCGCTGCTACGTCGTCATCGCCGCCGCCGTGCCCTCGGCCCAGCGCATGAGCGTGCGGGTCGTCGATCCCTTCGGCCTCGAGCAGGCCGAGAGCGAGCCCGATCCGATCCCGCACACGCGCGTCTGCCCGAACGCGAGCGGCACCTGGCGGATCGAGCTGAAGATGGAGCTCGGCTACGGCGCCTACGGCCTGCAGGTCTTCGAGGGGGGCTGACTCCGGGCCGGCGGATCGGAGCTCGCGGCGGAGCGGAGCACGGGAGCGCGCCGATGAGGGGCGCCCCTCGCGCTCCGACCCCCCGCCGCCGAGCCGCTTCGATCAGCCGAGCGCGGCGCGCGCGGCCGCCACCGGGTCGGCCTTCGCCTCGAAGCCCTGGCTCGCGAGCACGTCCTTCAGCGCGCTCAGGCAGAGCACGACGTTCCGCTCCGTGCACGCCGCGCCCATCAGGCCGATGCGCCAGGCCTGGCCCTTGAAGGCCCCGAGCCCGCCGCCGATCTCGAGCCCGTAGCGCGCGAGCAGCGCCTTCCGCGTCGCGCCGTCCTCGACCCCCTCGGGGATCCTCACCAGCGTCAGCGGGTCGAGCCGCTCCTCCGCCGGCACCGGCAGCTCGAGGCCCATCGCCTCGAGGCCTGCGCGCAGCGCCGCCGCGTTCTTCGCGTGCCGCGCGAAGCGCGCCTCGAGCCCCTCCTCCATCACCAGCCGCAGCGACTCGTGGAGGGCGTAGACCATGTTCACCGGCGCCGTGTGGTGGTACGCGCGCTCCTTGCCCCAGTACTGCCCGATCAGGGAGAGGTCGAGGTACCAGCTCTGCACGGGCCGCTCCCGCTCGCGCACGACCTTCATGGCGCGCTCGGAGAAGCTCACGGGCGAGAGCCCCGGCGGGCAGCTCAGACACTTCTGCGTGCCCGTGTAGATCGCGTCCACGCCGTGCCGGTCGACCTCGATGGGGCGCCCGGCGAAGGAGGTCACGGCGTCGACCACCAAGAGCGCGCCGTGCTCGTCGGCGGCCTCGCGGAAGCCCGCGAGATCGGTCAGCGCGCCCGTCGAGGTCTCCGCGTGGACGAGCGCCATCAGCTTGAAGGGGCGCCCGGCGCCGGCCTCGCGGAACTGCTCGGGGGAGAGCGCGCGGCCCCACTCCTGCTCGACCGTGACCACCTCCGCGCCACAGCGGCGCGCGACCTCGGCCATGCGCCCGCCGAAGACGCCGTTGATGCCGACGAGCACGGCGTCGCCGGGCTCGAGGAGGTTCACGAAGCAGGTCTCCATGCCCGCCGAGCCGGTGGCCGACATGGGGAGCGTGATCTCGTTCTCCGTGCCGAAGACGACGCGCAGCATGGCGCGGACCTCGTCCATGACCTTCAGGAAGGCCGGGTCGAGGTGGCCGACGGTGGGCGCGGCGAGGGCGCGGAGCACCGAGGGGGCGACGTCGGAGGGGCCGGGGCCCATGAGCACGCGGCTCGGGGGCGAGAGGGGCTGCACGGAATCCATGACCGCGGAGCCTAGCCCGGATTCGTCATCCGTCGACGCGCCCTCGCACGATCCCTCGGGCCCGCAGCGGATTCTCGCTTCGCCGGAATACGGCCCGCGTTACTTGCTCCGCGAGAATCCGCAGCGAACCCGAGACCTTGCACGAACACCACGCCGCCTGGGGACTCCTCCGGGCGAGGACGGGGCCGTGGGAGCTCGAGCGGGCGGGCCCCGCGGGGTCGCCGGGCGGAGCGGATGAAGCCGGCCCCGGGGCCGCGCTCACTCGGTCGGCAGGCCCGCGGGCGGCTCGCTCAGGCGCGCGGCGCAGCGGCCCTCGTGGCAGAGGCAGCGGCCGCCGCAGTCGAGCGTCCCGTACTGGCAGTCCATGGTGCACATCACGTCCGTGCAGTCGGGCGCGTTGGCGGCGGCGACGCAGGCGGCGGCGTGGCAGCACTCGGCGGGCACGCAGTCGTCGTCGGTCTCGCAGGCGTCCTCGCCGATGACGAGGTTCTCGCCCCCGCCGGCCTCGTTGCCCTCGCCGGCTTCGCCCGTCTCCCCCGTCTCACCGCTCTCGCCCTCTCCCGGGTCGCCCTGGTCGAGCTCGATGGTGGTCTGGTCGGACTGGGCGTCGCTCCCGGCGCAGCCGAGCGAGAGGGCGAGGAGGAACGCGGCGAAGAGGGGAAGGCGGCGAAGCATGGCGGGTCCTTGGACGGGAGGGGCGCGGCGAGCTTCACCGCGCACCCCGCGGGTGTATCAGGCGCCGCGCCCGCGGGCACTCCAGAAGCGGCACCTCGCGGCGCCAGACCGGGAGCAGGCCGCGGCCGCGGTCGCGGAGAGAAGAATTCGATGGGACCCGGAGATCCTTTTCGTCCTTGGGTCGTCTCCGGGGCTTCACGGAGAATGCGAGGCGGAGGAGCGATGCGCGAAGCGAAGCGGCGGAGCGGTGCGGGCGGAGTGACGGGCGTGATCGGGGCGGTGGCGCTGGCTGCCTTCGTCGGCGTGGGCGCCGGGCCGGCTCCGGCGCGCGCCTTCTGCGGCTTCATGGTCGGCGGCGGCGAGGCCCAGCTCACGAACCAGGGCTCCATGGTCGTCCTCATGCGCGACGGCACGCGGACGGTCATCGCCATGCAGAACGACTACCAGGGCCCGCCCGAGGACTTCGCCCTGGTCGTGCCCGTGCCCGAGGTGCTCGAGGAGGGGCAGGTGAAGACCTTGCCCCGGGAGGTCTTCGCGCGCGTCGACCAGCTCGCCGCGCCCCGCCTCGTCGAGTACTGGGAGCAGGATCCCTGCCCGCAGCCGGCGCTCTACGAGCCGGAGCGCGAGGAGCTGCTCCGCGCACAGCCCACCTCGGTGCAGGAGGGCGCCGACGACGACTGGGAGGAGCCCGAGGACCTCGGGGTCACGGTCGAGGCCGAGTTCGAGGTCGGCGAGTACGACATCGTCATCCTCGGCGCCGAGGACTCGGCGGGCCTCGACACCTGGCTCCGCCGGAGCGGCTACCGCATCCCCGACGGCGCCGAGCGCGTGCTCCGCGCCTACGTCGAGCAGTCCATGAAGTTCTTCGTCGCGAAGGTCTCGGCCGAGCGCGTCACCTGGGAGACGGGCGCCGACGGCCGCGAGAAGGCCGTCCTCTCGCCGCTCCGCTTCCACTACGACTCCGAGAGCTTCTTCCTGCCCGTGCGCCTCGGTCTGCTCAACGCCGACGGCGATCAGGACGTCATCGTCCACGTGCTCGCCCGCCAGCTCCGCTACGAGGTCGCCAACTACGACAACTACGCCGTGCCGACGAACCTCCGCGTCTCGGACGAGGTGCGCGAGAGCTTCCCGGCCTTCTACGAGGCGCTCTACGCGCGCATGCTCGAGGCCCATCCGCGCGCCGTGCTCACGGAGTACGCCTGGAGCGCCGGCAGCTGCGACCCCTGCCCGGGGCCGACGCTCACGGCCGACGAGCTGGTCACCCTCGGCGCCGACGTGATCCCGAGCTACGAGCGGGCCGTGCGCCGCGGGCGCGTGCAGACCGGCTTCGAGCGCGACTTCGTGCTGACGCGGCTCCACTTCCGCACGCCGGCGGGGCGCGCGCCGGAGGCCGTGGAGGACCTCTTCTTCCGGCCGGCGCCGGCCATCGAGGGGGGGCGCGGGCAGCCCGGCACGGACGGGACCATGAGCCGGGGCGTGCGCGCCTACGCGGTGAACAACTTCCAGGCGCGCTACGCCGTGCTCCACGAGTGGGAGGGGCCCATCGAGTGCGAGGAGCCCATGCGCGGGCGCTGGGGTGGGCCTCCGTCGACGCAGCGCGGCTCGAGCGGGCCCATGGCCGCGGCGGGGCTGGCCTTCGCGTCGAGCGCGGGGAGCGAGAGCCTCGAGGCGTACCTCACGCAGGACGTGCCCGAGCTCGGTCGCGCCTCGGACACGCTCCCGAGCGGGCCGACGGAGGCGCCGCCGCCTCCCCCGCCGCCCCCCGGGAGCGGCTGCGCGCGCTGCGCCGCGGGCGGGGGCGGGGCCGTCCCCTCGCTGCTCGGCCTGGTCGCGCTGGCGCTGCTCCTCCGGCGGCGCCGCGCGTAACGGCGAAGCGCGCGGCGCGTCCGAAGCGCATGGCGCGCGCGACGTGGAACGGGGCGGTCCTCGCCGAATCCGAGGACATCGAGGTCGTCGAGGGGAACGTCTACTTCCCCCGGGCGGCGCTGGTGGACGCCTGCTTCGAGCCGAGCGATCACACGAGCGTCTGCGGCTGGAAGGGCACGGCGACCTACTGGCACGTGGTCGTGGACGGGGCGCGGAACGAGAACGCGGCCTGGACCTACGCCGAGCCGAAGCCCGCCGCGAAGCACATCGCCGGCCGCGTCGCGTTCTGGAAGGGCGTCCGGGTCGAGCGCTGAACCCGGACCCGCGGGCTCAGCCCGTCAGCCCGTCAGGGCGTCGAGCTCGGCGCGAAAGCGGGCCGCCTTCGGCGCGTCGACCATCGCGAGGTAGGCGATCTTCCCGCGGAGGTGCGCCTCGAAGTCCGGGTGCCCGCCCCGGTTCTGGGCGGCGAGCCCCGTCTTCTTCGCGTTGTGGAGGATGGCGCGGAGGCGCCGCACCTCCTCCCGCGGCAGGCCGAGCCGGTCGGGCTCGTTCACGACCAGGCCGGTCACCGTCTGCCGTCCGGCCGCGCGCTGGACGCGGGTCTTCTTGCCGTTCTCGCGGAAGCCCTCCTCGCGCACGATCTTCCGCACGATGGCGAGCAGGGGCGCGACGGCCTTCGGGTCGCCCGTGGAGAAGCTCAGGTCGTCGGCGTAGCGGGTGTAGGCGAAGCCGCGCTTCTCCGCGAGGCCGGCGAGGCGCGCGTCGAGGCGACGGGCGACGAGGTTCGAGAGCGCCGGGCTCGTGCAGGCGCCCTGGGGCAGGCCGCGCTCGCCGACGGCCACGTGGTAGGTCACGCCCGCGAAGCGGACCTCGCGCCGGGGGCACTCGGTGCAGAGGAGCGCGAGGATCGTCGCCGCCGCCGGCGAGTAGCCGAGCTCCGCGAAGACGCCCCGGACCCGCGGGAAGGTGATCGAGGGGAAGAAGTCCTTCAGGTCGAGGTTCACGACGGCGGCCCGGCCGCGATGGGGGCGCGCGCAGGTCGCCGTGGAGCGGCCGGGGACGAAGCCGTGGGCCGCGTCGTGCACCGGCACCTTCGCGAGGACGTGCTCGAGGATCCACGTCTGGGCCTTCGCGAGGTCGGGCTTCGGGGCGGCGAGCGTGCGCATGCCGCCGGTCCGCTTGGGCACCTCGAACTGCACGTAGTGGGCGCGCTGGAGGGCCTCGTCGTGGTGGGCGAGGAAGCGGAGTCGCGGGATGGGGAGGCCGAGCGCGTCGGCGACGTCCTTCGGCGTGGCGAGCACGGGCAGCCCGCGGGCCTCGAGCTTCTCCACGTGGGCGCGGCGGTCCGCGAGCGAATGGGAGACGCCGCGGCCGAGGAAGACGATGTCGGTGCGCCTCCGCTCGGCGATCTCCCTGGCGCGGCGCTCGCGCCGCTCGGCGGCCTCGCGCTTCTTCCGCGCCTTGCGCTCGCGCTCCTCGGCGCGGAGCTGGGCGAGGGCCGCGTCGACGTCCTTCGCGGCGCGGGCCCGGGCGAGGCGCGCGGCGTCTTTGTGCTCGAGCCAGGCGTCGCCGATGGCGTGGATCTCGGCGAGCTCGGCCTCGGTGAAGAAGCCGCGGAGCACCAGGCCGCGATCGACCAGCGCCGTCCGCTCGTCGCTCTCGGGCGGGATGACGTCGACGCGCCCGATCCACTGCGTCTTCCAGGGCTGGATGTGCATCGCCCGGGCGCGGAGCTCCTCCGGCGAGAGGGTCAGGAGCTCGCCCGTGTCCCAGGGGTCGACCGCCTTCTTCGGCTTCGGGGGAGGCTTCTTCTGCTGCGCCTTCGCCTTCGCCGTGGTCCAGGTCTTCGCCGTCGCCGTGCCGTAGCCCACGCCGGCGCCGCCCGAGCCGCCGGCGGGCGGCGGGAGCTCGTCCACCTTCGGCGCCTCGGGAGGCGGCGGAGGGAGCTCCGGGTTGTAGGCGAGCCAGGCGCGGACGCGCCGAAACACCTTCCCCAGCCAGGACCAGAGACCCATCAGGGGCGGCTCCGGCGCGGGGAGGGAGAGGGGAGAGGAGGGCTCGTCTTCTCGAGGAGGTCTGCCAGCTCGACTTCGTGCTCGGGACCGCGTCCGATCACCCACGGCGCCGCGACGGCATGCGCCTGTCGACGTGGTAGGCGCAGCCTACCGCGTTGCCCTTGGGACAGGCGCATGCCGTCGGCGGCGCCAACCCAGAGCATCGGGCGCGGGGTCGGGTGGGTAGCGAAGCTCCGCCACGGCGTAGCGCCGCAGCATGATGGGCTCGTGCTCGCAGACCTCCTCGAGGAGACGAGCGCCTGTCGGCGCTCGGGGGCGCGCCGCGCTACGCGCGTCGCTGGGTCACGCCGCCCTCCGGGCGCCGTGGGGAACGGGGGCCAGGGAACTCTGGCGTGTCGGGGACGCGTGGATCGCGTATGCCTCGGGAGGCGCTCAGTCGTCGCAGAGGCCCTCGAAGTAGCGCCGCAGGGACCAGAGCATCGGGCGCTGACGCCGGACCCGCGCTTCGAGCTCGTCGTACGCCACGTCATCGAGCAGGCCCACGTCGCGCGCGATGAGGAGCTGCTCGTCGAGCTCGGAGAGGGAGCCGGAGGCGATCCGCAAAAACTGGCGAATCTCCCTCGGCGTACCCCGTCCGTACCCCTCGGCGATGTTGGAGGGGACGCTCGTCGCCGAGCGCCGCAGCTCAGCCGCCAAGCCGTAGCGCTCCCGGCTCGGAAAGCCCCGCGTGACCTGGAAGACGCGGACACACGTCTCGTGGGCCAGGCGCCAAACCTCGAGCCGCCGATGATCCCGCACGGCGCGGCTCCTCGGCCCGAGCTCCGAATGGATGCTCCCCGAGCGAGCCGCGTGGAGCGGGAACGGAAACCCGTCGCCAGCCAGGGCGCCCCGGAGCGCGCTGGCGGCTCCCCCACGCGATGAGCGCGCCGAGTCCGAGCGCGAGTTCCCCGACCCGCGATCCCCGTCCGCCCCGTCTCCGCCAGGGCCGGTGCGTCGAGGCCGAACGACACGGCCGCCGCGGAGCGCGCCGACGGCTCCCCCACGCGATGAGCGAGCGGAGTTCGAGCCCGAGTTCCCCGACCCCCGATCCCGGTCTGCCCCGGCACCGCGAGGGCGGGTGCGTCGAGGCCGAACGCCGCCGCCGCCGTGGAGCGCGCCGGCGGCTCCCCCACGCGATGAGCGCGCCGAGTCATCGGCGGTCTCCTCGCGTGGCGAGGCCCGAGCGGAGGGCGAGCGGAGTCCGAGCGCGAGTTCCCCGACCCCCGATCCCCGTCCGCCCCGTCTCCGCCAGGGCCGGTCCGTCGAGGCCGAACGACACGGCCGCCGCGGAGCGCGCCGACGGCTCCCCCACGCGATGAGCGCGCCGAGTCATCGGCGGGCTCCTCGCGTGG
>PABA01000103.1 GCA_002699025.1 Sandaracinus sp. | reverse complement strand
CGTTCCGCCGTCCGCTTTCCGCTGTCCGTGCTGGCGCTCGGCTTCTGCGGTCCATGCCGCGTTCGCGGAGCAGGCGGTGGGTGAGCGGAGCGGGCGGCAGGGTATCCCTTCCTTCGGTCGGGATGCGGTTCGCTGTCCGTGCTGGGGCTCGGCTTGCGCGGATACGAGTGCTGAGGCCTGGCCCAGCGCTGGCCTGTTCCTCATGCAATAGAGTTGCGTTTGTGATCGGGCGGGCTACCATGGGCTCATGCTCGCGACGGCCCTGGCGCCGGCTCCGTCCGGCTCGCTTCGCATCGCCTCGGACCTCGAGGCGGCTCGCCGGGTGAAGGCGGCGGACACGGACGCGGTGCTCGTGCGCCGGACCCTTCCGCCCGAGGTCGCCGAGGCGGCGGCCGCGCGTGCCCGCTTCGGCCCGGTGCTCCAGCTCCGCTACGCCTTCGCGCTCGCCCAGCTCGACGCCGACGCCGAGCGTGGCCTCTTCGCGCCGCTCGGCGACGGGCCCCTCGCGGTGCAGCTCCGCCGCGACGCCGCCCGGCTCGCGCGCCTCTGGGGCGAGCTCACCGGTCGCGAGCGCGCCGTGGCCACGCTGAAGCTCGTGGACGGCGACGAGTGCACGAAGCTCCACGCCGACTACGTCGACCTCCGGGTGCTCTGCACCTACTGCGGTCCGGGCACCTGGGTCGCGCGGGACTCGGCGCTCGACGACCCGCCCCTCGTGCAGGCGAGCGCCGGCGACCTCGTCTTCCTCAAGGGCCGGAGCTGGCCTGGCGCCCGCGGCGCCAAGCACCGCTCGCCGGCCCTGCAGGGCACGGGCGAGCGCCGCCTGGTCCTGCGCGTCGACGCGCTCCAGCTCCGCTGAGCGCGACGCTTCGGGGCCCGGTGAGGATCGGGCTGTAGTCGCCGTCGTCGTCCCGTTGGCTCGGCGGGGGCCCAGCGGAGCTGCCAGCTCACATCGAGCGCGCCTCCGCCACCCGCGCCCGCACCAGCTTCGCGAAGGGCTCGCCCCGCGGCAGCGCCTCCTCCACCCGCAGCCGCCGCCGGGTCGCCGTCACCGCTTCGCCGGTCTTCGGGTTCGTGGCCTGGCGCGCCTCCTCGACCCACCACAGCCCCAGACCGCGCTTCTGCCAGCCGGGGAGGGCGTCGACGTTCGTGCCGCGCCGAAAGAGGAGCTCCTGCCGCTCGGCGTTGCCCATCGCCTCGAGCCGGCGCGTCGCCTCGCGCGCGTCCATGCCCTCGCCCCGGAGCGCCCAGTAGGCGTGGGCGCCGACGGCGTTGCGGAAGGCGTCGCGGGCGCGCCAGCGGAAGTAGTCCACGACCGTTTCCTCCGCGGGTAGCGGGCAGACGCGCGCGTCGAAGGCGCCCAGCGCCTCCCCGAAGCCGAGCTCGCGGAGGCCGGCGCTGAAGCACGCGCTCGCCTCGCCCGCCAGCACGCTCACCCACTTGCGGAGGCTCCGCCCGTACGCGCTCTCGCCCCGATGCAGCAGGAGCGAGATCTCGTCGCTCTGCGCGTAGGCGAAGACCGCCCGGAAGCCGCATCGCATCAGGTGCCGGGCCGTCGCCTCCATGAGCGCGCGGAAGCGCGGGTCGAAGGGGCGCTCGAGGGGCAGCGCCTCCTTGGTGAGGCGCGTGAAGCCGCGGCCGTCGATGCGCACCACGGGGAAGACGGGAGCACCGTGAGGTCGGCCGCGCGCTCGTAGGCGCGCATGCGGGAGTCGAGGGACTTCATGGAGCGCTCGAAGTGGGTCGCGCCTGCCAAAGCGCAAGGGGGCCGCCCGGCGGGTGCGCGCGGAGGGCCCTCGAACGGAGACGGCCGCCGCGCGGATCGCTCCGCGGGCGGCCGCCGCCGTCCGACTCGAGTCGCGTCAGTGGTCGTGCTCGATGCCGTCGAAGGGGCACTCGCCTTCGCCCTGGAAGTGCCCCTGCGTCTTCAGCTGCGCGATCACGTAGTCCCACATGTCCTCGAGCGGCGTGATCGGCGAGCCGCCCAGCTCGTAGCGCCCGTCGAGCTCCGCCAGGTCCGCCGGCGCGATGCTCTTCAGCTCCTCCTCCGTGACCTCCCCGTCGAGGTCGAGGTCGGCGTCCGCCAGCCACTGCGCCAGCCGCATCACGCCGCCCTCCTCGCCCTCGGGGAAGCCGTTGAAGAAGAGGTGGTCGCCGTGGATCGTCAGCGCCATCGTCGCCGTCCCGCTCTCCGGCACGGCCACGCCGGTCACGCCCTCCTCCGGCTCGCAGGGCCCGAAGAGCGTCTCGGCCGGCACCCCGAAGCGGAAGCGCACCTCGGCGTTCGCGCTGCACTCGCCATCCGGCGGCGGGCAGGACTCGCCGTCGGCCTTCGTGATCACGCCCTCGATCAGGTAGGTCAGGTCGTCGCGCTCCATCTCGGCGAAGTCCGCCTCGGAGACGCTCTCGTGCCGCATGGCCCCGTCGCCCGCGCCAGGCGTCGCGTAGAAGACCTCCCAGCGGCCCGCGGCGAGCCCGTCGAAGCTCCAGAGCGGCAGCCCGGTCGCCGGCACCTGCGCCAGGTCGACCACCCAGACCGTGCCGTCCTCGGCCCCGCGCGTCTCGTCGGTCGCGAAGGCCAGGTCCACGTCGCCGATGGCGACGAGATACTTGTCGAAGCGCACGGTCCAGCCGTCGAGGATGCTCTCGTCCGCCGTCCCGGGATCGAGCCCCTCGGTGATCGACTCCTCGGCCTCGAGCAGCACGCTCAGGTCCGCGCCGCCCACGCTCCCGTCGCTGCCGAGGCCCGCGTCGGTGCCCGGCCCGTCGTCGTCCCCGCACGCCACCAGCGCCATCGTCATCAGCGCCGTCGTCATCAGCGCCGTCGTCATCAGCGCCGTCGTCATCCGGGCGCACGTCGCCCCTCGGGTCATCGTTCGAAGCCCTCGCATCGTCTCCTCCTGGGAAATCGAAAATCGCCGCGCGCGAGGATCGCTGCGCGGCCATCGTCTCTACCGGGCGGCCTCCGCCCAGCGAAGCTCGGGGCGCGATCCGGCGGTCATGCCGACCACCACCGCGCGCCAGGGTTGCTCGTCCACCTCGAACGCGACCGGCTCGCCCTCCTCGTCGGCCTTCTCGGCCAGCAGGTCGAAGCGCACGTCCTCGAGCCAGGGCCTCGGGTCGACCCGCACCTCGAGCGCGTCGCCCTCCACCAGCTCGTGCGTGTCGAGGCTGCGCCGCACGGTGATCACGCCGGCGCGGTTCGGCACCACGTCGACGGCCGCCTCGAAGCGCACCTGGGCCTCACCGCGCTCGGCCACGCCGGCCAGCACGAGCGAGTGCCCGCCGAGCGCCTCGGCGCCCTCCGTCGCCCGGGGCGCGGTCTCCGTGAGCTCCCAGCTCAGCCCGTAGTCGTGCATGGCCGAGCGCACCGTGCCCTCGATGCCGAGCATGGCGCCGACCTCGCGCGCGCTCGGGTCGAGCCCGTCGATCACCACGCTCTCGAGCATCTCGCCGCGCGCCGTCTCGCAGAGGTCGCCGGCCATCTCGGCGGCGCAGAAGTAGAACGGCCCGACGGCCACGTCGGCGCGCTCGAGGGTGACGACCCAGCCGTCGCGCGCCTCGAAGGGGGCGAGCTCGGTGCCGGAGACGCGCACGGGGACCTCGACGAAGCCGGCGCCGGTGTCGGCGACGCAGGCGACGAGGAGGAGCAGCGCGGCGGAGAGCGTGAAGCGAAGCATCAGAGCGTGACCTCCAGCGTGGCCATGAGCGTGCGCGGCGCGCCGGCCGCCGTGTGGCGGTGGGGCAGGCGCGAGCGCGGCGCAGAGCGGTCCCAGTAGGACGGGTAGGTGAGCTCGAGGGCGGCGTAGCGCCGGTCGAGCAGGTTGTAGATCTCGAGGCCGACGGCGACCGGGCCCCAGCCGACGGAGGCGGAGGCGTCGAGCAGGTGGATCGGCGCCGCCTCCTCGCCGAAGGGCAAGGGGCGAGGCGAGAGGAAGGTGTAGCCGGCGCCGACGCGGCCGCGGAGCGCGTGGGCGCCGAGGTCCACGAGCTCGCGCTCGCCGCCCACGTCGGCGCGCACCACCCAGGGCGGCACATAGGGGAGGCTCTGGCCCTCGTCGTAGGCGGGCTGCGGGTCCTCGGCGGAGGCGGGCGGGGGCTCGAGGAGCTCGGCGTCGACGTAGGTCACGCTCACGGCGGCCGTGACGCCCTCGATGGGGCGCGCCAGCGCGTAGAGCACGCCGCCTAGGCGCCGGCTCGGGCCGATGCGCTCGAGGCGGCCCTCGCGCGGCTCGAAGGCCACGTCGTCGTCGAGCTTCGTCCAGTAGCCCGCGAGCCGGAGGTCGAGGTGCTCGTCGAGGCGCCAGCGCGCGCCGAGGTCGGCCGAGCGGACCTTGGTGAAGGGGGCGTCCTCGCCGTCCTCGAGCGTGCGCGCCTGGGGCGAGCGGTAGCCTTCGCCGTAGGCGAGCGTGAAGCTGAGCCCCTCGATGGGCTCGACCACGGCGCTGGCGCGCGGGCCCACGGCGACGCCGGCGGCGGAGCGGCGGAAGCCGACGATGAAGGAGTCGCGGCGGAAGCGCGGGATGAAGTTCCCGAGCCGGTCGTCGATGTCGTAGTAGAGGAGGTCGGCGCGGACGCCGCCGCGGAGCGTGAGCACCTCCGCGAGCGTCCAGTCGAGGTCGAGGTAGGCGCCGAGGTCGAGGCCACGCACGCGGGCGTCGACGCGCTGATCCCAGGTCTCGTTCTGCGGCGCCTGGATGAGGTTCTGCGCCTGGTCGATCTGATCGAGGCGCGCCTGGACGCCGAGCTCGAGCGTTCCCTCGAGCCAGGAGGCCGGGCGGTAGGGGGCGGTGCGGTGGCGCGCGTGGAGGCCGAGGGAGGTGGTGCGGTTCTGCTGCTCGATGAGGTCGCCGCGACCGACCCAGTCCGGCTCGAACATGGAGCGCTCGGTGTAGCCGGTGAAGTTCTGCTGGATGCGGAAGTCGTCGAAGCCGAGCCAGAGGCCGACGGCGCCGTTCGCGCCGCTCGCGGAGCGGTGGGTGGCCTCGAAGCCGAGGAGGGCGCGGGCGGCGAAGCCGTTCTGGGCCGTGGCCGTGGCGTCCGGGTAGACGTCGTAGAAGCCCACGCGGCCGCGCTCGACGTCGTCGCGCCGGAGCACGCCGGCGGCGTCGTAGCGGCTGCCGTGGAGCATACCGAGGAGCCGGTAGCGCCAGGGGCCCGAGCCGAAGCCGTACTGGACGAGGGCCGAGCCGTTCATGCCGCCGCGGTTCTGGCCGAAGCCGTCGCTGCGGCGGAACTGGACGGCCGCGAAGGTCTCGTCGCGCGCGTCTTCCGGGGCCCAGAGGCCGAGGACGCGGAGCGTGCCGAAGGAGCCGTAGCCGACCTTGGCGGTGACGCCGCGGCGGGCGACGCCGAGCCGGAGGTCGACGCTGCCGGCGACGGCGAAGTCGCCCTGGGTCGGGTCGTAGACCCCCTCGGTGACGCGGAGGCTCGAGACGACCTCAGGGATGAGGAAGCCGAGGTCGAGGTAGCCCTGGCCGTGGATGTGCGAGGGCTGGTTGAGCGGGAGGCCCATGAGGGAGACGGCGATGTCCTGGCCGTGCTCGGCGTCGAAGCCGCGGAGCATGATGCGGTGGCCGGTGGCGTCGCCGGCGGCGCGGGCGAGGTAGAGGCCCGGGGCCGTGCGGAGGATGTCGGCGCCCTCGGCGTGGGGGGCCGCCTGGAGGACGTCGCGCTCGACCTCGACGTCGCTGGTCGCGCGCTCCTCGCTGCGGAGGGCCTCGAGCTGGACCTGGACGGCCGCTCCGAACGAGGGACCGTCCGCCTCCGCGTCGGCGTCGTCCTCTGCTCCTTCCCTTTGGGCTCGGGCCTCCGCCGGGTCTGGAGCTCCCGCTTCCGCTGGTGCTGGCGCTCCTGCTTCCGCTTCAGCTGGGGCTCGGGCTTCAGCTGGGGCTTCCGCTTCAGCTGGGGCTCGGGCTTCAGCTGGGGCTCCTGCTTCCGCTTCAGCTTCAGCTTCCGCTCCACCTGGGGCTCGGGCTTCAGCTGGGGCTCGGGCTGCTTCCGCTCCTGCTTCTGCTTCTGCTTCTGCTCGGGCTGGGGCCCGGGCTTCTGCTTCCGTTTCCGCTTCCGCTTCCGCTCCCGCCACCGCGAAGCGCACCTCCACCCGCACCCGCGCCGGGATCGCCTCCCCGCCGCGCTGCGCCGGCTCGAAGCGCCACGCCCCGAGCCCCGCCTCCAGGAGCGCCCGGTCCGCGTCGCCCTCCGGAAGGTGGAGCGCCGCCACACTGCCGTCGGCGCCGATCGTCACCTCGAGCGCGCGCGGCGGGCGGGGCTCCGCGACCTCGACGGCCGGCGCCTCCAGGAGCCGCGGGGGCATCGGTCGCGCCGCGCCCTCGCGCTCTTCCGCCTCGGCCGCTCCTTCACGCTCGGCGTCTCCGCGCTCGCGCTCCCCCGGCGCCTGCGCGAACCCCGGCCCGGCCAGGAGCAGCCAGGTCGCGAACAGCGACGCGGTGGGGAGGGGGCGGAGCATGCCGACGTCAGAGCTTCTAGTCTCCGCGGCACCAAATGCAACACAGATACAAATACATCCAGATGATTGAACAATCGTTGAAGCGTCCAATCGATGCTGCGCTGCCACGGGTCGAGTCGCGACATGGGAGGGCGGCGAGCAGCGCGGCACGCTCGATCCTTTATCGCAACTGTGTTGCATGTGCAAGCCGGTGTCGGCGCCCTCACACCTTGCGCGGCTGCCCCCGCCTGCCGTAGAGCCCGCAGGAACCCACGGGCCGCACGCGCGTCGAAGAGGGAAGAAGCGCTCGGGCGGGCGCGTCTCCATCGCGGCGGCGGCGAAGAGGAAGAGAGAGCACGGAGAGATGGCGATTCGGCTCGAGGCCCTGAAGGTGCGCTTCCGCGATCCCGCGGGGCGGGAGGTGCCCGTGCTCGACGTGCCGGAGCTCACCATCGAGGACGGGCGGCGCCTCTGCCTCGTCGGCGGCTCGGGCTCGGGCAAGACCACGCTCCTCCACGTCCTCGCCGGGATCGTCACGCCCACCGAGGGCCGCGTGCTCCATGGCGACGTCGACCTCGCGGCCCTCCCGGAGGCCGAGCGCGACCGCTTCCGCGCGGAGCACGTCGGCTACGTCTTCCAGACCTTCAACCTGCTCCAGAGCCTGAGCGCCCTCGAGAACGTCGCGCTCGCCGGGCGCTTCGGCGGCCAGAGACGCGCCGACGCCCTCGCCCGGGCCCAGGCGCTCCTGAAGCGCGTCGACCTCGCCCACCGCATGGACGCGCGCCCGGGCACGCTCTCGGTCGGCGAGCAGCAGCGCGTCGGCATCGCGCGCGCGCTCATGAACCGACCGGGCGTCGTGCTCGCCGACGAGCCCACGGCGAATCTCGACGAGGCGCGCTCCGAGGAGGTGCTCGCGCTCCTCGAGGAGGTGGTCGCGGAGGAGGCGGCGACGCTGGTGCTCGTCACGCACGAGCGCGAGGTGCAGGCGCGCTTCGACGACGTGGTCGCGCTGAAGGAGATCTCGGCGTGACGCTCTGGGAGCTCATCCTCCGGCAGATTCGCCAGCGGAGCCTCTCATCGACGCTGACGGCGCTGAGCGTGGCCCTCGGTGTGATGCTCGTCTCGGCGATCCTGCTCCTCCAGGACCAGATGGAGCGGCACTTCCGCGAGCCGGGGGAGGGCTACTCGATCGTGGTGGGGGCGCCGGGATCCGCGCTCCAGCTCGTGCTGAACGCCGTCTACCACATGGACAAGAGCCCGGGGCTGATGCCGCTCCGCGTCTGGCCGGAGCTCGAGGCGAACGACTCGGTGGCGCTGGCCGTGCCCTACGCGCTGGGGGACGCCTTCCGCGGCTACCGGGTCGTGGCGACGACGGACGCGCTCTTCGACGCGCGCTTCCCGCACCCGGCGGGGGAGGGCGAGGAGAAGCTGCTCGAGGGGCGGCCCTTCGCCTTCGACCGGGAGGCGCTCTTCGAGCAGCTCGAGGCGCTGGGGGCGCGGGCGATCGCGGAGGAGGCGGAGGAGGCGCACGAGGGCGAGCGGGACGCGCATGAGGAGGTGGCGCACGACGAGGACGCGGGGGAAGCGCGCGACGAGCCCGCGGCGGGGGGCGAGCACGTGGACGAGGACGTGCACGAGCACGAGGACGAGCACGAGGAGCACGACGAGCACGCGGGGGAAGCGCGCGACGAGCCCGCGGCGGGGGGCGAGCATGGGGACGAGGACGAGCACGAGCACGAGCACGAGGACGTGCACGGAGGCGAGCATGGGCAGGTCGTGCGCGAGGCGGTGCTCGGCTACGACGTCGCCGCCTCCCTCGGCGTCGCCGTCGGCTCGGAGATCGAGCCCACCCACGGCGTCGAGGGCGGCACGGTCCACGAGCACGAGCACCTCTGGACCGTCGTCGGCATCCTGAAGCCGACCGGCACCCCCGTGGACCGCGTCGTCTTCATCAACCTCGACTCCTTCTTCTCCATCGAGGACCACGCCGCCGGCGCCCTCCTCCCGGGCACCGACGAGGCCGGCCTCTCCTCGGTCCTCGTCTTCCCCCGCGGCGGCGTCCACAAGGCCATCCTCCTCGGCAGCCTCAACCGCCGCCCGGAGCTCCAGGTCGCCGACGTGAGCGAGCAGCTCCGCAACCTCTTCACCATCGTCGGCTCGGTCGACGTCCTCTTCCTCGTCGTCGCCATCCTCGTGGTGATCCTCGGCATCCTCTCGATGCTCGTCGCCCTCTACAACACCATGAACGAGCGCCGCCGCGAGGTCGCCATCCTCCGCGCCCTCGGCGCCCGCCGCCGCGACGTCTTCGGGGCCATCGTCGGCGAGGCGGCTCTCCTCACGGCCCTCGGTGCCGCCGCCGGCCTCCTCCTCGGCCACCTCCTCGTCCTCGCCGCCCGCGGCTACATCGCCGAGGTCGCCGGCTTCGCCCCCGAGCCCTTCGCCTTCTTGCCGATCGAGGCCGCCGTCCTCACGCTCGTGGTGCTCGGCGGTGCGTTGGCCGGCCTCGTGCCCGCGTGGAAGGCTTACCGCACCGACGTGGCAGCCCACCTCAAGCCCCTCTCCTGACGACCGCCCCGCCGGGGCGGCCCCTCCCTCGAGCCCCTCTCCCGAACGACCCCCATGACCGACGACCGCGAGACGCCGAGCGCCAAGGACGACGCCGAGGAGCCCGCGAAGGGCGCCGCGCCCGAGCCGAAGAAGCGCGCCAAGAGCCCGCTCGACGGCGTGATGCGTGGCCTGGTGCTCATCGGCCTCGGCGTCCTCGTGACCGCGCCGCTCTGGTGCCAGAACCCGCAGACCCAGAACTTCCAGCGCACCACCTTCCGCGCCGACCGCGAGGACCCGGAGGACCAGGGTACGGAGGAGGCGCTCGCGACGATCATCGAGGGCGTCATCCGCAAGGCGGCGAGCGACCAGGAGGTCGAGGAGGTCGAGGTCATGCGCGACCTCTCGACCGTGCTCGCGGACGCCCACCTCGGCTCGGCCAGCCAGCGCGCGGAGAAGACGGACGCGCTGATCGGGAACATCGTCGCGCGCGCCGCCGAGGCGGACGGGCGCGGCTACGGCGAGATGCAGGACCAGGCCATCCGCGGGCAGGCGCGGCTCATGGCGCGGAACCTCATCACCGAGCTGGGCGGCGTGCTCGAGCTCGACGCCGAGGGGCAGCCCGAGGGCGAGTGGGAGCCGATGGCCTGGCCGACGCTCCGCGGCTTCGAGTACGAGGAGGGCATGGACTTGCCCGCCCAGGTCACGGCCCTCGACGGCAAGGACGTGATGGCCTGGGGCTACCTGCTCTACCTCGAGGAGGACCAGTTCCTCCTGGTGGAGTCGCTCTGGAGCTGTTGCTTCGGCCGGCCGCCCGACATCCACGAGGCCATCGTCGTGCGCGGCGACCCGAGCCTCCGCCGCATGGAGAGCCAGGGCGTGCGCGTCTACGGGCGCTTCGAGGCGAGCGAGGAGCGGGAGGAGGGCTACGTGACGAGCCTCTACCGCCTCGACGCCGAGCACGTGCGCCCGATGTAGGCGACGCGCGTCGGTCCGCGTAGGATGGACCGATGGCGCGCTGGCTCCGTTTTCTCGTCGCGTCGGCCCTCGCGGGCTGCGGCCCCGGGCCGGCCGACGCCCCGGAGGGACCGGCGAGCATGGAGCCAGAGGGGACGACGGGCTCGAACCGCTCGGAGCCCGGGCCGGGCGAGCCGACGCGCCCGGCGGAGGAGGACCCCATGGACGAGGAGACGAGCGCGCTGTCCATCCGCTTCGAGCCTGCTCGCTCGACCTTCCCGGCCGGCGCGGAGCCACAGCGGAGCATCGAGGCGCGTCTCGAGGGGGTGCTCCGTGTCCGCAACGGGAGCGACGCGCCCGTGGAGATCGTCGCCGTGATCCCCGCCGCCTTCGAGCTCGAGTGGCGCCTCCTGGCCGCGGACGGCACGGTCTGGCGCCCGACCTTCCTCCCGCCGCCCATGCCGCGCCCGGGCGGGCGGCCGCCGCGGCGCTTCACGCTCGGGCCGGGCGCAGAAGAGCTCCTCACGACGCTCCACGGGATCTCCGGGTTCTTCCGCGAGGGCGCCGAGCCCAGCACCTTCGGCCCGCTCCCCGTCGGCCGCTACGAGCTGGTCATCGGAGGCGTACGCCTCGGCGAAGGGCCGCCCCTCGAGACCGCGCCGGTGACCCTCCGAGTGGAGTGAGCCGCGCGCTCTCGGGCGCCCGGACCCATCCAGCCGGACCCGTCCGCTCCTCAGGCGCCCAGCGCCTCGAGCACCTTGGGGAGCTTCTTCGCCGCGACGCTCACCCGGGTCGGCATGCCGCCGTTCAGCCCGAGCATCTTCACGAGGTCGATGCCGCTGTCGAAGCGGGCCGCGACGGTCACGGTCGTCTCGTCGTGCACGAGCGAGATCGGCGCGAGCTCCTGCCCCATGAGCAGGAGCGCCGTCTTGTCATAGGCGTGGTCGCGCACCCGCGCGTCGCAGACGGCCACGTCGCCGCGGATCTGGTAGCGGGTCGCCAGCCGCTTGGCCTCGGTCTCCTTGCGCACGAGAGGCTTCGCTGCCTGCTGGATCTGCTTGAAGATCGACGTGTCGCCGGCGCCCTCGGCCAGGTAGCGGATCATCAGCCCGCGGAGCCCGTCGTCGCGCGGCCGCGCCCGGAGCGCCCGGTCGAGCCACTCGGCGCGCTCGCTCGGCGTGCCCAGGCGGGTGTCGATGGCCCGCGCGTCGTCGTCGGCGCCGGGGTAGGGCTCGACCCCGCCCCGGATCCACTTCGCCGCCGAGCAGAGCCCGTCGAAGTCCACGTGGCAGCAGACGGTGTCGATGGCGCCGGCCCACTCGACGCGCTCGGGGGTGACGAGCTCGGGGCAGGCGCCGTGCTGGGCCTTGGTGCGGAGGACGAAGCGCGGGTCCTCCGCGTAGCGCGGGTGCTCGTCGTGGTCGTGGTGGTCGATCCACATCGCCAGGCGCTGGCCGAGCCCTTCGAGGAAGGGGAGGGTGGTCTTCTCGAAGCTGGCGCCGCCGGCGTTCGAGGCGAAGGCGACGTCGAGCACCACCACGCGGCCGGGGAGGTCGCGCGCCTTCGGCAGCTTGCGGGGCGTGCCGTAGGCGATGTGCGGAAAGGGCATGGCGGCCAATCTGCGGGCGCCCGTCCTCGCGCGCAAGGTTCTGTAAGGTGGTGAGGCCCTATCATGGGGACATGGGCGTGCGGGCTTCGGTGGTGCTCTGGGCGGTGTGCGGCGGGCTCCTGGTCGCCGGCTGCGAGGACGCGGAGGTCGATCCGCCGATGGACGACTCGGGCGTGCTCCCGGACGCCGGAAGGGACGCGGGCGACGAGGATGGGGGCGCGCGCCGGGACGCGGGGACCGACGCCGGCTCCCTCTTCGACGCGGGGCCCCCTCCGACGGGCTGCGAGCTCCTCGACGCCGGCGTCCCGGACGCATCGACTCCGGACGCATCGACCCCGGACGGGGGCCCGTCCGACGCGGGCGACGCCACGCTCCCGGACGCGGGTGACGCCGCGGGCCCCGACGCCGGCCCGCCCAGCTTCGACCCGCCCGCTCCGGGCGCCTACCCGCGCCCCCTCGCCGGCCCCGGCGGGCCCTCCGAGAGCTACGACGAGGCCGACCTCCTCGAGGCCTGCGCCCCCCTCGACGGGGGCGAGCGCGACCGCGACCACCACAACACGGCCTTCATGTTCGATGGCCGCCTCTGGCTGCCCTGGGCCCACGAGGGCGGCGTCGGCGGCATCAGCGTCTTCGACTTCGCCACCCCCTGCGCGCCGAGCCCCGTCGGCACCACCGTCTTCGAGGACATGCGCGAGACCCACTCCACGGGCGTCGCCCGCGTCGGCGAGCGCGACTGGATGGTCACCACCTCCATGACCGGCATCCTCTTCTGGGACGTCAGCGATCCGAGCGATCCCCAGCCGGTCACGGACATGACCCTGCCGGGCGTGCGCTACCCGGACTCCTACGCGCGCGTCGTCATGAGCGTCTTCTGGCAGGCGCCCTACGTCTACGTCGGCGCGAGCGACAACGGCGTCTTCATCGTCGACGCCTCGGACCCGGAGCGTCCCGAGCTCGTCGCCCAGTACGAGCCCGAGCCGGACTTCCGCGTGGGCGGCGTCCACGCCATCGGCACGCTCCTCGCCATCTTCCCCAGCGAGGGCTCCCGCACGGCCTTCGTCGACATCAGCGACCCCGGCGCGCCCCGGCCCATCCCCGGCGGCACCTTCCTCCTCAACGACGGGACCACCGACCGGCTCGGCCGCCCGACGCTCCGCGCCGCCTACTTCGCCCACATCAACGGCGGCCGCGCCTACTACGCGCGCCACGTCATCGGCGGGGGCCTCATCGTCTTCGACATCGCCGACCCGAGCGCGCCGAGCTTCCTCGGCAGCTGGGAGAGCCCGGACCGCTTCGCCAACGGCGGCTACGTCTTCGTGATGGAGGACGAGGCCTTCGTCGGGCTGAGCGCCTTCGGCGAGATCATCGACATCGCGGACCCCTCCGCGCCCGACCGCGTGGCGCGCCTCGACATGGTCGGCGACGTGGACACGCTCACGCCCGTCGGCAACGTGATCGTCGCGAGCGTCGACGACGACGCCGTCTCCGGAGAGGCCTCGCTCGTCTATCCCTGGAAGCGCGCCCCCGACACGCGGGCCCCCGTCGTGAACATGGTCGTGCCGCGCGACGGCGCCGAGCCGGTGGCCCTCGGGGCCCGCGTGGGGCTGACGGTGGACGAGCCGGTCGAGCTCGCGACGGTGCACCGCGGGAGCTTCTACGTGCGCCCCATCGACGAGGCCGGCGAGCCGCTCGGGCCGCCCCTCGAGGGCCAGTACAGCGGGCAGGAGGGCGTGCTGAACTTCTGGCCCGCGGCGCCCCTCGCGCCGGCGACGACCTACGAGGTCGTCGTCCCCGCCGGCGGCCTGACCGACGTCTCGGGCAACGCGACGGCCGCGCCCTTCCGCTCCACCTTCCGCACGGCTGCTTGCGAGTGAACGCCCGCCCTCGAACGAACGCCCGCCCGCGAACGAACGGCCTGCGACTCGGCGGAGCGCGAGCGAACGGCCGCCTGGGTCCGGGCCGGGCGACGACGCGCGCGACCCGTCTCGAGGAGGCCCAGCGCCCGCCCCGGGCTCCGGGCGCCGTCCTCCGCCGTCCGGGCCTGGCGCTCCTCCTCGGGCTGGCGGCGCTCGCGGCCGGCGGCGACGACGACGCCCCCGCGGACGCCGGCCTCGACGCGAGCGTGGCGGACGCGGACGGGGCGCTCCCCGTCGACGCGGGCACCGTCGACGCGGCCTCTGTCGACGCGGCCCTCGATGGAGCGGCCCCCGAGGCGCTCTCGGGCCCCGCCGTCGCCTACGTCGGCGAGGAGGCCTGCTACGCCACGGCCTTCTCCGCCGACGCCTTCACCTTCGTCTGGGGCGACGGCGAGCGGAGCGAGGTCGCCACGCCCGAGGCCTGCCACACCTGGACCTACCCCGGGAGCTTCCTCGTCAGCGTCGTCGCCGGCGGGCGCGACGCCTCGCGCACGGTGCAGGTCGTCTTCCGCCCGGCCGAGCGCGCGCCCGAGGCCTCCTCCCCCCTCCTGCTCGACCCGGTGTCCGGCCGCGCCTTCGCCGCCAACGCGGACGCCGACACGCTGGCCGTCGTCGACACCGCCTCGCTCGAGCGCGAGGCCGAGCTCCCGACCTGCGCCGGCCCGCGCACGCTCGCGCTCTCCGGGCGCGTCCTCGCCGTGAGCTGCCAGCGCGCCGGAGCCCTCGCGCGCTTCGACGCGGACACCCTCGCCCCGCTCGGCGAGGTCGAGCTCGGCGCTGGCTCGCGCCCCTTCGGCGTCGCCGCCGATCCGCGCTTCGAGGGCGCGGTCGGGCGCTTCGTCGTCGCGCTCCAGGACGCCGGCGCGGTCGCCGTCGTCGAGGGGGACGCGGTCATCGGCCGGGCCTCCGTCGGGCCGGACCCGCGCGCCGTCGCCCTCAACGATCGGGGCCTCGCCCTCGTGAGCCGCTGGCGCGCCACCGCCGAGGGCGGGCACGTCTACCGCGTCGATCTGACGACGCCGAGCGAGCCGGCCCTGCGCGGCGAGGCGCTCCTCCCGCGCCAGGAGGGCCTCGACAGCGACACGGACAACAGCGGCGTCCCCGGCTTCCTCGACGCGCTCGCCTTCACCCCCGACGGCGCCCGCGCGCTCCTGCCGGCTCTCAAGGCCAACAACGTGAGCGGCCTCTTCCGCACCGGCGAGCCCTTCGACAGCCAGACCACCGCCCGCGCCGTCCTCGTCGAGCTCTTCGCCGCCGGCGCCGGCGACCCGAGCGACGGCGTCGAGGAGACCTTCCGCGTCTCCTTCGACGACCTCGACTTCGGCTCGGCGCTCGCGATCACGCCCGTCGGCGACCGCCTCTTCGTCGCCATGATGGGCGCCCAGCGCGTCGTCGCCCTCGACGCTTTCTCCTTCGACACCCTCGGCTCGATCGCGGACGTCGGCGTCGCCCCGCGGGCCCTCGCCCTCGACGAGGACGCGGCCGGCCGCGAGCGCCTCTGGGTCTTCGCGACCCTCTCGCGCGAGCTCCGCGTCTACGACGTCTCGGAGCTCTCGCGCGAGCCCCCGCTCCTCGCCGCCGTGCCGACCCTCGCCGACGAGCCCCTCGCCCCCGACGTGCTCCGCGGCAAGCAGCTCTTCCACACGAGCGTCGACCCGCGCATGAGCCGCACCAGCTACTTGAGCTGCGCGAGCTGCCACCTCGACGGCGAGAGCGACGGCCTCGTCTGGGACTTCACGCAGCGCGGCGAGGGCCTCCGCAACACCATCGACCTCCGCGGCCACGGGGTGGGCCACGGCGCCATCCACTGGAGCGGCAACTTCGACGAGGTGCAGGACTTCGAGGGGGACATCCGCAACGGCCAGGGGGGCACGGGCTTTCTGAGCGAGGCGCATTGGGCCGAGACCGCCGCGCCCCTCGGGCCCCCGAAGGCGGGGCTGAGCGAGGAGCTCGACGCCCTGGCGGCCTACGTCGCGAGCCTGACCCGCGTGGGCACGAGCCCCTTCCGCCGGGACGACGGCGCCTTCGATCTCGCGCGGGCGCGCGGGGCGGCCGTGTTCGCCGACGCCGGCTGCGCGGGCTGCCACGCCGGCGAGGCCTTCACCGACAGCGCCGTCGGCGTCCGCCACGACGTGGGCACGCTCTCCGAGGCGAGCGGTCAGCGCCTCGGCGAGGCCCTCGACGGCCTCGACACACCGACGCTGCGTGGCCTCTGGCGCACGGCCCCCTACCTGCACGACGGATCCGCGCCGACCCTCGAGGCCGTGTTCATCACCCGCAACCCGGACGACGCCCACGGCGCGACGAGCGACCTGAGCGAGGCCGAGCGCGCCGACCTGCTGCTCTACCTCCGCACCCTCGACGACCTCGAGTAGGCCGCCGCGATCACGGCGCCATGGCCACGGCGCCATGACCACGACGCGCCGCCCCCTCGGCGCTCGGCCCGCTACTCCGTTCGGGGCATGTGGCCGCACCTTTCTTTCGGCAGGGTCGATCGAAGGACTATCCTGATGACGATGATCGACGCGCCCATCCGCGCGGCCTACCGCACCGCGCACCTCATGCTCCGCAGCTACTGGTTCGTCCGGCGCCCGGAGACGAGCGGCGCCCTCGCGGCGATCTGGCACGACGGGCGCATCCTCCTCGTGCGGAACTCCTACCGGAAGTTCCACACGCTGCCCGGCGGCTACGTGCGCCCCGGGGAGGATCCGCGGGCGGCCGCGTCGCGCGAGCTCCGCGAGGAGACCTCCCTCGAGGTCCCGCCCGAGCGCTTCACCCACGCCTACCACGGCACGCACCCCTTCGAGTTCCGCAAGGACACGGTCGACATCTACGAGGCCGAGCTGGACGCGCTGCCGGGCGAGATCGACATCGATCGGCGCGAGGTCATCTGGGCGGAGTTCGTGACCCCGGAGCGCGCGCGCTCCATGAAGATCGTGCCGCACCTGGTCGAGTACCTGGCCGACCGCTGATGGCGCCGGAGGCGGACGAGGCGGCCGCCCGCGACGAGGCGCTCGCGCGCGAGGCCCGGCGCATCTATCTCCGCTACGCCGAGGAGTTCGTCGAGCGCTTCGACCTCTGCCCCTGGGCGGCGAAGGCGCGCCGGGACGGCCACGTGGAGGTGCGCGTGGTCACGGCGCCGGGGCCGGCGGCCTTCGAGGGGCCGGCCCTCGCCGCGGTCGAGGCCCACGCGGCGGCCTCCCACGTGCAGGTGGGCCTGATCGTCTTCCCCCGCGTCCGCTGGCCGCGCGCCCGCTTCGTCGAGGCGGTGGCCCGCCTGCGCGAGCGCCACGCCGACGCGCACGGGGGCACCCCGCCCATGGCCCTGGCGGCCTTCCATCCGGCCCCCGAGCCGGTGGAGCCCGCGGCCGCCGAGGAGCCGGCTCGCCTCGTCCCCTTCATCCGGCGGAGCCCGGACCCGACCATCCAGTGCGTCCGCCTGAGCGTCCTCGAGGAGGTGCGGCGCCCGAGCGATCGGGGCACCGGCTTCGTGGATCTCTCGACCGTCGATCTCGCCGCCTTCCTCGCCACGCCGCCGAAGAAGCCGCTCCACGAGCGGGTCGCCGCGCGCAACCGGGACACGCTGCGCGAGCTCGGCCTCGCGGAGGCGGAGCGGGTCCTCGCGGCCATCGAGGCGGATCGGCGGCGGAGCTACGCGGCGCTGGGGCTCTCCGACGAGGGCGAAGCCCCCTCCAGTGAGAGCGCAAAGCGCCGTTGACACCCCTCGCTGCGAAAGCGACCATCGCGAAATCGTTCTGAAACTCGGGAGCGAGCGGGGTCGTGTGGCATCCTCTCCATGCCCACGTCCCCCCGGCGCTTCGCGGGGGAACTCGAAGGGGATTCACCGGCCCTCATGTCCGCCCTCACGTCGTTGCTCGTCCGAGACCAGCGGGTCTCCGTGCGGAAGATCGAGGAGGCGATCCAGAGGCAGGTGATCTCCGGCGGTCGCTTCGACACGATCCTGCTCGAGCAGGGCGTCGTGCCGGAGAACGTGATGTCCGCCTACGTGGCCGCGGTGCACGGCCTGCTGCCGGCGACCCGGGACGAGGTCATGAACGTCCCCCGGGACGTGATCCGCATCGTGCCGCGCGAGGTGGCCCAGCGGCAGGAGCTGGTCCCGCTGAAGCTCGAGGAGGGGACGCTCGTCGTCGCCGTCGCCCAGCCGCTCGATGACGCCGTCGAGTCGCAGCTCGGGTTCCTCCTCGGGGTGGAGGTCGTGCAGCGCATCGTCACGGAGGCGCGGGTCGCGGCCGCGCTCCACCATCACTACGGCCTCGAGATGGTGCCGCGCATGCGGCGGCTCGCCGACAAGCTCCGCCAGCGCGACGCCGGCACCATCCCCTACGTGGCGCCCCTCGAGCAGAACGCGAGCGACCGTCAGAGCTTCGAGGACGTCTACGGGCACGAGGGCGACGACGAGGACGACGCCGAGGACGAGGCGCCCGAGTCGGTGCGCCCGCCGCGGAAGTCGACCGGGCCGAGCACGAAGAAGTTCGGCGTCGTCCGCGCCTCCGAGCCGCCGCCGGGCGCCTCGGAGGTGGTGCGCGTCTCCCAGGTGGTGGGCCTGCGCCGCAGCGAGCGGCCGGCGCCGCCGCCGGAGGCGCCGAGCAAGCCCGCGGAGGCGCCCAGCCTCTCGGCCTCCGCGCCCGAGCGGCGGCGAGTGGCGAAGCCGCAGAGCCCGCGGCTGAAGAAGCTCCGCGGGCCGCTGACCGCCCGCCGCGCCGTGGAGCTGCTCGGCGAGGCCGAGGACCGGGACGAGATCCTGGAGATCGGCTTCGCCTTCGCGCGTCAGTTCTTCGACTTCCTCGCGCTCTTCGTCGTGCACGAGGAGGAGGCCGAGGGGCTCGACGCGGTCGGGGAGGGCGCCGACCACGAGGAGATCCGGCGCCTCGCCGTGGACCTGAGCCGCCCGGGCGCGTTCGCCACCGTGCGCGAGGGCGCGGTGCCGTTGATCACGCACCTCGACCAGACCGACGAGGACCGGGACGTGCGTGACGCGCTCGATCGCGAGGAGGCGATGCCCGCCGTGCTCGTGCCCGTGTCGATCCGTCAGCGGGTCGTGCTGGTGTTCTACGGCGACCGGGCTGGGGAGGACTTCGGCCTGGCGGAGGTGCCGGAGCTGCTCGGCTTCACGCCGCGGATGAGCGAGGCGTTCCAGAAGCTGATCCTGCGGCAGAAGTTCCGCGGCTACGCGGAGGGCACGGCGACGACGGATGGGGAGGAGCCCGAGGAGGGGTCGGCCCCGGCGAAGCCCTCGACGCTCCGCCCCGAGCCCCTCGCGAGCGCGCCGGCCCCGGCCGAGGCGGCGCCGGTCGAGGCGGACGCACCCGCCGACTCGAGCCCGGCCGACGCGGCGCCCGCCGACTCGGCGCCCGTCGACTCCGGCCCCGTCGACTCCGGCCCCGTCGACTCCGGCCCCGTCGACACCGCCCCCGTCGACACCGCCCCCGTCGACTCGGCCCCCGTCGAAGCCGCTCCGGCGTCCAGCTGGAGCAAGGAGTCGATCGCCGCGGCGGACTCCTGGGGCGATCTGACGGAGGCGGAGAAGGCAGCCCGCGCGTCGTCGCCGCCGAGCGAGCCGCGACCCGGTCGCTCGCCGAGCATCGGGCCGGCCCGCAAGAAGCGGCCGCGCAAGCGCTCGAAGGCCTTCCAGGTGCTCGGCGTGCCCCGGAGCGCGCCGCCGCCGCCCATGCCCGGCGCCATGCCCGAGGTGGGCGCGTCCGGTGAGCCCGTGGGGGACGTCGAGGAGCCCGAGGAACCCGACGCGGCTGGCTCGAACGGCGCGGCGGGGCCCGCCCGGCCGGCCGAGGCCGCGGTCGCCGGGGAGGACCCGGCGAGCGCCGAGGCCCCTCCGGAAGAGGCCGACGAGGGGGCCGCGGCGGGCGGCCCGGGGGACGAGGACGAGCCCGAGCTCGCCGCCGAGGCCTCCGGGGAGCCGGGGGACGAGGACGAGCCCGAGGTCGAGGTCGCCGCCGCCGAGCCCGCCGGGGACGAAGACGAGGACGACGACGAGCCCGAGATCGAGATCGAGGAGGCCGACGCCGCCGACTTCGAGGGGCTCGAGGAGGAGCCGGCGAGCGCCTACCGCATGCGCGGCGTCGTCGACGAGGTCGTCGTGCCCCCGCGCCGGCACGACCCGCGGCGCGAGGATCCCTCCGAGGCCCCGCCCGTGGACGTCGTCCGCGGCGTGACGCCCTCCGCCTCGCCCGCCTCCCGCGTCGTCCACCCGCCCTCTTCCCAGCCGACCTCGAGCGTTCCGCCGGGCGAGCTGCCGAGCATCATCATCGAGGTCGACGAGAACGTGGAGGCGCTCGTCTCCGAGCTCCGCCGGGTCGGCCCGGACGACGAGATGAACACGGTCCGCGCCGTCATGGCCCTGGGCGAGATCGCGCTCCCGGTGCTCGTGCGCGACTTCCCCGGGCCCCTCTGGTTCGATCGCCACCGGCCGCATCGGCGCCTGCCGCGGGGCCGGGACGTCTCCGCCATCGCCCGCACGCTCGTGGCCTACGGCGATCGCGCCGTGCCCTACCTGGCGACCCTCCTCGACGCCGAGGACACGGACGCGCGCTTCTACGCGGTGCTCGTCGCCCGGGAGCGCCCCCATCGCGACCTGGTGGCGCCGCTCGGCCGGCGCATCTTCGACGCCGATCCGGAGATCGGCGTCCTCGCCCTCGACGTGCTCCGCGAGATGCGGCGCTTCGACGCGGAGATCGCGCAGGTCGTCCAGATGCTCCGGGCCACGGCGCGCGTGCCGCGACGCACCGCCGAGCAGCGCGGGCGGGCCGCGCGGGCGCTCGGGGAGCTCCGCGATCAGCGCTCCCTGGAGCTCCTCGTCGACCTGCTCGCGGCGCGGGAGGACGCGCTCGTCGACGCCGCCCACGCGGCGCTGGTCGTCCTCACGCGGCAGGACTTCGGCAAGTCGCGCCGGAAGTGGCTGGACTGGGTCGAGGCGAACGTCGAACGGCACCGCATCGAGTGGCTGATCGAGGCGCTCTTGCACGGCGACGAGGAGCTGCGCCGCGCCGCGGGCGAGGAGCTGAAGCACCTCACCCAGGAGTACTACGGCTACCACCCGAGCCTCCCGAAGAAGGACCGCGAGGTCGCCCAGCGGAAGTACCTCCGCTGGTGGGAGACCGAGGGGCAGGCGCGCTTCCTCGGCGAGGGCGGCTGAGCTCGGAGCGGGAGCTCGCAGCTCCCCCGAAGGCGTCACGAGGGTCGCGCGGCGTTCGCCATATGACCTTCTCCGACCCCTTCGTGCTGCGGGCAGGGGCACGCGCGCGCATGGGCATAGGCACGCCGGTTACGCCGGCTGGCTCAGGAGATCCAGCTGATCTCGTACACGCACGAATCGTCGCCGAGGGCCGGGGAGCTCAGCATGTTGACCTCCACGTCGGAGGCGCCGAAGCGGTCCAGGCTCCGGTCGACGAAGCCGATGAGGAAGACGTTGAACGAGAGTGAGGACTCGCCGTTCTCGTCGAGCTCCATCCGCCCGTAGCCGCGCCCGAGCCGGCTCACCTTCACGTCCACGCCGGCGACCAGCTCGCCGATGACCTGGGGCATCTCCGCGAGCAGGACCTCCGGCGGCGGCGATGGCGGACGCACGGCGCGCATCAGCTCGAAGGCCCCCTCGGCGGCGGCGCGCCCGCACTGCACCACGAGGTGCAGGTCGTCCCGCCCGAGCCGCGCGTCGATGCACGAGATCAGCGCGTTGACCGCGTCGAAGGGCACCCGGTCGTCCTCGGTCACGCCCTGATGGAAGACCTGCCGCGCGCCGTCCGGGAGGTGCCCGAGGAGCTCGGTCAGCGCCCGCTCGCCGAAGCGCCGCGAGACGAAGCGGAGGATCGAGAGCGCCACCGAGCCCGCGTAGCTGCGCGGATCGACGGCCGTGATCGGCGGCGCCGGGGCGAAGCCGGCCCCGATGGGCTCGGTCTTGTCCGGGAGGAGGCTCCCCGGCATGGGCGGCGCCGGGTCGGTCTGGGCGACGACGGCGCGGTTCGAGTCCGTCTCGCGGAGCGAGGTCGCGCTCGGCGAGGACATGGGGAGCGCGTCCTCCAGATCCAGCTCGATGCTGGGCCCTCCCGGCTGCGTCCCGTGGAGGCCCGGCTGGGGCTCGTCCTCGCGCCGCTCCTTCCGGAAGCGCCGGCGGAGCTCGAGGATCTGCTCCGCCTCCGAGGGCGTCATCACCTTCTGCTGCGCCGTCTCCCGCGCCTTGATGCGCAAGAGATCCATCGTGAAGCTGTCGCTGGGGTGGTCCTCGACGGGGATGACGCGCCCCCCGAAGGGCACGAGCGCGGCCGCGAACTCCTCGCAGCTCGCCCAGCGCTCCTCCCGGTCCTTCGCGAGCGAGCGCTCGATGGCGTACTCGAGGCCCTTGGGGACGTCGGCGCGGATCGCGCGTAGCTTCGGCGGCGGGTCGTGGCGGACCTTCCGCGCGAGCTCCCGGAAGGTCGGCGCGTCGAAGGGGCGGCGGCCGGCCAGCATCTCGAAGAGCACGACGCCGATCGAGTAGACGTCGATGCGCGGGTCGCGCCGATCGTCGCCCCGGAGCCGCTCGGGGGCGGCGTAGGCCGGCGTCCCGACCAGCGTGCGCGCCGGCGTGAGCTCCTTGCCGTCGGAGATGCGCTTGCTCGGCTGGACCAGGGCGGCGAAGCCGAAGTCGCAGACCTTCACGAAGTCCGCGTCGCCGAGCAAAGCGATGAGCATCAGGTTCGCCGGCTTCAGATCCCGATGCAGGATGCCGCGATCGTGCGCGGCCGCGAGGCCGGCGAGGCTGTGCGTCGCGATCTTGCACGCGCGCTCGATGGTCAGCCGGTTCTCCTCGGCGATGAGCTCGCTGAGCGAGCGGCCGCGGAGGTACTCCATCACGAGGAAGGGGCGCTTCTTCTCGTAGCCGAAGTCGAGGATGTCGATGATGTTCGGGTGGCCGATGGCGGCCGCCGAGCGGGCCTCGCGGACGAAGCGCTCGACGGCGGAGGGGTTCTCGGCCGTGGCGGGGTGCAGGAGCTTGATGGCGACGAAGCGCCGGAGCACCTGATCGGCGGCCTTGTAGACGGCGCCCATGCCGCCGTCACCGAGCATGCGCACCAGATGGTAGCGCCCGACCAGGGTCGTCCCGACCAGCGACGGGTCCGGTGCACGCTGCTTCCGCCGGATGTCCCGTTCCACCGTGGTCGAGTGTCGGCGGCGACACGCCGCGAGGCAAGTCTCCGTTGGCTCCATGGGAGCCTCGTGCGCCGAGGTCTGTCCGAGGGGCGCCGAGGCATGGCATCATGGAGCCATGCGGGATGGGGGAGCGCGGTTCGGGGCGGTGGGTGTCGCGGTGCTGGGGCTCACGGCGGCCTGGGTCGGCGGGTGCGTGCGCGAGGGGGGCGCGGCCGGCGACTACTGCCGCAACGACGTGGAGTGCCGCGGCGAGCTCATCTGCGTCGCGAGCGAGTGCCGCGGACGGACCACCTACCAGCCCGACGAGCTCCCCGAGGAGGACGCGGCGACGCCCGAGGAGGACGCGGCGACACCCGAGGAGGACGCGGGACAGGACGCGGCGACGCCGGAGGACGCGGGCGGGGAGGACGCCGGCTCCGAAGACGCGGGCGGGGAGGACGCCGGCCCCGAAGACGCCGGCCCCGGGGAAGACGCCGGCCCCGAAGACGCCGGCCCGATGGAGGACGCCGGTCCGCTGGAAGACGCCGGGGCCGACGCCTCGGTCAGCGGCATGATGGGAATGGGGATGGGCTGAGCCCCGACCCGGGCCGCCCGTCTACGCCGCGCTCTCCTCGCCGTCCTTCTTCTTCTTGCCGCCCTTCTTCTTCGGGGGCGGCGCGAGCCCTTGGCGACGGAGCTTGTCGAGGAAGGTCGTGCGCTTCAGGCCGAGGAGCCGCGCCGCCTCACTCTTGTTCCCGTCCGCCTTCTTCATCGCCCGCTCGAGCACCCGCCGCTCGACCTCGGCGTAGGTGCCCTCGAGCGGATCCCCGGCCGCCGGCGCGTGCCGCCGCGCGAGCGCCGGGAGGTCGCGCCGGGTGACCTGTTCGCCCTCGGCCCGCGCCACGGCGCGGTCGATCGCGTGCTGCAGCTCGCGCAGGTTGCCGGGCCAGTCGTGCGCCAGGAGCGCGTCCAGGGCGCCTTGGGCGATGCCCACGGTCTCCTTGCCGAGCACCCGGCACGCCCGGTCCAGCGCGAGGAGCACGAGCGAAGGGATGTCCTCCGCCCGCGCCCGCAGCGGCGGCACCTCGACCACGGCCCGGTCGAGCCAGCGCGCGAGCTCCGCGTCGACGCGCCCGAGCTCGGCCAGCGGCCCCAGCGGCACGCGCGTCGTCACCACCAGGCGGAGATCGATCGGGTAGGGCCCCTTCCCCTCCGCGGAGCGCGCCTGCCGCACGGCCAGCGCCTCGGCCAGGGCGTGCTGCGTCGCGAGCGGCAGCGCGGGGACGTCCGCGAGCAGGAGCGTGCCGCCCTCGGCCATGCGCATCCAGCCCGGGTGCTCGCCGTCCCCGAAGAGCGCGGCCTCGGCCCGCTCGGGGCGCAGGCCCGCGCAGTCGGCCACGACGAAGGGCCCCCCGGCGCGCCCGCTCGCCTCGTGGAGCCGGAGCGCCACCCGATCCACCGGCGTGCCGCCCTCCGCGAGGAGCGTCACCGGCGTCTCCGTCGGCGCGAGGTCCCCGAGCCGCGCCTCGAGCTCGCGCATGGCCTTGCTGTAGGCCACCGGTGGCGCCGCCCGACGCCCGGCGCCGCGCCCGGCCCGGAGCGCCGCCCCCTCGCGCTCGAGCTTCTCGCGCACCGCCTCCGCCTCGTCGAGGCGCTCGTCGAGCCGATCCCGCTCGCGCGCGAGCTCCCCGAGGCGCCGCTGCGTGCGATCGCGCCCCACGATGAGCGCCAGCATGGCGGCCACCTCGTCGCCGAGCTGGAGCAAGCCCTCCATCTCCTCGAGGCTGAGGGCCGAGCCCCGTCGACCGCGCGGCACGAGGAGCGCGCCCTCGACCTCGCCGTGCACGACCAGCGGCACGGCGCAGAGCGCGTCGTGGCTCTCGAGGAGCTCGCCGAGCGGGCGGAGCTCGGGCTGGCGGACGACCTTCGCGTCCACGTCCCGGGTGACGACCACCGCGCCCGGGGTCGCCTCGAGGTGGGCGAGGAGGAAGCCCGGGAAGCCCTGGGGGCGCGAGCGCGGGTTGGCGGCGGCGTCGACGTCGGCGGCCCGGCCCGGGTCCACCGTCCAGAGCTGGGGCGTCGCCATCGGGTCGCCCGACGCCTCGCGGAGCGGCACCAGCACGCGCTCGGCGAGCTCCTCGAGCGAGGTCGCGCGCACCAGCTCGCGCCGCGCGGCGCCGATGGCGTCGAGGAGCCGGCCGCCATAGGGCGCGAGGAGCCGGTGCGTCGCCCGGCGCATGCCGGTCCAGAGCAGCATGGCCGCGATCCACGCGAGCACCATCGCGACGGTGAAGGAGATCGGGTCGTGCGGGAGCTGGTCGTGGAGCGCGAAGGCGGCGGCGCCGAGGCCGAGCGCCGTGAGGCCGTGGGCGACCCAGCCGCGGACCGCGCGGCCGGCCCGCGGGCGCCGGCGGGGATCGACGAGCGCCGTGTGGCCGAAGAGGGCGACGGCGCCGCCGGCCGCCACCGTGAGGAGCGCCCAGCCGCCGCGGCCCTCGAGCCGGCCCAGCTCCGCGAGCGCGAGCACGGCGACGCCCGCCGCGAAGGCCGGCGTCAGGCCGAGGACGGCCCAGGCGTTCGAGGCGAGGGCCTCGGGCGTGCTCCCGAAGCGGCGCCGGAGCGTGCGCACGGCGAGCGAGAGGCCGAGGGCCCCGAGCCCGGCGAGCGGGGCGACCTGGAGCAGGCGCGGGGGCGCGAGGATCAGCTCGCCGGCGAGGTGGAAGGGCGGCAGGCTGGCCACGCCGCCGACCAGGATGGCCACGCCCGTCAGCAGGATCAGGAGCGGGCGCGAGCGCTTCGCCGCCGGGAGCTCGTCCGGCACGCGGAGGGCCAGGTCGACGAGGAGCGCGCCCGCGAGCGGCAGCATGATCTGGAGCGTGAGCTCGCGGAGCAGGGAGAGGCGCGTCGGCTCGATGGCCGCGGCGAGGGCCACGCCGAAGACGACGCCGAGCGTGCCGACGCGCCGGGCGCCCGGCACCTCTTCCCGCGCGAGGCGGCGGAGCCAGAGCGGCGCGAGGGTCATCAGGACCGCGAGGGCCGCCAGCGCCCAGGCCCGCGCGTCGAGGCCCCGCTCCGCCGCGGCCGTCCCCACGGCGCCCGTCGCGGCGGCGTCGGCCACGAGATAGAGCGCGGCGGCGGGGCCCAGGAGGGGCAGGATGCGCGAATTGCCCACGTCAGACGGTCGAAATCGGGGATCGGGGAGGCCGGCGGCGTCCGCCCTTCGGCGGCGCCCCGGCGGCGCTCGGGTCGGCCGCGCCAGACGCTCCCGAGGGAGGCGAGGGCCGCCGTTGAGGCCGGAACGTGGGCGATCTTATCATCCGCGCCCCGACGGGCCAGGCGGCGTGGAAGGCTCGCCCGGCGCCGCGCGTAGATGGAGCCCGAGGCCCCGCGCCCTCGAGCGCCCCGAGCGACCCGACCCACCGACCGAGCGACCCGACGTACCGAGCGACCGAACCGACCTACCGAGCCGACGTACCGACCCGAGCGACCGAACCAAGCGGCCGACCCGACGTCCGACCCGAGCCGCCGACCCGACGTCCGACCCGAGCGGCCGACCCGAGCGGCCGACCCGAGCGACCCACCCGAGCGACCGACCCCAGGAACGCCCCGCGATGCCCACCCCCGCCGAACGCCACGCCCAGCTCTGCGAAGAGATCGCCCAGCACAACTACGCCTACTACGTGCTCGACCAGCCGACCGTGAGCGACGCCGAGTACGACGGGCTCTTCAACGAGCTCCGCGCTCTCGAGAAGCAGCACCCGGAGCTCGTCGGGCCGGCCTCGCCGACGCAGCGCATCGGCGCCGAGCCCCGCGAGGGCTTCACCAAGGTCACGCGCGCCGTGCGCATGTACTCGCTCGACAACGTCTACGACGAGGACGAGGTGAGCGAGTTCGACCGGCGCGTCCGCGACGAGCTCCACGGCGACGCCACCGTGAGCTACGTGGCCGAGCCGAAGATCGACGGCGCGAGCATCGAGATCACCTACGAGGACGGCGTGCTCGTGCTCGCCTCGACGCGTGGTGACGGGGAGACCGGCGAGGACGTGACGGCGAACGTGCGCACGATCCGCGCGCTCCCCCTGCGCATCCCGGAGAAGCGCACCTTCACCGTGCGCGGCGAGGTCTTCATCTACGGCGCCGACCTGGACGCCGTGAACGAGCAGCGGAAGGCCGACGGCGAGGCCGAGTTCGCCAACCCGCGGAACGCCGCCGCTGGCTCGCTGCGCCTGCTCGATCCGCGCATCACCGCCGAGCGCCCGCTCCGCGTCTACCTCTACGACCTCGTCGAGCGCTACTTCGACACGCACCTCGAGATGCTCGAGCACCTCGCCGAGCTCGGCCTGCCGACGCACCGCGCGCACCGCCGCTGCGACTCGCTCGCCGAGCTCCTCGACTTCATCGAGCACTTCGACGAGCTCCGGGCGTCGCTCCCCTACGAGACCGACGGCATCGTCATCAAGGTCAACGAGATGGGCCTCCGCGACGAGCTCGGCTTCACCTCGCGCTTCCCGCGCTGGGCGACGGCCTGGAAGTACGCCGCCGAGACCGGCGAGACCGTGCTCCGCTCGATCACCGCGGACGTGGGGCGGACCGGCGCGCTGACGCCCGTGGCGAACCTCGACCCGATCCCCCTGAGCGGCACGACCGTGAGCCGGGCCTCACTCCACAACCTCGACATGATCGCCGACAAGGACATCCGCGAGGGCGACACGGTGGTCGTGCAGAAGGCCGGCGAGATCATCCCGCAGGTGCTCCGCGTGGTGCTCGAGAAGCGCCCCGAGGGCACGACGCCCTGGGAGCCGCCGACCACCTGCCCGGCCTGCGGCGAGCCCGTGGCGCGGGAGGAGGGCGTGGCGGCGCTCCGCTGCGTGAACGCGCGCTGCCCCGGGCGGCTCCGCGCGGGCCTCTGGTACTTCACGCGCCGGAGCGCGATGGACATCGACCGGCTCGGCAAGTCGCTCGTGGAGCAGCTCGTCGACGCGGGGCTCGTGCAGGACTTCGCCGACGTCTTCGCGCTGAAGGAGAAGCGCGAGGCGCTGCTCGAGCTCGAGCGCATGGGCGAGAAGAGCGTCGACAAGGTGCTCGAGGCCATCGAGGACGCGCGCGAGGGGCGGACCTTCGATCGGCTGTTGACCGGGCTCGGCATCCCGCTCGTCGGCACCGTGGCCGCGAAGCTGATCGCCGAGAAGTACGGCGACCTGAGGCACATGCTCGACGCCGAGACGGAGGCGATGAAGGAGGAGCTCGCGGCGATCCACGGCATCGGCGAGAAGATGGCCGAGAGCGTGGCGGCCTTCTTCGCCGACGAGAGCCAGCGGGCCATGCTCGAGAAGATGCTGGTGCTCGGCGTGAAGGCCGAGCAGCCGCGGAAGGAGAAGGTCGAGGGCGGCGCGCTCGAGGGGATGAGCTTCTGCGTGACCGGGAGCTTCGAGCTGAAGCGTGACGCGATCTGGAAGCGCATCGAGGAGCACGGCGGCGAGGTGCACAAGAGCGTGAAGAAGGGCACGACCTACCTGCTCGCTGGCGACAAGGTCGGGAAGACGAAGATGGACGCCGCCGAGAAGAAGGGCGCGAAGATCCTCGACTGGGAGGGCTTCCTCGCCCTCCTCGAGGGCGCCGCCGCCGCACCGGAGGGAGAGGCGAGCGGGGAGGAGCCCCCTGCCGACGACGGTTGAGCCCGAGGCGGACCCGACTACGGACAGGCGCAGCCAAATCGATAGAGCCCCTCGTCTGTGTACCCGACCTGCTCTACGCACTCTCGCGGACAGGGCTCGGCGAGCCGGTAGTGCATGACGATGCGCCACTCGCAGGGCATCACCTCGGGGCCCTCCCAGCGCGGGTTCCGCATGTGCCGGACGAAGTGCCTCTCGAAGGTCAGGCCCTCCCCGTGCACGTTCGACAGCGTATCCGTGATGGTCCGGAATAGGTCGTCTTCCGGACGGGCCGTCCCCTCCTCGAGCGGCACGCTCAGGTACCCCCAGAGGCCTTCCGGACTCGGGAACAGCACTGGGAGCTCCCCGTCCGGCGTGGGCACGGCGACCTGCTGCTCGCCCATCGGCGCCCACTCGGGTCGGCAGGTGTCTTCGGCCAGCTCGAACTCGACCCAGTAGATCCCCTCGGCGAGCGGTTCCTGGGAAGCCGCGCAGCCGAGCATCGAGAGAGCGATCAGCAGCCGACGCATGATCATCTCCTAGCACCAGGGAGGTCCTCAAGCGAGCTGAGGACGGCCACGGCAGCTGGTTGCCAACCCGTTAGGGTAAGACCGTCTCCCGGTCGACACGATCTGGTCTGAAAAGACCATGGACGAAGTGCTCGCGCCGGGTCAGCCTGCGCGCCATGTCCGTCTCTCGCGCCTCTTGGTGCCTCCTGCTCCTCGCCGCGTCCACGATCGCCATCTCGGCCTGTGGTTCCACCGAGACCGATGTCGCGGGCCACGAGGCCTCTCTCCTCACGGGCTCCGGGACCGTCGCGACCGACCTCGTCGGCACCATCCCCTACCATTCGGAGGTGGACGCCCACGGGCGCCTCAACGTGGTCGTCCCCCTGAAGCGGGCCGTCGGCCGGGGCGGCGTCGCGCCCGATCTCGCGCTCCGCTACGTGAGCGGCGCGGGGGAGAGCCTGGTGGGTCGGGGCTGGTCCCTCGATGGTCTCTCGCGCATCCACTCCTGCCTCGGTCCGCACCCGGCCGACCGCGTCGGTGAGCATGCCTTCGCCCGGCGGCTCTGCCTCGACGGGGTCCCCCTCGTCGATCGGGCCGATGGCTACTGGGTGACGGTCCCGGACCGCCACGTGCGCGCCTACAAGCGGAGCGAGAGCCAGTGGGTGGTCCAGGACCTCCACGGTATGACCTCCATCTACGGTGGCGACGACGCGACCCTGAAGGACGAGTCGGGAGCGGCGCAGGCCTGGCACCTCTCGGAGGTCCGTGACGGCTGGGGCAACGCCTTCCGGGTCCACTACGAGCTCGCCTCGGCGGCCGAGGGCGGCGCCGTCCACCGCCCCAGTGAGATCACGTACACGCACCATGCCGATCGCCAGGCGACGCGCCGTATCGAGCTCCGGTACGAGCACGCGCTGCCGGATGCGCGCGACCACTTCGAGCGCGGGATTCATCAGCATCGACCGGCGCTCCTCTCCGAGATCCGCATGTACGGTCCGGACCTCGGCGTCGACGATCCGCGCACCCAGGAACCGGTCCTGATGTGGCGCTACGAGCTGCGTCACGGTCTCGCCGCCTGGGGCGAGGCCCCGAGCGAGGCGGACACCCTCTCCGGGATGGCCTCCGAGCTGGCGGCCCTTCGGCAGTGCCTCGGCGAGGTGGGTGAGTGCTTGCCGCCGCTGACGTTCCGCTACCAGGCCCGGGAGACGCCGTGCACGGTCGGAGGCAACCCCTCGCCCAATTGCGACCCGGTTTTCGATGAGTCGGCCGACGGTGTCGAGCCCATCGTGGTCCCGGATCTCGTCCGAAGGGTGGAGTTCCCTCCCGGACAGGAGCGTTGGACCGTGCCGGTCTGGGGCCAGTTCGACACCGAGCCAGGCTTGGACGCTCTCTTCCCCCGCGACCTGGGCGGGTACTTGACCATGGTGGGGGCGAACCGCGGCGACCCCACGACCGTTCCGTCGGGGTTTCGGTTCCTGCCTCGGTACTCCGCGCCCCTTCGGGACTTCCCTGGCTACGACCCGGTCGTGCTCGACGTGGACGGTGACGGCGTCGACGACTTGCTCCGCACCTTCCCTCCGGAGGAGGAGAACCCACCCTTCGACCGGTACGGCATGAGCTACCTCCACGGCGACGGCGACGGGACGTTCACGCGCCAGCCGCTGGAGTTGGACTTCACCCCGACCAACCTCCGCGCCGTCCAAGTGTACGGCGATCCGCGCCCGGAGGTCGTCTACTGCGAGGGCTCCACGGACGATCCCGGCCGGGAGGTGTGGTGGGTCACCCGCTACGAGGGCGGCCCCCGCTTCGAGCCCGGCATCGAGACGGCCATCCGCTGCTCCACGCCGGACGACCACCGCCAGTTGGTCTGGACGCCGGGCGGAGACCGGATCGGGTACTTCTCGAGCGACGGAGCTCGGCATCACCCCTTCATCGTGGACATCGACCAGGACGGCACGACCGAGTGGATCGTCACGACCGGAGACGCCGTCGCGCCCCGCGGAATCTACGTCTGGTCCGAGTCACGGCTGTACCGGGTCGCGCCTCTACCCTTCGAGAGCGACGAGCAGGACTTCCTGCGGCTGGCCGACTTCAACGGGGACGGGCTCCTCGACCTGATTCGTGGGGTCGAGAGCTACACGCGGCGCTGGGAGTCGCGTACCGGTGTGGTGACACGAAGCCGTGAGCGCGACTTCTTGGAGCTCACCGTCCACGTCGCGAGAGGCGATCGACACGCTCCCGCTGCGGGTGGGGGGTCACGCACTCGACGAGCAGATGATGCGCTGGGCGTCATTGCGCGACCTCAACGGGGACGGCCGAAGTGACCTGGCCGTGGCCGTTCCGTTCGGGGCCGACGCCGTCGATCCAGTACCGGGCGATCCGGAGGGTTACCAGTGGGCCTGGTTCCGCTCGACGGGCGCCGACTTCGTCTTCGCCGGGTTTGCCGCCGATCCGTCCATGTCCCTGTCGAACGACCACCCGGCGTTTCCCGCCCGCCCGTCGCCCGTGTTCACGGTGGACGTAGACGGGAACGGCTGGCCAGAGGTCTTCCACGAGAACGACGTCTACGACTACCAGTACCGCCCCGGCGGCCACTACCATCGCGCCCTGGTCGAGGTCCGGCAGGAGTCCCACGTGGGGGCGCCGCACCGCAGCGAGCACTACGACTACGCGCCCCTCAGCGATCCGGTGGTGCACACGCCCGCCGAGGGGTGCGCTTGGCCCCTGCACTGTGCCCGAGAGGGCGGCCTGGTGGTGTCGAAGAGCCGCGTCACGTTCGACGGGTCGACCGATGCACCTTGGGAGGAGCGCTTCTACCGCTACGCGGGAGCGCTCGCGGATCTCGAGCGGGGGAGACCGCTGGGCTTCCAGCGTCGCGAAGTCATCGCGCCGGCGGCCGGCCAGCACGTCACCGTTACCTACGACCCGACGCGCCCCGACCCGAGCGGGCGAGCGCCGTACCCCTTCGCGGGTGTTCCCGTCGAGACCACCCAGCGCACCTACGCCCGCTGGGACGACGCGAACCAGCAGCTCGCGCCGGACAGCTTGATCGCCGAGGTCGTGCGTCAGGACGAGCCCGCCCTCTTCGAGAGTGACCAGACCCACTTCGTTTACACCCGCACCTCGACGAGCACGACCACCGAGGGGAGCGTCGTCGTCCGACGGTCCGGTGTGTCCATCGAGCGGATGACCGCCGAGGGCGTGGCCGAGGTGATCGAGCGGACCAACGGCGACGAGTATGTCGTGCGGGACGAGACCGACTACGTGCTCTTCGACTCGCGCGACCATTGGTCCGTTCGGCCGCGGCAGGTCGAGCGGACCCGCTGCAAGCTGATGCGGTGCTCCGGCACGAGGCGGGTCACCGAGTGGGAGCTGGAAGGCGCCGCGGCACGGCCGCTCTGGTCCCGCGTGGACGGTGTCGTGACGGAAGACTCGTCCTTTCCTCGTTCCGACCGGAGCCGGGTGGTCCACGTCGACGAGATGGACCCGTTCGGACACGCGACCATGCTTCGGACGACCGCGGAGGGCGAGGAGGACCGCGTCCTGAAGTACGCCTACGAAGGCTACGACGCCCTCGCGCCGACCCGCGTCTTCAACGCGCTCGGGCACGAGACGCAGCGCCGTGTGCACCCATGGAACGGACGCCCTTGGCGCGTTCGCGACCCCAACGGCGCGGAGACCGAGTACGGCTACGACGGCTTCGCCCGCCTGAGCACCCTGAGTCGGTCTGACGTCGACTTCGAGCGTCGCCTGCTGCGTCGCGAGCTGCCGGGTGGGGGCTGGGAGTCGACCATCGAGAGCGGCCATTACGCATCGGTGCGCGCGCGGACCCGGCTCGATGGGCTCGGGCGGGTGCTCGAGGAGTCGAAGCCCGTCCCCGGCGGAGGCGTCTCGACCGCCTATCAGTACGACCCATTCACCGGCCAGCTGGTGGAGGCTGGCCTGGCGCTACCGGGCCGGAGCTCCCGGAAGTGGGTCCACCACCCGGACGAGGCCATCTCCGCCAGCGAGCGCTGGACGCGGGGCCTGGGCCGCGTGCATCGAGAGGAGAACGAGCTCGGAGGCGTGACGACCTTCGAGTTCGCGGGGCCGGTCGTGAAGGCTACCAACCCACGCGGCGGCGTCACGACTTGGGTGCGCGATATCGCCGGCCGCGTGGTCGAGTCCCAGAGCCCGGAGACGGCCGACAACGAGAGCGCCCGGACCCAGTACGAGTACGATGAGCATGGTGCGCTCGCACGCGTCGTCGACGACTTCGGCTTCGCGTACGAAACGGAGCGCGACGCCTTCGGACGGCCGACGCGCTTCGTCCACCCGGACACCGGTGCCGAGCGGCGGGTGTACGACGCCTTCGGGCAGGTGGTGCGCGTGCTCCACGAGGAGAGTCGGATCGAGCAGGCCGCGACCTATGACCTCCTCGGTCGCGTGACCGAGATCACGGCGCGTTCCCTCGACGGTGTAGCGCCCATGGAGCGCGACCGCTGGTACTACGACCCGCCCGAGGCCCTGGGCGAGCTCGACTACAGCCTCTCCGACGACTACGTGCGGGTCATCTACGGCTACGGGCCGCAGGGCGTGCCCCGCTCGCGCACGACCCGAGTCGACGGGCGCTCTCTCTCTGTCGAGGTGCGGGCGCGGGGCGTCGACGGTCGCGTCGAGCGAGCTCGCCTCGCCACCGATGGCGTCGAGGCGGAGACCTTCTACTACGACTACGACACGGAAGGGTTCCTCGAGCGCGTACGGCGGCGAAGCGGCGAGAGCAGCGGAGGCGTCCTGAAGCCGGGGCCCCTCTACGAGAACGTCTGGGAGCGCCTCGACACGGACCCGGATGGCTCGGTGACGCTCGAGCGCATGGGAGCGCTCACGCGCCAGACCGAGTATGACGTCGCGACCGGCTTGCCCGAGGAGGTCACGAGCTGGACGCCGGAGGTCTACGCCGGCCGGGATTCCTATGGCTTCGACCCGGACGGTCGCCTGGCCTGGCGTGCCACGGAGGACGGCACCGGAGGACGTTCACGGCGGCACGAGGCTTTGGCCTACGATGCTCGCGGACAGCTGACGGAGGTTCGAGTGGAGCTGAACGGGAGGCCCTACGATACCCGCAGCTACCACTACGACAACCTCGGCAACCTCGTCTCGGGGCCCGACCACACCTACACGCGAGATCCGGCCCATCCCCACCGCTACGCGCGCGTGGACGGTGTCGAGAGCGGGCCGCTTCGCTACGACGAGCGCGGCAATCTGGTCGAGACCCCGACGAGCACGGTGCAGTACTCGCTCCTCGGCCAGCCCCGCGCGACGACCGGCCTCGCCACGCACGACGAGGCCTCCTTCGAGTACGACGCCGACGGCGCGCTCGTCCGCACCCGCCGGCCCGACGCGCGGGAGGAGCGGCTCTCGGCGAACGGCGTCGACTTCATGACGCGTCGGAGCGAGTCGGTCGCGTTCTTCCGGCCCGGCACGGCCGGCGCCCTGACCGGGGCTGTGGTCGCCATGGGCGCAGGCTCACCGGAGACCTGGGCGCAGAACACGGGCTGGCCCGGCTCGTCGGACCTGACCGTCGATGGCGCCGGACGCGCCGTGTCCGACGTGCACTACGACGAGCGGGGCCGGACCCGCCAGCCCAACTGGTCGACGCCCACGCCAGAGCCGAGCCTCCCGCTCCTCGGCTTCGCCGGCCACGCCATGACCGGCTCGCGCTTCATCCACATGGGCGCCCGCCTCTACGACCGTGAGCTGGGCCTGATGACGAGCCCGGACCCGATCAGCGACATCTCCGCCCCGCTCGACCGGCACCCCTTCGCCTACGCCCACAACGACCCCTTCAACGTGGTCGACCCGACCGGCGCCGAGGAAGAGGGGCCGTCCTACGGCGCCACCGCGACCGTCTATCGACCCCGGACTCCCTTCTCCGGTGTCGTGAACATCACGGGCACCGCCAACATCGCCCGAGCCCTGGGCTGGACGCCGCCGGAGCTCGATCAGCTGTGCAGCTCGGGATGTCGACTGACGAACCAGTTCGCCCAGGGTACGTCGCGGCGTGCGGGCCAGATCATCCCGGGTGCGGAGCAGCCCGAGAGCACCAGCTCGGCGACCGGGACCACGGCGACGACGAACTACGAGCCTCCGGAGTGGGACCTCCAGCTCGTCAACAGCCTCGACGAGCTCGGCGTCGACGACTTCTTCGCCGGCCTCGGAGACTTCGTGAGCATGGGCCTGACCCGCGAGTTCCGGGTGCTCAGCGACACGAATCATGGGGTCGACGAAGACTCGGGCGCCTACACGGCGGGGCAGGTCACGGGCTTCGTCGCCGGGGCGGCTGAGATCCTCGTGAGCCTCGCCCGCGGTGGAGTCAAGCTCGCCACGAACGCGGTGGGCCGCGGCGCCGAGCGACTGGGAGCCAGGAACGTGCGCGGTGCCGGGTCCATGTGCTTCGCAGCCGGGACGCTCGTGGCCTTGGTGGCCGTGCTCCCCGCGCCTGCCGAGGCCTCTCTCGCCGAGTCGGCCGGCGCCGCATCCGTCGAGTCGGTGGCCATTGAAGAGGTGCGAGTGGGCGATCGGGTCGCCATCGCCGACGAGTCGGCCGGCGCGCCCTGGCTCGAGAGCAAGGTCGGGCCGTCCTGGCAGCTGCACGAGCTGGTCTCGCTCGATGGCCGAACGGAGATCACGCTGCTCCGAGAGCCGTCGTGGCTCGACCAGCAGGATCCCGACGGCGACGGCCGGTTCTCGATGCGCCTCGCCGAGCTGGGCTTCGACGGGGAGGTGCGCGTCGTCCGCAGCGGAGCCGCGCCGACGATCCTCGACGGTCCTGGCCGTGTCGTCCTCGGGACGGTGCACCAGCATCGGGCGCGGGTGCACGAGCTGGTCTTCGACAGCGGCGAGCGCGTGGTGGCCACGGGGACCCACCCCTTCTGGTCGGCCGACCGAGAGGGGTGGGTGGATGCGGCCGAGCTACGCCTCGGGGAGGCGGTCCAGGCCCGTGGAGCCACCGCCGAGCTCGTCGAGCGGACGACCGCCCGGGAGCTCGCCCCCGTCTACAACCTCGAGATCGAGTACGCTCACGAGTACCAGGTCGGCGCGACCGGTCTGCGAGTACACAACGTCAAGGGCTGCGGCGGCGCCGGCCCGGTAGCGACGGGCCAAGCCGGCGAGGACGCCGTCCGGGCCGTTGTCGATATTGGCCCCAAGGAGAAGATTTTCGTCAATGATCGGTATCGTATTCCCGATGGAATGGATCCCAGCTGGCTAAACGAGGTCAAGAACGTAAAGCGCCTGAGCAACACACGTCAGCTCAGAGACTTTTTGGATTTTGCTCAACAAACTGGACGGAAATTCCGGTTGTTTGTTCGTCAGAACACGCGGCTGAGTGGGCCCCTCGAAGAGCTTGTCCAAGCTGGCGTAATCATTCTAGAGTACATACCCTAGTCCGTATCGATTACATGGCTGCGAAGAAGAGACGAACCACGCGCGGGGGCCGAACGGCCGCCGAGATCATGGCCGAGCTCCAGAGGGATCCGGAGTACCAAGCACGGCGAGCCGAGGAGGCGGCGCAGCGCGCAGAAAGGGTGCGGCAGTGGCGCGAGGCGGCCGAGCCTCTGATCCAAGAGCTCGGAGAAGCCGGGGTGTGCGTCCAGTCTCCCTGGGACCTCGTGCCGCGACGGGAGCCGTATCGCGATGCGCTTCCGATTCTGCTGAGACACCTCGAGCGCCCGTACCCCTCTCGTGTGCGTGAGGGAATCGCGCGCGCGCTCGCAGTTCCCGACCCGATGGTGCGAGACGCATGGCCCCGCCTCATTCGACTCTATCGCGCAGAGCCTCCCGGGGAGGTTCGCCAGGCGGTCGCGCTGATCCTCGCCAATAGCGCCAGGCCGGACGATCTCGACACCGTGCTCGGGCTGCTCCGCGACCCGCGCCTCGGTGAGAGCAGGGGGATGTTGGTCGGCTACCTCGAGAAGCACGCGCGGGCGATGCCGCGGGCGCAGAAGGCGCTGATGGCGCTGGGGGACGACCCGCAGCTGCACCTCGAGGTGCAAGACGCGCTGAAGCGGAACCGGCGACGGGAGAAGGAGCGCCTCCGGGCCCGGGAGCGGCGGGCGGCGAAGCGGCGCGAGAAGGAGGCGGCGAAGCGGCGCGGGGATCGAAACGCGGGCGAAGACTGAGCCCTTCTTCGCTGCGGAGTGCAGGTTTTCGGCGGCAGCGAAAGGGTCCGGGCATCCCTGACGATCGGCGGATCCACTGCTAACCTCCGGCCGCTGCGGCTCGGGGACGGATGCCCACGGTGGAGCCGCGCTGGAGGAACGGATGCGGGAAGCTCGGAGCGGGGTGAAGGCCTCGGCGGTGATCTGTGCGCTGGCGAGCGCGCTGGCCCTCGGCTGCGCGGCGGACCGGAGCGACGAGGGCTTCGGCTCCGCGACGGCGCCCATCATCAACGGCCGCACCACCTCCGGGCAGCCCTGGGCCGTCGCCGTCATCAACCTCGACGGCGGTCTCTGCTCCGGCACGCTCATCGCGCCCTACGTCGTGCTCACGGCGAAGCACTGCGTCTACCAGGACACGGGCGCCCGCGAGTGGGAGGCCGTGCGCCCCTCGCGCCTGCTCGTCATGGTGGACGACGACCTCTTCACGGCCGGCCCGAACGAGCAGATGTCGGCGGTCTGGGAGGTGCGCTCGACGCCCGGCGCCTACACGGACGCGGACCTCGAGAGCGGCGACGACATCGCCGTCATCCTCCTCGCGGACACGCTCACGGGCATCACGCCGCGTCGCCACTCGACCTCCCCGCCGAGCCGGGGCGAGGCCGCGACGATCATCGGCTTCGGCCGCAACAACCCGTCCACGGACGACAGCGGCGTGAAGTACATCGGCGACACGACCATCCTCCAGGTCGGCTCGCGGCTCATCGAGGCGGGCGGCGCCAGCTGGACCTGCCAGGGCGACAGCGGCGGGCCGCTCCTCGTCGGCAACCGGGTCGTCGGCGTGACGAGCTTCGGCCTCGGCGGCTGTGGCTCGCGGAGCCGGCACTTCTTCACGGCGGTCCACGCGCACCGCTCGCTGATCGAGGGCGCGCTCGACTGGGCGCCGCCCTGCGAGCCGGAGCCGGAGGGCTGCGACGGCGTGGACAACGACTGCGACGACCTCGTCGACGAGGGCTGCACGGGCCTCGGCGAGGCCTGCGGGAGCGACGCGGAGTGCTCGAACGGGCGCTGCGACGACGTGGCCGGCGCGCGCCTCTGCGTGCGCGACTGCGACCCGCGCTCGGCGATCCCGCGCTGCCCCTTCGGCTTCTACTGCGAGGCCCAGGGCTGCGGCGTGGGCCGCTGCCTCGAGGGCGACCCGGGCCCGAAGCCCGAGGGCGAGACCTGCGCGAGCGACGCCGAGTGCGCGTCGAACCGCTGCGCCATGGTGGCGGGCGCGATGCGCTGCAGCCGCCAGTGCGATCCCGAGGCCGGCGACTGCGCCGAGGGCACGCTCTGCGAAGCGGGCGCCGAGGCCGGCTGCGGCGACTGCGTGCCCTACGATCTCTCGACCGGGCCGCGGCCCTTCGGCGCGCCCTGCGAGGATGCGGGCGACTGCGAGAGCGGGAGCTGCGCGCCGGCCGAGGGGGCGACCGGTCCCTTCTGCACGCGGAGCTGTAGCCCGGAGGCGGAGTGCCCGGACGGCTACCACTGCCGCGAGGGGAGCTGTGTGGCCGGCGACCTGCGCGCCGAGGGCGACGGCTGCGTGCACCCGGACGACTGCGACGGCGAGGCGGATTGCGTCGACGTCGACGGGGACCGGGTCTGCGCGGGCGGCTGCGGCGAGGGCTGTCAGGCGGGCTTCAGCTGCACCGCGACCGACGCGGGGGAGCGCTGCATCGCGGATGGGCTCGCGCTCGGGGAGCCCTGCGCGACGAACGAGGAGTGCCGGACGGGCATCTGCGCGGCGGTGTGCACGCGGCTCTGCGACGACTCGGCATGCCCGGACGGCTTCGAGTGCCGGCCGGCGGGCTCGGTGAGCGGCTGCTTCCCCGAGGCCGAGGGCGGCGGGGAGGGCGGCGGCGAGGGCGGCGGTGGCGGATGCGCCGCAAGCCCCGGCGCCGGGAGCGCGGGGGCCCTCGGAGCCTGGATGCTCGCGCTCGCCTGGCTGCGTCGCCGGCGGCGCTGAGCTGCGAAGCGGAAGCCGAAGCGGAAGCCGAAGCCGAAGCCGAAGCCGAAGCCGAAGCGGAAGCGGAAGCCGAAGCGGAAGCCGAAGCGGAAGCCGAAGCCG
>PABA01000102.1 GCA_002699025.1 Sandaracinus sp. | reverse complement strand
CTTCTTGGCGGTCTTCTTGGGAGCGGCCTTCTTGGCGGCCTTCTTCGAGGAGCGCTTCTTGGCGGTCTTCTTGGGAGCGGCCTTCTTGGCGCTCTTCGGCTTGGCGGCCTTCTTCTTGGCGGCCTTCTTCTTCGCCGACTTCTTCTTGCCCTTCTTGCCCTCGGCGGCCTTCTTCACGTCCTTCTTCGCGTCGGCCTCGGGCGCCGGGCCGCTCCCGTGCCCCGGGCGCGGCCCCACGATCGGGCGCCGCCCGCGTCGGGGTCCCGGCGTGGGCAGAAGGCCCTTCTTGGCGGCGGAGCGTAGCGCCTTGCGCGCGTTCTCCCGGCTCGAGAAGAAGCGCCTCATCGAGTTCAGGTAGAGCTTCCGCCAGGTCTTCTTGTACTTCTCGGCCTGGCCGGCCGGGATCGCCGACTGCTCGATGGTGACCTTGGTCCCACCGGCCACCGGCTCCAGCAGCACCTCCACCTGGCTGTCGGGCGCGTCCACGGGAAAGTCCGCCGTCCGCCAGGTCAGGACGATGCGCCGCCCCGTATCGAGCAAGATGTGCGTCGCGTCGATGTAGCCGTCGCCCGCCGTCAGGCGCCCGCCGACCCACTGGTCCACGGTGGCGCGCTTGCCGGTGAAGGCGGAGTGCCGGCGCTCGTCCATCCAGGCCGCATAGATGGCGTTGGGGCTGGCCGGTATCGTTGCCGACACCTTGAGCGTCTCAGTGGCCGAAGTCGTCGTCGCCATCTCGCTCCCCCACGGCCGCGTGTCCCGCGGAGCCCTCGTCTCGTCTGCGAGCCGTCTCGCCCTGGATTCGCGCCCCCGATGGGTCCGCGGGCCGATTCATGGCCGCGCACCCTTCGAGACCGAATCCATCGCGCATTCTCTCGTCGCGGGCCGTTCGAAAGTCCAGCAAAAGCAAATCCCAGGTGTCATCCTGCCACCTCCAAAGGCGAAATCACCAGAAATCTCCAGCGGTGACGCTCCCCGCGACCCCCCGCCGAGGCGATCGCCGGGCGCCTTGAATTGCGGCCCGCGCGTGCTTCGATGGCTCCGATGGCCGCGCCCATGCACGTCTGGATCGACCGCGGCGGCACGTTCACGGACTGCATCGGGCGCGATCCCGCGACCGGGGAAACCCGCGTCGCCAAAGTGCTTTCGGGGGATGACGCCCCCATTCGGGGGGTGCGCGCGCTCCTCGAGCTGGACCCGGACGCGCCGCTCCCGCCCTGCGACGTGCGCATGGGCACGACGCTCGCCACGAACGCGCTCCTGGAGCGAAAGGGGGCGCGCTGTGTGCTCGTCGTCCAGGCGGGCTTCGGCGATCTCCTGGCCCTCGACGACCAGACCCGGCCGGCGCTCTTCGATCTCTCGGCACGGCGACCGGCGCCTCTCACCGACGAGGTGATCGAGGTGGAAGCCCGAGTCGACGCGACGGGGCGCGAGCTCACGCCGCTGAACGTCCGTGCGGTGCGGTCTGCGCTCGAGGCGGCCCGCGAGCGCGGGGCGGAGGCGGTGGTGGTGGCGCTCCTCCACGCGCCTGCGGGCCCGGCTCACGAGCGCGCCATCGCCGCGGTCGCCCGCGAGGTGGGCTTCGAGCAGGTCAGCTGCAGCCACGAGGCGTCCGCGTCCGCGGGGCTTCTGGCGCGCGCCCAGACGGCGCTGGTGGACGCCTACCTCACCCCCGTGCTGCGGCGCTACCTCGCCCGGCTCGGGGAGCGGCTGCCCGGCTCGCGTCTCCGGCTGATGCAGTCGAGCGGGGATCTGGTGGAAGCCGGGCGCTTCCGCGGCAAAGACGCGATCCTCTCGGGGCCGGCGGGGGGCGTGGTAGCCTGCGCGCGCATCGCCGAGCAGGCGGGTCGCGGGCAGGTGCTCGGCTTCGACATGGGCGGCACCTCCACGGACGTCTCGCGCTGGGCCGGCGACCACGAGCGGCAGAGCGAGGCGCGGGTCGCGGGCGTGCGGATCCGGGCGCCGATGATCGCCGTGCACACGGTGGCCTCCGGGGGCGGCTCGCTCTGCCGCTTCGACGGGCGCCGCTTCACCGTCGGGCCGGAGAGCGCGGGCGCGGAGCCGGGGCCGCTCTGCTACGGGCATGCGGAGGCGCGGGAGCCGGCGCTGACGGACGTGGCGCTCGCGCTCGGGCGCCTCCGGGGGGACCGCTTCCCCTTCGCGCTCGACGCGGAGCGGGCGCGGGCGGGCGTCGCGGCGCTGGCCGAGCGGGCGGGGCTCGCGCCGGCCGAGGCGGCGGAGGGGCTCTTCGCCATCGCCGTGGAGCAGATGGCCGCGGCGATCGGGGAGATCAGCACGGCGCGGGGGCACGACCCGCGCGAGCACGCGCTGGTGCTCTTCGGAGGGGCGGCCGGGCAGTACGGCTGCGCGGTCGCGCGGCGGCTCGGGGTGCGGACGATCCTCTCGCACCCCTGGGCGGGCGTGCTCTCGGCGTTCGGCATGGGCGTGGCGCCGGTCGGCTGGCACGGGGAGGCGCCGACGCCGGGGGCGCTGGGCGCCGAGCGGGTGCGCGAGGCGCAGGCGGCGCGGGCGGAGCTCGAGCGGGAAGGGCGCGCGGCCCTCGAGGCGGCGGAGGGGCCGGATGAGGCGGACGCCACGACGGCGCGGGCGCACCTCGGGCTGCGCTACCGGGGGACGGAGACGCCGCTCGACGTGCCGCTCGCGGAGGGCGCGAGCCCCGAGGCGCTCCGGGAGGCGTTCGAGGCGCGGCATCGGCGGCGCTTCGGCTACGCGCGGGCCGGCCATCCGGTGGAGGCGACGCGGCTGCGGGTTCACCTCGAGCGGGCCGCGGCGCCCGTCGACCCCCCGCCGGCGCGCGCGCCCGGGTCGCCGGCGCCCTTCGATCGAGCGCCGCTCCACGTGGAGGAGGGCTGGCGGGAGGTGGACGTGTGGCGACGCGAGGACCTGCCGGTCGACGCGCCGCTCGCGGGGCCGCTCCTGGTGCTCGAGGACACGGGCTCGCTGGTCGTGGAGCCTGGCTTCGTGCTGCGGCGGCGGCCGGACGACCTGGTCGTGCTCGAGGACGCGCGCGGCGTCCCGGGAGCGGCCGACTCGTCGGAGCGCAGGACGAGCGAACCCGCCGACTCCGCCTCGGAGAACGATGAGCAGGCGGCTCGGCTCGACGGGCGGCAGGACGGACCGAGCGGCGCCGCTCTCGACACCCGCCCGGACGCCGGACCCGACGCTCAGCCTGACCCCGGCCCGGAGGCCCGACCTGTTGCTGCGCCCGATCCGGTGCGCCTCGAGGTCTTCGGCAACCTCTTCATGTCCATCGCCGAGCGCATGGGCGCGGTGCTCCAGCGCACCGCCCTGAGCACCAACATCCGCGATCGGCTCGACTTCAGCTGCGCTCTCTTCGACGGCGCGGGCCAGCTCGTCGCGAACGCGCCGCACATCCCCGTGCACCTCGGCTCCATGGGCGCGTCCGTGCGCGCCGTCCGGGCCCGGCATCCGCGGATGGCGCCGGGCGACGTCTTCGTCACCAACGACCCGGCCGACGGGGGCTCGCACCTCCCGGACATCACCCTGGTCGCCCCGGTCTTCGTCGGCGAGCGGCGCTTCTTCGTCGCCAGCCGCGGCCACCACGCGGACGTCGGCGGCGTGACGCCGGGCTCCATGCCGCCCTTCTCGACGCGGCTCGTGGAGGAGGGCGTGGTCTTCCGGGGCGTCCCGCTCCTGCGCGGAGGCGAGCTCGAGGAGGCGGCCGTGCGGGCCGTGCTCGAGGGCGGGTCGCACCCGGCGCGGCGCCCGGAGGAGAACCTCGCCGACCTCCAGGCGCAGCTCGCCGCCTGCCGCACGGGCGCCCGGCTCCTCGAAGAGGCCTGCGCGCGCGAGGGGGCCGAGGCGGTCGCCGCCTACATGGGCCACGTGCAGGACCAGGGCGAGGCCGCCGTGCGCGAGGCCCTCGCTGCCCTCGACCTGGAGGGCCGGAGCTTCGAGGACGCCCTCGACGATGGGAGCGTGATCCACGTGCGGCTCGCGCGCGCGGCCGACGGACGGGTCCGCATCGACTTCCGCGGGAGCGCCGCGGCCCATCCGGGGAACCTCAACGCGCCCCGCGCGGTCACGACGGCCTGCGTGCTCTACGTGCTCCGCACGCTGGTCGAGCGGCCCATCCCGCTGAACGCCGGCTGCCTGCGGGCCGTGGAGCTCGTCGTGCCGCCGGGCTCGCTCCTCGATCCGCCGGCGGGCGCGGCGGTCGCGGGCGGGAACGTCGAGACCAGCCAGCGCATCGTGGACGTGCTCCTCGGCGCCTTCGGGCGCGCCGCCGCGAGCCAGGGCACGATGAACAACCTCACCCTCGGGGATGGGCGCTTCGGCTACTACGAGACCGTGGCCGGCGGGGCTGGGGCCGGCGAGGGCTGGGACGGGGGCAGCGCCGCGCACACGCACATGACGAACTCGCGCATCACGGACCCGGAGATCCTCGAGCAGCGCTTCCCGGTCCGCGTGCGGCGGCATGCGCTGCGGCGTGGGTCTGGCGGCGCCGGGCGCTGGCGGGGCGGCGACGGGGTGGTGCGCGAGCTCGAGGCGCTCCGGCCGCTCCAGGTGAGCGTCCTCTCCGAGCGACGCGCGCGGGCGCCCTGGGGCCTCGCGGGCGGGGCGCCGGGTGCGAAGGGGCGGAACGTGCTCGTGCGCGCGGACGGGAGCGAGGAGGAGCTCGGCGGCCGGCTCGGTGTCGAGCTGGTGCCGGGTGAGGCCATCCGGCTGGAAACGCCGGGCGGCGGGGGCTACGGAGAGGCGCCGTGAGCCTCTACCACCGGATGCGCAGCGCCGTCGTGCACGGCATCCTCGGCGTGCGCGACACGCCGCGGCGCATCGCGTGGGGCGTCTTCCTGGGCTCCGTGGTGGCCATGACGCCGACGCTCGGTTTCCAGATCGTCCTCTACGTGGCCATCGCGACCGTCCTGCGGGCGAACAAGCTCTCCGGCATCCCGATCCTGTTCATCAGCAACCCGATCACGGCGGTGCCGCTCTACTGGTTCTGCTGGAAGGTCGGCGCGGTGGTGCTCGGCAGCGACCAGTCCGGGCCGTCGGCGCTCGAGCAGCAGCTCTCGGACGCGGAGGCGCAAGCCGACGACTCGAACCTCTGGACCGACATCTGGACGGCCGACTTCTGGGAGGCGCTCGGGGAGACGCTCCTCGACATGGGCGCGGAGATGTGGACCGGGTCGCTGCTCCTGGGGGTCGCGCTCGGGATCCCGATGTACTTCCTCACGCTCTGGGGCGTGAAGGCGTTCCGGCGCGCGCAGGGCAAGCCGGCGTAGCGAGCGTCTGCCGTCTTCCCGCCGGTCGAGAGAGCAGCGGAGCGCCGTCCGCCCTCGGTCCCAGCGTGCGCGTCGCCCGCCGGTTGAAGAGCAGCGCCCCCCGGGTCGTCTCCGCTCCCATGAAGCCCAGCGGAGAGTGGGAGTCGCGCGCGTCCGAGGCCGGGAGGCTCGAGCACATGGCCCCCGAACAGGGACGCCAGAATCCCGCCTTGTCGTGCAAACTTGCGGTCGCATCAAAAGCGTCCTGCGGACACCCGGAGGCCCTGGGTGGGCTGAGGGCGTGGGGGAGGGGGGCGACGCCGAGTGCGGGTTCTCTCGTTGTTTCAGTGTGTTGGCGGGTGCTCGGGGGGCACGCGGAGGCTGCGGCGAGGGCGCCTCGAGAAACTGAACTCGACGTCAAGTTCAACTTCTTCGCCCGGGGGCGACGTGGTCGTCCTCCCGGCGCCTCGCGCGCGGGGCGGCGACGTGTAAGCCGAGCGCGCTCGGGGCGTTCACTCGCCATGCGCTCGGCTCTCGCTCCGCTCGCCCTCCTGCTCCTCCTCGCCGCCACGAGCGTCGTGCGGGCCCGCCCGCCGGCGGCCTCGAGCTCCACCGAGCCGGCCCCCGTCGCCTGGGACTCCCCGGAGGGGCGGGCCCAGCGCCTCGCGCTCGCGCGGGAGCAGGCCGAGGCCCACGAGGGCGAGGTGGACCCGATCGGCTACCGCATCTTCGGCGCGCACCTCGGCGCTGCGCTCGGCACGGTCGCCATCGGGGCCCTCGCGGCGGGCTCGCGGACGAGCGACGGCCAGCTCGCCCTCGTGCCGGTGATGACGGGCGCCGGCGGCGGCTACCTCTTTCACCGCCTCTCGACGCGGCACCGCTGGCCCCCGCGGGTCGGCTCGGCCCTCGCGGGCTTCTGGCCCGGCGTGGCGCACGGCCTCCTCGCCGGGGGCCTCGGCGCGCGGGCCCGGGGCGGTCGTCTCGCTCGCTGGATGGTGGGCGGCGCGGGGCTCTCGGCCCTCGTGACCATGGCGCTCTTCTCGCGCCTCGAGGGACGCGGCACGCGCCGGGGCGTCGGCCTCTTCTACGCCCTCGCGGCGGGCGCCGCGCTCCTCGCCATCCCCGCCGCCGTGAAGCGCCAGGACGGCGCGGCCCTCGGATGGGGCGCGGCCCTCGGCGGCGCGCTCGGCTGGGCGGCGGCGGGCATCGGCGCGACGCGCTGGCCACGCTGAGACACGACGCTCGGCAACGGGCGGCGGCGCGACGGACACGCTGAGACACGACGCTCGGCAACGGGCGGCGGCCGGGCGGCGGCACGGCGGCGCGCGGGCGGCGGCGCGATGGGCTGGCAGCTGGACGGCGTGGCTGCTTCAGGCGGACCCGTACGTGGGCAGCGCGGCGGTTCGGCGCGGGATTCGCACGCGAGCCCGGATCGCTCTCGATTCGGCCTGGCTCACTCTCGATCCGGATCGTCGAAGCTCCCGTGGCGCCCGGCGCCCGCCCGGAAGCGCGCCGCCCCCGAGCGCGCCTCTCGCGCCAGCGCCCCCCGCCCGTGCTCGAACTCCACCTCCAGCGCCTTCTCCAGCGAGAGCCCGCGCGTGTCGTAGACCGACGCCCGATCGCTCCGCATGCAGATCGGCGGGAACGCCGCGATCTGCCGCGCCAGCGCCTCCGCCTCCGCGCGCCCACGCCCCTTCGGCACCACCCGGTTGGCCAGGCCCATGGCCAGCGCCTCCTCCGCGTCGACGGGGCGCCCGGTCAGGATCAGGTCGAGCGCCCGCCCGAGCCCCACCACGTGCGGCAGCCGCACCGTGCCCCCGTCGATCAGCGGCACGCCCCAGCGCCGGCAGAAGACCCCGAGCACGGCGTCCTCCTCCACGACCCGCAGGTCGCACCACAACGCCAGCTCCAGCCCGCCCGCCACCGCATGCCCCGCGATCGACGCGATCACCGGCTTCGACAGGCGCATGCGGCTCGGCCCCATCGGTCCGTCCCCATCGGGCTCGAGCCGGTTCGGCGCCCCCTCCGCGATCGCCTTCAGGTCCGCCCCCGCGCAGAAGGTCCCGTGGTCCCCGTGCAGCACCGCCACCTGTTGCGCGTCGTCGGCGTCGAACGCCCGGAAGGCCTCCGCCAGCGCCTCCGCCGTCGCCCGGTCCACCGCGTTTCGCCGCGCGGGCCGATCCAGCACCACCGTCGTCACCGCCCCATCGCGCTCGACGCGCACGCTCTCCCGATCCGTCCCCGCCATCGCTCCTCGCTCTCGCGCCGTGCCCGAGAGAGGCCACGGAGGCCCCGCATTTCCCGGGTCGGTTTGAATCTTCCGCACGAACGGTACACTCCGCGCGCCATGACGACGACGAAGCTTCGCCCCCTCTACACCTGGGCCCTCGCCCTGGTCCTCGCGAGCGCGTCGGCGGCCACCGCCCAGGAGATCGACCTCTCCGGCCGGTCCGACTGCTCGACGCCCAAGCGCGCGGCCCTGACCTGGCTCGCCAACCTCCAGGACGACGCCAACCACCCCGCGCAGGCCGCCGAGTGCTTCGACTGGGACAGCGCCGGGGTCGACAGCGCCTCGGTCCAGCAGCGCCAGGCGCGCCACCTGAAGGCGGTCTTCGATCAGCGCGGCCTCTACATCGACGTCGACGGGCTGCCGGACGTGACCGAGGTGCCCGACGAGGAGCTCGACGAGGGCCGCATCGTCCTCGCGCGCCGCCTGCCGGCCGTCTACCTCGAGGCCTCCGACGCCGGCTGGGTGATCTCCGCGGACTCGATCCGGCAGATCGACCGGCTCTACGACGAGACCTTCGACGTGGACGTCGAGGGCTTCGTGGACGCGCTCCCGGAGTGGGCGAAGGCCCAGGTGCTCGGCGTGGCCATCTGGCAGCTGCTCGGGCTGCTTGTCGCGCTGATGCTCGGGATCGTGGTGCGCGTCCTGGTGTCGCGCTTCCTCATGTCCTGGGTGACCCGCTTCCTGCGCAAGCAGAACCAGAAGTGGGACCAGAAGATCCTCCGCAAGACCGCGAACCCGCTCGGGACCATCGCCATGGTCGCCGTGCTCTGGTGGATGCTGCCGCTCTTCCGCTTCAGCGTCCGCGTCAACCAGATCGGCACCATCGCGCTCCGCGTCATGGCGGCGACGGCGGTGGTGCTCCTGCTCTACCGGCTCGTCGACTTCGGCGCGGACATCTTCGCGAAGCGCGCCGAGAAGACCGAGTCGAAGTTCGACGACCAGATCGTCCCCCTCATCCGCAAGACGCTGAAGGTCTTCGTCGTCGTCGTCGGCGTGATCTTCGTCCTGCAGAACCTCGACGTCGACGTGGGCTCGCTCCTCGCCGGCGTCTCCCTCGGCGGCCTGGCCTTCTCCCTCGCCGCCAAGGACACGGTCGCGAACCTCTTCGCGAGCGTGAGCATCTTCGCCGACCAGCCCTTCCAGATCGGCGACTGGGTCATCATCGACGGCCACGAGGGCACGGTGATGGAGGTCGGCATGCGCTCCACCCGCATCCGCACCTTCTACGACTCGGTGATCACGGTGCCGAACTCCATCGTCGCCAACGTCGCCATCAACAACTACAGCCTGCGCACCTACCGCCGCCAGGTGGTCACGCTCGGCGTCACCTACGACACCTCGCCCGAGCAGATCCAGGCGTTCGTCGAGGGCATCCGGGCCATCTTCCAGAACAACCCGGCCGTGCGGAAGGACGCCTACGAGGTGCACTTCCGCAACTTCGGCGACAGCGCGCTCGAGCTCTTCCTCTACTTCTTCCTGAAGGTCGACTCCTTCTCCGAGGAGCTCCGCCAGCGGCACAACCTCTTCCTCGAGATCATGCGCCTCGCGAAGGAGCTGAACGTGGACTTCGCCTTCCCGACGCAGACGCTGCACCTCGAGACGCGGGCGAAGGAGACGGAGATCCCCGCGCGGGTCGCGCCGCCGCGGGACGAGCTCGAGGAGGCCGTGCTCGCCTTCGCCGCCGGCGGCGCCAAGGCCACGCCGGACACGCCGCTGCTCACGGACGGCTTCTTCCCGGCGGTGAGCAAGCGGGGCGACGATGGAGATGGCGGGGAGGGCTGAACGGGCGACGCGCCCTACCGCGCGGCCGTGGGCCGCTCGGCGCCTTTGGCGGCGTCACACGGGTCGGTTCTTCGCTTCGCGGCCGGCGAAACGGATGGTCTGCTCGCGCGTCTCATCTTCGATCCGATGACGCAGGACACCCCCGAGCCCTCGGAGAGCGCCGAGCACGCGGAGGCGCCGACGCCCGGCGAAGAGGTCGAGCGGAGGGCGCCCCGCTGGCGCCGCTGGCTCATCGACCTCGTCCTGGTCGTCGCGATCATCGGCGGCGTGCGCTGGTGGCAGCAGCGCGGCGTGATCGAGGGCCAGGCGCCGGCGCTCCGGGCCGCCGGGATCACCGGTGAGCCGCTCCAGCTCGCGGGCGCGAGCGAGGCGACGCTGGTGCACTTCTGGGCGAGCTGGTGCGGCGTCTGCAAGGCCATGGACCACAACGTCGTGGGCGTGGCCGAGGATCGGCGCGTCATCACCGTCGCCGTGCAGTCCGGGGGGCCGGCGGAGGTGGAGGCCTTCATGCGCGAGGAGGGCCTCTGGCAGGGCGAGCGGCCGGCCTTCGACGTCGTGGCCGATCCGAGCGGGGCGCTCGCCCAGCAGTGGGGCGTGACCAGCTTCCCCACGAGCTTCGTCGTGGACCCGGACGGACGCATCCGGTCGACGGAGGTCGGCTACACGACCGAGCTCGGCCTCCGCGCGCGCCTCTCCCTCGCGGACTGAGCGCCCCCCGACGCCCAGGCGCCCCGACGCCCAGGTGCCCCGACGCCCAGGCGCCCCTACGCGCGCGGGTCGTCGTAGGCGATGAGCTCGCCGCCGATGCGGACGCCCTCCTGGACGACCGCGAGGTAGACGAGGGGGATCGGGGAGACGACCTCCACCGCGTGCTCCTGCTCCGGGCCGGCGTCGAGGACGGCGCCGCGCCCGTGCACCTCTCCCGTGCGCGAGTCGCGGAGCGCCCCCTGGAGGACGACGACCCGCTCGGCGCCCGCGTGGCCGTGCTCGGGGAAGGCGCCGCCCGGGGCGACGCGCACGAAGCCGGTGATCGCCCGCGCCGTCTTCGGCCCCCCCTCGAAGTGGAGCAGATCCACGCCGGGCGCCGGCCCCGCCGCCCAGCGCGCCGGGTCGTCGATGGCCCGGAGGAGCGCCGCGACGGCGTCCTCGCTCAGGTCGGCGGCCTCCGCCACGGGGGCGACGAGCTCCTCGAAGCGGTGCGCCTCCTGGGTCGCCGCGAGCAGCGCCGCCCGCCGGCCGGGGGAGGGCGCCTCCACGGGCCGTGCGCTCAGCGCCTCGCTCCAGGCGTCGGTCAGCGCCTCGAGCTCTCCGCCCGCGAGCTCCTGGGCGAAGCGGTCCTTCGGATCGCTCATGACGCGGCCTCCGTGTCGAGGGCGGCGCGCAGCTTTCGGAGCGCCGAGGCGAGGCGGGACTTCACGGTGCCGATGGGGATGGCCAGCCGCTCGGCCATCTCGCTGCAGGAGAGCCCCTCGAAATAGCCGAGCACGATGACCTCCCGCTGCACCTCGGAGAGCGTCGCCAGCCAGGCGGGGAGCCGGGCGCCGTCGACCTTGGCCGGCGCGTCGGGCGCTTGCTCCCGCTCCGGGGCGCTCTCGAGGGGGCGGCGCCGCGCTACGCGCGCGGACTTCATCCGGTCGAGGCAGCGCGAGCGCATGCGCACGGCCAGCCAGGTGCGCACCGACGCGCGGCGCGGGTCGTAGCGGTGCGCGCGGCGCCAGGCCTCGAGGAAGACGTCGTGGAGCACGTCCTCGACCTCCGCGCGGTCCGGGACGATGCGCGAGCCGAGTGCGAGGAGGATCGGGGCGTGCCGATCGTAGAGGGTGGCGAGGGCCGCCCGGTCCCCAGCCGCGACGGCCTGCATCAGGCTCGCGTCGTCGAGGGGCTCCGCCATCGGTCGGTAGCTTAGTACCGCTGTTCGCGAGTTCGAGCCGGATTGCGCCGGGCCTCGACGCGGCTGGAGGCGTCGCGGCTCCTCGAGAGGGCGCTGCCCGTCCTCCGCCGCCGCGCCTTGCCAGCCACGCCGATCCCTCTCTGCATCCCGGTACGAGCTTCCCAACGGCGCTACCCACATCGCTGCGGGAGATACGAGCGAGGGAGCCGAGCGGATCGGCGCGGCGGTGATCCATCTGCCTCGAGCGGTCGTGGACGGGCCGCGTTCGCCGAGCTGGCCCGAGTCAGTCCCGTCGAAGCAGGGACGTGAGCTGCGCGCGGACCCGCGGCCAGCCCTCCGGGCCGACGGAATTGGTCTCCTCGTAGTGGGCTCCGGGCGCCTGCACCAGGTAGGGGAGCACCGGGTCCACCTCGAAGTCGAACTCGGGGATGAAGTACCCGAGGAAGTCGTTCGTCATCCCGAGCAGCCAGAGCTCGGTCGCTTCCGGGAAGGCCGTGGCGAGCCGGTCGCGGAGGTAGGGGGCGGCGGGCGCCCGGGCGAGGTCCGGCGGGTTCTCCGCGTCCTCGTCGACGAGCGCGTCGCAGCCGCCGGGCGTGTAAGGGCAGGGGGGCGCGTAGCCGCCGATCCACTCGACGGGGTCGAGCTCGCCGGGGACCGTGAGCATGGCCGCGCGGCCGATGCGCAGGACGGCGACCTCGGTCTGCAGATCGGGCACGTTCCGATCGTCGATGCGCCGGTCCGGGTCGTAGTTGTAGAGGCTGCGCTGCATGATCCCGGCCTCGCCCGCGTAGCGGTAGAGGCGGTTGGCGACGGGGACGAAGAGGCGCGCTCGGCGGAAGGCGAGCTCGGGGCGCTCCTCGAGGTCGGGCTCCCCCTCGTGCAGGGCCTGGAGGACGAGGGCGCCGAGCTGGGTGCCGACGGCCTCCGTGCGGGCGCGGCGCTCGTCGGGCACGGGCGCGCCGTCCCAGTCGCGGGGGGCGATGTCGTTGGGGCCGATCTGCGAGCCGATGGCGCCCCGCACGAAGACGGTGACGCCCCCGACCGGCGCGAGGGGCTCGCCGGGGCCGGGCACCGGGCCGCCCGCGACGCCCTCTTCGAGAGCCCGGCGGAGGAAGTGCGGCCAGTCGCTCGAGAGGCCCGTGTTGGAGCTGCCGAGGTACTCGGGGTGGGAGCCGAAATTCACGAGGGTCGCCACGGTGCGCGCGGCGAGGGGATCGGCCTCGTCGTCCGTGTCACCCGGGTTGCTGGCGGCGAGAACCCGCAGCACCCGCACCTCGTCGTCGATGACCTGCGGGTCGCGGAGGTCGCCGACCCAGCGCGTGACGGCGTCGACCTCGCTCAGGCGCAGGTGGGCGTGCTGGACCCGCGCCGGCTCGAGGGCGGCGACGGCTTCGCGGATGGCCTGCGCGGCCCCCTCGCGGACCCGCCGCTGAAACTCCGGGTCGAGGCCCGTGCGGGTGGTGGAGGGGCCCCAGAGGCCGATGGTGTCGCGGGCCTGGTGGCTGTGGGTGGCGGCGACGAGGGCGTAGTCGACGGCGTCCGCCACGGCCTCGCGGATGGCGTCCACGTCGTCGAGGAAGAGGCCGACGCAGTCGATGGAGACGAGGGCGAGGGTGGTCTCGCCCCGCCGGAAGGCCACGGCGCGGGCCCACTGCGGGTCGAGCACCTCGGTCGCGGCGCGGCCCTGGCCGAAGCCGGCGATCCAGATGCCGTCGCGGGTGCCGTTGCCGTTGCGGTCCTCGAAGGGCTCCCCCTCGCTCCACTCGCCGTCGAGGTTCAGATCCTCGAAGGGCTCGGCGTCGTCCAGGCCCGGGGTGATGTCCACGGCGGCGGCGCCGGCTTCGAAGGCGCCGCTGGCGCTCGGGCAGCTCGGGTCCCCGGGGCAGACGACGTCGGGCGGGGCCGGCTCGAAGGGGGGCGGGCCGGCGTCCGGGCGCGGGGCCCTCGCGTCGAGGACGGCGGCGGCGTCGGGCGGCGGGGCCGCGTCGGGGGAGGGGTCGGGCGCGCTCGAGCCGGACGAGCACGCGAGCGCGGCGAAGAGGAGCAAGAGCCCGGGGGAGCGGGGGAGCACGTCCCCATCCTTGGGCAGGGGCGGCGCCGCGCGCCCTGACAGGTCGTTCGCCCGGCCGCTCAGCGGAACTGCGCAGCGAACTCCCAGCGAGGGTCGGCCTCCCAGGTCGCCGAGGCGCGCTCCAGGCCGTCGCAGAACGCGGCGACGGCGGCGGCGGCGGGGCCGTGGGGCGGCGCGTAGAGCACGAAGGTGCGCGCGCCCCCGCCGGTGAGCCGGCCGAGGTAGGCGGCGTGTTCGCCGAGGTCGCGCCGCAGCCGGTCCTCGAGCTCGCCCAGGACCTCGTCCTCGTCGGCGCCCGGGAGCCCCTCGGCGGTCGGGGCCTCGAGCGCGACACGGAGCTCGCAGCGGTGCGTGTGGAGCGGGTGGTCGACGCGCTTCAGGGCCCGGTTCACGGCCACGATGGTGCGGACGCCGTCCGGCTGCCCCTCGAGGAGCGCCCAGCGCTCGCCCGTCGCCTCGGCTTCCAGCGCCTGGACGGCGGCGGCGAGCTCGGCGAAGGGCTGGGCGCCCTCGGGCCGGCTCGTGGCCGGCTGGACGGCGCCGATCCAGCGCTCCACGCCGTCTTCGCCGAGGAGGCCGTCGAGCATGAGGAAGGTGCCCGTGCCGCGGCCGCGCTCGTCGAGCTCGGCGAAGGCCGGATGGAAGACGCGCACGTGGACGCGCTCGGTGCCCGGGTCGACCTCGAAGGCCGCCTCCATGGCGTCGGCGGCCAGCTCCACGTCGCCGAGGCGGAGGCCGAAGCCGGGCCGGGGCTGGCGTGCCGGGTGGAACTCCCAGACCGGATCGTCCGTGGGTGCGTCGCGGACCCAACGCTCGGTCAGGTGGCGCAGCGACATGTCGCCGGCGGCGCTGAGGGCGAAGGCATGGGTGGCGCGCTGGCCCGGCCCGAGCTCCCACTCGAGGCGGGGGTGGATGGCCTCCGTGAGGGCGCCGATGCGCTGGGGGAGGTCGCCGAAGTCGCGGCGCTCGAGGGCTTCGTTCAGGGCCTCGCGGAGGGAGGGCCAGGCCTGCCAGAAGGCGGCGACGGGATCCTGTGGAGCGGTCACGGCGCAGCGTAGCAGCACGGAAGGCGGTTGCGAGCTGGGTGGAAAGAGCTCGTGATTGCAGCGGTTTGCGGGGCGAAGCTCGGCGATGAGTTGGGTTGGATGGAGGCTGAGCCCGGCTACTCGAAGAGCGCGAGCTGGCCCGGGAGCAGGTGCTCGCCCTCGAACTTCACGCCCTCGAGCGTGAGCAGGGCGCGCTTGCGCGGGAGCCCGCCGCTGTAGCCGCCCAGCGTATGCCCGGCTCCGACGATGCGGTGACAGGGCACGACGATCGGCACCGGGTTCCGGCCGTTGGCCACGCCCACGGCGCGCATGGCCCGCGGTCGCCCGATGTCGGCGGCGATGCCGCTGTAGGTCCGCACCCGCCCGCGCGGCACCTCCCGGAGCGCGTTCCACACCTCGCGCTGAAAGGCCGTCCCCCGCAGGTCCACGGGCACCTCGCGCGCCGGGTCGACGTCCTTCCCCTTCGCATAGGCCTTCAACGGCTTCGTGAAGCGACCCGGAATTCGCTTGTAGATCCGGGCCTCTTCGAAGGGCGCCGGCGCGTCTCCGTCCGCCCAGGCGACGCGCACGAGGCCCGCATCGGTCCAGGCGAGCCAGAGCGGGCCGATGCCCGGGAGATCGAGGCGCCCCTGTCCGAGCACCTCGGAGGTGTTATTCTGGGCCGCAGTGCGTCGTCGAGCCGTCATGCAGGGATCATCGCTGCCCCCCGGGACTCCATGGTCGCGGGCCGTGCGCGGGTTGGCTCCGTGCCTGCTGGCGGCGGGGCTCTTCGGCTGCGGGGCGAGCCCACGCATGTTGCACCAGAGCAATGCGTATTACGAGCGATGCCACTCGGCCGACGTGGATCCCGCGCGCTCCGTCGAGCAGCGCGAGCGTTGCTGGACCGCGTGGCTCGAGCACTACTCGTGGAACCAGCCGCCGCGGCGCGTTCGCTACGCGGAGCGGCGGGTCGTCGCGCTGCGTCACGGTGAGACGGTCGCCCCGCTCCCGGACGCGGAGCCCGAGGTCTACGCGGCCACCTTCTACAGCACGGCGGCCAGCGCCACGTCGGCCGAGGGCGACCTCCCCTGCGTGGAGGCGGGCGAGACGGGCGCGGAGGAAGGCGCGGCCCCCTGCGATGCCACTCCCCGGGACCCCGGCGAGGGGGTCGACGAGGCCACCCGATCCCATCTCGGCCTCGCGGAGGGCGGCGAGGGCGTCACGCCCCGGGAAGAGCCGAGCGATCCGACGGCCCGCGCCCTCACCGGCGCCCGGGTCGAGCCCCCGCCGCCCGAGCGACCCCCGGTCCGCGAGCCTCCGCCGGGTCCAGCGCCGCGGCCGCCCCACATCGAGGGGACGAACGCCTGCCGTTCGGTCTGCACCCCCAACTGGAGCGCCTGCGTCTCCCGCTGCGGCGAGCGCGGCTCGAGCTGCGTCGAGGCCTGCCGGCTCGAATACCGGGTCTGCATGGGCGCCTGCTCCTGAGCGGTCCATCGCTCCACCCACGGGCTCCCGCGATCGGGCCGGCGCCCGTCGGGGGCCCACTCGCCGTGACTCCCCCGTGAAGCAGGCGCGACATCTCGGCTCGCGTCCGGTGACGGCACCGTAGAGGGCGCCCCGCGAGACCACGAAGCGGTCGGCCCCGTGGGAGCGTCGGGCGCCCGGCCCCCGCCCTCGAGAGGCTCGGATGCCCCTCGCGCCCCGCTCCGTGGACGCCCCGGAGGCGGCGTTCACGGGCCTTTCACGCACCGTTCTACGAGGTCCCGCGGTTTGCGCGGCCTCGGAACCGGGTGACATAGTCGCCGCGTTCGCCCGCCCCGCCCGGGAGCCCCCCATGCCCATCGTCGCCCTCAGCACCGCCCTCACCGTCGCCTGGGTCCTCCTGGCCCTGGCCGGCGTGGCCCTCGTGCTCTTCCTGGGCGGCCTCGTCGCCACCTGGCGCCATACGCGCCGGCGCCCGCCGCAGGCACCCGACGACGCCCTGCCGCCGGTCTCCCTCCTCAAGCCCATGAAGGGCCTCGAGGACGAGCTGGAGGCGAACCTCGAGAGCTTCTTCGTCCAGGACTACCCGGCCCCCTTCGAGATCGTGTTCGCCACGACCGACGCCGACGATCCGAGCCTCGCCGTGGCCCGCCGGGTTGCCGCCCGCCACCCCGAGGTGCCGGTGCGCTTCGTCCTCTCGGACGACGGCTTCGGCCTGAACCCGAAGGTCGCCAACCTCGCCGGGGCGCTCCGCGTCGCCCGCTACGACCTCGTCCACCAGTCGGACGCCAACGTCCGCGTGCCCGCCGACTACCTCCGCCGCATCGTCGCCGAGTACGTCGCCCTGGACGCCTCCGTGCTCACGAGCCCGGTCATCGGCGTCGGCGAGAAGACCTACGGCGCCGCCATGGAGAACATCCAGATGAGCGGCTTCATCGCGCCGGCCATGTGCCTGGCGCTCGAGGTCGCGCGGATCACCTGCGTCTGCGGCAAGTCCATGCTGCTCCGCCGGAGCGAGCTCGAAGCCGACCTCGGTGGGCTCGAGAGCGTGCGCGACGTGCTCTGCGAGGACTTCGTGCTGGGGGAGCGGTACAAGGCCCTCGGCAAGACGGTCGTGCTCTCACCCACGCCCGTGCGGAACGTGAACATCGACTGCGGGCCGGAGCGCTTCCTGGGCCGCCACAGCCGCTGGCTGAAGATGCGCATCACGCTGCACCTGCCCGGCTTCTTCGCGGACCTGCTCTCGAACCCGGTCGCCCTGGCGGCGCTGGCGCTCGTCTTCGGTGGCTTCGAGCCGGCCGTGGCCATGGCCGCCGGAGGCATCGTGCTGACCAAGCTCGCCGCCGATCTCGTGGCCATCCGGCTGACCCGGGAGCCGATCCCGCTGCGCTACGCCTGGCTGGCGCCGCTCAAGGACCTCGCGCTCTTCCCGCTCTGGGTGAACGCGATCTTCAGCCGGACGGTGACCTGGCGGGGGCGCCGGCTCCGCTTCGGGAAGAACACGAAGCTCCTCCCGGTGGGGCCGCCGCCCGAGCCCGCGCCCGAAGAGGCGCCCGAGCTCCACGAAGAAGCCGCGTAGCCGGACGCCGGCTGGCGCCCGGCCAGCGCCGAGCCGAGCGGCATCGGCGAGGTCGGACCGGATCTGGTGGGGCCCGTTCGCCCCGAGGTCCGGCGAACCCGCTCCCTCCCGTCAGCGGGCGCGACCCCGGCGGAGCTCGCCCTGCCAGGCCAGCTCGTAGGAGAGGAGCGCGCCTCCGACCGCGGCGATGCCGGCGGCGGCGCCCGTGAGCGGGCGCCAGCGGGGCCGCTCCCGGGCGAGGGCGCCCAGGCCCACGGCGGCGCCGGCCGCCAGGGTGGCTCCGAGCAATGCCCAGCCATAGCTCGCCGGGGCGCCGGCGTCGTGGCCCGCGATCCAGACGCCGAGCGGCGCGCCGAGCAGCCCGCCGAGGGCCATCCCCGCGAAGGCCCCACGGCGGCAGGCACCGAGCGTCCCGGTGGTCCGGGAGGCCCGGGCGCCCGTCGCGCAGCCCAGTCCGCCCACGGAGGCGGCCAGGAGCGCGGCGTAGGCGAAGCCCAGCCCGAGGGCGCGGCGGCGACGATCCCCCGCTGGCCAGCGGGGCACCTCGGGGACCGGCCCGAGCGCTCGTACTCCGTCGTCCGGGACGGCGGGGGCGAGCGCCTCCTGGCCCCGCTGGGCCTCGCGACCGTAGCGGGAGGGCGCGTCGGGCACGCTCTCGGTGGAGCGCGCGGGAGCCACGCTGGCCGAGTCGTCGAAGCCTCGGGGGGTCTCGGAGCCCTCGGGGGCGGACACGTCCTCGGCGAGCTCGACGGCCTGGGCGTGGCCCGTCGACGCCACGAGGCACGCCCCCAGGGCGAGCGCAGAGAAGCGAAGCATGGCCCTGGGACGCACGAGGCGCCGCCGGATTCAGCCGGCGTCTTCCGCTCGCTGGGAAGCGAAAGATGGCGAGCGCCAGCGAGCGGACTAGAGCCGCGCGCGGGCGGCTTCGAGCTGCGCCTTCTTCTCCTTCAGCTCGGTCGCGTCCTGCCGGCTCTTCTCCACGACCTCCGCCGGCGCCTTCTCCACGAACTTCGGGTTCGCGAGCTTCTTCTCGAGCTTCCCGAGCTCCTTGTCGAGCTTCTTCAGCTCCCGCTCGAGGCGCTCCCGCTCCTTGGCCGGGTCGATGACGTTCGGCACGACCGCCCGCACGCCGGGGAGCGCGAAGACCGCCGCGTTCTCGAAGTGCGCGTGCGGCTCCGCGGCCTGCGCCGCCTCCACCTCGCGAAGCTCCCCGCCGATCAGCGTCTCGATCAGCACCTTCTCGCGCCGGAGCACCTCGCCCTTGGCCGCGTCCTCCGCCGCCCAGCAGAGCTCGATGCGCTGCTTCCGCGTCAGGTCGTGCTCGGCCCGGATGCTCCGCGCGCCCGTGACCAGCTCCTGCAGCACCGCCAGATCCGCCTCGGCCTCCGCGTCCGCCCGCGCGTCCGCCTCCGCCGTCGGGTAGCGCGCGACGATCAGGCTCTGGGGCTTGGCCGCGTCCCGCGGGTGCCGCCCGAGCGCGTCGTCCTTCGCCACCCGCTGCCAGATCTCCTCCGTGATGAAGGGCATCATCGGGTGGAGGGCCCGCAGCGTCGCCTCGAGCACGTGGATCAGCGTCGCCCGCGTCTCCTCGACCAGCGCCGCGTCCTCGCTCTCGAGCAGCGGCTTGCTCAGCTCGAGGTACCAGTCGCAGAGCTCGTCCCAGACGAAGTGGTAGAGCGCCTGCGAGGCCTCGTCGAGGCGGTAGTCCTCGATGCCCTTCTTCGTCGTCTCGAGCGCCGCGCCGAGCCGCGCCAGGATCCAGCGGTTCGCCAGCGCGGTCACGGCCGGCGGCGCGCCCGTCGCCTTCGCGCCCGTGCCCTCGAGGTTCATCAGCGCGTAGCGCGCCGCGTTCCAGAGCTTGTTCGCGAAGTTCCGGTAGCCCTCGACCCGCTTGAGGCTGAGCGCGATGCGCCGGGCCTGGGGCGAGTAGCTCAGGAGCGTCATGCGGAGCGCGTCCGTGCCGTACTCGGGGAAGCCGTCCGGGTAGGTCTTCTTCAGGTACTTCAGCCCCTTCTCGGGGGCGCCGCCGGCGCGGGCCTTCTCGAGCAGCTGCTCGAGCGTCGCGCCCTGGATCACGTCGAGCGGGTCGACGACGTTGCCCTTCGTCTTCGACATCTTGTCGCCGCGCTCGTCCGTGACCAGGCCGGCCAGGAGCACGCGCCGGAAGGGGGCCTCGCCCATGAAGTGGAGGCCCATCATGATCATCCGCGCGACCCAGAAGAAGAGGATGTCGTACCCCGTCTCCATGTCCGCGGTCGGGTAGAAGCGCTTCAGGTCCGGCGTCTCGTCGGGCCAGCCGAGGGTCGAGAAGGGCCAGAGGCCGGAGCTGAACCAGGTGTCGAGGACGTCCGCGTCGCGCTCGAGCTCGGTCGAGCCGCACTCGGCGCACTCGGTCGGGTCCTCCCGCGAGACGTTCACGTGCTCGCACTGCTGGCAGTACCAGGCCGGGATCGGGTGCCCCCACCAGAGCTGCCGGCTGATGCACCAGTCCTGGATGTTCCGCAGCCAGTGGAAGTAGGTCTTCTTCCAATCCTCCGGGAGGATCTGGATCGTCCCGTCCTCCACGGCGGCGATGGCCGGCTTCGCCAGCGGCTCCATCTTCACGAACCACTGGGTCGAGATCATCGGCTCGACGATGGTGCCGCTCCGCTGCGAACGCGGGACGGTCATCGCGTGCTTCTTGCTGCCGCGGGCGAGGCCGAGCTCCTCGAGCTTCGCCTTCACGGCCTTCCGGGCGGCGAAGCGCTCGAGGCCGGCGAAGGGGCCGCCCTCGTCGTTGAGCGTGCCGTCGAGGTTCAGGATGTTGATCTCCTCGAGGCCGTGGCGCTTGCCCGTCGCGAAGTCGTTCGGGTCGTGCGCCGGCGTCACCTTCACGACGCCCGTGCCGAACTCCATGTCGACGAGCTCGGCGTCGAGGATGATCGGGATGCGCCGATCGACGAAGGGGTGCTTCACGAGCTTGCCGTGGAGGTGCGCGTAGCGCTCGTCGTCCGGGTGGATGGCGACGGCCGTGTCGCCGAGCATCGTCTCGGGGCGCGTGGTGGCGACGACGACCTCCCCGAGCTCGTTGCCGTCCTCGTCGACGACCGCGTAGGCGAACTCGAAGAGCTCGCCGGCGTAGCCCTCCTCCTGCTCGACCTCGAGATCGCTGAGCACGGTCTGCGTCTCGACGTCCCAGTTCACCAGCCGCGTGCCGCGGTAGATCAGCCCCTCCTCGTAGAGGCGCACGAAGGCCTCGCGGACCGCCTTCACCAGATCCTCGTCCATGGTGAAGTGGGTGCGGCCCCAGTCGCAGCTCGCGCCCATGTGGCGGAGCTGGGCGAGGATGCGGCCGCCGCTCTGCTCCTTCCACTCCCAGACGCGCTCGAGGAACTTCTCCCGGCCGAGCGTGTGGCGGTCCGTGCCCTCGCGGCGGAGGAGGCGCTCGACGACGACCTGCGTGGCGATGCCGGCGTGGTCCGTGCCGGGGATCCAGAGGGCGTTGAAGCCGGCCATCCGGTGGTAGCGGATGAGCACGTCCTCGAAGGTCGTGCGGCAGGCGTGACCCATGTGCAGCGTGCCCGTCACGTTGGGCGGCGGGATCGCGATGGTGTAGGGCGGGCGCTCGTCGGCCGGGTCGCTGGAGGCCTCGAAGAAGCCGTTCGACTCCCAGAAGGGGTACCACTTCGCCTCGGCGTCACCGGGCGCGTAGGCCTTGGGCAGGGTCGCGTCGTCGCTGCTCATGTCGTCTCGTCGCTTCGCGCGGATGGCGCGCGTTCGCAAGTGGAAAAGGGGGATGGGAGGGGGGAGGGCGCGCACGAAAAAGGCCCGGTCGCGGGCGACCGGGCCTTCGGGGGAGCGCGGGGGGCGCTCTACTCGGCCATCAGCCGCTGGATCTCTTCCTTGATCAGCGTCTCCGCGAGGTCCGGTACGACCTCCCAGACGACCTGCTCGATGACCTCGCGGCTGAGCGCGAGCACGCCCTCGACCTGGTCCTTGGAGAGGCCGAGGTCGGCGAGCTTCGCGGCCATGTCTCCGCCGCTCGAGGTGGCGGCGGCCGCCGCCGCCGCGGGCTTGGCGGGCGCGGGCTTGGCCGCGGGCTTCGGAGGCGCCGCCGGGGTGGGCGGCTTCGGCGCGGGCTTCGCGGCGGCCGGGGGCTTGGCCGGCGCGGCGGGCTTGGGCGGCGCCGCGGGCTTGGCGGGCGCCGGCGTGGCCGGGACGAGCTCCGCGTCGTCGGCGAGCTCGAGCACGGGCTTCTCCGGGGCCGGCGGCTTGGGCGGCGCCGCGGGAGCGGGCGGCTTGGGCATGGGCGGGCGGCCGCCGGAGGGCGTGCCGAAGGCCATGGTGCGCTTGGGCGAGCGGGGCGCCGCCGGCTGCTGCGGGCCGGGGCCGCTGCTCGCGGGGGCCGGGGCGGCGGGCGGCGTGGCGGCCGCGGGGGCGCCGGACGCCGTCGCGCGGGGCTTGCTGAGCACGTCGGCGACCTTGTCGATGACGACCTGCGAGTCGAAGGGCTTCGCGACGTGGTCGTCGACGCCCGAGCTCTTGCCCCGGGCCTCGTCGTAGGGCGTGTGCTGGCTCGCGAGCACGATCACCGCCGTCTTCGCGAGGCCGCCGTCCGACTTGATGGCCTGGGCCACCGCGTAGCCGTCCATGCCGTCCATGGAGGCGTCCGCGAAGACCACGTCGGGCTGGAGCTGCTTGGCCTTCGTGACGGCCTCCTGCCCCGACGACGCGGTGACGACCTCGGCGTCCTCCCCCGCGAAGGTCGTCTCCATGATCTTTCGCATCGTCGCGCTGTCGTCGACGGCCAGGATCTTCACCGGCAAAGAGGCCTCCCTCGAAAGTCCTTCCTCTACCCGAAAGGGGCAGAGAGAAATGCTGGGACTGGAATACGCCAAGGGCGCGCAAAGGGTCAAGATCCGTGCGGATCTTCGCGCGGAACGGCCCTGCGGGCCGCCCCGTGCGAAGGGGGCGCTCGCTACGCTCGCTTTGGGTGCGCTCGCTTCGCTCGCTGGGGGGGACGGGGAACTGGGGCATGGGAGGCGAGTGGGGAGCTGCGTGAGGCGCGCCGGGGTTGGGCTCGCTGCGCTCGCGGGTGGGCTCGCTGCGCTCGCGGG
>PABA01000101.1 GCA_002699025.1 Sandaracinus sp. | reverse complement strand
CGAGGCGCGGGGCACAGGGGGCACTCTCGGAGGGCGGGCTACTCGAGCCGGCTGGAACGCCCAGCCGACGTGTTCACGGTACAGGGCACGGGCACGGGCACGGGCACGGGACGTCGGCTCGGCTCACGCCGAGCCGACGTAGCGCGCGCTCGGACGCAGGATCTTCCCGCGCTCTGCCTCCTCGAGCAGGTGCGCCCCCCAACCGAAGGCCCGGCTCACGGCGAAGGTCGGCGTGAAGAGCGCGCGCGGGAGGCCGCTGAGGTGGAGCACGACGCCCGCCCAGTACTCCACGTTCGTGACGATCGCCGCCCCCGGCTTGTGGGCGCGCAGCGTTGCGAGGAGCGCTTCCTCGATCGCCGCCGCCCGCGCGACCAGCGGGTCCTCGAAGCGCCGCGCGACCCGCGCCAGCGTGCGCGAGCGCGGATCCTCCGCGCGGTAGACGGCGTGGCCGAAGCCCATGAGCTTGGCGCCCTCCGCGAGCCGGGCCTCGGCCCAGGCCGGCGCGTCCTCGGGCCCGCCGATGGCCTCGAGCATCTCGAGCACACGCCCCGGAGCGCCGCCGTGGAGCGGACCGCTCAGCGCCGCGAGGCCGCCCAGCATGGCCGCGCTCACGCTCGCGCCGGTGCTGGTGATCACGCGCACGGTGAAGGTCGAGGCGTTCATGCCGTGGTCGAGCGTCAGCGCCAAGTAAGTGCCGAGCGCCTCCGCCTGGGCCGCGCTCGGCGGGCGGCCGTGGACCATCCGCAAGAAGTCCTCGGCGTGCCCGAGCGCCGGGTCCGGCGCGACCGGGGGCCGCCCCACGGCGCGGCGATGGAGCGCGGCCACCAGCACGGGCAGCGCGCCCACGGCCTCGAGCACCGCCGCCCGTCGCAGGGCGGGCGTCTGGTCGAGCGTCGGCACGTCGTCCAGCACCTCCGCCAGCGAGCCGCGGAGCGTGCGCGTCGCGCCCAGCCGCCCGAAAGCCCGTGCCCGCGCCGCGCCGAGCGCCGCCCCGAAGCGGTCGCGCTCCTCCGCCGTCTTCGGCATCCGTCCCTCGAGGAGCAGATGCGCCACCGCCTCGAAGGGCTCCGCTTCCGCGAGCGCCGCCGCGTCCTGGCCCCGGTAGTGGTAGAAGCCCTCGGCGCCGCGCACCGCGCCCACCCGCGTGTCGGCCACGACCAGACCCTTCAGGCCGGGCGGCGCCACCGTCGCCGCCGGCTCCTCCCCGGCGGCCCCCGCGCCGTCGCGCCCACGCTCCGGGCGGAGGGGCTCGATGGTGTGCGCCGGGGCGCCTCGCCCAGCGTCCGTCCGGCCGCCGAGGTCGTCGTCGGCGTCGCGGCGAACGCCCCGCCCGCTCACCGTCTTCGGCGCCCGGAGCGGCGTGCGACCCTGCGCCCGGGGCTCCGGGCGCGCCTCCTTCGTCGTCTGTGTCATGCATCGACCGTGCGGCGCGCTGCACATATTGACAATCTCGATTCGATCAATGTTGAGTCGATCCATATACTCGGCGCATGGGTCGCTCCATCGAGGCCGAGGAGGCCGCCGCCCGGCTCGGCGTGAAGCGCGCCACGCTCTACGCCTACGTCAGCCGCGGGCTCCTCTCGCGCACGCCGCACCCGGACGGACGCCGGAGCCTCTTCGACGCCGACGAGGTCGAGGCCCTCCGCGCCCGCTCCCGTCGCCAGGTCCGCGGCGAGCTCGGCGCGATCGTCACCACGCGCGTCAGCCGCGTCGACGAGACGCGCCCCCGCCTCGCCGGCCGCCCCCTCTCCGCCTGCCTCGACGCCGGCCTCGAGGACACGCTCGCGCGCCTCTGGGGAGCGCCGCTCGAGCACCCGCGGCTCCCCCGGCGCCTCGCGGCTTCCATCGCGCGAGCGGCCCGCGCCCTCCCGCCGGGCGCGGCGCCCACCGACCGGCTCGGCCTCGCCCTCACGCTCGCCCGGGCGCACGACCCGCTCCGCGACGAGGACGCGCCTGCCACGCGGGAGCGGCTGCTCGCCGCGCTCCTCGAGGCGCTCCCGCCCCGGCAGGAGGCCCGCCCCACCGACCTCGCGCACCGGCTCTGGGTTCGCCTCAGCCCGCGCCGCGGCACCCGCGCCCAGCGCGCCGCCCTCGAGGCGAGCTGGGTCGCCCTCCTCGACCACGGCCTCGCGACGAGCACCTTCGCGGCCCGCGTCGCCGCCTCCACCCGCGCCGACCTCTACGCCTGCGTCGCCGCCGGCCTCGGCGCGTTGGGCGGCCCGCTCCACGGCGCCGCCAGCCGCGGCGTGCACGCGCTCCTCGACGCGGCGGCCGAGCAGGGCGCGGAGCAGGCCCTGGGCGATCGGCTCCGCGGCGGCGTCCTCCCCGGCGTCGGGCACTCCGTGTACCGTCAGCGCGATCCGCGCGAGGCGCTCCTCATGGCGCGCCTCGAGGCCGGCTGGGGGCAGCAGCGCCGCTTCGAGGTCGTCCGTGCCCTCCGCGGGGCGCTCACGGCGCGCCAGGAGCGCCTGGTCAACGTGGACTTCGCCCTGGGCGCGCTCACCTGGCTCGCCGGCATGGAGCCCGAGGCCGGCGAGGCGATCTTCGCGCTCGCGCGCCTCGGGGGATGGTGCGCGCACGTCGCCGAGGAGCGCCGCGAGCCGCCGCTGCGCTTCCGTCCGCAGGCGCGCTACGCGGGGGATTGAGGGGAGACCGAGGGGGGCAACGGTCCGTGCCCGTGCCTCGCCCGCGACGACGACACGGGGGCGAGCGGCTCGCTACTGCGCGGCGTCGTCCCGGCGCTGGGCGCGGCAGGTCTCGATCACGAAGTCCACGTCGTTCTCGTGGCCGTTCTTCACCCACCGGCCGCGGTCGTCGAGCACGTACCAGCGGATGTCGCCGCGCACCCAGTCGGCGAGGTCGCGGTCGTCCGGGTACTTGTCCATGAAGTACACGGCGTTGCGCACGTAGCTGCAGTAGGTCGGCGGCAGCGCCCGCTCCTCGCAGCGGAACGGGTCCCGCGGCGCCGGGTCCTCGATGTGGAGCACGCGCGCCTGCGGCTCGGCCACGATCGCGTAGCCCGCCTCGTGCAGGCGATAGCCGAGCTCCGTGTCCTCCATGCCCCAGCCGTGGAAGCCTTCGTCGAAGCGGAGCTCGGGCCCGCCCAGGCGCACGCTGAAGTTGCAGCTGTAGACGAAGATCCACGGCTTCGGGTGCTCGTGCACCTCGGCGCCGCGCAGGTCGCCCACCCGATCGTCCCGCTCCCCGGCGACGATCTGCTCCCAGGTCGGCACCACCGCCTCGAAGTGCGGCGCCCGGTGCCGGAAGCCGAGCACGACGCTCCGCTCGGTCTCGAGCCGCGCGTGCGCTTCCACGTGGGCCTGCACGAAGTCCGGTCGCACCAGCACGTCGTCGTCGACGAAGATCACCACCTCGCCGACCGCGTGCTCGATGCCCATGTTCCGCGCCTGGCCGGCCCGGAACCCCCGATCCTCCTGCCAGGCGTAGACCAGCGGCAGCCGGTCCCGGAAGGCCTCGGCCACCTCGCGCGTGTCGTCTGGGCTGCCGTCGTCGCAGACCACCACCCGCTCGAGCGCGCCGCCCTCTTGCCGGGCCACGCACTCGAGGAGCGCCTCGAGCCGCCGCGCCCGGTTGTAGGTCGGGATGACCAGCGTCGCTTTCATGCCCCGTTCGTCCACTCGTCCCCGTGAGCGGGCAAGAGCCTGCCACACCTCTCGCCGAGCGTCAGCTCGACGAGAACCCGTGCCCGTGTCCGTGCCGCTGCCCCTGCCCGCCGACCGACGAGCGGGACCGAGGTAGGGACGCGCCCCCACCCGACCCCATTCACCGCCGGGGCCACGGGAAGCCGAGCCCGATCGAGGCGCTCGCCCTCCCTCACTCCAGGATGAAGCAGTCGATCGACGTCTCGATCCGGAAGTTCGACTCGGTCGTGTGCCGCTCCGCGTGGAAGATGTCGAGCGAGTAGCGCCGCCCCGCCTCGATCCCCAGCTCCCCGGCCAGCGCGTCGAAGTCGATCGTCCCCTCGATCGCCCCGTGCACCCCACCCAGGTCGAGCGCCAGCCGCCCGTTCACGAAGACCCACACGTCGTCGTCCCCGCGGAACGTGAAGCGCTCCCCGCCCCGGTACTGGAACGTCGCGCGGATCTCGGTCGTGAAGTGGAAGTTGTGCCCCATCGTCTCCTCGCCCGGCCAGCCCATGCCGTCGAGCGGGAAGAACGCCGAGTCGTCGAAGACGAAGGTCCCCGGCGAGGTCTCCGTCAGCGCCAGCGGCACCTCGAAGCGCATGTTCACGCCGTCCGTGTCCCGGTACCACTGGTCGAAGAACTCGGGGCCGCTCGTGACCTCGGTCGGCCCATCCGGCGCGTAGACCGGCTTGCCGTCCGCACCGAGCATCGTCTCCACGAGCCCCTCGCGCGCGCCGGACCCGAGGTAGCTCTCGAAGTCCGGGTGGTCCGCCCGGAAGTCGCGCAGCACCGCCGTCAGATCGCCGCAGGCCGGCGGGAGCACGCTGCCCGTGTCCGGTCGGGGGCCGACGTCCCGCGGCGCGGTCGTGCCCCCGTCGTCCCCGGAGCTCCCGGCGTCGTCCCCGCCGCCCCCTCCCCCTCCGGCGTCCCGGGTGGGCCCGGTGGAGCCGGGCGAGCAGGCGAGCGCGAGGCAGAGCGAGAGCAGCGTGAGGCGCATCACGCCGGCAGCCTACCAAGCCCACGATCCCTCCGGGCTCGGGCGTCAGGGCGTCTCAGGACCCGGGCGGCGCCGTGAGCCCGGCTCCTTTCGCGCTCTCACACCTCGTGGTATCGGTGCGCCGCAATGCAGAAGGGTGCCCGGGAGGCGCCGGTCGGCCGCGCGAGCGAGCGCGCCGAGCCTGGCGCCGGGAGCACCCGGGAGGAATCGACCCATGAAGTGGACCCATTGGATGTGCGCCCTCGCCCTCAGCGCTTCGCTCGTCGGCTGCGGTGGCAACGAAGAAGAGGCCCAGGCCGAGGCCGAAGAGGCCGCCGGGGAGCTCGCCAACGCCCTGAACGAGGCGATGGACGAGGCCGCCGAGGAGACCGACGAGGCCGCCGACGAGGCCGCCGAGGCCGCCGCGGCCACGGGCAACGAGGGCGCCGAGGCGGCCCAGAAGGGGCTCGCCGCGCTCGGCGAGGCGCTCCAGGCCGCGCAGAACGCCGAGGGCAGCACGCCCTGCGAGCAGTCCTGGAACGGCATGCAGGCGATGATCGCCGCGATGACCAAGAACGGCGCGGGCGAGCCGGAGGGCGAGATGCCCTCGCAGGAGCAGTTCATGGAGGCCTGCGGCAACCTCTCCGAGCAGGCTCAGCAGTGCATGGTGCCGTCCTACGCGATGCAGCACATGCAGGAGTGCAACAGCGAGGAGATCCGCAACGAGATGCAGTCCGTGCGGGAGATGATGAACCCGAGCAGCGACGGCTGAGCGGACACGTCACGACGGCGCGAGGGCGGGGCTTCGGCTCCGCCCTTCGTCATTCCGTCGCCCGCCTCGTTCCGTCGCCCGCCTCGCTCGAACCGCGCGTCGGCTGCGGCGCCAGGCCCGGCGCCGCGCTGGCGCTTGCGGCCGGCGCTCGGGCCGTCATCCTCGCGGCAGCCCGACGCCCATGCCCGACACCCCCACCCGCGTCGCCCTCGCGCTCCTCCTCGTCGCCATCGCCCTCGTCGTCGACTTCGTCGCCTGCCGCCGCGGCCGCTTCTTCGGGCTCCCCTTCGACGGCCCCCTCGACGCCCGCGACCGCGCCTGGCGGAGCGCCCTCCGCACGGTCGCCGCCGGCGCCGCCCTCGGCGCGGCCGGCCTCGTGCTCTGGCTCGACCGGCCGGCCCGGGTCTTCCTCTTCGCCGCCCTCGGCGCCCTGCTCCCGCCGCTCGTCCTCGGCGTCGGCGCCCGCCGCGCCGCGCGGCGCCACGACCTGCTCCCGCCCCTGCGCTTCCCGGCGGTCCTCGGCGCTCCGGCGCACGTCTTCAACGCGGCGACCGTCGCGCTGGCGGCCATCACCTTCCGCGCGGTGCAGCCGCTGCTCCCGAGCATCATGCCCCTCCACTGGGCGGGGCTCGGCAGCGCCGGCTACGGCTCGCCGCAGCGCCTCTGGTGGACCCTCGCGCTCGTCGCCTTCAACACCGCGCTGATGCTCCTGGTGGCGCGCGCGGTGGTGCGCGGCGAGGGCCCGGCCTCGCGGCGGGTGGCGCTCCTCCGCTTCGCCGAGACGGTGCTCACGGGGCTGAACCTCGCGGCGGCGCTCCTCTGGCTCGGCGTCGCCCTCGGCGGGCTGCCGGGCGTCGACCTCGTGCGTCCGGCGCTCATCGCCGCCGGCGCGGTGACGGGAGGCGCGCTGCTCCTGGCGCTCGGGCTCTACGCGCCGCAGCTGCTGGCGCGGGGAAAGGGCACCGGGTGAGGCGGCGGCTTCGCCTTCCCTCAGAGCCCCAGGTGGAAGCGGGCGCCGAAGGTCATCAGCCAGCGCTCCGAGCGGAACTTGTCGTTCTCGTCCCCGAGCGCGAAGAGGTACGGGAACTCGAGCGCGCCCACGAAGTCCACCAGCACCGTGTCGCTGAAGGGCATCGAGAAGGCGGCCTCGAAGCCGAGCGGCAAGAAGACGAGGTCCCCGTCGAAGTCGACGACGCGGAAGCCCGTGTGCAGCCCGATGGCCAGCGCGTCGACCGGGTTGATCGTCGCCCGCAGCGGGATCTCCATACGCGTGTAGAAGTCGTCGTCCGGCGTCAGCTCGGCGAAGAGCAGCTCGAACTGCACGCCGGTGTCGAGCGCGAAGAGGCCCCCGGCCCGCAGCCGCACCGGCAGCCCGAAGCGCATCTGGAAGTCCGTGTTCGTCGGGATCACCAGCACCGCGTCCGCCGCCACCTCGAAGCTCTCACTCGAGAAGAAGCGGAAACGCCCGTAGACGGGCAGGTCGCCGTAGTCGAAGTCCGGCGTGAAGATCAGCGGGAAGACGCCCTCGCCGAGGTTCGGCCCAAAACGCGAGATGGGCCACGCCCGCGTCGCGCCGAGCCGCTCGTTCGAGATCCCCACCTCGAGGTCGTCGGTGATGCCGAAGGCGCCGCCGAGCTGGAAGACCGAGCCGATGTTGCCGTCGTCGTCGAAGGGGATGTCGGGGACGCGGTAGATCAGCGCCATGCCGTCGCCGCGGATCCAGAAGCGGGGCAGCGTCAGCGGCCGCGCCACGAAGCGCGTCGGGAGCGCCGCCGTGTCGCTGTCGAGCGCGGCGACCGGATCGTCGGGCACGGAGGCCTCGGCGTCCGCGAAGGTGTAGCCGTCGTCCTGCGCCCGCGCGGCGCCCGGCAGGCTCGCCGCCGCCAGGACGGCCGCGAGCGCCCCCTTCGTCCAGATCCGGCTCATCGACCCTCGCTCCATTCCGGCCCCCCTTCGCTCCTGCATCCCGGCCCGCTGCATCCCCGCTCGCTCCCCCGACGCCCCGCGTCTCAGAGCAGCAGCATCGCGCCCAGGTGGAACGCGAACTGGTTGTGGGCCAGGTCGAAGTCGATGCTCGCGGCGCCGTTCTCCTCGTCCCAGTAGGTGTGCCGGTGCCGCCAGCCCATCTCCGTGAACACGGCGAAGCGCCCGAGGATGAGCTGCCCGCCGCCGAGCAGGCCCGTGTTGAAGCCGAAGGAGTTGTCGAAGGCGTCGCCGTCCGGGAAGTAGCCCGTGAAGCCGAAGGGCAGGCCCAGGTAGACCTCGAGGTCGAGGTCGCGCGTGAGCTCGATGACGTAGCGCCCCTTGATCCAGAAGCTCATGTCGATCGCGAGGTTCCGGTCGGCGCTCGTGTCGTCGAACTGGTAGCCGACGAACTCGAAGAGGCCACCGATCGAGAGGTAGTCCATGACAGGCATCTCGGCGCGGAGGCCGAAGCCGACGGTCGCGTCCAGATCCCCCTCGCCGCCGAGCGCCGGGACCTCCGAGTCGAGGTCGCCCTCGCCCCCGGCCCCGAGCACGAAGTAGGTGCCGACCCGGAAGGCCTCCACGGCGCGTCGGTCGGCGCGGGAGTGCCGGGCCTGCAGCTCGTCGGTGGCGCTCGCCTGGGCGTGGGCGAAGGAGCTGGAGGCGACGATGAGGAGCAGCGCGAGCGTGGTCCGCATGGACGGACGATCCCCTCGGCCCTCGCGCGCGGTCAAGGCAGGGAGGGGCTTTCCCGGCGGCCTTCGAAGGCGCGGCGCCGGGCCCGAGGCGGAGGCCACGGCGGCCGCGCGTCGGCGCTCCCCGGAGGTCCCGCGCTCGCGGTGAACGCCGGCACATCGCGGCTTCGCGTTGTGCGACTGTGCGCCATGGCATGTGCCAAATCGTGATCCTCGAGGTCGCCGGGCAGGATGTGCGTCTTGGAATCATTGGACTTATTTCGTGGCACGGCGGCTGCTTTGGTCTCCGCCCGGAACGGATGGGAGAGACGACCATGGCACACATCGATCACGCGCCCCGGCACGAGCCCCTCGCTCGGGGGCCCTTCGCCACCACCCACGCGCGCTTCACCGAGGTCGACGCCTTCGACTGGGCGGCCCTCGGCGCCGAGGTCGAGGACGCGAAGGTCCGCGATCGCGGCCGCCGCAGCTTCGAGCTCCGCGCCCTCGACGAGCAGCGCTCGCTCCTCGCCTTCACCGAGCTCCTCGGCGAGCTCTGCGAGGCCGGCGCGCCCATCGACGTCATCGGCTCGCTCACCCGGGTCGTCCGCGACGAGGCCCTCCACGTGGACCTCTGCGACCGCGTCGTGAAGGCCCTCGGCGGCTGGGACGACCGCGCCCCCGAGCCGCGCTGGGTCCGCTCGAACAAGAAGCTCCCGCTGAAGCGCCGCATCCTCGCGACCGTCCTCGGTAGCCTCTGCGTCGGCGAGACCATCAGCGTGCACATGATCAAGGGCGTCCGCGCCCACGCGAGCGACGCGACGACCCACGCGGTGCTCACGCGCATGCTCGCCGACGAGAGCTTCCACTCGCGCTTCGGCTGGTGGTGGCTCGAGTCCATGCCCCTCGAGGGCGAGGACGCGAAGTGGGCCCGGGCCTACCTCGCGCGCCTCTTGCCGAGCGTGGCGAAGTCACTCGCGCCGATGCAGGCGCCGAAGAAGAAGCCGCACGTCTACTCGCCCTTCGGGAGCATGGCGCCGGAGGAGCGGCGAGAGGCCTTCGACGCGGCGATGCACGGGACCATCCTCCCCGGCTTCGATCGGGCCGGGCTCGAGGCGACGGCGATCTGGAAGCGCGTCGTCGGCGGCGCAGAGGAGGCGGCGTGAGGATGCGCTGGAACGGCATGGGCGCGGCGCTGCAGACGGCGCTGCTCGTGGCGAAGGCCGGCTGCGCGGCCGTCGGGCGCCGGGTGAGCATGGCTTCCGTCGGCACGGCCCTCGCGCTGATGGTCGGCCTGGGCGCGGGCGCCGGCTGCTCGGACAGCTACGTCTCGGTGAACCCGATCCCCGACGCGGACGGCGATGGCTACCCGGCCGACGTGGACTGCAACGACTCGGATCCGGAGATCTACCCGGGCGCCCCCGAGATCGGCACCTTCCCGGACTGCTGCGACGAGGTCACGGGCATCGACTACGACTGCGACGGCGAGCCCGTGCTCTGCGCCTGCAACCCCTTCCCCTCGGACGAGGACGGCGACGGCTACGACGCGAGCACGGACTGCAACGACTGGGACGCGAGCATCCACCCGGGCGCGCCCGAGATCTGCGGCGACGGGCTCGACCAGGACTGCGACGGCGTGGACGCCATGGCCGGCGACCCGGCCTGCCCGGTCCTGCCCATGACGGACGAGGACGGCGACGGCTACACGATCGACGAGGGCGACTGCGACGACCTCGACCCGACCGTGCATCCGGGCGCCTTCGACGAGTGCGGGGACGGCGTCGACGTGAACTGCGACGGCTTCGAGGAGACGCCCGACGCCTGCGCGGTCGTGAACCCGGCGCCCGACTCGGACGGGGACGGCTACGTGATCGGCGCCGACTGCGACGACACGGACCCGTCCATCCACCCGGGCGCCGAGGACATCTGCGACGGGCTCGACCAGGACTGCGACGGGATCGACGGCGACCCGGACATCTCCTGCAACTTCTTCCCGGAGGACGCGGACGGGGACGGCTTCGAGACGCCCGTCGACTGCGACGACACGGACCCGAACGTGAACCCCGGGGTCGACGAGGACATCTGCGCCGACGGCGTGGACCAGGACTGCGATGGGGTCGATGGCGACCCGGATGTGATCTGCAACGGAATGGCCGACGTCCCGGACGACGGCGAGGAGATGGCGTGATGCTGGCGCTTCGAACGGCTTGGATGGTCTTGAAGGCGGCGGGCGCGCGCGTGGGCGGCGCCTCCATGGGGACGGCGCTCGCGCTGATGCTCGGCGTGGCCGGCTGCGGGCAGAGCCACGTGAACCTCCCGGACCTGGACGGCGACGGGTACACGCAGGAGGACGACTGCAACGACATGGACCCGACGGTCCATCCGGGCGCGCTCGATCCGGACTGCCCCGACGGGATCGATCAGGACTGCGACGGCGTGGACGGAGAGGTCGGGCTGATCTGCAACGACTTCCCCGTCGACCGCGACGGCGATGGGTACGAGGAGGGGCTCGACTGCAACGACGGCGACCCGACCATCTACCCGGGCGCGCCGGAGGACTGCTGCGAGGAGGTCGATCGCAACTGCGACGGCGTCATCGAGATGTGCACCAACTGCTTCCCGTGGATCGACGAGGACGGGGACGGCTACGCGGCCGAGGGGTGGTTGCCGCCGGAGGAGCTCGACTGCGACGACTCGAACCCGGACGTCTACCCGGGCGCGCCGGAGGACGTCTGCCCCGATGGGATCGACCAGGACTGCGACGGGATCGACGGCGACCCGGCCGTCGTCTGCAACCCCGTGCCCGACCAGGACGGCGACGGCTACGGGGTGGACGTGGACTGCGACGACCGGGACCCGCTCGTGCACCCGGGGGCCGAGGACCCGACCTGCCCCGACGGGCTCGACCAGGACTGCGACGGCACGGACGGGAGCCCCGAGGCGCTCGTCTTCTGCCCGCCCGACGCGGACGGCGACGGCTTCGCGGTGCCCGAGGACTGCGACGACACCCGCGCCTACGTGCACCCCGACATGATGGAGGACTGCTTCGACGGCCTCGACAACGACTGCGACGGAAGCATCGACGAGGAGCCGCCGGAGGGCTGCTGGTTCATGAACGGCATGCGCGACGTCGACCTCGAGGAGGACGACGGGGCCGCGCCGACTGCGCCGCTCATGAGCCTCCAAGACGACCAGGCCGACCTGGCCTGACGATTCGGCGGGGTTTGGTCACTCCGCCGTCTCTTTTCTCTCTCTCGACCACGTTCCACGCACAGCGGCCGCGGGCCTCGGCAATGGTGCCGAGCCCGCGGCCGCACCTATTCCGAGGCCAGCCACGACTCCCCCCCGCCGGCGCCAGCGGACGCGTCTCCAAACGCGACCGTCCACCCCGACACGAAGCGCCCACCAGCCCGTCGCCGCCGCGTCGAAGAACCGGCTCCCACGAAGCCGCGCCCCACCGCCCCCCGGAGGCTCGCTGCTACGCCGGGAAGCGCCACCGGGACGCGGCCCCCGGAGGCTCGCTGCCACACCGCGAAACGCCACGGGGACGTTCGAGACGCGACCCCGCCGTGACACGAAGCGCCCGCGGGCCCGTCGCCATCCCGTTCCGGTTGGGGGACGCGTCGAAGAACCGGCTCCCACGAAGCCGCGCCTTCCGGCCGCCGCGACGCTCGCCGCCTCTCCACGAAGCGCCAGCGGACGCGGCTCAAAACGCGACCGTCCACCCCGACACGAAGCGCCCGCCAGCCCGTCGCCGCCCCGCACCGGCCAGAGGAGCGCCCCCATCTCCGCCCCGTAGCCCGGCCCCACGGAGCCGCCCCCCCGCCGCAACGAAGAACCGCGCCGTGTGACGCCGCGGCCACGCGGCGCCAAGCGGCCCACGGCCGCGCGGTAGGGCCGCGAAGCGGCCAAAATTAGCGAGCGAAGCGAGCGGACACCGCCACGGCCGCGCGGTAGGGCGCGCGCCCGCCGCCCCGACACTCGCCGCCTCTCCACGAAGCGCCACCGGGACGCGGCTCAAAACGCGACCGTCCACCCCGACACGAAGCGCCCGCCAGCCCGTCGCCGCCCCACACCGGCGGGGGGAGCGCCCCCACCTCCGCCCCGTAGCCCGGCCCCACGGAGCCGCCCCGCCGTTCCGACATAGAACCGCGCCGTGTGACGCCGCGGCCACGCGGCGCCAAGCGGCCCACGGCCGCGCGGTAGGGCGCGCAGCGCCAGTCGCGAAGCGACAATCGACTACGGACAGGGGTCCGGCGGCGTCGGCGGGTCCGTGCCGAGGTCACCCCAGCGCGCCGGGTAGCCCGTGAACTGCATGCCCAGGCTCATGGCGTCGCACTCCACGCCGGGTCCGCCCGAGCCGGGCGTCGAGCGCACGTCCAGGTCCTCGCGCACCTCCACCTCGACGATCCCGCGAATGATCTCCCCGGGGCAGATCCCCACCTCGCTCAGCACCGGCAGGAAGTCGATCAGCGCGTAGCGCCCCGTGATCCACGCCCGCTCGAGCCGGTAGCGCCCGCCCCCGTCCTCGACCAGGTCGCCGGTCAGGAGCGCGTCCGTCAGCAGCAGGTCGAAGGGCTCGCCGTCCGACCAGGGCAGCGTCATCGCCTGCCGGTCCGGGATGCGCATCACCAGCCGGCCCCCCGCGACGTAGGCGTTGTCGTCGCGGATCAGCGGCGCGTCGATGTTGCCGTCGCGGAAGCTCCCGGGCGAGAGCTGGAACTCGTCCTCGCCGTCCCACTGCGGCGTCGTCATCCCGTCCATGCGCTCGAGCCCGACCGCCTGCGCGATCCGCACGTCCACGCGCGAGTCGTCGTCCATGCGGTTCCAGCCGTCGATGCGCACCACGATGCTCCGGCCGCCCACCATGCGCGCCGCCGCCTCCGCCTCGAAGGTCGGGTCGAAGTTCACCAGGATGCGGAAGATCTGCGAGCCGACCACGTTGTCGACGCCGCCCATCCCGTCGACCTGCGTCGCGCCGCCCTCCGGCGCCACGCACTCGGTCACGTCGCTCACCTCGTCCGTGCAGTAGCCGTCGAGGTCGTAGGCCATGGTCTCCCAGCGCCCGTCGTTCTGGTTGAACACCGGGTCGCGCAGCCCGACGACCACCGTCGTGTCTCCGCCCGCCATGCCGGCCGGCCGCGAGGGCGCGCGGAAGAGGGGGCAGTCCGGGCCGCCGTCGGGCGGACCCGAGTCGACGCCCGGCCCGGCGTCCTCGGGCTCGCCGGCGTCCATCGCCTCGCCCGCGTCCTCGGGCTCGCCGGCGTCCATCGCCTCGCCCGCATCGACCTCTTCGCCGGCGTCGACGCGCCCGGCGTCCCGGCGCGGGCCCGCGTCGAGCAGGGAGGCATCGTACACCGAGCACCCGGACACCGCGCAGCCGAGCAGGAGCGCCAGCGCGGCGCGGTGCTCACTGCGCATACGGGTTCTCCAGCACGGACTCCTCGTCCATCTGCGGGGGCACCGCGACCATCGGCGTCGGCGTCGGCGCAGGCGTGGGCTCGGCCATCGTGGCGGCCATGGTCGCCCGCCGCCGGGCGCGCCGTCGCTCCGCGCGCCGTCGCGCCTCGTCGTCGCTCTCGGCCTCGGCCGCCGCCCGCTCGGCGCCCTCCTCGGCCCCCGCGCCCTCGCCTTCGGCGAGCTCCGCTCCGTCGGCGCCCTCGGCTTCCGTGCCCTCGGCTTCCGCGCTCTCGGCTTCCGCGCCCTCGGCTTCCGCGCCCTCGGCCTCCACCGCGTCGGCCTGCGCACCGATCGCCGCGCCCTCGTCCTCTCGGACCTCCTCGATCACCGGTTCCTCGACGGTCGTGATCGTCGGCGGCGAGCCCACCACCGGCGCCGGCTGCTCCTCCGCGCCGCTCATCTTCGCGCCCACGAAGTAGGTCAGCCCCGCCGTCAGCGGCACCAGGAGCGCGATCGCCAGCACCTTCCACGGCCCGCCGCCCGTCTCCTGCACCGGCAGCTCGGCCGTCGTCCGCGTCCGCGAGCCGGTCCCCGTCCCCGTCGGGTCGGTCCCGTGCGGCGCCACCGGCCCCGGCGAGAGCGCCCCCGTCGGCCCCGGCGCGCTCTCCGCCGCGGCCTCGGACGCCTTCACCGCCGCCTCGAGCGACGCCCGCTGCCGCCGGATCGCGTCGCCCACGAGCGCGTCCATCAGCGCCGTGACCTCGTCCCGCGTCGCCAGCCCGCCGAGCCCCGCCTCCGCCGCGTCCTCGAGCGCCCGCAGGAACTCGCGCGCCGTCTGGTAGCGCTCGTCCGGATCCCGCGCGAGCCCCTTCATCACGACCTCGTCGAGCGGCGCCAGCTCCGGCCGCACCGAGCTCGGCGTCGGGATCTCGTCGTTCAGCACCTTCCGGACGGTGTCGAGGTCGTCCTCGCCCTTGAAGAGGCGCCGCCCGGTCAGCGACTCCCAGAGCACGATCGCCGACGCGAAGAGATCCCCGCGCAGGTCGTCGATGCGCGCGCCCTTCTTCCCGAGCCGCTCGGGCGGCATGTAGGCGAGCTTGCCCTTGAGCTGCCCCGTCTTCGTCGACGAGATGCGCCCCTCGGCCTTCGCGATGCCGAAGTCGGTCACCCGCGCGATGCCGTCGAGCCCGACGAGCACGTTGTGCGGGGAGATGTCCCGGTGCACGACGCCGAGGTTCTTGCCCTCCCGGTCGCGGAGCTCGTGCGCCGCCTGCAGCCCGGCGAGCAGATCCGCCGCGATGCGTGCCGCGAGCTTCGGCGAGAGCCGCGCCTTCCGCTTCCGCGCCGCCCGGATGATCCGCGACAGATCACACCCCTCGATGTAATCCATCACCAGGAACGTGCCCTGCACCGGGTCCTGCCCGACGTCGGTCACGGGGACCACGTTCGCGTGCCGGATCCGCGCCGCCACGCGCGCCTCGTCGAGGAACATGTCGCGGATCTGCGGGTCCTCGGAGAGGTGCGGGTGGAGCAGCTTGATCGCCACGCGCTGCTCGAAGCCCGCGACCTGCCCCACGCGCCCCACGTACACCGTCGCCATGCCGCCCGAGGCCAGCTTCGCGAGCAGCTGGTAGCGCCCGAGCCGCTGGCTCGCCGGCCCCTTCGCCTGCCCGGGTAGCACCGGGCTCACGGCGGCCATGGAGCCCGTCGGCCCCGTCCCGCTCCCGGTCGTCACAGCTGCCCCTCCACCATCACGACGGCGCCGTCCCGCGTCGGCACGATCGCCGCCCGCGTCCCCGCGTCGTCGTCCTCGTCCTCGTCGTCCCCGGCGAAGTCCGTGAAGATCGCCAGCACCGCCGTCGTCGCCGCGAAGGCCGCCGTGAAGCCGATCAGCAGGTTCGTCCGGCGCTCCTTGTCCTGCCCGTTCTGCAGCCGCTCGAGCGTCGGGGTCGCCTCGTAGGCGTCCACGCCCGAGAGCGTGTCCAGGCCCGACCAGAGCGTCAGCGCGCCGAGCCCCACGGTCGCCGCCGCGCTCGTCCAGAAGAGGCCCGGGCCGAGCACCTGGATGCCGCCCTCGTCCTCCTCTTCTTCGCGCCGCCGCCGCGCCGTCGCCCGCGCCTGGGCCTCGCTCTCGTCCGGCGCGACCTCGGCGCCCTCGGGCGTCTCGATCTCGAGCAGCACCTGCGCGCCGCTCTCCCCGCGCGCCTCGCGCTCGACCCGCGCGTTACCGAAGTAGGCGACGATCGCGTGCGCCTCGTCCGGGCCGAGGTAGGCGGCCTGCGTCGCGAGCAGCCGCCCGTCCGCCTCGACCTCGCAGCCGTCGCACTCGACGGTGACCAGCACGGCCCGGCGCGAGGCCTCGACCATCACCTCGTTCGCCAGCTGCACCGCCGGCGCGTCGTTCGGGTACTGCTCCGCGAGCAGGATGGCCAGCGTGCCGGCGCGGGCGAGCTCCCCCGCGCGCTGGTAGGAGCGCACCGCCTGCACGAGCGCCGCCCGGGCCGGCGCGAGCCGGTAGGCCGTCATGAACCACTGGCCGGCCCGATCGAACTGGCCGCCCATGAAGTAGTTCGCCGCCCGGTCGTAGGCCTGCGCGGCCGTGCGCCGGTTCGCCACCTGGTCGCCCGTGGCCCGCACGTCCGACTGCTCGGCGGCGGCCCGCTCCGCCGCGTCCTGGGCGCTCGCCGACGTCGCGCTCGCGAGGAGCAGCGCCACGAGGCCGGAGCGGAGGGAGCGAGGGATCACCGGGGTCATTCTATCAAGAGCGGAAAGGTGCGCGAGCATCCGGCCGGGAAAGGCCCGGAGCGGCTCACTCGGAGGGGGTCTCGCCGGAGCCCTCGGCCGGGGCTTCGGCGGGCGCTTCGGCCGGGGCCGCGCCCGGCTCCGTGGCCTGGATGGAGAGCTGGTAGGCGCCGGTCTGGCCCGCCTCGTAGGAGTTGGCGAAGACCGTGTAGGTGCCCGACTCGGGGGCTTCGCCCGTGACCCGCGAGTTGGTGTTCTGGCCCGGGACGATGTCGTCGTTCTGCCCGATCTCCTGCCCGGAGGGGCCGACGACCATCAGGTAGGTGTCGAAGTCCGTGGACGACATCTCGACGTTCAGCGCGTACCCCTCCTGCGTGCGGAAGGTGTAGGTGTCGAAGTAGCTGTCGTCCTCGGGGCGCTTCTCGTCGTCTTCCGTGAGGGTGCCCGAGTGGGTCTCGTTGACGGCGCCGTCGCAGCCGGCGAGGGCGAGCAGGGCGACGAGGGCGGGGACCAGGCGGGGGCGGTTCATGGCGCGAAGCTAGCGTTCGGAGCGCTCCCCCGGAAGGGGGCGCGCGAAAGTGTCGCAGGCTACGCGCGAACGAGGCTCGCGCAAAGGGGGAGGGCGATGGGCGCACGGAACGTCAGGTGGGCGCCGACGGGGGCGCGGTTCGGGCGTCGCCTGGCACACGAGGGGCCCATTACCAGACGAAACCGCCAACCGGCCCCGCTCGATAACCCCTGAAGCACGGGGAGGCCCGGCCCACCCCCCGACGAAGCGCGGGCGGTGGGGAGGAGAGGTGGAGGACGAGGAGAAGATCGATCGGCTCGGGCGGCGGCCGCGGCGGTTGTGTCGCATTCGCCCCGCTCGCCCCCACCGCGCTTCACCACCCCCCTCGGGCGTTTCCTCCGGCCCCCGCCGCTCCCGGGGGCCATCGGTGCCCCCGCCACCCGCGGCCCCCCTTCGCGCCCCTCAGCGCATCACCCGCCCCGTCGCGCCCTTCAGCGCATCATCCGCGGCTCCCCCGTCGCGCCCTTCAGCGCATCACCCGCGGCCCCCCGCCGCCCCTCAGCGCATCACCCGCCCCCGCCGCGCCCCTCAGCGCATCACCCGCCGCCCCGTGTACGTGATCCGCAGCCCCGCCGTCGTCTGCGTCGCGAAGCTGAAGTCCTGCTCCTCTTCCTGCAGCCCGTAGAGCGTCACGTTCAGCGTCAGCGCGAAGAACCGGTTCAGCTTCAGCTCCAGGTCGAAGAGCCCCTGCAAGAGGTGCCGGTTCCGGTCCCCGAGCCCGCTCACGAAGTAGTCCATCGTCAGCCCGAGCGTCAGCTTCCGCAGCCCCTCCTTCATGAGCAGCCACGGGTCGATGTTGATCTGCGCGCCCACGCCCGGCTCCACGCTCCGGTTGTCCGAGTCCGCCGCCGCCAGCACGTCGAAGCCCGCCAGCAGCTTCAGCTTCACCTTCAGGTGCAGCCGCCACTGCACACCCGCCGTGAAACGCAGGTTCAGGAAGTGCGGCGGTCGCTCCGCGTCCTCGGGCGCGTCCTCCGGCAGCTCCGCCCGCGAGAACTCCGTCCGCAGGAGCCCCTCCGCCACCAGGTCCGGCACGTAGAGCTCGTCCAGGTCCCGCCGGAAGCCGCGGTAGTTGCCCGTCGTCCGGTAGACGATCTGATCCGCACCCTCGTCGAACCCATCCGTCGTCGCCGTCGACGCCAGCGTATAGGTCGCCGTCAGCAGGTTCTCCCAGGCCGCCCGGCTCGAGAGCGCGTTCAGCCCGATCGACGTGTTCAGCCCGAACTGCGTCTGGTTCTGGTTGACCAGCGGGCCCTCCTGGTACGCCCCCGAGTCCCGCACCGCCGACCCGCTGAAGGTCACGTCCGAGTTCACGTTCAGCGTCCACTCGAGCCGGTCGTAGGGGTCCACCAGCGCCGCCCGCGGGTCCTCCTCCCGCGCCGCGCTCAGGTGGTCCATCAGCACCTCGCGGAGCCGCCGCCCGTTCGCCGGCTCCCACTCCGCCTCCGGCACCAGCGACTCATCGCCCCCCTCCGCGAGGAAGCGGATCGTCACCACCCGGTACATCGCGTTCAGGTCGAGCAGGCGCCCGTTCACGCGCACTTTCTCGTAGAGCCCGTAGGGGTCCGTGATCGTCAGGCCGAGCGTGCGCAGCCCGTCCGGGTTCGCGCGGGCGAGCGACCGCAGCCAGTAGGCGCTCACCTCCGCCACCATCAGCGGCTCGTCGTACTGCACGGCGACGTTCACGTCGCTCGCCGTCAGCTCCCCCTCGCGGGCCATCTCCCAGCGCGAGTCGATGGCGCTCTCGTTCAGCAGCGCCACATCCGTCTGCGTCGCCTCGCGCATCGTCCCGGCGACCAGGTCCACCATCCCCGAGGCGTCCAGCGCGCCGAGCTCCTCGTCCTCCGCGTCGACCCGCCCGCCCGGGAGCGGCGCGCCGAGGGCCTCGCAGTAGCTCCGCCCCACGCGCCCCACGAAGGACTGGAAGGGCGGCGCCGGGTCTGCCGGCTCGGCGGGCTGGGCGAGGATGTCGAGGCGCTGGTTCTCGAGGTTCCGCCGCACGCGCACCGTGGCCGCGCTCCGCGTCGGCGCCGCCACGAAGGCCGGCCGGAAGTCGACCGGCCGCGCGAAGAGCAGCTGCGAGCCCGCCTCCGTGGAGATCACCAGGTCGGGCTTCTCCGCGGCGCTCAGCCCCTCCATCGCGTTCACCGCCGCCGCCACCGCGCCGGCCCCGTAGCCCGCGTCGATGATCGCGATCACCACCGTCGCCCCGGCCTCCCGCGCCGCGCGCACGCCGTGGCCGATGCTCGCCCCGAGCGGCTCGATGCGGAGCCCCTCCATGCGGTCCGGGCCGACCCGCTGCGCCGCCGCCGGCTCGAGGTAGCTCAGCACGGCCAGCGTCTCGTCGCCGTGCCGGTGGAGCGGCACGCCGTCCTCGCCCGTCACCAGCACCTCGCAGAGCTCGGCCGCGCTCTCCTCGCAGCGGAGGTTCGTCGCCAGGAGCGGCACGCCCCGGGCCCGCAGCGCCCGCGCCCGCGCCAGCACCAGCGCCCGCGGGTCGCCGAGGTCCGCCTCGCCGAAGGCCAGCGCCGCGTAGCCCAGCCGGTCGACGAGCTCCGCCAGCGCCTCGGGCGCGTGCTCCGCCGCGTAGCGGGCGACGCCATGCCGCGCGAGCAGGCCGCCGCTGTCGATGAGCAGCGAGCCGTAGTCCGTGCCCTGCCACTGGTGATGGAGCGCCCAGGTGTCGAGGCGCGAGGCGTCCGCCGGCGTGAGCGTGCGCGACGCCCGACACTGAGGCACGGCCAGCTCGCCGTTCACGCCGCCCGTCACCACCAGCCGCGCCAGTCGCTCGAGCCGCGGGCCCGCGAGCCGCCGCGCTTCGTCCGCTGCCTCCCGCGCCGCCTGCGCCGCCTGCGCCGCCCGCGCCGAGTCACCCGCCGCGATCGCCTCCGCCGCCTCGGCCGCCGCGTCCGCCGCCGCCTCGGCCGCCTCCGCCTGCTCCTCGGCGCTGCCCTCTTCCTCGGGCGCCTCCGCCGGCGCCGTCTCCTCGAGCCCCTCGGTCGCGCCCTCGGCGCCCTCGGTATCGCCCGCCTCGGCGTCGCCTGCCTCGGCGCCCTCCGCGCCGCCCTCGGCGTCGCCTGCCTCGGCGCCCTCCGCGCCGCCCTCGGCGTCGTCTTCCGCGCCGCCCTCGCTCGCCGCGGCGTCCGGCGCGCCCTCCGCGTCCGGCGGCTGCGCCCGCGTCGTCGCCGCCGCGACCAGCACCAAGAGCACCGCCAGCCCCGCCCGGAGCTCACCACGCGCGAAGAGAGGGAACGCCATCCTCGGCCCTTTTTCTCTGCCGGCCCGCCACCCCGCGCGCCGCCCGCCCGTCCCCGAGCGTGCGGCCGCGCGCGGGCGGGCCCCGATCCTCAGTTGTTGCTGCTCTTCACCGGCCGGAACGGGTGCACGAACGCCGCCAGCGCGTTCGCGCTCCGCGTCGAGATCCACAGCCGCCCCTGCCCGTGGAAGCGGCAGACCAGCCCCTCCCCGCTGAGGAAGAGTGACTTCAGCCCGCCGACCTTCGTCACGTTGTAGTCGAGCCCGCTGGTGAAGGCGACGACGTGGTCCGTGTCGCAGATGTAGCCGTTCGGCCCGACGTCCACCGCGTGGATGCCGCCGTAGCTCGAGAAGAAGAGCGGGCCCTGGCCGCCGCACTTGAGCAGGAAGAAGCCCGTGCCGCTGAAGAAGCCCTTCGCGCCGCCCCACTTCGTGTCGAGCTGCACGCTCGGCGCCGACGCCAGGAAGGCCCCGCTGTTGAGCATCACCTCGTAGCTGCCGTTCAGCTCGAGGGGCACGACGTCCCCCTCCGGCCCCGGCGCCACCCAGAGCTGCTGCCCGGGCGCCGTCGCCGTGAAGGTGTTCTGGAAGATGCTCTCGCCGCCGAGCATCTTCCGCTTCGCCGCGGCCATCAGGCCGCCCTGCATCTGCGTCTTCATCTCGACGGCGCCGTCCTTGGCCACCATCGCCGAGCTCTCGACCAGGAGCTGCTCGCCCGGCTGGTCGAAGAGCACCTTCACCAGCCCGAAGTCGGGCTTGTCCAGCATCTCGTACTGCATCGTCTCAGCGCTCCCTCGGCGGCAGCATCCGCCCGACCGTGGATCCGAACTCGTTGGGGTTGCGCGTCTGGATCCAGATGCGCCCCTGCCCCTTGAAATGGCAGACCAGCCCCTCGCCGCTGAGGAAGCTGGCGATCCAGCCGCTCGCGCTCTTGCCCACCGAGTACTCGAGCGTCGCGTCCCAGGCGACCAGGTGGCCCGTGTCGATGACCAGGTCGCCGTCGCAGTGCAGCTCCTGGATGCCGCCGAAGGCCCCGACGAGCACCTGGCCCGGCTGCTGCGCCGTCGCCTTGAGCACGAAGACGCCCTCGCCGGCGAAGAAGCTCTTGAAGCCGCCGACCTTCGTCTCGCAGTTCACCCAGGGGCTCGAGGCGATGTAGCTCGACGACTGGATGAAGAAGCCCTGGGGCGACATCTCGAGGTTGACGATGTCCCCGCAGAGCGAGTGCGCGAGGAGCACCTCGCCCTGGCCGCCCTGGGCCGTGAAGGTGTTCTGGAAGAAGCTCTCCCCGCCGAACATGCGCTTCAGGCCGCCCATCATGCCGCCGGTCATGCCGGTCTCCATGTGGACGTTCGTGCTCATGCCGACCATGGCGCCGCTCTCCGCGCGGATCTGCTCGCCGTTGTCGAGGATGACCCGGGCCAGCGCCTGGGCCGGCCGGTAACCGATCTGGATGTCCATCTCTGCGTCCTCCTCGTTCAGCTCGGGAGCAGCGGCGTGAGCCAGCCGACGAGCGAGCTCAGGTTCCGCGACTGGAGGTAGACCCGCCCCTGGCCGTTGAACTCGCACACGAGCCCTTCGCCGGAGGCCACGAAGCCCATCACGCCCCCGCCGACGGACTTGATGTTGAAGGTGAGGTTGCCCTCGAAGCCCACCAGGTGGCCGTTGTCCACCATGAAGGGCCCGTTGACGTCGACGGCGTGGATGCCGCCGTAGCTGTTGAACCAGAGGTCGCCGTGGCCGCTCACCTGGAGGAAGAAGGCCCCCTCCTTGGCGAGCAGCGATTTGAAGCCGCCGAACTTCAGCTTCATCTCGAGCGGGCCCGAGGAGCAGAGGAAGGCGCCCGTCGAGAGGGTGAGCGTCTCGCCCTGCATGCGCCGGTGCGAGATGGAGCCGGCCATCTGCGGGGCGATCCAGACGCTCCCGCCCTGGGGCGAGGAGAAGTGGTTCACGAAGAAGGTCTCGCCGCCGACGATCTTGCGGATCAGGGCGATGAAGAAGGCCTTCAGCTTCGCGAAGAAGCCCGCGTTGGCGGAGGCGTTCATCTTCACCTCCATCTCGACGTTCTGGTTCCGCGCGACCATCGAGCCGGCCTCGGCGACCACCGTCTGGCCCGGCGCGACGTCGACGCGGAGCATCGAGAAGGAGGGGCCGTGGGTGATCTCGTGCTGAGGGGTCGGCGGGGCGCCGGCGCCGGGGGCGGCCTGGGGGGCGGCCGGCTGCTGCGGGGGCATCCCCTGGGGCGGCTGGCCGGGCTGCCCGGGCTGACCGGGGGCACCGGGCTGACCGGGGGCGCCGGGCTGTCCCGGCTGCATGGGCGGCTGTTGCATGGTCTGGCTCCACGAAGGGCGCCCCGGGGAGCGGGGCGCGGGGGTCCACGAGTCGGGGCGGTGCGTGCGCGCCGCCCGGAGTCCTGCGGGCCCTGTTTTCGCACAAGCCGACGCGCTGCGTCACGGGTTTCCACGCGCTCGGCGCTCGATCGGGTCGCTTCGCCGTTCGAGCGCCGAGCCCGAGCCCCCAGGCGCGGAGCGTCAGCCGCGAGCGAGCAGACGCCCCAGCGGGACCCGACCCGAAGGACGCCGCCGCCCCCGACCCCCGCGGATTCCTCCCAGGAATCCACCCAGCCCATCGCGCCGGCGAAGCGTTGCGAAGCGCTGCAGGTGACATGCCGGTGGCGCCAGGCCCGCCCTCGCAACGCTCTCGTCATCTCCGTCACGAAATTTCCGGCCCGTGCGACGCATCCGCCAGCGCCCCAGGAGCCCCCTCCCGCCGCGCCCACACGTCGAAGACGTCCCAAAGTGAACGGCGCTCCGGGCAATTTCGGCCGCTTTCGCCGCCTCGGCGCACCACCCCCCGCCCGAGCCCCTCCCGCCGCCCCGCCCGACCGTCTCGGCCCCGATCCTCCCCGGGCAGGGGCGCCGCCGACCCTTTGTCGAGTGATTCCATGCACTTGAGCCCGAAAGAGCCCGCCCGGGCCCGGATCACCCCTGCACCGTCACACCCCTCGGGCAGCCTCTCTCCTCCCCCTCCCGCGCCCCGAACGCGCGCCGACCCCCCGCATGCGTCGCCTTCGAGACCCTCTCACCCCGATTTCCCGAACGATTCCGTCCTCACCCTCCGCAGATCGGGCGAATTCGTCACCGCCGCGGCGCGCCCGTGACACCCGGCCGCCCCGAGCCCGCCTCGCGCGTGGCACGTCCCCCCTCGAGGGACCCCCCGAATCGACCCAACCCCCCATACTTGCGCAATTTTTGGGGCACACCCACTACATCTTGTAGGGTTCACGACATGACCATACATGGCCGTGCATGGCTCGTTCGTAGCGGGCATGACACGACTTCGCTGTACGCGGAGTGCGCAATCGAGGCGCCCAACACCCCCTTCCCCAACCCTCTGGAATCGTTGCTCATTACCGAAACCTGCCAGGCCCGCCCCCGGGGTCGCTTGACGGCCCCCGCTGGTAGGCGTAACCACAGGGCTCCCCAAGGGGTTGTGGTGGTCGCACCGAGGCCAGCCCCACCCCTTGTGGAAACCGCCTGCACAACGTGTGGGCATCCTGTGGAAAGCGGGGGCCTTTCCTGGGGACGAAACGGGGGTTTTCGTCCCTCTGGACTGGTGCGCGCTCCGGACCGCCTCGCGGATCCGGGCGGCGGGCTTCGCGATCCGCGGGTTGGTCAGAGCGGGTTGGTCAGGCAAATCACTGAAATCGATGCAGTTTTCCCGCGCGTAGGCGTGGCGGGGAGGACGACGTGGCGCTAGAAAATCGAAACATGGACGGCGAGCAGACGGTGGACGGAGCGCTCCGGCGCGCCGAGGTGACGCAGCAGGCAGGGGGCCTGCACATCGATCACCAGTTCACACGTCCCGGCGAGGACCCGTACGAGAGCGTCGAGTTCGAGCTCCGCAACAGCGTCATCACCGGCTCGGACGGCTCGATCGTCTTCGAGCTGAAGGGCGTCGAGGTCCCGACGGGCTGGTCCCAGCTCGCGACCGACATCGCGGTCTCCAAGTACTTCCGCAAGGCCGGCCTGCACGGCGACCCGAAGAAGGGGGAGCGCTCCACCAAGCAGCTCGTCCACCGGGTCGCCCACACCATCCGCCGCACCGGCGAGGAGTTCGGCGGCTACTTCGCCGACGAGGCCGCGGCCGACATCTTCGAGAAGGAGCTCATCCACCTCCTCATCAACCAGAAGGCCGCCTTCAACAGCCCCGTCTGGTTCAACTGCGGCCTCTGGCACGAGTACGGCATCGAGGGCAGCGGCGGCAACTGGGCCTGGGACGCCAAGACCGACGCCATCACCGAGGTGAAGACCGCCTACGAGCGCCCGCAGTGCTCGGCCTGCTTCATCCAGGGCGTCGAGGACGACCTGATGGCGATCTACGACCTCGTGAAGAACGAGGCGCGCCTCTTCAAGTACGGCTCGGGCACGGGCTCGAACTTCAGCGACATCCGCGGCCGGCAGGAGAAGCTGAGCGGCGGCGGCACCTCGAGCGGCCTGATGAGCTTCCTCGAGGTCCTCGACCGGGCGGCCGGCGCGACCAAGAGCGGCGGCACCACCCGGCGCGCCGCGAAGATGGTCTGCCTCGACATGGACCACCCGGAGATCGTCGACTTCATCGAGTGGAAGTCGCGCGAGGAGCGCAAGGCGCGCGCCCTCATCTCCGCCGGCTACGAGTCCGACTTCAACGGCGAGGCCTACCACACCGTCAGCGGCCAGAACTCGAACAACTCGGTGCGCGTCACCGACGAGTTCATGAAGGCGGTCGAGCGCGACGGCGAGTGGAAGACCTACATGCGCACCACCGGCGAGGTGGTCGAGACGCACAAGGCCCGCGACCTGTGGCGGAAGGTGGCCGAGGCCGCCTGGGAGTGCGCCGACCCCGGCGTGCAGTACGACTCCACGATCAACGACTGGCACACCTGCCCGAACACGGACCGGATCAACGCCTCCAACCCGTGCTCGGAGTACATGTTCCTCGACAACTCGGCCTGTAACCTCGCCTCGATCAACCTGGTGAAGTTCCTCGACGAGGAGGGCCGCTTCGACGTCGACGGCTACCGCCAGGCGATCCGCGTGCTCATCGTCGCGATGGAGATCCTCGTCGACCTCGCGAGCTACCCGACGCGCACCATCGCGAAGAACAGCCACGACTACCGCCCGCTCGGCCTCGGCTACGCCAACCTCGGCACCATGCTGATGCGCCTCGGCATCCCCTACGACAGCGACCTCGGCCGCAGCATCGCCAGCTCGCTGACCTCGATCCTCTGCGGTCACGCCTTCGCCACCAGCGCGGAGATCGCCTCGACGAAGGGCCCCTTCCCCGGCTTCACCAAGAACCGGCAGCCCTTCCTCCGGGTGATGAACAAGCACCGCGACGCCGCCTACCGCATCGACGAGCCCGGCGGCCCCGGCATCGCCGAGGATCGCCCGGCCGGCTGCCCCGACTACCTGATGCGCGCCGCGCGCCAGGACTGGGACCTCGCCGTGAAGCTCGGTGAGCTCTACGGCTACCGGAACGCGCAGGCGACCGTGCTCGCGCCCACCGGCACCATCGGCCTGCTGATGGACTGCGACACCACCGGCATCGAGCCCGACTTCGCGCTGGTGAAGTTCAAGAAGCTCGCGGGCGGCGGCTACTTCAAGATCGTCAACCAGAGCGTGCCGCCGGCCCTGAAGCGCCTCGGCTACACCGACGCGCAGATCGCCGAGATCGTCAGCTTCGTCACCGGCACCAACACCTTCACCGGCGCGCCGCACGTCGGGCGGAAGACGCTCCTCGAGAAGGGGCTGACCGAGCGCGACATCGAGAAGGCCGAGGACGCGCTCCGGGGCGTCTTCGACGTGAGCTTCGCGCTCGCGCCGTGGGTGCTCGGGCCCGAGACCTACGAGCGCCTCGGCATCCCCGCCGAGGAGTCGAGCAAGCCCGGCTTCAGCATCCTCAAGCACTGGGGCCTGACGCCGAAGCAGATCGAGGAGCTCAACGAGGTGATCATCGGCCGCATGACGGTCGAGGGCGCGCCGCCCCTGCGCCCCGAGCACCTGCCGGTCTTCGACTGCGCGAACCGCTGCGGCAAGAAGGGCGAGCGCTTCCTCGCGCCGATGGCGCATCTGCGGATGATGGCCGCGGCGCAGCCCTTCCTGAGCGGCGCCATCTCCAAGACCGTCAACCTGCCGAACGACGCGACCGTCGAGGAGATCGAGGAGATCTACCTCGAGGGCTGGAAGCTCGGGCTCAAGGCCGTGGCGCTCTACCGGGACGGCTCCAAGTCGAGCCAGCCGCTGAGCACCTCGGACGACGGCGAGGAGGACGAGGAGACGGCCGAGGCCAAGGCGCCGGTCGCCGCCAAGGAGGAGACGGCCGCCGAGAAGGCCGCGCGGGCCAAGCCGCTCTCGCTCCAGGAGGAGGCGCTGCGTCCGCCCGAGACCGTGCGGCACCGCCTGCCGAAGCGCCGCAAGGGCTTCACGCAGGAGGCGCGCATCGGCGGGCACAAGGTCTTCCTGCGCACCGGCGAGTACGCCGACGGGAGCCTCGGCGAGATCTTCATCGACATGCACAAGGAGGGCGCGTCCTTCCGCAGCCTGATGAACTGCTTCGCCATCAGCGTCTCCATGGGCCTCCAGCACGGGGTGCCGCTCGAGAGCTACGTGAACCAGTTCACCTTCACGCGCTTCGAGCCGGGCGGGATCGTCCAGGGCCACCCGAACATCAAGTTCGCCACGTCGATCATCGACTACGTCTTCCGCGTGCTCGGGGTCGAGTACCTCAAGCGCTACGACTTCGCGCAGGTGCCGCCGAAGGAGGAGCAGGAGGACCTGCTCTCGAGCACCGACGTGACCGCGGCGCACCGGGCCCAGGAGGCCGCGGACGCGGGGGCGGCGGCGGGCGAGGGCATCGTCGCCACGGAGCAGCAGACCTTCGGGTTCGAGGGCGAGGCGGAGCCGACGCCGGTGAGCGCCACGCCGCAGAACGCGCTGAGTCAGCAGCTCGGTGAGATGATGGGCGACGCGCCGATGTGCGAGAAGTGCGGCAACATCACGGTGCGGAATGGGGCGTGTTACAAGTGCCTCAACTGCGGGAACTCGATGGGGTGTAGTTGAAGGGTTTCGCGGTGAGGTGAGTCACCCGGGTGGGTGAAATTGAAAAGGCCGGCTCCCCTGTGGGGGGCCGGCCTTTTGTCGTGTATGGGAGTTAAGTGCCATTGACCATACAAGCATACTAGGCCATTTGATTGTCGGCTAACATGACAGTGGTTGCAGTTATGAGCGTGTGCGATGTACCCGTCTTCCTCGGGGACATCCTTACTTCGGCACCTTTCGCACCGCCAACGCCCCTTCATCTACCAACACGTGGTGAGGTTCCTGCTGCCCTCCCCTCGAGACTTCAGCCAGTCGGCGTGTCACGGAAGGTACTCTGGCACGACCCCAACTGTCTTGTCGGCTTCGCTGGACCGCTAAGGGAGGCCAAGAAGCTACGGTCAAGGATATCGGCAATGGGTTCAGGGAAGGTGGACGTCTCCAGCATAAGGAAACTGATTGACGAGAAAGCAGTGAAGGCGTACCCGGGCCTGAGTCTGGTGGCCATGATGAAGCAGGGTCAGTCATGGAAAATCATGTCGTCTGGCGGAGACGCCTTCGTTCACCATGTTGAAGGGCTTGGCAAAGTGCATATCGCCGGTTCGGGGCGATCCGCCTTGTTGAAGATCCTGTACGCGATGCCTACCCCTAGATGCTCCGATATCGATGGAGTACGCCGCACTCTATATACTCTCCATGGAGCTCTCTTTCTTACCGATGCCCGCTCAGGGAGTTCGGAGAATATGCTTGCAGGAGGTGCGTACGAAGTGTGGTTCTCCGACCCAGTTCGTGGTGTTCGGCCTCTGGCAGATCACAATCTTGTGCTGGGAGTGTTCAATTCAGATGAAGGGTATTTCGAGCTTCGCCAGGCCCACAACATTAGGTATCGAAGAAGCAAGTTGGTGCTTCGCAGTGCCCGGTTCCGCACCGGGCCACAGGGTCCGTTCCTTGAAGACCGTGCTATCCATGTTGCCACCGTGCCAGGCGTTGGCCCAAGCAAGCAAGAAATTCGAGAGATTCGTGAAGCTCGTCTTTTTTCGTGCACGGAGCTAGTTACAAGCGGATTCGTGGCCCTACACAGAGGCTGCTATGCAGGATGTGCTTTTCTTACATGCGGCCAGGGTTCCGGAGGCATCTTTCTGCATCCACGTGGAATGGCTGATGTAGCAGTCGAGTGTGACAAACGCTTGGTACATCGCTTGCTATGCGATAAGTTTCGACACCTCGACATACTGTACAAGACGCCACGAATTACGTGGTCGATGCGATGAGTTGCTGCCGATGCGGGGTTGCTATGTTACCGACGCGGGGTTTGCTATGGAGTTCATCCGGTCGCTCGTTTGGGACCTTCCCCGGTAAGGCGAGAGAGCTTCCCCGGTAAGGCGGGAGGGTGCAAAGGTCGCCTTCTCTGGCTCTTGGGGGTCGGTCCTCGAGCTTTTGGGACCTTCCCCGGTAAGGCGAGAGAGCTTCCCCGGTAAGGCGGGAGGGGGTCCCTGTTTGGGGGCGTG
>PABA01000100.1 GCA_002699025.1 Sandaracinus sp. | reverse complement strand
CGAAGAACCGACCCGTGTGACGCCGCCGAAGGCGGCGCCGAGCGGCCCACGGCCGCGCTGGTAAGCCAAAAATAGCGAGCGCCAGCGAGCGGAAGACGCCGCGAAGTCGTGGGGCGGGGTCTTTGGCGCTACGCTGGCGCCGGTGCGCCGCGTCCTCCCCCTGCTCCTGTTGCTCGCCGCCTGCGATGGCGACGCCATGCCGGCGCTGACGCACGCCCTCCGCGCGCCCGCCCACGCGGCGGTCCCGAGGGACACGGTCGCGAACGACACGGCGCCGGACGACACGGCGCCGAATGACACCGTGCTCGTGGATGCTCCAGCCCCCTCGCAGCTCGAGGCCCCCGCGCCGGAAGCCGAGACGGCGCCCTCCCTCGCCGAGCAGGTCGCGCTCCCCCGCACGGACGCGCTCCCCGAGGTCGGCAAGTGGCTCGCGCCCGCCCGCCGCTGCGGTCGCCAGGGGCGCCGCCGCTTCTGCAACGGGCCCCGCCGCGCGCCGGCCCCGCACGGCCCGGCCGGCGCCCTCGCCGCCCGCCTCGGCCTCGGCACCCACCGGGCCGCCGCCGAGCTCGTCCGCGCCGAGCCCCGGGGCGCCTGGATGGAGGCCCTCAAGACCGAGCTCGATCTCCAGCCCTCGGCCGCGCCCCTCCACTGGCCCGTCGACGGCGCCCGCTTCGGCCGCGGCGTCACCTGGCGCGGCCGCGGCCGGCACCGGCGCCCGAAGCACCGCGGCGTCGACTTCACGGCCGAGGTGGGCACGCCCGTCCGCGCCGTCGCCGACGCCCTCGTCGCCTACGCGGACAACACCATCGACGGCTACGGCAACCTCCTCGTCCTGCTCCACGGCGGGGGCGAGGTCAGCGCCTACGCCCACCTCGAGGCGATCCACGTCTTCCCGGGCCAGCTCGTCCGCGCTGGCCAGCCGGTCGCCCGCGCCGGCAACACGGGCATCAGCCGCGGGCCCCACCTCCACATGGAGTGGCGCGCCGGCGGCCGGGTCGTGGACCCCATGCGCCGCTTCCCCCGGGCGCACCTGCCCGGCTGGATGGTCCGGGAATTCGAGGGCGAAGAGGCCCTGGTGTGCCTCCGCGCCGGCCGCCCCTGACCGACCCCCCGACCGGTGCTATCTTCGCCCCGACGCAACGGGCGCGTCACGCGCGCGTCACCCCCTCGCACCAACCTCGCGGCAGCCATGGGCTCACGGATCCTCGTAGTCGAAGACGAGAGCGACCTCGCGGAGCTCGTCGCCTTCAACCTGAAGCAGGCCGGTCACGTCGTGACCACCGCCGGCACGGGGGCGACGGCGCTCGCGGAGATCCGCCGGCAGCGCCCGGACCTCGTCGTCCTCGACGTCATGCTCCCGGACATCACCGGCCTCGAGGTCTGCCGCCGGCTCCGCCGCGACGAGGCCACGGCCCGCCTGCCCGTGCTCATGCTCACGGCCAAGGGCGAGGAGGTCGATCGGGTGGTCGGCTTCGAGGTCGGCGCCGACGACTACGTCACCAAGCCCTTCTCGCCGCGCGAGCTCCTGCTCCGCATCGAGGCCATCCTCCGGCGCATGGGCGGCCAGGACGAGGAGGGCCCGCAGACCCTCTCGGTCGGGGAGCTCACCATCGACGTGCCGGGGCACCGGGTGAAGGTCGAGGACGAGGAGATCAGCCTCACGGCCCTCGAGTTCCGCCTGCTGCTCGACCTCGCCAAGCGCCGCGGGCGCGTGCAGTCCCGCAACGCGCTCCTCGAGCGGGTCTGGGGCTACGCGCCCGGCATCGAGACGCGCACCGTCGACACGCACGTCAAGCGCCTCCGCGAGAAGCTCGGCGTCGCCTCGAAGTTCATCGAGACCGTGCGGGGCGTCGGCTACCGCATGCGCTCCGACGCCAACTGACCCTCCCGCGCGCCGCCGATCCTCGCCGACTCGCCGGTCCTCCCCGGCCGCACGCTGGCACGGGACGGCCCCCCGCCCACCGATCGCCCCCGCCCACCGATCGCCTCCGCCCTCCACGCCGCCGTGACCGCAGAACGCGTTCCCGCACCTGCGCCCCGAGGCGGTAGGCTCCCCCAGCCGTGACTCCCACCGGCGGGCTCCGACGCAACGTCATCAGCGCGGTCGTCACCGCGATCGGCGCGCTGATCCTCGCGCTCCTCCTCCTGGAGGATCCGCTCGTCGAGTACCGCCTCGGAGAGCTCGCGCACCAGACCCTGAGCGACGCCGTGGCTCGCGCCCGCGACCGGCTCCGCGCCGGCGTCGAGCCGGACGCCGTGGCCGACGAGGTCGGCGCGCTCACCGGGACGCGGCTCACGCTCCTCGAGGGCGACGAGGTCGTCGGCGACACGGGCCTCGACGACTCCCAGCGCTCCGCGGCGCCGGTCCACGCCGAGTCCCTCGCGGCCTTCCGGGCCGGGCAGCCCGTGCCGCGGAGCGAGTTCGGCGAGCACGTGATCTTCGCGCAGGAGGGCGCGCTCGTCATCCAGGCCACCCAGTCGACGGCGGTCACCGAGCGCGTCCGCTCGAGCGTCCGCGAGCTGCTCCTCCTGGCCGGCGTGATGGCCGCCGTGGTCGCCCTCTTCCTCACCACCGTGCTCACGCGGACCTTCGTCGCCCCGGCCCGGGAGCTCACGGCCGTCGCCGACTCCCTCGCCGCCGGCGACCTCTCGGCCCGCGCCCGGAGCACGCGCGACGACGAGCTCGGAGCCATCGGGCGGGCGCTCGACCGCATGGCCGACCAGCTCGCCGAGCGCATCGACCGGCTCCGCACCGAGCAGGATCGGCTGCGCACCGTGCTCAACTCGATGATCGAGGCCGTCTTCGTCACCGACTCGCTCGGCCGCATCGAGCAGACGAACGACGCCTTCGACCGGCTCATCGAGGGGGCGGCGATCGGGCGGACGCCGATGGAGGCGCTGCGCAGCCCGGAGCTCCACGAGGCCGTGCGCGCCGCCCGCCGCGGCGAGGCGCGGGCCGTCGCCTTCGAGATCCAGCTCGACGAAGAGCTCCGCTCCTTCAGCGGTCACGTGGCGCCGCTCCAGGAGGGCGCGGGCGTCGTGACGGTGCTCCACGACGTGACCGAGCTCCGCGCGGCCGACCGCATCCGCCGCGACTTCGTCGCCAACGCGAGCCACGAGCTGCGGACGCCGCTGACGGCGATCCGGGGCTTCGCCGAGACCCTGAAGGACGGCGTCGTCGACGATCCGGAGGCGGCGCGGCGCTTCCTCGACGTGATCCTCAAGCACACGCTGCGCCTCCAGGCGCTGGTCGCGGACCTGGCGGCGCTGGCGAAGGCCGAGTCGCCCGAGCACCGGCTCGAGCTCGAGGAGGTCGACGTCGAGGCCGTCGTGGTCGAGGTGGTGCGTGGGCTGGCCTCCAAGGCGGAGGGACGCGGCGTGCAGCTGGTCTTCGAGCCGCCGGCGGAGCCGCTGCGGGTGCAGGCGCACGAGCGGGCCCTCGACCAGGTGCTCATCAACCTCGTCGACAACGCCATCAAGTACACGCCCGAGGGGACCAGCGTGCACGTGCGGGTGCGCGCGAAGGACGAGGACGTGCTCCTCGAGGTGAACAACCCCGGCGCCGCGATCCCGCCGCACCACCTCGAGCGCATCTTCGAGCGCTTCTACCGGATCGACGTGGGCCGCTCGCGCGACGTCGGGGGCACGGGGCTCGGTCTCGCCATCGTCAAGCACCTCTGCGCGCAGATGGGCGCCGAGGTGAAGGCCCGGAGCCGTGACGACGAGGGGACGACCTTCACCGTCCGGCTGGCGCGCGTCGTGGCGCCCGACGCCCCGCTCCCCAAGGCGCCGTAACGCCCCCGTCACACGACGGACACCATCCGGTTGCGGGTGGTCCCGGACCTCCCCCTCATACTGCCGGCGCGTGAGCGTCCCCTCCGAAGGCACCGTTCCTTCCCCCGGTTCGCGGGGCATGGGCGAGTCGTCGCCGCAGGCCGAGGAGGGCTTCTTCGTCACCCTGGTTCGCCAGGAGTCCCTCTTCTTCGCGCTCATCAGCCTCGGCTTCTTCGCCGTCGGCTTCGTCTACGAGGACCCGACGCTCGCTGCCTGGGTGGGCTTCGCGCTGGCCGGCTACTCGGCCGTCGCGAACGACAGCATCCAGACCATCGGCACGTTCATCGCGTCGAACCGCGGCAAGCCCTGGTGGACCCTCTGGATCTACATCGGGGGCATCTTCCTCCTGACCGTCGGCTGGTCCTGGTGGGCCTACGACGGCGACGTCACGCACCAGCGGCTCGCGGCCAAGGGCTTCTCCGAGGCGCCGACCTCGTTCAGCTATCTGCAGGTGGCCGCGCCGCTCGTGCTGATGGTGCTGACGCGCATGCGCATGCCGGTCAGCACGAGCCTGCTGCTCCTGAGCTGCTTCGCGACCGAGCCCTCGGGCATCGGCAAGGTGCTGACGAAGAGCGTGGCCGGCTATGGCGTGGCCTTCGTGGTGGCCATCTTGGTGTGGCTCGCCGTGAGCAAGGCGCTGGCGCGCTTCGAGAAGGCCGGGGAGCCGCACCCCGGCTGGCGGGTCTTCCAGTGGGTCAGCTCGGGCGCGCTCTGGAGCGTCTGGGTGATGCAGGACGCGGCGAACATCGCGATCTACCTGCCACGGCAGCTGAGCGTGCTGGAGCTCGCCGGCTTCGCGGGGGTGGTCTTCGTCGGGCTCGGCCTGCTCTTCAAGTTCGGCGGCGCGCGCGTGCAGAAGGTCGTCGACGAGAAGTCGAGCGTCGAGGACGTGCGCTCGGCGACGGTGATCGACTTCGTCTACGCGATCATCCTCTACGTCTTCAAGGTCCACTCGAAGGTGCCCATGAGCACGACGTGGGTCTTCATCGGGCTCCTCGCCGGGCGCGAGATCGCCATGAGCCTGCGGCACGTCGCGGGCCACGGCCGGAAGCACGCGCTGAAGCTGATGGGCAAGGACCTGCTCTACGTGACGATCGGGCTGGTCGTGTCGGTGGGGCTGGCGATGGCGGTGAACGAGCGCTTCGCGGACGCCGTCTTCGACTGATGTTGCGCTCGCTGGCGCTCGCTATTTGGCTTACCAGCGCGGCCGTGGGCCGCTCGGCGCCGCCTTCGGCGGCGTCACACGGGTCGGTTCTTCGAACACACACGAACTCGGCTCCGTGGGGCCGAGCTACGGGGCGGAGATGGGGGCGCTCCCCTTCGCAGACGCGTGACTTCGCCGCTCCGCGGCCGGAACGCTCCCCTCTTCGCAGCGGCGGGGCTTCGCCGCTCACGCGGCCGGAGCGCCCCCCCGGACGGTGCGGTGACTTTGCCGCCTTCGCGGCCGCTGCGCCCCCCGGGCGGTGCGGTGACTTTGCCGCCGTCGCGGTCGCTGCGCCCCCCGGACGGTGTGGTGACTTTGCCGTCGTCGCGGTCGCTGCGTTGCCCTCGACGGTGCGGTGACTTTGCCGCTGTCGCGGCCGGAGCGCTCCCCTTCGTAGTGGGGTGACTTCGCCGCTTCGCGGCCGGAGCGCTCGCCTGGGCGGGCGGGTGAGCTCGCCGCTGTCGTGGCCGCTGCGCTGCCTTCGCGGCCGGGTGACTTCTTCGCGTGCTGCGCTCGTCTTTGCGGCTGCCTGAGCGGAACCGGCGAGGCCGGTGATGGGGACGTGGGCGTGCGTCATCAGGGGATGCGCAAGGCTGTCGCGTCGGGGGGTGCCGGGCGCAGCGCGTTCGCGCGTTTGGGGGGCATGGGTGGCGGATGGGCCGTGATGGGCGGGGGCTCTCGGGTGGCAAGGGTCTTGCTGAGCTTTCCCTCGAGAGAGGAGAGCATCATGTGGGGGAAGCACACTTTCACTGTCGTCCTGGCCGCGCTCAGCTGCGGCGTCGTGACCGGCTGTAGCGGCTGCGCGGAGTCGACGAGCGGGTCGAACGAGACGATCGAGTTCGCGCTTCGCACGGGCCATACCTGCGCCGAGGGCTGCGACCTCTCGGCGGCGCTGCCGCCGGGCACGGAGGAGCGCATCGAGCTCCGCGCGGACGTCGATCTGACCGGCGTCACGGCGGAGAGCAGCGATCCGGGCGTCCTCGCGGCGTGGATCGAGAACACGGCCCTCTGCTGCGCCGGCGCCACCTGCTCGCCGATGGGGGCGGGCACGAGCTGCGAGGCGGGGGAACTCCTTCCGGCGCGGCCCATGCTGGTCGTCCGCGCCCTCTCGCCCGGAGAGGCCACGCTCCGCGTGCGCTCGCACGGCGAGGTCCTCGACGCGGTGCAGATGCAGGTCGGCACGGTCTCCCAGGTCGTCGCGACGCCCGCGCTGCCGCCCGTGAACGACGGGCTCATCGACGTGATCATCACGCAGAACCCGGTGATCGAGCTCCCGCCGGAGCTCATCCTCGACGCGGTGCTCGACCGGCTGCGGAGCCAGCCCGGCGTCGAGGCCGCGAGCGTCGACGGCACGCTGGACGAGCTGCGCGTGCGCATGGGCCAGTCGATCCTCCTCCGCCTCGAGGCGCAGGACGCGAGCGGCCACGTCATGCACGCGAGCCGCGGGATCACGGCGCGCATCGCCGACGCGGAGATCGCCGCGCTGGTACCGCCCGGGCTGCACGGCGAGGGCGGGCTCTCGAGCCTTGCCGGGGAGATCCTGCACATCCGCCCGCAGCGGCCCGGCGTGACCGAGCTGACGCTCTCGGCGGGGGAGCAGACGACCACGCTCTCGGTGGTCGTCGACCGACCCTGCGATCCCATCTCCGCGGACGTCGTGATGAGCGACCAGGTCTGCGAGACCGACGCCGACTGCGTGCCCGCCGAGTGCTGCCACGCCTCGGCCTGCACGGCGGCGGGGGCGGCCCCGAGCTGCGACGACGTGGCCTGCACGGCCGACTGCCAGGAGGGCACGCTCGACTGCGGCGGTCGCTGCCTCTGCCTCCAGGGGCGCTGCGCGGCGTACCTGAGCCAGATGGACGACCCGACCTGCGAGGCGTCCCCGGAGGCGCCGATGGAGGCCGCGCGTCCCGAGGGGCCGGAGGTGCTCGACGCGCCGCCCGCGCTCCCCGGCTCGGTCCAGGCCATCCCGCCCGGTCTGCCTCAGCGCCCGTCCGAGCTCGGCGGCGAAGAGGTGAGCGTGCCGGATCCGGTGCGCCGCGAGCCGGGCCTCCCCGAGCGGCCCAGCCCGCTCTGACGAAGAGCATCGCGCCGCCTCGGCGGTGTGGTCCGTTTCACTCCATCCATCCATCCATCCACGAATTGACGGGCGCCTCCTCCAGGGGGGCGCCCGTCGCTATTTCCGCTCGCTGCGCTAGGCTCGCCGAATGCGGGGCGTGCTCTTCGATCTGGACGGGACGCTGGTGGACACGCTGGCGGACATCGTCGCGGCCATGAACCACGTGCTCCGGCAGGCGGGCTTCCCGACGCACGACGAGGCGGCCTACCGCGGTTTCATCGGCTGGGGGGCGAAGACCCTGGTCGAGAAGGCGCTCCCGGAGGCGGCCCGCGGGGAGGCGGAGCGGCACCTCGCGGCGTTCCGCGCGCGCTACCTGGCACACCTGGTCGTCGAGACGAAGCCCTACCCGGGCGTGCGCGCGCTGCTGACGGCGCTCGAGGGGCGCGGCGTGCCGCTCGGCGTCCTCAGCAACAAGCCGCACGCCATGACCGAGCGGGTCGTCAGCCAGCTCTTCCCGGCGGTGCCCTGGAAGATCGTGCTCGGCGCGCGCGAGGGGGTACCGAAGAAGCCCGACCCGGCCGGCCCCCGTCAGGCCCTCGGCGCGCTCGGCGTCGCGGCCTCCGACTGCCTCTACGTCGGCGACACGGAGGTCGACGTCGCGACGGCGCGGAACGCGGGGATGATCGCCGTCGGCGCGCGCTGGGGGTTCCGGGGCGAGGTGCTCGCGGAGGCGGGCGCGGACCACGTGCTCGAGGCACCCGACGAGCTCCTCGCGCTCCTCTGAAGGTCGCGCCGGGCCCGGTGCCCCGGGCGGTGCGGGGGCGGCGCGGGCCTGCTACCTTCCGCGGCCCTTTCGAGAGCCCGGCGCGCGGCGCCGGCTGGAGGACCCGAACACTTGGACCGACGCTCCACCCTGCGCCTCGCGCGCGTGCTCCGCGAGGAGACCGAGCGCGCGATGCAGACCATGCGCATCCCCGGGCATCCGCGCCCCTACTTCCTCTCGCACCTGCTCCGGCACGACGAGGAGTGGCACATCGCCGCCAAGTACGGCGCCCTCACCCTCGACCAGCACGAGGTGCGCCGCACGGACCTCTGCGACGTGCGCGTCGGCTCCTGGCGCCGTGATCAGGTGCGCGGCGGCGGCCTCCGCGACTACTCGACGGACCTCGAGTCCTACGACCTCGTGCGCCTCCCCTTCGGCGGCGCTACCGACGGCCTCCGCTACGGCCTCTGGCGCCTGACGGAGGCCAAGTACCGCGAGGCCATCGACGACCTGCTCCACAAGAAGGCCGTCGAGCTGAACTTCCTCGACCAGCACCGCAGCCTGGGCGCCTTCGAGAAGCGCGCGCCGCGCGAGGACGTCCGCTGGACCTCGCTCGCCCCCCTCGACCGGGAGAAGTGGCGCGACTTCGTGCTCAAGGCGAGCGCGTCGCTCAAGCGCTACCCGCTCTTCCGCGACGGTCACGTGCGGGTCGACGCCACCAACGCCATCCGCGTCTTCGTCGACTCGGACGGCTCGCTCGTCGTGCAGTGCACGCCCTATCGCACGGTCGAGCTCTACGTCTGGTACCTCTCGGAGAAGGGCCTGGTCTTCCCGCAGACCAAGAGCTGGTTCGTGCGGGACGAGGCCGAGCTGCCCTCCCTGAAGGAGGTGCGCCGCTGGATCGGCAAGCTCCACCGGCGCGCCGAGCGGCTCACGGCGGCGCCGCAGCTCCGCTCCTTCTCCGGGCCCGTGCTGCTCGACCCGCGGCCGGCGGGGCTGCTCATCCACGAGGCGGTCGGCCATCGGCTCGAGGGGAGCCGGCTGCTCTCGGACGGCGAGGGGCAGACCTTCCGCGACGCGCGCGGGCAGGAGGTGCTGCCGCCCGGGCTCTCGATCTGGGACGACCCGACGCTCAGCGAGTTCGAGGGGCAGTCGCTCGTCGGGAGCTACGCCTACGACGACGAGGGCATGCCGGCGGCGCGGGCGGATCTCGTGACCGACGGGGTGCTGCGGGGCTTTCTGACCTCGCGGACGCCGGTGGAGAAGGGGCACCAGTCCAACGGGCACGGGCGGAGCGCGCACCACGCGCGGCCGATCAGCCGCATGGGCGTGACCGTGGTGGAGGCGGACGCGGGGCTCTCGGAGGAGGCGCTCTTCGAGCGCTTCCTGGAGGAGATCCGCGAGCAGGGCGTGCCCTACGGCATCCGCATCCTCGAGGCCTTCGGCGGCGAGACGACGACCGAGGCCTACGACTTCCAGGCGTTCCTCGGGGAGATCGATCTGGCGGCGCGCGTGTATCCGGACGGGCGCCAGGAGCTGGTGCGCGGGGTCGACTTCGTCGGGACGCCCCTGAACGCGATCCGCGGGATCGTCGCGGCGAGCGAGCGGCGCGAGGTGGACAACGCCTACTGCGGCGCCGAGTCCGGCTACGTGCCCGTGAGCACGATCTCGCCGGCGCTCCTGGTGGAGGAGCTCGAGCTGCAGTCGAAGCCCTCGCGGCCCATGACGCAGTACGCCTACCCGATCCCCTGGGAGGCGGAGCGGGACGCGGAGAAGTAGGGGGCGCGCGGGCGGTCCGGTCCGCTCGACCTGCCGGCGCGCCAGCTCGGGGGCGCGCCGTCCACGGCACCGTCGACGGGGGAGCGGCAGCGCGTGCACGCCACTGCCCGTCGTCTCCGCGGACGCGGCATGGGCCGTGGACGCAGGCGTCAGCACGGACGGCGGACGGCGGAGAGCGGAGAGCATCCCGACCGTAGGGAGGGATCGCCTCGCCGCGTCGTCCACCGGCATGGGCAGGGGCACGGGGGGTGTTGGCGCGGCGTGTGTATGATCGGGGGACATGGATCTCGATCAGCTCTTGATCGTCGACGACTTCTACCCGGACCCGGACGCGCTGCGAGAGCGGGCGCTCGCCCTCGAGTACACGGAGCCGGAGGGGCTCACGGGCTTTCGCTCCCCGCCCCTCCACCCGGACGGCGTGCGCGAGCGCATCGAGGAGACGCTCGGCCGCCACCTCGAGGCCTGGGAGCGCGCGAGCGAGCCGCGGGGCGCCAACGGCGTCTTCTTCCTGGCCTTCGACGAGGGGGAGCGCGCGGAGGTGCCGGGCATCCATTGGGACGAACCCGAGGACTTCGTGACCATGCTGGTCTACCTCACGCCGGGCCTGCCCCCCGACTGCGGCACCTCCCTCTGGCGCCACCGCGCGACCGGGCTGAGCGAGCGCCCCACGGCGGACGACGCGGCGGCGCTCGAGACGAGCGTCGAGGCCCTCGAGGAGGCGATCGTCGCGGACGCCGAGGACCGGAGCGCCTGGGAGGAGATCGACCGCATCGGTCACGTCTACAACCGCGCCGTCTTCTACCGGGCGGGGCGCCTCCACTCGGCCACGCGGCACCACGGCGGCGCGCTCGGCGAGGGGCGCATCTACCACTCCTTCCACTTCGCCCTCGGGGCGCCGCTCTGAGCGCCGCGCCGCTCTCCTCCCGCCGCTCCGCTGGTACGCGTGGGCCGCGTCGCGGCAGCGAGCCGCGCGAGCTGGCGCGTGTTCGACCCCCGTCGAGCCGCCCGCGGGCCGCGGCGCCATGAGCGGACGCCTCTTCGACGCCTACCTGGTCGTCGACTGGTCCGCGCGCAGCCAGCCGAGCCCGCTCCGGCCGGCGAAGGACGCCATCTGGATCGGCAGCGTGGAGCGCGGGGCGGCGCCGGCCCTGAGCTACCACCGCACCCGGGCCGACGCGACGGCGGCGCTGAAGGGCCACCTCGAGGGCGCCCTCGCGCGGGGCCGCCGCGTCCTCGTCGGCGTCGACTTCGCCCTCGGCTACCCGGCGGGCTTCGCCGCGGCCATCGGCGCGCGCGGCTGGCGCGGCGTCCACGCGCGCCTCGCCGCCGGGCTCCACGACGACGCGCGCAACGGCAACGATCGCTTCGCCCTCGCCGCCGCGCTGAACGCCGCCGTCGGCCCCGGGCCCGGCCCCTTCTGGGGCTGCCCGAAGGGCGCCCGCGGGCCCCACCTCGGCTCGACGCGCGCCTTCACCTATCCGCACCAGGGGCTCGCCCGCCTGCGGGTCACGGACGCGCGCCTCCCGGGCGTGCAGGAGGTCTGGAAGCTCCTCGGCGTCGGCAGCGTGGGCAGCCAGAGCCTCGTCGGCATCCCGCGCGTCCGCGCCCTCCGCCGGGACCGGGCGCTCCGGGGCGCCGCGCGCCTCTGGCCCTTCGAGACCCGCTTCGCCGACGCCCTCCCCCGCGAGGGTCCGCTGGTCCTCTTCGCGGAGGTCTGGCCGAGCCTCCTCGAGCGGAGCGCGCCGACGAAGCCCTCGCCCCGGAAGCTGCCGGCCGACGCCGCCTGGACGCGCGCCACCAAGCTCGCCGTGCGCGGCCTGCCCCCGATCCGCGACGCCTGGCAGGTCGCGGGCCTGGCCGAGTGGCTCGCCGAGTGGGACGAAGCCGGGGAGCTCGAGGCGCTCCTCGCTGGGCCGCCCGATCTCGACCGGGCGACCCGGCGGCGCTGCGTGCGCGAAGAGGGCTGGATCCTCGGCGCCTGAACGGCCGTCCCTACGGTGGCTGGCGAGCCCGCCGCGGATCGCGTCCTCGCGGTCGATGGCCCGCGCGTCGCCGGCGACGCCGGCTCGGCAGGGGCGACCTCGCCCGCGAGGTGCGCGGGCGTGGCGGGGGTGGCGGGGGTGGCGGTCAGGTCTGACGACCTCTGGCCTCTCGCCGGCCTTTCGGGCTCGTCCGGGAGCCGGCACGCGTCATGTAACCTCGGGGCGTGGGTGCGGGAGGCCGGGGGGCCGCCGCCCGGGAGGAGAGCGACAGAGGGATGAACGATCAGTTCAGGAGCGTGACGAACGTCGGCATCGGGAGCCGCTTGGTGGAGTCGATCAAGGGGGTGCTCGTCGGCATCCTCTTCTTCCTCGGCTCGTTCCCGCTGCTCTTCTGGAACGAGGGGCGCGCCGTGCGGCGGGCGAAGGATCTGGAGGAGGGCCGCGGGGCCGTGGTCGCCGTGGCCGCCGAGACCGTGGACCCGGCCATGAACGGGAAGCTCGTCCACTTCAGCGGCGCCGCGACTCCCGGCGGCCCGGCGAGCGATCCCTTCGGGCCGAGCGCGACCGGCGCGCTCCAGCTGCGGCGCGTCGTCGAGATGTACCAGTGGACCGAGGACCGGGACACGCGGCGCCGCAAGCGCGCCGGCGGCGGGGAGCGCCGCACGACCCACTACACCTACGAGACCGAGTGGCGCACGGACGCCGTCGACTCGCAGCGCTTCGAGCACACGAGCGGCCACGTGAACCCGCCGATGCCCTTCCAGGGGGAGGCCTTCACGGCGCCGAACGTCACCGTGGGCGCGCGCACGCTCCCGCCCGCGCTCGTGCGGCAGGCGGAGGGCTTTCAGCCTCATCCGGTCGCACCCGCCGACGCCCCCGGGCTCCAGCGCTTCGGCCGCCCGGTGCAGGCCACGGGTGAGTGGCTCTACCTCGGCGCGAACCCGGGCTCGCCGCAGGTCGGCGATGTCCGGGTGAAGTGGGAGCTCGCGCCGGCCGGCCCGGTGAGCGTGCTCGCCGCCCAGCAGGGCGACTCGGTCGGCGAGTGGACCACGCCCGACGGCCGCGGCCTCGAGGCCAACCTCGAGCGCGGCGTCGTGAGCGCGGACCAGATGTTCGGCCACCTCGAGGAGAGCAACGCGATCCTCACCTGGGTGCTGCGCTTCGTCGGCTGGCTGCTCGGCTTCCTCGGCGTGATGCTCGTGCTCCGGCCGCTGGTCACGGTGGCGGACGTCGTGCCCTTCATCGGCTCCATCGTCGGCGCCGGCTCCTTCCTCGCGGCGCTCGTCATCAGCCTGCCCCTCGCCGCGATCACCATCGCGCTCGGGTGGATCGCCTACCGGCCGCTGGTCGCCATCGGGGTGCTCGTCGCGGGCTTCCTGCTCTTCGGCGGCTTCGGCTGGATCGCCCGCGCCATCGGAAAGCGGAAGAACGAGGCGCGCGCCGCGGCCCGGGCGTGATAGGCCACGGGCCATGCGCTCGCCGCTCCCCGCGCTGATCCCCGTCCTCGTCGCGCTCGCCGCCTGCGGCTCCTGCGGCGAGGACGAGGCGCCGAGCGCGCCCGAGGAGCACGAGGACGAGCTCGACCGCCGCCCGGCGCCCCCGCCCGAGGGGCTCGGCTACGTGCTCCGGCTGCGCGGTGGGGCGGCCGCGCTCGAGGCGGTCGGCGCCGCGCTCGAGGCGCCGCCGCTCCGGCGCATGCTCGAGGCGACGCCCCTCGGCAGCCCCGGGGAGCACGCGCCCTTCCCGCCGGCCGTGCTCGAGCGGCGGAGCGGGGACGTGCTCGCGGCCTCGGTGATCGATGGGCGCGGCGAGGAGGCCTGGGTGGTCGCCGTCGAGGCCGACCTCGGCGACCTCGGCCCGGGCGAGGCGCTCGCGCGGCGGCCGGGCGGGCCGCGGGGGGCGCGCTGGCTCGGCCCGGGTCGGACGGCCCTCGAGGCGGACGGCTGGGTGGTCGCGAGCGAACGGCCGGAGGTCCTCGAGGCGGCGCTGCCCTTCCTGCTCTTCACGGTGGCTGCCGAGGAGGCCGAGGCGGGGGTCCACGCGCGCTTCCCGGAAGACCTGGCCGGGGGGCCGCTCCGCGCCTTCGTCGATCGGGCGGCCGCGCAGCAGGCCCGGCAGGCGCGCGCCGCCATCGCCGCCGAGCGCGCGCGCCACGCGGAGGCCCCGCCCTTCGGAGATCCCGAGCCGCTGGTGGCGTGGCTCGAGGCCGAGGCGCGCGGGCTCGCCGCCTACCTGCCGGACCTCGGCGCCGGCCGGGCGTCGTTGCTCGCCGAGGGGGGCGCGCTCCGCCTCGCCGTCCGCTTCGAGGTGCGCGAGGGCTCGCCGCTCGCCGGGGCCCTCGCGGAGGTCGAGCCGGCGGACCCGGGCTTCGGCGCGCTCCCGGCGGGCGTGGCCTGGGCGTGGTTTCGCGCCGCGCCCGGCGAGCCCGGCTGGGCGGCGCTCCTCGAGGAGGTCGGCGGCGCCCGGCTCGCGGAGGAGGAGCGGGCGGCGCTGGGGGCGCTCGGGGCGGCGACCCGGGGCGCGCCGGCGATCGCGCTCGGCGCGACGGAGGCCGGGCCCTTCGGGCGGGTGGGCGCGCGGGGTCTGCCCGCGGAGGCTGCGCCGTGGAACGCGGCGCTCGGCGCGCCGTGGCTTCGGACGCTCTTCGGGGCGGCCCTCGGCTGCGAGCGCCCGGCCCTCCGCCTCGCGGGCGCGCCGCCCGAGGCGAGGATCTGCGAAGGGGGCGAGGGCCGGCTGCTCCGGATCGACGAGGGGGCGCTGATCCTCGCGCCGCCGGCGCATCCGGCCCTCGACGCGACGAGCCCGCGCCTCGGCGCGCACCCGGACGTGGCGCGCCTGCTCCCCGGCCCCTCGCTCGCGGCGGCCTACCTCGACCCGGGCCGCGTCGCCGCCGCGGGGCGCCTCGTCGCGCTCTCGCCCTTCGGCGAGCCGCCGGGCGCCCTGCGACCGCCCGCGCCGAGCGTGCTCCGGCTCGCCGAGGAGGACGGCGCGCTCCTCCTCGAGCTCCGGGTCGCGCCCCACGGCGCCGCCCAGCTCGCCGGCGCCGCCCTCGCCGCGGGCGAATGAGGGCCCCAGTGGAAGGCCGGCGCGCCGAGGAGGCGGGCGTGCAGCTCCCTCACCATCGCGCGCAGCCTGGCGGGGCGGCCCGGCGCCGTCCAGCGGGCGTCTCCGGGCAGCGCGAAGCGTCGGCGCGTGGCAGGTGTTGGGGGGAGAGCGGCGCCGGGGCGCGCCCCGCGTGACGTTCCCCGCCGCCCGCCGACGATCTCCTCCGAGCGCCATGATTCCGGTCCGCGACCTCCTGCCGACGCGCCGCCGCCCCGTGCTGACCTGGGCGCTGATCGCGCTGAACGCCGTGGTCTTCGTCTACGAGCTCGTGCTCGAGCCGGACGCCCTCGAGCAGCTCGTGCACCTCTGGGGGCTGGTGCCGCTGCGCTTCGTCGAGGCCCTGGACGGCAGCGATCCGCAGGCGCTCCTCACGCCGCTGAGCAGCATGTTCCTGCACGGGAGCTGGCTCCACGTGATCGGGAACCTCTGGTTCCTCCAGGTCTTCGGGGACAACGTCGAGGACGACCTCGGGCGGGGCCGCTACCTGCTGCTCTACGTCGCGACGGGCCTCGCCGCCGTGGCCGCGCAGATGGTCGCCGACCCGACGTCCAAGCTGCCGATGGTCGGCGCGTCCGGCGCGATCTCCGGCGTGCTCGGCGCCTACCTCGTGCTCCACCCGCGGGCGCGGGTCGTCACGCTCGTGCCCATCGTGATCTTCTTCCACCTGATGGAGCTGCCGGCCGGGGTCTTCGTGCTCGTCTGGTTCGCCATGCAGCTGGTCAACGCCTTCGGCGTGCTCGGGGGCGCCGGCGGCGGGGGCGTGGCCTGGTTCGCGCACCTCGGCGGCTTCCTCGCGGGGCTCGTCCTCGCGTACGCGCTCCTGCCGCGGCAGCGCGCGAAAAAGCCCGCGCCGCGGCGTGCTTCTTCGCGGTAGCTCGCTGCCGTCTGCGATCCGCTGTCCGCTGTCCGTGGGGGGCGGAGGGCGGTTGCGGAGGGGGCCGCGTGCGCGGAGTGGCTCGCTTCGCTCGCTGCCTTCCGCCGTCCGCTGTCCGCTGTCCGTGGGGGGCGGAGGGCGGGTGCGGAGGGGGCCGCGTGCGCGGAGCGGCTCGCTTCGCTCGCTGCCTTCCGCCGTCCGCTGTCCGCTGTCCGTGGGGGGCGGAGGACGGGTGCGGAGGGGGCCGCGTGCGCGGAGTGGGCGGGGGGCTCGCTGGGGCTCGCTGGTCGTCTGCGCTTCGGGTCTGGTCTCGGGCCGGGGCGGGGCTCGCGTCCGTTCGGGGGCTGCTCGGCTCCCCTTTGTGCCTTCGGGCAGGGGCAGGGGCAGGGGCACGGGCAGGGGGTCGGGCGGTGGGCTCGCTGGCCATCTGCGCTTCGGGTCTGGTCTCGGGCCGGGGGCGGGGGTCGCGTCCGTTGGGGGGCTGCTCGGCTTTCGCTTTCTGCCTTCGGGCAGGGGCAGGGGCACGGGCACGGGCACGGGATCGGCTCGGGGTCGGGTCTGTACTACGATGGGCCCATGGCCCTCGATGTCGATGCGCTCCTGGGGCGGCTCGAGCAGCTCGATCCGGTGGCGGTGGAGGGGCGCGTGCGGGCGCTCGTCGGGCTCGGGGTGCGGGCGGCGATCCCGGGGGCGCGGGTCGGGGAGATGGTCGAGATCCTCCGGCGCGGGCGGGAGCCGCTCCTCGCGGAGGTCGTCGGCTTCGTCGAGGACGACGCGACCCTCATGCCCCTCGGCGAGGCGGACGGCGTGGGGCCGGACGATCCGGTGCGCCCGACGGGCGAGCCCTTCGCCATCCGCGCCTCGGACGCGCTCCTCGGCCGGGTCCTCGACGGGCTCGGGCGACCGCTGGACGGCGGCCCGTCCATCGAGGGCGAGCCCTGGGCCGTCCTCCGCCCGCCGCCGAACCCCATGACCCGCCCGCGCATCGACGCCCCCCTCGTCCTCGGCGTGCGCGCCCTCGACGGGCTCCTCACGGTCGGCGAGGGGCAGCGCGTCGGCCTCTTCGCCGGGAGCGGCGTCGGCAAGTCGACGCTCCTCGGGCAGATCGCCCGGCAGGCCGAGTGCGACGTCGCCGTGGTCTGCCTGATCGGCGAGCGCGGCCGGGAGGTGCGCGAGTTCCTCGAGGACAGCCTCGGCGAAGAGGGCCTCGCCCGCTCGGTCGTCGTCTGCGCCACCAGCGACACGCCGGCGCTGGTGCGCCTGAAGAGCGCCCACGTCGCCACGGCGATCGCCGAGCACTTCCGCGACCGCGGCCGCCGCGTGATGCTCCTGATGGACTCGGTCACGCGCTTCGCCCGCGCCGGCCGCGAGGTGGGCCTGGCGGCCGGCGAGCCTCCCGCGCGGCGCGGCTATCCGCCGAGCGTCTTCGCGGCGCTCCCGGGCCTGCTCGAGCGCTCGGGGCGGAGCGAGCGCGGCTCGATCACCGCCTTCTACACGGTGCTGGTCGAGGGCTCGGACATGGAGGAGCCCATCGCCGACGAGGTGCGCGGCATCCTCGACGGACACGTCATCCTCGATCGGCAGCTCGGCGCGCGCGGGCGCTGGCCGGCCATCGACATCCTCCAGAGCCTCTCGCGCGTGATGGACGCCGTGACCGACGACGCGCAGCGCGAGGCGGCGCGGAAGCTCCGCGAGCTCCTCGCGACCTACGAGGCCAAGCGCGACCTGGTCTCCCTCGGCGCCTACGAGCGGGGGAGCGACCCGAAGCTCGACGCGGCGCTCGCGCGCATCGACGGCATCGAGGGCTTCCTCCGGCAGGGCAAGCACGAGCGCTCGGCCTTCGAGGAGACGCGCGCCGCCCTCGAGCGCGTCGTCGGCTGAAGCATGCGGGGCCGGGAGGAGACGCGCGCGCCGGCGCGCGCGAGTGCGGCGGCGCCCCCGCGGGACGCCGACGTGTTGGTCGTCGGCGCGGGCATGGCCGGCCTCAGCCTGGCGGTGGCGCTGGCGGAGCGCGGCTTCGGCGGGCGGGTGCTGCTGGTCGACGCGCGCGAGGACTGGGACGTCGACGACCGCACCTGGTGCAGCTTCGCCGTGGGGCCCCACCCCTTCGTCGGGGCCGTCGCGCACCGCTGGGCCCGGGTGCGCGTGCGCGAGGGGGGGCGCGAGCGGCTCCTCGACGTCGGCCGGACGCCTTACGTGCACGTGCCGGCGCGCGACTTCTACCGCGCGGCCTTCGCGCGCCTCGGCTCGGCGAAGCGCTTCGTGGTGCGGGGGGGCGTGCGCGTGGACGGGCTCGTGCCCGAGCCGGGGGGCGTGCGCGCCGAGACCTCCGCCGGCGTGCTCCGCGCGCGCTGGGCCTTCGACGCGCGGCCGGCGCTCCCGCCTCCGGGCGGCACGCCGCGCCTCTTCCAGCACTTCCGCGGCTTCTTCGTGCGCACCGAGGCGCCGCGCTTCGAGCCGGGCGTCGCGACGCTGATGGACTTCGACGTCGACCAGGGGCGCGGGCTCCGCTTCCGCTACGTGCTCCCCTTCGCCGCCGACCGGGCCTTGGTGGAGGACACCTACTTCACGGAGACGACCTTCCCCATCGGTGAGGCGCTCCTCGAGGACCTCGGGGCGCACGTCGTCGAGCGCGAAGAGGGCGGCGTGATCCCCATGACCGTGGACCGCTTCCCCGTGCGCCCCGGGATCCGCCGCATCGGGCTCGCTGGCGGCGTCGCCAAGCCCTCGACGGGCTACGCCTTCGAGTTCGCCCAGCGCGACGCCGCCCAGATCGCCGACGCGCTCGTGCGCGGCGCGCCGCCGCCGCCCTTCCGTCGCCAGGCCTTCCTCGACGAGGTCTTCCTCGGCGTCCTCGCCCGCGACCCGGCCGAGGCCCCGGCGCTCTTCTACCGGCTCTTCGATCGCAACCCGCCCGCGCGCCTCGTCCGCTTCCTCAGCGAGCGGGCGACGCCCCTCGACCACCTCGGCGTCATGGCCAGCCTCCCCAAGCGGCCCTTCATCGCCGAGGCCCTGCGTCGCGTCCACGCCCGGGCCGCGCTCTTCGGCCTCGCCTGACTCGCGCGACCCGCGGGAGCGTCGCGCTCGTGGGGTTCGTCGCGCTCTTGGGCCTCGCCCGGCTCGTGCGACGCGGTACCAGGGGGCGTCGCGCTCGTGGGGTTCGCCGGGCTCGTGCGACGCGGTACCAGGGGGCGTCGCGCTCGTGGGGTTCGCCGGGCTCGTGCGACGCGGTACCAGGGTTTCGCCGCCTCCGGCGACGAGCCCGCCGTAGGCGGGGGGACCAGGGAACTGAACCGTGTGGTTCGAGCGGTCCGTACGAGGACCCCTCGGACCTCGACCAGGTGCGTGGACCGCGCGTTCGACACGCACGCGCCGCGGCAGTGAGCAGCGGCTCGCCCCGCGAAGGCGGCATGGACCGTGGCGTCGAGCGTCAGCACGGACAGCGGAGAGCGGACGGCGGATCGCCTCGCGACCGAAGGGGGCGTCGCGCTCGTGGGGTTCGCCGGGCTCGTGCGACGCGGTACCAGGGTTTCGTCGCCTCCGGCGACGAGCCCGCCTTCGGCGGGCGGGGATCAGGGAACTGAACCGAGTGGTTCGAGCGGTCCGTCCGAGGACCCCTCGGACCTCGACCAGGCGCGTGGGCGGGACGTTCGACACGCGCGCGCCGCGGCAGTGATCAGCGGCTCGCTCCGCGGAGGCGGCATGGACCGTGGCGTCGAGCGCCAGCACGGAAAGCGGAGAGCGGACGGCGGCGCGCCTCGCGACCGAAGGGAGCGAGCACAGCGGAGCGTGCCGAGGTCCGGCGGGTGGGGACCTCCGGTTCCAAGGGACGTGGCTCGAGGAGGGGACCGGGCTCTACGATGTCCGGGCGCGGGAGTACGACCCGCAGGTCGGACGGTTCACGAGTCGGGATCCTGCGGAAGGGCGCCGAGATCGTTCGGAGACATGCTCACCCCATACGTTCGACGAGAACAAGTCACGCCCATGCCGAGATCCCCATGACTTCTAGGCGGTCGACTGTCAAAACTATTGGCGGGCACCAGTTCGAGCTCGGGGCGCCTGGATTTGGATCGGGTGAGGTTTCTAGTGGCTAGGTACATTGGCACGATTCGCTCTCATCTCTACTATCGAAGGCTGTGCTCCGACCTTGCCAAGATCAGAGTATCGTCACGCCGGGGGAGGACGGCGAAGTATGCTGATGGTGTTGCTCGAGTCATGGCGAATCCACTCTACAGAGAGGATGTCGGTCTGCTGTTGTCTGATGAGGAAGTAGACAAGGGGGCGCTCGCCGAGATGCTCCTGGCAGGTGATCTGCACCACAGCATCGTCAGAGAGGGGCTTGCGAGGGTTCTCGTGGCTTGTGTCGACCTCGACCTATTGGAGCCGTTCGAGGCCTGCGAGAGAGTTCAGAGGGCTCGGCGGCTCGGGGTCATCGGAGCTGACGTCGCGGTGGACTGTTACGCCGCGATATGCGTGGCAGCGGTTCGCGGGGGTATGGGTGCGAGCGATATGGGGCGGCTGCTCGAGCTCGCTTCCGCGGAAGGCGCGAACGTCGGAGTCATTCGTGAGATGTCGCAGCATGGTGCGCGTCATGCGCTTCACAGCGTGTCGGCTGGCGCGCCGGAAACGGCTGACCTCGAGGAAGGGGGCAGTGAGTACGGCAGCGATCTCCGGGCTTTGGGCAAGGTGCTGCAGTCTCACGGAGTGACCCCGGAGCATGTTCCCTACGTGGGAGGTGCTCTGCGACGTGGCGCGGAGAACGGGTGTTCGAGGGTGTTCGTATGTCGCGCATTCAGGGCAGCGGTCGGAGAGATTGTGTGGGCGTTCGTCGTGTCGAAGGGGGGCGATGAGGCTCGTCGCATGATGGTAGGTATGTTCGACTGTGATCGCGTCGATGTAGCTGATATTGGTGCCGCTGGGGGACGCTTTGTTGGTGTGTGTATGCCGTGGGTGGCGCCAGCGACTCGTGTCTCTTTGTTGTCTCCGCAGGGCGCGGTGCCAGCGTCTGGAGGCTTCGTTCGTGTGAGGTCTCTGTTCGGAGCAGAGAGCTTGCTGGACCTCACGGGGGCGATGCACGTCTGGGTGTCAGCGTATCCGCGCAAGGATCATCGTGGGACGTTCGATGGTGTGCCGAAGCACGCGCCAAGGATCTATGGAGATGCTTGGGAGACCGGGATGCTGCGGGTGTAGCGTTGCGAGGAAGCTCGATGCGGGATCGCGAGAGTGACCGTCGGCTTGCTCCAGGTCGTGGCGCGCTCGACCCACCACCGGGCTTCGCGTCTCTGTTGCGACGAAGCTGAGAGCGTCGCGCAGCGACCGGTTGGCGGTGAGAGCGAGCTGTCCCGGCCTGGGCGGCCGGGTGCGTTCGGCGCGGGCTGGGCCGACTTCGACGCGGCTCCGCCAGCACGGACAGCGGAGAGCGGACGGCGGATGGCCTCGCGACCGAAGGGAGCGAGCATTCGCCGCGTCAGTGATCAGCGGCTCGCTCCGCGAAGGCGGCATGGACCGTGGCGTCGAGCGCCAGCACGGAGAGCGGACGGCGGAGCGCCTCGCGACCGAAGGGAGCGAGCATTCGCCGCGGCAGTGATCAGCGGCTCGCTCCGCGAAGGCGGCAATGACCGTGGCGTCGAGCGCCAGCACGGAAAGCGGAGAGCGGACGGCGGATGGCCTCGCGACCGAAGGGAGCGAGCATTCGCCGCGTCAGTGATCAGTGGCTCGCTCCGCGAAGGCGGCATGGACCGTGGCGTCGAGCGCCAGCACGGACGGCGGAGAGCGGACGGCGGATGGCCTCGCGACCGAAGGGAGCGAAGGGAGCGAGCTCAGCGGAGCGCGTCGAGGTCCGGCGGGAGGGGCGCTTCGACGTCGACCGGGCTGGCCGGGCCGTCGAAGATCAGGCGCGAGGCGTGGAGCGCGTGGCGCGCGAGGCCGGGCACGTCGGGGCCGTCGTAGAGCCGGTCGCCGAGGAGGGGGTGGCCGATGGCGGCGAGGTGCACGCGGACCTGGTGGCGTCGCGCCGAGCGCGCGCGGAGCTCGACCTCGCTGCCGCTCTTCGCCGGGCGCACGGCGAGCACCTCGGTCACGGCCGGGCGGGCGCCGACGGCGTCGGCTTCGTCCCAGGCCACGGCGACCATCTTCGCCTTGCCGCGGTGCGCGATGGCCAGCTCGATGGGGCCGAGCGGAGGCGTCCCATCCACGAAGGCGAGGTAGCGCTTGTCGATGGCCTCGGCGCGCAGCGCGGCGCGGAGCGCCTGGAAGGCCTCGGCGCTTCGGGCGGCCAGGACGGCCCCGCTGGTGCCCGTGTCGAGCCGGTGCAGGAGCCCGGGCTCGCGGCGCCGGTAGCCGACGCCGGCCATCTCCGGGAAGCGCCCGACCAGCGCGTTCGCGAGCGTCCCGCCCTCGTCCGGGCGGAGCGGGTGGATCGGCTGGCCGGCGGGCTTCGCCACGACCACGCAGGCGGCGTCCTCGTGGAGCACGTCGAGCGGCGCGTCCGGCTCGGGCAGCGCGTCGAAGTCGGCCGGGCCGGGGGCCTCGGCGAGCTCGATGACGTCGCCGGCGGCGAGGGCGGTCCCCTTCCGCGCCGGGCGGCCGTTCACGCGCACGCCCCGGGCCGCGATGAGTCGCTGGGCCCGCGCGCGGCTCAGCTCCGGCACGAGCGCCGAGAGCGCCTTGTCGAGGCGCGCGCCGTCCTGGTCGGGCGGCACCACGTGGCGGGTGTCATTCACGCGCGCCGCCGTCTTGCGCAGGCCGCGAGCGCCCATCCTTCGGTCGCCACGGCGGATCGTTCGAGTGCGCGTTCACGAGCTTCCCTTCACGAGCTTCCCTTCACGAGCTTCCCTTCACCCGCGGGGACGAGCACGGCCTGGCGCTGGCCCCTCGTCCGCGCGGGGGCCGCGCTTCGCGCGCGGCGCACGGCCTCGCGACCGGAGGGAGCGAGCGAGGTCAGTCGAAGAGCCCCTTGAGCTTCGCCAGAAAGCCCGCCTGCTGCGGGTGCGTCTCCGTGCCCATCTCCTCCGCGAGCGCGCTGATCAAGCGGCGCTGCTCGCGGCTGACCTTCTCCGGCACCTCGACGACCACGGTCACGAGCTGGTCGCCCTTGCCGGCGCCGCCGTAGACGGGGATGCCCTTGCCGCGGAGCCGGAAGATCTTCCCGGACTGGGTCCCCGGCGGCAGCTTCATGTGCACCTTCCCCTCGAGCGTCGGGATGTCGAGGGTCGCGCCGAGCACGGCCTGGGGGAAGCTCACGGGCACGGTGCAGAGCACGTCGGCGCCCCGCGTCTCGAAGAGCGGGTGCGGCTCCACGCGGATGGTCACGTGCAGATCGCCCGCGCCCCCCGGGCCCTCCTCGCCGGCGCCGCGCACCGTGCGCACGGCCCCGTCCTGCACGCCGGGCGGGATCTTCACGGAGAGCTCGTCCGTGCCCTCCACGCGCCCGCTCCCGCTGCACTTCGAGCAGGGCGTCTCGACCTTCTTGCCGGTCCCACCGCAGGCGGAGCACGCGCGCATGGTCGCGAAGAAGCCGCGCTGGAAGCGCACCTCGCCGCGCCCCTCGCAGGTCGGGCAGCTGCGGATCGTGGTCCCCGGCTCGCCGCCGCTCCCCTCGCAGCGATCGCAGGGCATGGGCCGGCGCACCTCGAGGGTCTTCTGCGCGCCGAGGGCCGCCTCCTCGAAGCGCACGTGCATCTCGACGGAGACGTCGCGCCCCGGCCGCTTGCGGCGGCGCCCGCCGAAGACCTCGCCGATGAAGCCCTCGAGGATCTCGCCGACGGATCCGAAATCGCTCGGGTCGAAGCCGCCCGGCCCCTCGCTCTCGAAGGCGGCGTGGCCGAAGCGGTCGTAGCGCTTGCGGTGCTCCGGGTCGGAGAGGACCTGGTAGGCCTCGGTGGCTTCCTTGAACGCGTCCTCCGCCGCCGGGTCGTCCGGGTTGCGGTCCGGATGGAAGCGGCGGGCGAGGCCGCGGTAGGCCTTCTTCAGCTCGTCCGCGGACGCGTCGCGCGAGACCCCCAGCACCTCGTAGTAGTCGCGCTTGGCCACCGCGCGAGCATAGGTCGGCGGCGACGCGGCGCAAAGCCTCGGCTGCGTCGGGGCGTGGGGGGCGGGGGCGTGGGGCCGTGGGCGGCGCGGGCTACTGCGCGCCGGGGCGCGGGTTCGCGGCCGGGGGCTCGGTGCGCCGGTGCGGAGCGCGGGTCGGCGGCGCCTCGGAACGGACGGGGGCGAGGGCTGTCGGCAGGGCTACGGGCACCGGGTTTCGCAGCGGGACTCCGCCTCGGCCGGGTCCATGGCCGCGCAGCAGAAGGCCTCGCGCCAGGCCGCGTTCGTCTCGAGCGGCAGGTTGGTGTGGCTGCCGCCTTCGAAGAGGTGGAGCGTGACCGGCGCGCTCGCGGCCTCGGCGAGGCGCTCGCCGTTCCAGGCGGGGAAGGTCCGGTCCTCCGTGCCGTGGAGGATGGCCTTGGGGAAGGGGCCGAGCGTGGCGATGCGCGCCTCCGAGTCCCACTCGCCCTCGAGCACCAGGCCGGGCTCGTCCGTGACCCAGGCGACGCTCTCCACGGCCGCCGCCCCGCTCGCGACCGAGCTCTCGACGATCAGCGCCCGCGGCGCGCGTCCCTGCGCGACGTGCGTGGCGACGGCGCCGCCCATGGAGTGGCCGTAGACGACGACGCGCTCGGGCGGGACGGCGAGCTCGCCCACGAGCGTCGCCCACGCGAGGTCGCCGTCCTCGTAGCTCCGACGCTCGCTCGCGTCGCCCTCGCTCCGACCGAAGCCGCGGTAGTCGATGGCGAAGACACCGACCTCGAGGGCGACCAGGGCCTCGAGGCGCGGCACGCTTCGTTCGAGGTTCGTGCCGGCGCCGTGGAGGAAGAGCACGACGGGCGCCGCCGGATCGGGCGGGGCGATCCAGAGGGCGGCCACGCGCTCGCCCGTGGGCGCCTCGAGCTCGCGCTCTTCGAGGCGCTCGGCCGGCAGCCCTTCGAAGTCGTAGGCGTCCGTGCGCGGGCCGGTCCAGAAGAAGTCCTCGGCGACGCAGCCGGCGAAGAGGAGCGCGAGCGCGACGAGCGTTCGGCGGGTCACGGATCCGCTGGTAGGCCAGATCGCCGAGCGAAGCGAGCGGAACCCCGCTGCCGCGAAGCGGCGAGCCCACCCCACTGCGAAGGGGAGCGCCCGGGCCGCGGAGCGGAGAAGTCACGCGTCTGCGAAGGGGAGCGTTCCGGCCGCGGAGCGGCGAAGTCACGCGTCTGCAAAGGGGAGCGCCCGGGCCGCGGAGCGGCGAAGGCACGCGTCTGCGAAGGGGAGCGCCCCGGCCGCGGAGCGGCGAAGGCACGCGTCTGCAAAGGGGAGCGCCGCCACACCTGCCCCGTGGCCCGGCCCCACGGAGCCGCGTTCGTGTTGCGACGAAGAACCGACCCGTGTGACGCGGCCGGAGGCCGCGCCGAGGGCCCCACGGGCCCGCTGGTAAGCCAAATTAGCGAGCGTCAGCGAGCGGAAACCGTGCTCCGATCGAGAGGCCCAGGCCGAGCACGCCGCGGCCGGGGGAGAGGGGGCGGAAGGCGACGGGCTCGACGCGCTCCCAGGGGAGGAGCCAGCGGAGCTCGGGCGCGAGGAAGACCTTCGAGCCGACGCGCACGCCGGCGAAGGCGGCGCCGACGTAGCGCACGTCCGGGAAGGCGAGGATGGAGTCCCAGCCGAGGTAGGGGACGACGCGGCCCTCCCGGTGGGCCCAGCTCGCGACGAGGGTCAGCTGGGTGGCGCCGACCCAGTGGGGACCGTCCGTGGCGGCGTGGACGGCGAGGGTGGTGAGGAGGTAGGGGCGGGCGCCGCGCTGGTCGAAGAGGCGGAAGGAGCCGCCGGCCTCGAGCCAGACGACGCCGAAGGCGGCCGGGAGGGCGTGGACGGCGCCGTGGATCTCGCCGCGCTCGAAGCCGTGGCGGAGCGCGAGGCCCGGGCTGCCGAAGGGGAACAAGGCGCGCTGGGCGCCGACGCCGAGGACGATCGGGCCGCCCTCGTCGATGGCGAGCTCGGTCTCGCCGGCCGCCAGCGTGCGCACGGCGCGCACGTGGGTGCAGCCGGCGAGGAGCGAGAGAGCGGCAGCGAGGTGGAGCCCGCGCACCCGGAGAGCCTACGCCACCCGGCGCGGGAGCGGGCCGTCCGGTGGTCCGAGCGCGCGGGCTCCGCGCCCGGCGCGCTCAGGAGCGGCGCCAGGGCTTCGAGCCGAGGGCGAGCAGGCCGTTGAGCGCGAGCGTCGCGAAGACAGAGAGCACCACCGAGGGCACGATCGCGGCGTGCACGCCGAAGGCCTTCAGGGCGAGGACGGCGAGCACGGCGAAGAGGACGACGAAGGCGAGGTTTCGGAGGAGGGGCTTCATGGCGGGTCGAGGGGTGGGGGTGGGGCAGGGCGCCCCGGGCGGGGCGCGCGCGCGGCGACGCGTGGCGAGGAGGCGGCCGGCTCAGGCGGG
>PABA01000099.1 GCA_002699025.1 Sandaracinus sp. | reverse complement strand
GGCGCTCGCTTCGCTCGCGTCACACGGGTCGGTTCTTTGCTGGAACACGAACGCGGCTCCGTGGGGCCGGGCCACGGGGCGGAGATGGGGGCGCTCCCCTTCGCGGTAGCCAGCCTTCGCCGCTTCGCGGCCGTCGGGGCTTCGCGTTTTCCGCTCGCTGACGCTCGCTATCTTTGGCCTACCAGCGGGCCCTCGCGTCACGCGGGTCGGTTCTTCGACGCAACACGAACGCGGCTCCGTGGGGCCGGGCCACGGGGCAGAGATGGGGGCGCTCCCCTTCGCAGTAGCCAGCCTTCGCCGCTTCGCGGCCGTCGGGGCTCCCTGTCGCAGTGGTGGGCATCGTCTCGTTCGCGGCCGGGGCGCCCCTTCGCAGCGTGGTGACTTCCCCCCGTGCGCGGCCGGGACGCTCCCCTTGGCAGCGGGGGTGACTCTGCCGCTCTTGCGGCCGGTGCGCTCCTCTTCGTAGTGGGGTGACTTCGCCGTGTGCGTGGCCGGTGCGCTCTCCTTCGAAGTGGCGGGGCTTCCTGGGGCGCGAGGGGGGCTGCGCTGCTCGGTGGCGCGGCGCGACGGTGGCTTTCTGGCGGCGGTGCGCTTGGTGCTCGGCGCGGGGAGGGCGGGCGTCTGGGGGAGCGCGGGGGCTCTCGAAGGGGGGGCTTCGTTGAGCACGTGCGGAAACACTTATTGAAGTCGAGGGGAATTGTGGCGTGACACGTGCTGTTTTTTTGATTCCACGAGAAGCGTCCTGGGACCATTGACTGGCAGCGTTTCAAACCTGCGAGGAGAGTCGAATGCGTCGCCGTTCCAATCGCGGGCCCGGGTGGGCCCGCACCAGCGGGCTTTCCGCCGTGCTCATCGCCCTGCTCGGGGGCACGGCCTTGGCCCAATCGTCGGGGGAGTCCTCGGCCACCATCGAGGCCGTCGAGGTCCGGGGCGAGGCGGAGCGCGCCGAGGTCGCGATCCGTGGCCAGTTCGCCGTGCCCACCTACGCCATCCGCAGCCGCGAGGACGGCCGTGTCGTCGTCATCGACGTCGCGGACGCCGAGCTCCCGGAGGGCGGCCTGAACGCGACCGGCGGCTCCCGGCTCGTGTCGTCGACGGTCGGCAGCACGACGGCCCGCGGCGTCCGCCTCGAGCTCCGCCTCGAGCGGCCCGTCACCTACCGGGCGCGCTCGCGGGAGGGCCGCATCTTCGTGCGCCTCGACGCCCGCGAGGACGAGGGCAGCGCGCCCTCGCCCGCGGTGGCGCCGAGCGAGCAAGAGGGCCCGGCCACGGTGCGGGACGTGACGGTCGAGCGCCGCGACGGGCGCGAGCGGGTCGTCATCGAGCTCGACCGGCCGGCGCGCTTCCGCGTCGATCGGGACGGCCAGGGCCCGGCGCTCCTCAGCATCGACGGCGCGCGCCTCGCCCCCGAGCTCCGCCGGCTGCGCCGCGGCCTGCCCGAGTCGCTCGTGCGGCGCGTGCGCGTGCGCTACGCGGATGGCCGGACGCAGGTCGAGGTGGACCGCCAGGCGGGCGCCGTCGGCACGGCGATCCGCTCTGGCCGCCGCATCGTCTGGATGTTCGAGCCGGGCGCCGAGAGCCAGGGCCGCCCCCGCTCCCGCACGGTCGCGCGCGAGCGGGACTTCACGGCCGAGACGCCGGAGGTCGCCGCCTTCCTGAGCGACGTGCCGATGCAGGTGCGCCGCGCCCGGGGCAACCGCCGCTACGCCGGCCGCCGCATCGACCTCGACTTCAAGGACGCCGACATCCACAACATCCTCCGACTCCTCGCGGAGGTGGGTGGCGTCAACATCATCACCACCGACGACGTGAGCGGCTCGGTCACCATCCGCATGCAGAACGTGCCCTGGGACCAGGCCCTCGACGTGATCCTCCGCGCCAAGGGGCTCGGCATGGAGCGCCGCGGCAACCTGATCCGCGTGGCGCCCATCGAGCGGCTCCAGAAGGAGGCCGAGGCCGCCGTCGCCGCCGCCCGCGCCGCCCGCGAGCTCGCGCCCCTCGAGACGCGCATCATCCCGGTGAGCTACGCGGACCCGGCCGAGCTCGCGCCGCGCGTCGGGGAGCTGCTCTCGGAGCGCGGCAGCGTGGCCGTCGACGAGCGCACGAACGTGCTCATCGTGCGCGATGTGGTCGACGGCATGGCCGACGTGGAGGAGCTCGTCCGCACCCTCGACACGCAGACCCCGCAGGTGCTCATCGAGGCGCGCATCGTCGAGGCGACGAGCCAGTACACGCGCGACGTCGGCATCCAGTGGGGCGGCGACGTGACCATGTCGAGCGCCAACGGCAACCCGACCGGCCTGGTCTTCCCGAACAACATCGGCCTGACGGGCGGCAACTACGACAACCAGACGCCCACCGGCGGACTCTCGCCCTTCCAGCAGAACGTCAACCCGCCGAACTTCGCCGTGAACCTCCCGGCGATCACCGGCACCGGGCAGGGCGGCGCGCTCGGCCTCACGCTCGGCAGCGTCGGCGGGAACGTGAACCTGAACGTCCGCCTGAGCGCCGCGGAGGCCAACGGCACGGTCCGCATCATCAGCTCGCCCCGGATCCTGACGCTCACGAACCACGAGGCCCACATCGCCCAGGGCACGCTCATCCCCTTCTCGCAGGTCAGCGCCCAGGGCGTGAACACGGCCTTCCAGGAGGCGAAGCTCGAGCTCCGGGTCACCCCGCAGGTGACGGCCGACGGATCGGTGCTGATGGACGTGGAGATCACCCGCGACGAGCCGGACTTCACGCGGACCTCGACCCGAGGCGACCCCACGATCCTCAAGCGCGAGGCCGAGACGACGCTGCTCATCCCGGACGGGAACACGGCCGTCATCGGTGGCATCTACACGCGGAACACGGGCCGCAACGTCGACCAGGTGCCCTTCTTCGGCGACATCCCGGTCCTCGGCGTGCTCTTCCAGCGGCGCCGCGTGCGGGATGAGCGCAACGAGCTGCTCATCTTCCTCACGCCGCGCATCGTGAACCGCGCCGAGGCGCTCCCCGAGTAGGGTCCACCCCGCTCCCCGATCGCGACGCACGCGGCGCGCCCCCCGACGGGCGCGCCGCGTGCGTTTGCGCTACCCCTCGCTCATGGCCGACGAAGCCGCCTCCCTGGCGGGGCCCGTCTTCCTCTCGGGGCCCGTCTTCCTCTCGGGGCCGATGGGCGCCGGCAAGTCGACGCTCGCGCGTGAGCTCGCGGCGCGCCTGGGGGTGCCGGCCGTGGATCTCGACGCGCGCGTGGAGGCCGCGGCGGCCAAGCCCATCCCGCGCATCTTCGCCGAGGACGGGGAGCCGGCCTTCCGCGCGCTCGAGCGGGAGGCGGCGCGGGCCTGCCTCGCGGAGCCCCCGGCCGTGGTGGCGCTCGGCGGCGGGACCGTCACCGACCGGGCGACGCGCCGCGCGCTCCTCCGCGGCGGCGTGCTGATCACGCTCCAGGCTGCGCCGGAGGAGCTGGCGCGGCGCGTCGGCAGCGGGGAAGGGCGCCCGCTCCTCGCCGGCGATCCGGTGGCGGCGCTGCGCCGGGTCCTGGCCGAGCGCGCCCCGGCCTACGCCGAGTGCCACGGCGTCGTGCGGACCGATCGCGAAGGGGCGCTCGAGGAGGCGCTCCGGCTGGTGCGCGAGCGGCCCGTGCCCGTGCCCCTCGGGGAGCGGAGTTACGCGGTGGAGATCGGCGTGGGGGTGCGGCGCCGGCTCCGCGCGCGGCTCGCGGGGGCGAGCCGGGCCATCCTCGTGGCCGATTCGAACACGGCGCCCTGGCGCGACGCGCTCGCCGAGGCCGGGGACGTGCGCGTGGACCTCGAGGAGGGCGAGGCGCACAAGGACGTGGCGGCGGTCGCCCGGATCTGGGACGCGGCCCTCGACGCGAGCGTGGACCGGCGCGCCTGTGTCGTCGCCGTGGGCGGCGGCGTCGTCGGGGATCTCGCCGGCTTCGCCGCGGCGTCTCTCCTCCGAGGGGTCGCCTTCGGCCAGGTGCCGACCAGCCTCCTCGCCATGGTCGACAGCTCCGTCGGCGGGAAGACCGGCTTCAACCGGGCGCAGGGGAAGAACCTCGTCGGCGCCTTCCACCAGCCGCGCTTCGTGCTCTGCGACGTGGAGACGCTCTCGACGCTCCCGGCGGAGGAGCGCGTGGCCGGGCTCGCGGAGGTGCTCAAGGCCGCGTGGCTCGACGGCGAGGCGGCCGTGGCGGCGCTCGAGCGGGACGCGGAGGCGCTCCGGGCGGGCGACGAGGCGGCGACCATCGGCGCGATCCGTCGCAGCGTCGCGCTGAAGGCGCGCGTGGTCGAGGCGGACGAGCGCGAGGCGGGGCAGCGCATGGTGCTGAACCTCGGGCATACGGTGGGGCACGGGCTCGAGGCGGCGGCGGGCTACGGGGCGCTCCGGCATGGCGAGGCCGTGGGGCTCGGGCTCGTCGCGGCGGCGCGGGTCGGCGTGGCGCTCGGGGATCTGGACGCGGAGCAGGCTGGGCGGCTCGAGCGGCTGGTCGGCGCGCTCGGCTTGCCGGTGGACCTCGACCGGCGTCTCGACGAGGCGGTCTGGGGGTTCGTCGGGGCCGACAAGAAGCGGGCGGGGGCGCAGATCCGCTTCGTGGTGCCGGGGCCGCCGGGGACGACGCGGATCGCCCCGCTGAGCGTCGAGGCGATCCGAGCCGCGGTCGCGGTCTGAGCCGACCGAAAGGCCGCGCCCGCCGACGCTCACCTCCGCGGGGGAGCGGGGAGGGTAGACGCGCTGCAAATTTGGAGTCGGGTCCCGGGGCTCGGTACGATCCGATCCATCTCGCGCCCCGCGCGGGTGGAGGACCCATGCTCGACCGCTCCCACCTCATCGTCGCCCTCGCCTGCTTGCTCGGACTCGCCGGTTGCGTGGACGACGACGTCAGCGTCTTCATCCAGGACAACGTCGCTCCGGAGGTCTCGGACGACGGCTGCGTCTACGACGCCAACGGAGAGCCGCTCGCGCGCGGCATCCTCAACGTGGACTCGGGGGCGAGCTACTTCGTCTACCCACGCATCCAGAACCAGCTCCAGATGCGGGCGACCTCGGGGCGCGCGGAGCCGAACGGCGTCCACATCGAGCGCGCCGAGGTGACCATCCGCGACCTGGCGGGGAACGCCATCGCCTTCGACGGCCTGCCCAACCCGTTCAGCGTGCCGACGAGCGCCTACATCCCGCCGGCCTCGGATCCGACGCAGGGCGGCGTCGGCGTCGCCTCCGTCGAGGCGATCCCCGCGGACTACGGCTTCGCCCTCGGCGGCCTGGTCGGGACGGGGACCTCGGTCATCGTCGACGTGAAGCTCATCGGGGAGACGAACGGCACCATCGACATCGACACGGGTGACTGGAGCTGGCCGGTGCAGCTCTGCGGCGGGAGCTGCCTCTTCTCGTGCTCCACGGAGGACGTGGCCGCGTCGTGCAACCCGGGCCAGGACTCGGTCACGCGCGTTCAGTGCTGCATGACTGACGCCGAGTGCGCCTCCGGGAGCTGCACCGGCGCCGTCGGCGGCCTGACCTTCTGCATCTGACTCTCCGCGTCAGAGGGAGGCCATCCCCTGGGGTTCTAGCGGCGGGTCGAGAGTCGAGCGAGGCGCGCGTCCGAGAGGGCGGGCGCCTCGCGCGTTCGTGGGGCGTGGTGGCGCGGGAGGGCGCGCGGGCGGCGCTGGCTCGGGGGGAGCGAGGTCCACGCCCGAGCGGCCTCGCCGCGCCTGGTAGAATGGGGACATGCGCGCGCCCTCGTCCCTGCTCCTCGTCGCCTTCTTCTCCGTCGCGGGGTGCAGCTGCGGCGACGACGACCTCCCGACCCGGCCCTGCACGACCGCGGCCGAGTGCGCCGCGGGGGAACGCTGCGTCGACCTGATCTGCCAGCCGGGCATCGACGGCGGCGGGCTCGACGCCGCGATGGACGCCCAGGTCGACGCCAGCCCGCGCGACGCCGGCCCCGCCCCCTGCCGGAGCGACGACGAGTGCGGCGGCGGCGTCTGCCTGGACGGCGTCTGCTGCGCGTCGGCGGACTCGGTCTGCGGCTCGACCTGCTGCGGGGAGGCCGAGACCTGCTTCGCCAACGCCTGCGTCGTGCCCGGAGAGGTCTGCGTCGCGGCGGCCGACTGCGACGAGGGCGAGTACTGCGAGCTCGGGCTCGGTGAGGAGCCGATGGGCGACGCGGGCATGCCCGACGGAGGCACCTGCGGCTCGGCGGCCGGGACCGGGCGCTGCCTCGCGCTGCCCCCGACCTGCGATGGGGCCGCCCCCGGCGAGCCGTGCATCCGCACCGACTGCGAGTTCCGCCCGCCCGTGGGGGACCTCGACGCGGTGGTCCAGTGGCGCTGGGATCCGGACACGGCCGAGACCGCGCCCGGCCGCGTCGATGTGTGGTCGACGCCGGTGGTCGGCCGGATCCACGACACGAACTGCGACGGGCGCGTGGACGCGCTGGACCCCAGCGCCATCGTCTTCGTCTCGAACGACACGATGGCGACCGCGTGCCACGGCATCGACCAGTGCCGCGACGGCATCCTGCGGGCGCTCGACGGGGCGACCGGGCGCGAGCTCTGGTCCCTGACGAACGCCGAGGGCTCGGCGGGCTTCAGCGGGGTCTCGGCGGCCCTCGGGGACCTCGATGACGACGGCGTCATGGACATCGTCGTGCTGACGGCGGAGGGGCGGCTCGCGGCCGTGTCGGGCGAGGGAGAGGTCATGGGCGTCGGGGAGGACGTCGTCCCCTACACGACCTTGAACGGGCTCGGCTGGGGCGGCGGCCTGGCCCTCGCCGACATGGAGGGGGACGGGAGCCCGGAGGTCGCGTGGCGCGGCGCCGTCTACACCTGGACCGGGACGACCTTCACCGAGCGCTTCGACGTGGATGGGGTCCGCGGCGGGTGGACGCACGGCACGGTGAGCACGTCGACCAGCTTCTTCGTCGACCTCGACGACGATCCGGAGCTCGAGCTGCTCTCGGGGCGGACGGCCATCGACACGGACGGGATGATCCTCTGGCAGCGCATGGATCTGGAGGACGGCTTCGCGGCGGTCGCGGACTTCGACGGCGACATGGCGCCGGACGTGGTGCACGTGGCGGCGGGCGCGGTGACGCTCCTCGAGGGGGCGTCCGGGGACACCAAGCTCGGCCCCTTCACGCTGGCCGGCAGCGGGCAAGGCGGGCCGCCGACGATCGCGGACTTCGACGGGGACGGCGCGCCGGAGATCGGCGTCGCCCAGGCGAACCGCTACTCGATGATCGAAGTCGACGTGGAGGGCGGGGCGATGTCGACGGCCTGGGCGACCCGGAACCACGACAACAGCTCCTCGGTGACCGGGTCGACGGTGTTCGACTTCGAGGGCGATGGCGTCGCCGAGGTCATCTACAACGACGAGTGCTGGCTCTGGGTCTACGACGGGCCGACGGGGGACGTGCGCTTCGCCGCACCCACGGTCTCCTTCACCGGCACGGAGGCCTCGCTCGTGGCGGACGTGGACGGCGACGGTCACGCGGAGATGGTGATGATCTCGACCGGCGCGAACCCGAACAGCTGGAGCTGCGCCCAGCACACGACCGGGGCCGATGGCTATCCGGTGTGGACGGCGCCGACCTACGCCGCGTCCTGGAAGGGCATCAGCGTGTTCCGCGACCGCGCCAACGGCTGGGTCGGGACGCGCACCATGTGGACGCAGCACGCCTACCACGTGACGAACACCTGCGACGATCGGGACTCGGCCTGCGACCCGGCGGCGGGCTACGGGGCGGTGCCGAGGCGGCCGCGCAAGAACTGGACCGTGCCCTGGCTGAACAACTTCCGGCAGAACGTGCAGGACGAGGGGATCTTCGACGCGCCCGACCCGATCGTGGAGCTCCGGGCGGAGTGCACGTCCCCGCCGAACCTGGTCGCGACGGTGCGGAACCAGGGGCCGGCGCTGCTCCCGGCGGGGGTGGAGGTGAGCTTCCATCGCCGCGAGGGGGGCGTGGACACGCTCCTCGGCACGGCCGCGACGACGGCGCCGCTCTTCCCCGGGCGGGCGGCGGAGGTGGCGCTCGAGGCGCCGGCGGACGTGCCGACGACGGCGACCTTCGTCGCCCGCATCGAGGTCGATCCGGAGGCGCCGCTCTTCCGCGAGTGCGACGCCTCGAACAACGAGTCGGCCGAAGCGACGCCGCGCTGCCTCGAGTGAGGGGCCGGGCGGCTGCGGGCTGGCGCGCGCGGCCCCAGGAGGCGGCGGGCCGAGGTCGTCCGGTGCGAGGCGGTCCGTGAAGGCGGCGCGGTGGGCGCAGCACGACGGGCGGGGCCCTCAGGACCGACGTTCGCGGACCTCCGCGCTCACTCCGCGAGCTTGGCGCGGGCGCCGAGGTAGGGCGCGGAGAGGGCGAGCGCGAGGACGCCGCGGAGGGGCGCCGAGGCCTCGCAGGCGGCGCGGAAGCCTTCGGGGGTTCCGATCTCGTGGCCGGCGAGGCTGGGGTCGTCGGCGAGCAGACCCCGGGCGGCCCGGAAGGGGTGGCCGTCGGCGAGGAAGGCCAGGCGGGCGGCGCGCACGTGCGCGGCCTCGATGGCTTGCTCGGGGGTCGGCGGCTCGTCGACCTCGGCGAGGAGGCGCCGGATCTCGGCCTGGTCCCGGGAGGGCACCGTCCTCCAGAGGTCGGCGGCGAAGCGGGCCGCGTCGGAGGCGACCTCCCCATCGCGCACGGGACCGAACGCCGCGAAGAGCGCCTCGAAGAGCACGCGGAGCTCGCCCGGTGGTCGGGTGACGAGGAGCACGTGGGCCGGGGCAGCCAGGGCGAGGGCGCGGGCGACCCGGTAGCGGCGGCTGCGTCCGTCGGCCTCGATGATCTCGCCGGCGAGGACGGCCACCGGGCGCGTCGGGGCCCACCGGAAGGACTCCTCCTGGGGAGCCGCGTAGAGCACGGTGTCGCCGCCGAAGACCGCGAGGGCGTGGCCGAGGTCGCGGCCGAAGGGGCGGTTGGCGAGGCGGGCGACGCGATGCGTGCCGAGGACGCCGTAGTCGCGGAGGCTGCGCCGGAAGAGGGGGAGGGCGCCGGACCAGAGGCGCGCGAGGGCCTGCTGGAAGGGCGAGGGGAGGCCGAGGACCTGCTCGGGGCGGCCCACCGAGCGGGACCACTGGTCGAGGGCCTCGCCGGCGCTCGCCTCGCCTTCGCCCGCGAGCGCGAGGAGATCGCGGGCGGTGTGCGCGGCGGCGCGGGCGGTGTCGCCGAGGTCGCGGAGGGCGCGGAGGGCGTCGAGGTCGCAGGGATCGCGGCGGGCGGCTTCGAGGAGAACGTGGGTGGCCTCGCCCTGGCGGCCGGGATCGGCGGCGAGGTGCCGCGCGAGGGCGATGGCGGCTCCGGGCTCGTCCTGGGCGTGGGCCGCGCGGAGGCGCTGCTCCTCCGGATCGCGCTCGGGGGCGGGGGCGGCGAACCAGCGGTCGATGGGCCGGGAGCGCGTGGGCGCGGCGTCGTCCTCGGCGGAGACGCTCTCGTCCGCCTGCGCCTCGGCGGCGTGGTGGTCGTAGTCGTCCTCCTCGGCGGCGGGCGCGCGGACGTCCTCGGGTCCCTCGACGTCCGGCTCGTGTGGCGTCGGGTCGGCCTCGCCGGCCCAGGTCTTGGCCCCCGCGGGCTCCGCGAGCGCCGCACCCGCGGCGCCCGTTTCGGCATCGGCATCGGCTTCCGCTTCGGCATCGGCGTCGGCTTCAGCATCGGCATCGGCATCGGCTTCGGCATCGGCTTCGGCGTCCGCTTCGGCGTCGGGGGCCTCAGCTTCAGCGCCGGCGTCGGCGTGCGCGTCGGCATCGGCGTCGGCTTCAGCATCGGCGTCCGCTTCGGCGTCCGCTTCGGCGTCGGGGGCTTCAGCTTCAGCGCCGGCGTCGGCTTCGGCGTCAGCGTCCGCTTCTGCTTCCGCGCCCGCTCCGGCGTGGGCGTCCGTTTCGGCGGGGGCTCTCGCTTCGGCATCGGCTTCCGCTGAGGCTCGGGCTCCCGCTGAGGCTGGCGCTTGGGCTTCCGCTGGCGCTTGGGCTTCCGCTGGCGCTTGGGCTTCCGCTGGCGCTTGGGCTTCCGCTGGCGCTTGGGCTTCCGCTGGCGCTTG
>PABA01000098.1 GCA_002699025.1 Sandaracinus sp. | reverse complement strand
GACCCCCGAGCCGCCGACCCCCGAGCCGCCGACCCCCGAGCCGCCGACCCCCGAGCCGCCGACCCCCGAGCCGCCGACCCGCCGACCCCCCGAGCCCTCCCGATGTCCGCAGGACTGCCGCGGTGAGGTGGAGAAGTTGAACTTGACGTCAAGTTCAACTTCTGGGAGGTCGCCCCCTCGCCGGCGATCCCCGCCCACCGGCGCAAGCCCACGTCATCATGGCGTATTCCGCCATCTCCGGGCCCCACCTCCCGAGCCGCCGGGCGCTCCCCGAGCCCCCCGACGTCCGCAGGACTCCTGGTGGGGTCCGCAGGACTCCTGGTGGGGTCCGCAGGACTCCTGAACGCGAGGCTCGCCCCCGGGCCCCCGATGTCCGCAGGACTCCTGAACGCGCGGGGCCCGGGGGAGAGCCCGCCGCGGTGCGCTCCCCGGTCAGCCGCCGTCATCCGTGCCGCTCGAGGAAGGCCTCGTAGTCCCGGGCGAAGGCGTCGGGGAGCTCGAAGTGGGGGAGGGCGCCGGTCGAGTAGACCTGCACCGTCCAGTTCGCGCGCGCCTTCATGGCTTCGGCGCGCGAGTAGTCCGTGAAGTCGCCGCGCACGCCGTGGCTCATCCAGACGGGCTGCTCGAGCGCCTCGTAGATCGGGCTGATGTCTCCGCTGAAGAGGTAGCCGGAGAGGAAGCGGAGCGGGGCGAAGCGCGCGCCCGGCTGGTCGGCGGCGCGGGCCGCGTAGCGCACCAGGCCGGGGTCCGCGGCGCCCTTCCGACCCCAGGCGCGATCGAGGAAGTAGCGCACGACGCCCGGCCGCGTGAGCAGCCGGAAGAGCGCGCCTGCCCAGAGCGGGCAGGCGACGAGCGCGTAGCTGAGGCTCGAGCCGAGCGTGCTCCCCCGTGGCCCGTCGCGACGGCCCCGCCGATCGAAGGCCGTCGGGCTGACGAGCGCGAGCGTGCGGAAGGCCTCGGGTCGCTCCTCGGCGGCCCGGGCCAGGAACTCGCAGGCGAGCGAGAGGGCCAGGCCGTCCACGACGCTGCTCTCGCGCTCCTGGATGGTCTCGATGGCCGCGTGGAGAGCGTCGGTCATCAGGCGCGGCGAGTAGGGGCGATCGCCTCGCTCCGAGAGCCCGTAGCCGGGGAGGTCGAGCGCGTAGGTGCGCCGGGATCTCGCGAGGCGCTCGAAGAGCGGGCGCATCTCGTAGGCGGACGCGGCGGCGTTCACGCTGTGCACGAGGAGCACCGGGGGGCGCTGGGGCGTCGGCGCCGGCCCGCGCGCGTACATCGCGATTCGCCCCACACGGGGATCGTCCAGGGAGAGGAGCTCGGCCGGGAGCGCCGGCGGGAGCTCGGAGTCGGGGCCGGCGGTGTGGGAGGCGGCGGTGTCGTTCATGGGCGTGGGGTCTCCGGACGCCGCGCGCCCCCTGGGGGACCGCCGCGCCCGGGCTCCGGGAGGCCAGGGTATCCGGGAGATCAGGCCAGCTGTCAGGTCGGTCTGATCGGGGTGAGTGTCAATGATGCTTGACAGTGCTGTGTGTCAAGTAATATTGATGGTCGTGGTCACTGATTCGATGGGGCGTCCCACGGCGGGGACCTCAAGTGGATGAACGCATGAACGAACAAAGCAACTTCGGTTGGTTCGGCATCTTCCGGCTCGGCCTCGTCCAGACCGCCCTGGGCGCCGTCGTGGTCCTCACGACCTCGACGTTGAACCGCGTGATGGTCGTCGAGCTGGCCCTCGCCGCCATGCTCCCGGGCGCCCTCGTCACCGTCCATCACGCCATGCAGCTCTTCCGCCCGCGCATGGGCTTCGGCTCGGACGTGGGCCAGCGCCGCACCCCCTGGATCGTCGGCGGCATGGTCGCGCTGGCGGCGGGCGGAGCGGGCGCCGCGGCGGCGACCTGGCTGATGGCCTCCCACTTCGCGGCGGGCCTCGCCCTCGCGCTCCTCTCCTACACGCTCATCGGCGGCGGGGTGAGCGCGACGGGCACCTCCTTGCTGGTCTTGATGGCCAAGCGCGTCGCGCCGGAGCGGCGAGCGGCGGCGGCGACGGTCGTGTGGATAATGATGATCGCCGGCTTCGCCATCACCGCCACGGTGGCCGGGGGGCTCCTCGAGCCCTTCTCCGGGGCGCGCCTGGTCGCCGTCACGGGGGGCGTCTCGGGGGTCGCGCTCCTCGTCACCCTGCTCGCGACCTGGCGCCTCGAGGGGCGGGGCGCGAGCGGGCCCGTGGCCGCCCCCATCGAGCGCCGGCCTCACTTCCGTCAGGCCCTCCGCCAGGTATGGGGGGAGCCGGACGCGCGCCGCTTCACGCTCTTCGTCTTCGTCTCCATGCTCGCCTACAGCGCGCAGGACCTCATCCTCGAGCCCTTCGCGGGCGCCGCCTTCGGCTGGTCGCCGGGCGAGACCACGAAGCTCGCCGGCACGCAGCACGGCGGCGTCTTCGTCGGCATGGTGCTCGTCGCCGTCATCACCAGCGCCTTCAAGGGCCGCGCCGTCGCCTCCCTCAAGGGCTGGGTCGTCGGCGGCTGCATGGCCTCCGGCATCGCCATGATGGGCCTCCTCTTCGCGAGCTTCGAGGGGGGGCGCTGGCCGCTCGAGGCGAACGTCTTCGTGCTCGGCGTCGCCAACGGCGCCTTCTCCATCGCGGCCATCGCCTCGATGATGACCCTCGCCGGCCGCGGTCGGAAGGAGCGGGAGGGTACGCGCATGGGGCTCTGGGGCGCCGCGCAGGCCATCGCCTTCGGCGCGGGCGGGTTCCTCGGCACGGTGCTCGTCGACGCGGCCGGCTGGCTCCTCGGCGACTCCCCCGTCGCCTACGGCGTCGTCTTCGGCCTCGAGGCGCTCGGCTTCTTCGCCGCCCAGCTCCTCGCGCAGCGCACCCCCTTCACGGCGGAGGATGCGGCGCGACCACCCCTCGGGCAGCCCCGCTACGCCGGTCAGGTGACGCCATGAAGCGGCTCCGCGACTCGGCGGTCCTCCGCACCGTCCTCACCAGCGTCTTCATCCTCTTCATGCTGGCGTCCGCCCACCTCTTCATGGTCGGCATCAACGCCGCCGAGCGCGCCGTCGACGCGCCCCAGGTCGCCGACGGTCAGGTCGCCCGCATCTTCAGCGATCGCCCCCTCGAGGAGGAGCTCGAGGGCGCCCTCGCGAAGGCCCGCACCGTCGAGGACGAGGCGGCGCTCCAGCAGGCGCTCGCGACCGTCCGCGCGGGTGAGCCGCTCGAGCTCCGCACCCTCCCGGTCACGCCCTTCCTCTGGCAGATCGCGCTCGGCCTGAGCTTCCTCGGCGTGCTGCTCATCTGGGTCACCTCCCGCTTCAAGAGCGACGCCGCCCAGTCCATCGTCGGCATCTTCGGCGGCAACCTGCTCTGGACCGGCGGCATCGAGTACGGCCTCACGCTCGCCTCGCGCTCGCTCGGGATCGGCAAGACCGTCGGCGTCGTCGACGGGGAGCTCCACGCCATCTACGGCGAGTACGTCCTGCTGAAACACACTTGGGGCCCGCTCGCGCTGATCCTCGCGTACCTGCTCTTCCTCGAGTCCTCGCGCTGTCCGGTCTTCCTCTGGTGGCGCAAGAAGGTGCCGACCATGCGCGGCCCGCTGGTGACCGGTCGCATCGGCAACTACGGCCCGCGGAGCGCCTTCCAGTACTCCACCACCGTCTGGGGCTTCTACCTGCTCCTGCTCTGGGCCTACGACGAGAGCGTCTTCGGCGTCTACTCGGTCACCACCAAGCTCATCCTCTTCGCGTCGCTCGCCGGCTCCATCTACTGCATGTACCGGCTCCACAAGCAGCGCGGCTGGGGCCCCGCCATCCGCTACGCCATCGCCGCGATGATCGTCGTCTGGACGCCGATCGAGATCTTCGCGAAGTGGGGCGTGATGAAGGAGCCCTGGCTGCTCCTCGAGCCCGGCACCGCGCTCCTCTTCTTCGGCGGCCTCGGCGTCGGCACCTGGGCCCTCTGGCGCGCGGCGCAGCGGCGCAAGCGCCTGGCGGGCTGTCCCGTCCACGGGGCGGCGGCGGCCGACGCAGCCGTGGGCCCGGCCATGCCGGCGGGCGCCCTCAGCCTCCGCGAGGGGGTCCCGGCTCCCCGTCCACGCCCCGCGCCCCTCGGCTCCCCGAAGGTCGCCTGAACCCGCGAGTCTCGATGACGCCCTATCCCTTCACCGCCATCGTCGCGCAGGACGAGCTCAAGCTCGCCCTGCAGATCGCCACCGTCGACCGCAGCATCGGCGGGGTCCTCGCCTTCGGCGACCGCGGCACCGGCAAGTCGACCACCATCCGCGCGCTCGCCCGGCTCCTGCCGCCGATGCGCGTCGTCGCCAGCTGCCCGTACCACTGTGATCCGGCCGACGCGCGCGCTCGCTGTCCGCACTGTGCCGAAGCCGCAGGGGAGCGGGAGGCGATCGAGACGCCCGTGCCGGTCGTGGACCTGCCCCTCGGCGCCACCGAGGATCGCGTCGTCGGCGCGCTCGATCTCGAGGCGGCCCTCACGCGCGGGGAGCGCCGCTTCTCACCGGGCCTGCTCGCCGCGGCGCATCGAGGCTTCCTCTACATCGACGAGGTCAACCTCCTCCCCGATCACCTCGTGGATCTGCTGCTCGACGTCGCGGCCTCGGGCGAGAACGTGGTCGAGCGCGAGGGCCTGAGCGTGCGCCACCCCGCGCGCTTCGTGCTGATCGGCAGCGGAAACCCGGAGGAGGGCGAGCTGCGCCCCCAGCTGCTCGATCGCTTCGGCCTCTCGCTCGAGGTCCGCACGCCGGACGAGGTCGCGACGCGCGTCGAGGTCGTCAAGCGGCGCATGCGCTACGATCAGGACCCGGAGGCCTTCGCGGCCGCCTGGGCGGAGGACGAGGCGGCCCTCATCGTTCGCCTCCGGGACGCGCGGGCGCGCTTGCCCGAGGTGGCCGTCAGCGACGCCGTGATCGAGCGCGCGAGCCGGCTCTGCCAGGCGCTCGGCACCGACGGGCTCCGGGGGGAGCTGACCTTGATCCGCGCCGCGCGCGCGGCCGCCAGCCTCGACGCGCAGCGGGAGGTCGCCGACGTGCACCTCGCCCAGGTCGCCCCCCTCGCGCTCCGCCACCGGCTGCGACGCGCCCCCCTGGACGACGTCGGCTCGGGCGCGCGCGTGCAGAAGGCCGTCGAGGACGTGCTCGGGGGCTGAGCCATGAGCGGCTGGCCCGACGTGGCGCGCGTCGCCGAGCTCCTGAGCGTCGACCCGGACGGCCTCGGAGGCGTGCGCCTGCGGGGTCGCCCGGGGCCGCACCGGCGCCGGGTGCTCGAGTGGGTGCGCGAGAGGCTGGCCCCGGAGGCGCCCTTCCGGCGCCTGCCCGCGCACGTGACCGAGGATCGGCTCCTCGGGGGCCTCGCGCTCGCGGAGACCTTGCGTTCGGGGCGGGCCGTCATGGAGCAGGGCGTGCTCGCGCGGAGCGACGGCGGCCTGCTCGTCGTGGCCATGGCCGAGCGGGCCGAGCGGGAGGTCGTGGCGCACCTCTGCGCGGCCCTCGACCGCGGCGCGATCACCGTCGAACGCGACGGCATGAGCGCCGAGGCGTCCTGCCGCGTGGGCCTCATCGCGCTCGACGAGGGCATCGACGAGGAGCACGTCGACCCGGCGCTCGCCGACCGGCTCGCCTTCGCGCTGGACCTCGACGCGCTCGATCCGCGGGGAGGGGCGGCGCCGGAACACGGACCCGAGGAGGTCGCGCGAGCCCGCGCCCGCCTCCCGCACGTGAGCCTCGGCGACGACATCATCGCGGCCCTCTCGGAGGCGGCCCAGGCCCTCGGCGTGGAGGCGCTCCGGCCGCTCCTGCTCGCGGCGAAGGCGGCCCGCGCGCACGCGGCGCTCCTCGGCCGGACCCGCGTCGAGGAGGAAGACGCCGGGATGGCGGCGCGCCTCGTCCTCGGCCCGAGGGCGACGCGAGCGCCGAGCGCCGAGCCCGAAGAGGCGGCCGAGCGCGAGGCCGAAGAGGGCGACCCCGACCCGGGAGGCGCCGGCGCGGCTGCAGCCGGCGAACGGGCGGACGGCGCCGACGAGGCCCCGCCGGGCGAGGTCCCGCTCGGCGATCTCGTCTTGGCGGCGGCCGAGAGCGGCATCCCGGCGGGGCTGCTCGACGCCCTCGACGTCGGGACCACCCGGCGGGCCGGCGCGACCGGTCGGAGCGGGGCGACGCGCATCGGCCCGAGCGGCGGCCGCCCGGCGGGGACGCGCGCCGCGCCGCCCACCCGAGGCCAGCGCCTGAACGTCGTCGAGACCCTCCGCGCCGCCGCGCCCTGGCAGCGGCTCCGCGGGGGCGGCTTCGGCGCGGGCGTGCGCGTCCGGCCGGAGGACTTCCGTGTCACCCGTCACCGGCAGCCGATCGAGAGCTGCGTGATCTTCGCCGTCGACGCGTCCGGCTCCGCCGCGCTTCGACGCCTGGCCGAGGCGAAGGGCGCCGTCGAGCGCGTGCTCGGCGACTGCTACGTGCGGCGCGACCACGTCGCCCTCGTCGCGTTCCGCCAGGACGGCGCCGAGCTGCTCCTGCCCCCGACGCGCTCCCTCGCCCGCGTGCGTCGCAGCCTGGCTGCCCTCGCCGGCGGCGGCGCGACCCCCCTCGCCGCGGGGATCGACGCCGCCCATCGGCTCGCCCTCGACGCCCGCGGGCGCGGCCGCGAGCCCATCGTGGTCGTCATGACCGACGGGCGGGCGAACGTGACCCGGGACGGCCGCCGGGACCCCGCGGTCGCCACCACGGACGCCCTCGAGAGCGCGCGCGGGCTCCAGCGAGCCGCCGTGCCGACCCTCTTCCTCGACACGGCCCCACGCCCCCGGCGCCGTGCCCGCGAGCTCGCCGAGGCCATGGACGCCCGCTACCTGCCGCTGCCCTACCTCGACGCGGCGGGGATCTCACGCCACGTCCAAGCGCTCGCCCGCGAGGGAGCCCGATGAGCTCGGCCGTCGAAGAGCAGCGCGTCGAGCACCCGCGGGTCGAGCAGCAGCCCATCGAGCAGCAGCGCGTCGAGCACCAGCGCGTCGAGCGTTCGGGCGTGCGGTGGAACGTCGCCCGCCGCGGCGCCGGACCCACGCTCCTGGCGCTCCACGGGACCGGCAGCTCGAGCCGCTCCTTCTGCGCCCTCGCGGCCACGCTCGGTGCTCGCTTCACCGTCGTGGCGCCCGATCTACCCGGCCACGCCGGGAGCCGGATCGATCGCCGCTTCCGCCTCTCGCTCCCCTCGATCGCCGCCGCCCTCGGCGAGCTCATCGAGGCGCTCGCCGTCCAGCCGGCGCTGGTCCTCGCTCACTCCGCGGGCGCGGCGGTGGCGGCGCGCGCCATGCTCGACGGGGCTCTCCGCCCGGCGCTCTTCGTCGGGCTCGGCGCGGCCCTGACGCCCCTCGAGGGGCTCGCCCGGCTCGGCGCGCGCCCGGCGGCCGCGATGCTCGCCCGCTCGCCCATCACGCGGCGGGTGGCGCGCCGGGCTGGAGGCGCCCTCGTCGGACCGATCCTGCGCAGCGTCGGATCCACCGTCGGCCCCGAGGCCACACAGCGCTATCGGGAGCTCGCCCGCGATCCCGCCCACGTCGGGGCGGTCTTCTCGATGCTCGCCCAGTGGGATCTCGACGGGCTCCACGCGGCGCTACCACGCCTGGACGTACCGACCCTGCTCCTCGGCGGCGCCCGCGACGGCGCCACCCCGATCGCCCAGCAGCGCGCCCTCGCACGTCGCCTCCCGGCCGCGCGCGCGCACGTCGTCCTCGGCGCCGGGCACCTGCTCCACGAGGAGCGACCCGCCGAGATCGCGCGCCTCGTCGAGGCCGAGTGGAACAGATTGGACGGCGGTCGTGTCAAAAATGCTTGACACCGATGGTCGTCCATATAGGTTTACAGTCAGCGGAGGCGAACCCTCCGTCGGCGTGGTCCACCGCTCGGCGGCGGCACGCACAGGGGAGAGTCCATGGGCCTACTGAGCTTCGAGCGGCGATATCGAGTCCGAGGAGGCACGCTCCTCGGGGGCGACCTATTCGATTTCTGGGTCGGGCCCTTCTACGTGGGGCTCTTCGGCGTCACGACGATCTTCTTCACGATCGTCGGCACCGCGCTGATCCTCTGGGAGGCCTCCCGGGGTGACACCTGGAACCCCTGGCTGATCAACATCCAGCCGCCTCCAATCGAGTACGGGCTCGCCTTCGCGCCCCTCGATCAGGGGGGCATCTGGCAGCTGGTCACCATCTGCGCCATCGGCGCCTTCGGATCCTGGGCGCTCCGACAGGCGGAGATCAGCCGCAAGCTCGGCATGGGCTACCACGTGCCCATCGCCTACGGCGTCGCGGTCTTCGCCTACGTCACGCTCGTGGTGATTCGCCCGGTGATGCTGGGCGCCTGGGGCCACGGCTTCCCCTACGGCATCTTCAGCCACCTCGATTGGGTGTCGAACGTCGGGTACCAGTACCTGCACTTCCACTACAACCCGGCCCACATGATCGCGGTGAGCTTCTTCTTCACCACGACGCTCGCGCTCTCCCTCCACGGCGGTTTGATCCTCTCCGCCGTGAATCCGCCGAAGGGAGAGAAGGTGAAGACCGCCGAGTACGAGGACGGGTTCTTCCGTGACCACATCGGCTACTCGATCGGCGCCCTGGGCATTCATCGACTCGGCCTCTTCCTGGCGCTGAGCGCCGGGATCTGGAGCGCGATCTGCATTCTCATCAGCGGCCCGATGTGGACCAAGGGGTGGCCCGAGTGGTGGGACTGGTGGCTCAACCTCCCCGTGTGGAGCTGAACCGCCCCCTCCCGTCTCTCACCGAACTTTCCCGGAGCTCCACCCATGGCCCGCTACCAGAACATCTTCACGCAGATCCAAGTCGTCGGTCCGCCGGACACGCCGCCGCCGATCGACCCGGACTTCCGTACGAAGAAGACGCGCATGTCGCGGCTCCTCGGGTGGTTCGGCAACCCGCAGATCGGCCCCGTCTACCTGGGCTACACCGGCCTGGCGTCCGCGATCAGCTTCTTCATCGCTTTCGAGATCATCGGGCTCAACATGCTGGCCTCGGTGGACTGGGACGTCGTTCAGTTCATCCGCCAGCTCCCCTGGCTCGCGCTCGAACCGCCCCCGCCCTCTGCCGGGCTCTCCATCCCGACGCTTCAGGAGGGCGGCTGGTGGCTCATGGCCGGCTTCTTCCTCACGGCGTCGGTCATTCTCTGGTGGATTCGCACCTATCGGCGCGCACGCGCCCTGAAGATGGGCACGCACGTCGCGTGGGCCTTCGCCTCGGCGATCTGGCTCTACCTCGTCCTCGGCTTCATTCGCCCCTTGCTGATGGGGAGCTGGGGGGAGGCGGTGCCCTTCGGCATCTTCCCGCACCTCGACTGGACCGCCGCCTTCTCCGTTCGCTACGGCAACCTCTTCTACAACCCCTTCCACTGCCTCTCGATCGTCTTCCTCTACGGGTCGACGCTCCTCTTCGCCATGCACGGCGCGACGGTGCTCGCGCTCGGGCACGTGGGCGGTGAGCGTGAGGTGAGCCAGGTGGTCGACCGCGGCACGGCGGCCGAGCGCGGGGCGCTCTTCTGGCGCTGGACGATGGGCTTCAACGCGACCTTCGAGTCCATCCACCGCTGGGCCTGGTGGTTCGCGGTGCTCACGCCGCTCACCGGAGGCATCGGCATCCTCCTGACCGGCACCGCCGTCGACAACTGGTATCAGTGGGCCGTCGAGCACGACTTCGCGCCGGCCTATGAGGAGTCCTACGAGGTCGTCCCCGACCCGGTCGACGACCCGGCGAACGAGGACCTGCCCGGTATGCGCGGTGAGTCCACCGCGCAGTGGGAGCCGACCCCCTACGTGCCCGCCGAGGAGCCGGAGGCGCCCGAGGATGGTGCGGACGGCGCGGCCGCGGTCGAAGGCGTCGACGCCGAGGGCGGCGAGGATGCCGCCGCGGATCCCGCGAGCGAGGGCACGAGCGGCCAGCCGGAGACCGGCGCCGCGGCCCCGGAGAGCGAGCGCCTTCCGGACGAAGCGGCGGCGGCCGAGCCCGAAGGGGCTGCGCCGGAGCCCGAACCCCCCGCGCCGTCCGAGACGGCTGCCCCGAGCGAACCCGAGGCGCCCAGCGCGATGACCCCGGAGCAACCGTGAAGAAGATCGCCATCGCCTTCGTGAGCACCTGGCTCCTCATCGGGGCCGTCTACGCCTACGAGCCGACCGAGACCTCGCAGATCGGCGCCGACGGCGTCGCCATGCAGGTCACGCAGACCGAGGACGAGCTCGCCGCGCGCGTGGAGGCGAACACCGTCCCGCCGGCCATCCCGATGCCCCAGAGCAGCGGCGTGCTGGCGGCCGAGGAGTACGAGAACGTGCAGGTCCTCGGCCACCTCAACACGGCCCAGTTCACCCGGCTGATGACCTCCATCACGCTCTGGGTCGCGCCGGAGCAGGGCTGCGCCTACTGCCACAACACGAACAACCTGGCCTCCGACGAGCTCTACACGAAGCGCGTGGCGCGTCGGATGATCCAGATGACCTGGCACATCAACGAGAACTGGCAGTCGCACGTCCAGGAGACCGGCGTGACCTGCTACACGTGCCACCGCGGCAACAACGTGCCCCAGCACATCTGGTTCGAGACGCCGCCCGACGACCACGGCATGGTGGGCTGGCGTGGCTCGCAGAACGCCCCGAACGACCGGACGGGGATCAGCTCCCTGCCGAACGACGTGTTCGAGGTGTTCCTCGAGGAGGACGCGAGCATCCGGGTCCAGTCGGCCGGGGAGGCCTTCCCGAACGAGAACCGCGCGTCCATCAAGCAGGCCGAGTGGACCTATGGGCTGATGATGCACTTCTCCGAGTCGCTCGGGGTGAACTGCACGGCTTGCCACAACTCGCGCTCCTGGAACGACTGGAGCCAGAGCCCGGCCCGCCGCGGGACGGCCTGGCACGGCATCCGGATGGCGCGAAACCTCAACAACCACTGGCTGACGCCGCTGCGCGATCAGTTCCCGCCGAACCGGCTCGGCGAGCTGGGTGACGCCCCGAAGGCCAACTGCGCGACGTGCCACCAGGGCGCGTACCGCCCCCTGCTCGGGCACCGCATGCTCGAGGACTTCCCGTCCCTCGTACGGGCGATGCCGCAGCCCGAGATCGAGCCGGAGCCGGAGCCGGAGCCCGAGCTGGAAGGCGAGGGCGAGGCCGGCGGGCAGCTCGAGCCGGAGGGGGAGGCGCCCGCCGCCGAAGCCCCCGAGGGCACGAACGCTGCGCCGACGGCGATGGCTGCGCCGGCGGCGATGGCCGCTCCGACGGGGATGGCCGCGCCGGCGGCGATGGCTGCGCCGGCGGCGATGGCTGCTCCGGCGGTGGCCGAGCCGACGCCCATGGCCGCGCCGGCGGCGATGGCGGCCCCGGCACCGAACTGAGACGTCGGCCGGGCTACCCCGCCCGGCCATCGACCCCGGCTGCGATGGCGGCGGTCCTGGTCCGAGCGGGCCGGGGCCGCCGCTTCGCTCTTTCGGCGGGGTCTCGCCCACTTGCGGCTCAACGGGCGGCGAGGTCGGTCCTGGAGGAGCGGGAGGCCGCACGCCCGTTGTGGGCCGGGCCGCTGCCTCCACGACGCGGGGCGGAGCTGGTGGGCCGTGCGGGACTTGAACCCACAACCGTCGGATTAAAAGTCCGCTGCTCTACCGATTGAGCTAACAGCCCGCAATGGCCGGGGAATCACTCCCCGCCATCGCGCGTCGAGATAACCGCGACGCCCTCCCTGGTCAAGCTCGCCGCGGGGCCGGCGCAACCGAGGCGCCGCGCTCACGAGAAACCTTTCTCTCGCTGGCGCGTCTCCACGTGTGTAGCCCACGTGGTCAACCTGACACGGCGCTGGCCACTGGGGTGACCATCGAATCCTGTTCACCGGACACCCACAGGCTACATCGCGCACCACCACTGGAAAGAGCCCCTGCAAAGCGAGCTGGCACACGCATTGCTTCGTTTTCGAGCCGAGCCGTCATGGACCTCCGATTCGCCAAGACCCCCGTCTCCCTTGTCGTCGCCGAGCGTGGCTCCGATTGGGAGGCCTGGGTGGAGCGCTTCTCCACCGGCACCCCGGACGTGCGCGTCGTGGTGCAGGACCCCGAGGAGCCCGTCGAGCGTCTCGCCCAGCGCGTCCGCGCCCAGGTCCTCGAGCTCGAAGAGAGCGGCGAGGAGCTCGCCCGCGCCGTCATCGTCGGCGCCGGAAAGACCAACGATTCCACGCTCTCCGCCCGCTCCTTGGCGATTCGCTCCATCGTCGCGCCGATGGTCGAGCAGGGGCACGGCACGCTGCTCCTCGACGGTCAGGGCGCCGGCCGCTTCGGCATGATGGCCCTCGCGTCGACGGTCGGCGGCATGGTGCGCGGCACCGGCGTGACCGTCACGGCGACCGGTGGCGTCGTCGCCGACGTGGCCTGAGCGCGGGCCGGCGGAACCCCGGGATCGGGAGGGTCGACCAACCCGGTCGGATTGCACGGGTGAAACCGGCGTTGCAGCGGCGCAATTTCACCGCGGCGCATCTGTGGTTCGACGCGATCAGAGTGCGCGAAGCACCTGCTCGGTGAATCGCGTGCGGAGGTAGAAGCCGCGCGGGCCCGTCCACTGGTAGCCCCCCGCCGCGTCCGGCGCGCGCGTCCGCACCCCTCCGTGCGCCGCCTTCGGCCGGACCTGGAGGTAGGTCCCGAGGTGCCCCGTGATCCGGTCGGCCTCGCCGCGGAGCACGTAGGTGGCGATGGTCTCCCAGTCCGCGCGCAGCGCCGCGACCTGCTCGGCGGAGGGGGACCAGAGGATGGCCGCGCCCAGGCGACGCGCGGGCAGGGGGAGGGCAGGGTCCGCCTCGACCGGCACCCAGAGCACGCGGCGGAGCTTTCGCCACACGGTGGACGCCTCCCAGTCGGTCTCCGCCATCTCGTTCAGCTTGATGGTGGCGACGAAGGTCGACTCCTTGGGCCGCCCCTCGGGTCCGACCGGGAGCGTCTTGAGCTCCACGCCGATCTCGAGGAAGTCGGGCTCGTCGGCGCTCCCCGCGCTCGCCCCCAGCGCGCGTTCGACCAGCTGGCCCACGAGCCCCTTGGCGCGCCGCGGCGTCGCGGGGACGTCCACCTCGAGCGAGCGACCGAGCTCACCCACCGTCCGACCGGCGAGCCCGTGGGCCCGCTCGACGAGCACCTCTTCGCTCCGCGGCGGCTCCATGGCCCTCGAGTGTGGCCGTCCGCGTCGGCGCGGTCCACGGTTCCGATCGCGGCGCGGCGGCATGACGCTCTCGGGGGAGGGCGCGAAACCGTGCGCTCGCCTCACGAACCGTGAGCGGGGCGCACGCCGGGGCGCCCGTCTCGCGCGGCCGCGCGGCCGCGCGGCCGCGAGCACGCATGGCCTGGCGCTTGCGAAGAGAGCCTTCGTCATGACTTCCACACTGCGCGTCCCATCGGCGGCGGGTCGGCCGGCACGTCCGCGTCGCGCTCATGAACACCTTCCTCACCGGCGGCATCCTCGTCGGCGCCAACGCCGGGGCGCTCTTCTGCAGCTCGTGGGCGGCCGGTCAGTGGAGGGCACGAGCCTCGCGCCAGGCTCGCCCGACGAAACTCGGCCCGCGCAGGGACGATCGGTCGTTCCCCGCTTCCCAGGAGGTCTGGTGATCCGTTTCGTCCTCGCGCTCCTCGCCTTCGCGCCCCTCGGCACCGGCGTGCAGTCGGCCGCCGCGCAGCCAACCGCCGCGCAGCCGGCTGCCCCCCAGCCGACCGCCGCACAGCCGGCTGCCGCGCAGCCGACCGCGGCGCAGCCGACCGCGGCGCAGCCGACCACCGCGCAGCCGAACGCCGCGCAGCCGACCGCCGCACAGCCGACCGCCGCGCAGCCAACCGGCGGGCAACCCGTCGCGGTGCTCTCGGCTGCCGCTCTGCCTCGCTTCGCGCCGGCGTCCGTGGCTGGCTCCGCCCTCCACGCCTCTCCCGCCGGTGCCGAACTTCAGCTCGAGCTCGCGCCGGATCACGCGCCCCCGCTGCCCAGAGTCCTCCCGCGCGAGACCCGCTGGCTGACGACCCTCGGCGCGGCCTTCCTCGTGGCGGGCGCGAGCCTGGTCCCAGTCTCCCGGAGCGGGTGCGACTACGTCAGCGCGCGCGCGGAGCGCCGCTTCGTCCGCTCGACGGCGAGCGTCGCGGCGGTCGGGGGCGCGCTCCTCGTGGCCGGCGCGCTCCAGCTCTCGTTCGGCGGCCTGCAGGAGGAGCGCGCCCCGCGCCGCGCCCGGCGCGTCCTCTTCCACGGGCTCACGTCCCTCCTGGTCGCCGGCTCCGCCGCCAGCGCCCTCCTGCTCGCGAACCTGGGCCCCCTCATGTGCAACTCGTGAGGATGACCGTCGGGGAGCCGAGCGGAGCGCCCTGCCCACGGTCCCTCCTCCGGCGATCGGTCCACCTGCGACTGGCGATGCGCAGGACGAGTGTCCCGCCGCTGACGCGCGACCCGGGTTTCGGCCGGGCCGCCGAGCGTCGCCGTCGGCGACCCGGCGCTCGCACGTTCAGATCAAGATCGTCGGACAGCCGAGGACGATCTCGACGGTCGCGTCGCCCATGAGGAGCTCGTCGCAGATGGGGCCCTGGATGACGATCGAGTCGTGCTCGTCCGAGGTGTAGTCCCAGGAGTCGACGCCCGGGTCGCTGCCTCGGCGGAGCACCGTGCGGTCCTCACCCTCGAAGGTCACCCCGACGTTCACCTGCGACGGGTCGAAGGAGGAGGGGTCCTCGCCCCGCGGCAGGTCGAAGACGCAGCTGTCCAGGAAGCGCTCGGCGATCTCGCCGAGGACGCTCTCGAAGTCGGCGCGGAAATCCCCGGCGCTCACGTCGTAGTGGCAGCAGTCGGGCGTCCCGGTGTCGGCGCAGAACCCGAAGATGCACGAGGCGCCACCGGGGCAGTCGGCGCTGCTCCCGCAGCTCGTCGGCTCGATGACGCAGCTCGCCATGCAGGTGTCGTTGCGCGGCGTCCCGCCGTTCACCGCCAGGGTGCTGAGGAAGTTGGAGCTGTTGTCGAGGCCGATGGCGAAGGTCTGGTAGCCGAAGGCCCGCCGCTCTGTCTCGGCGCGCGCGAGCACCGCGTCCCGGGACGCGTCGTCGCAGTTCTCGGCGCCGTCCGTCACCAGGATCAGGCCGCGCTGGCCGGGGGTGATCAGCGTGTCCAGGTAGTCCCAGCCGGCGTTCAGAGCCGCGTGGATGGGCGTGTTGCCGCCGTTCGGGCCGCCGCCGAGGGCCGTGCGAATGGCCGGCCGGCTGATGGAGAGCGGCGCGATCTCCACGTGGGGCACGCTCGCGCCGAGCGTCACGTCGCAGATGTCGCCACCGTCGCCGGTCGGGAAGAGGAGCAGGCCCGTCCCGAGGTCGTCGCCGACGCTCGAGAGGACCGTGTCGATGGCCTCCTCGGCGATGTCCCACTTGGAGGTGCCGTCGTAGTCGCGGTCCCCGGGGCGGTCGCCGTCGGGGTCCTCGTCCATGCTCGTGCTCCGGTCGAAGACGAGCAGGAGCGAGCCGGGGACGCGCTCGGTCGGGATGGCGGTCGCGCCGCAGGAGGAGTCCGGGTCGAAGGGGTCGTCCTCGGGCGGCGGGGGGCGCATCGGCAGGCCGGCGTCGGAGCCGGAGCTCGTCGACGCGTCGCCGTCGGCGCCCGGCCGCGTCGGGCCACCGGGTCGTCGGTCGTCACCGCCGCAGGCGAGAGCCGAGAGGAGGAGAAGGGAAAGGGGAAGAGCCAGCCGGGTCGTCATCACACACACCTCACACGCGGACGCAGCGTGCAGGCTTGGCACCGAGTGACGCCTTTCAGCTCCTTGCCCGGGTGCGCCGTCTCACGCGAGCGCGAAGTCGATTCGCTCCGCGATGAGGCGGGGAAGGGACGCGCTTCGGCCCGTGCATCCGGCTGGACGTCGTGCCACATTGGTCGTTGGTGACCATGATGACGAAGGCCCGCCGTCTCGCCCCATCTCTCGTCCTCTCTCTCGCACTCTGCCTGAGCCTCACGTTCGCCTGGCCGGTCGCCGCCCAACCCCCTCTCCGCTCCGACGCCCCGGCGTTGCAGCTGCTCGGGATGCAGCCCCGCGCTCGCTCCCTGCAGCCCCCGGCCCGGCTCCGGACGGAGCTGACCCCGGGCATGCGCTGGTGGCTGACCATGAGCACCGCGCTGCTGGTCGGCGCCCTGGGCTCCCTCGTCGCGGTCGAGCGGAACGGCTGCCAGGCCGGGTGGCGCTCGCGCCTGGTCTCGGGTTCGGTGATGGGGCTCGGCGCGCTCATGACCGCCGGCGCCACCCTGCGCCTCTCCTTCGGCGGGGGCCGCCGTGAGCGCCGGGACCGCCGTGACCGACGAGCCGGCCGCGGCATCCTGCACGGCCTGAGCGCGGGGCTCATGGCCGCGGGCACGAGCGTCATCGTGCTCGCCGGCGCGACCGAGCTGCAGCGCTGCTACGACGACTGACGCGCGGCGGCCCGAAACGCGAGCTTCAGGGGCCCCGCTCTCCACCATCGTCGCGCAAACGCTCTTGCCGCCCTTCGTCGCGGCGCCTCGCCCGCCGCCGCCGCCTCACCACGAACGCGAGCGATCCTTCGCGGAGGAACCGGAGCAGCGTGAACGAGCGGCGTCAACGAGCGGCGTCAACGAACGGCGTCAACGAGCGGCGTCAACGAGCGAGGCCCGTCCCTGGGAGCGTGAGCCGACGACTCGACTCCGCGCGGGCCCGACGCCCGGCCGCTATCGGAGCTCGGTGACGGCGCGGCCGAAGAGGCGCTCGAGGCTCGCGAGGAGCGCGTCGCTCGGCTCGACGCAGAGCCCGGTCTCGTTCAGCGCCACGGACCACTCGCCCGGCGCCGAGAGCTCGAGCGACACGGGGATGGGCCCCGGGTGCTTCTGTAGCGTCGCCCGCAGCGTCTCGAGCGTCGCCCGATCCACCCCCGCGACCTCGACCTTCACGTTCACGAGCCGCGTCTTCTTGGCCAGCGCGTCGGTCAGGAGCTCGGCGCCGTCCATCACGATCTTCGCCTCGATCTCGTCGGAGCCCTGCGCCTGCTCGTGCTTCACCTTGCCGCGCAGCAGGATCGGCTCGCCGGCCGTCATGACCTCGCGCATGCCCTCCATCTCGACCTGCCGCGGCCGCACGATCACCTCGATGCGGCCGAGCGGATCCTCGAGCTCGAAGAAGGCCATGGTGTTGCCCGTCTTCGTGCGCCGCTCCCGGTAGCCCTCGACGGAGCCGCCGATGAGCACCTCGGCGAAGCGGTCCATCTGCTGCACGGTCTCCGTGTTCGCGTTGCAGAGCCGCCGGAGCTCCTTGACGTAGCGGTCGAGCGGGTGGCCCGAGACGTAAAAGCCGAGCGTCGCCTTCTCGCGCTGGAGCGTCTCCCGCGAGTCCCACTGCTCGACGTTGTCCGGGAAGGTGCCGCCGGCCTTCGCGAAGCTCTGGGTCTCCTCCTCGGAGAGCAGGCCGAAGAGGTTCGTCTGCCCGCTCGCCCGGTCGGCCGCCGCCTTCTTGCCGCGCTCGATGGCCGTCTCCACGGCCGAGCAGGCCTGCGCCCGATGCACGCTCAGCGGTCCGTGGCAGGCATCGAAGGCGCCGCTCTGTACGAGCGCCTCGCAGACGCCCTTGTTCACGCGCCGCAGATCCACGCGATCGCAGAAGTCGAAGAGGTCCACGAAGGGCTGCTTCTGCCCGTCCTGGAAGCGCTCCTCGAAGACCGCGTCGAGCGCCGAGCCGCCCACGCCCTTCAGGGCGCCGAGGCCGAAGCGGATCGACGGCCCCATCGGGTCGCGGAGCTGCCCCTTCTCGCTGACGGGCCGCCCCTCGGGCCGGGCGACGCCCTCCACCGGCTCGTAGACGACCGTGAAGTCGATCTGCGACTCGTTCACGTCCGGCGGCAGCACGGTGATGCCGAGGTTCCGCGCCTCCGCCACCGTGCGCACGACCTTGTCGGACTTGTCCTTGTCGGCCGACATGGTCGCGCAGCAGAACTCGGCCGGGTAGTGCGCCTTCAGGTAGGCCGTCTGGTAGGTGATGAGCGCGTAGGCCGCCGAGTGCGACTTGTTGAAGCCGTAGCCGGCGAAGTAGGCCATCAGGTCGAAGATGTGCTCGGCCTTCTCGGCCGCGTGGCCCCGCTCCTGGGCGCCCTCGCAGAAGATCACCTTCTGCTTCTCCATCTCCTTGACCTTCTTCTTGCCCATCGCGCGACGGAGCAGGTCCGCGCCGCCGAGCGTGTAGCCGCCCATCACCTGGGCGATCTGCATGACCTGCTCCTGGTAGACGATGACGCCGCGCGTGTCCTCGAGGATGGGCTTGAGGCAGTCGTCCGGGTACTCGACCTTCTGCCGCCCGTGCTTGCGATGCACGAAGTCCGTGTGCATGTCCGCGCCCATCGGGCCCGGCCGGTAGAGGGCGACGGCGGCGACGATGTCTTCGAAGCAGTCGGGCTTGAGCATCTTGAAGAGGCCCTGCATGCCCTGGGACTCGAGCTGGAAGACGTTCGTCGTCTCGCCCGAGCAGAGGAGCGCGTAGGTCGCCGGATCGTCGAGGGGGATGGCGTCGAGGTCGAAGGGCTCGTCGCGGTCCGGGCGCTTGTCGATGAGGCGCACGGCGATGTCGAGGACCGTCAGCGTCTTGAGGCCGAGGAAGTCGAACTTCACCAGGCCCGCCGATTCGACGTCGTCCTTGTGGTACTGCGTGACGAGCACGCCCTCGTCGGGGCAGAAGACCGGGACGTGGTCCCAGATCGGCCCCTCGGAGATGACGACGCCGGCGGCGTGCATGCCGGCGTGGCGCGTCAGGTTCTCGATCTCCTGGGCCGTGTCGAGCAGGTCCCGGACCTCGGCGTCCGAGTCGTAGGCGGCCTTCAGGCGCGGCTCGTCGCCGAGCGCCTGGCCGATGGGCGCGGTCTTGCCGGGGCCGAGCTCGGGGATGAGGCCGGCGAGGCGGCCGGCGTCCTGCGGGGCGAAGCCCATCACGCGGCCCACGTCGCGCACGACGCTCTTCGACTTGAGCTGGTGGAAGGTCGCGATCTGTCCGACCGAGTGCTCGCCGTACTTCTCGCGGACGTAGTCGATGACCTGGTCGCGCTTGTCCATGCAGAAGTCGACGTCGAAGTCGGGCATGGACACGCGCTCCGGGTTCAGGAAGCGCTCGAAGAGGAGGCCGTAGGGGATCGGGTCGAGGTTGGTGATGCGAAGCGCGTAGGCGACGAGCGAGCCGGCGCCGGAGCCGCGGCCTGGGCCGACGGGGACGTCGTGGTCCTTCGCCCAGTTGATGAAGTCCTGGACGATCAGGAAGTAGCCCGGGAAGCCCATCGAGATGATGACCTTCAGCTCGTGCTCGAGGCGCTCCTCGTACTCCTGGACGTTCGGCTCCTGACCGAGCGCGCGGAGCTCCGCGAAGCGCTCCTTCAGGCCTTCGTGCGCCATGCGGCGGAGCGCGTCGTCCTCGGACTCGCCCTCCGGGAGCGGGAACCGCGGCAGCTTCGGCGGGCTCAGCGGGTTCGCCTGGCCCGCGCACATCTCGGCGACGACGAGCGTGTTCCGCACGGCCTCGGGCAGCCCGTCGAAGAGCTCCAGCATCTGCTGGGCGTTCTTCAGGTACATCTCCGCCGAGTTGTGGTGCATGGCCTCCATCTCGCGGAGGCTGCGGCTCGCGCCGATGCACTGGAGCGCGAGCTGGGCCCGGGCCTGGTCGCGGCGGAGGAAGTGGCAGCAGTTCGTCGCGACGACCGGCAGGTCCTGCGCCTTCGCGAGGTCGGCGAGCACCTGGTTCAGGGGCGCGTTCTCGGGGAAGCCGTGGTCCTCGAGCTCGACGTAGAAGCGCTCCTTGCCGAAGATCTCGGCGAGGCGCCCCATGGCCTCGCGGCCGGCCTCGGGCCCCTTCATGAGCACCTGCTGCGGGAGCCAGCCGGCCATGCAGGCGCTGAGCGCGACGACGCCCTCCGAGTACTGCTCGAGGAGCTCGAAGTCGATGCGCGGCGTGCCCTGCACCATGCCCTCGACCCAGCCGAGGCTCACGAGGCGGACGATGTTCTGGTAGCCCTCCTGGGACGCGGCGAGGAGGACGAGGTGGCCGGGGTCGCGCCTCTGCGGGTCGGCACGGTGGCCGTCGACGAGGTTCAGCTCGGCGCCGAGGATGGGTTTGACGTCCGTGCCCTTGCAGGTCTGATAGAGCTGCACGGCGCCATACATGTTGGCGCGGTCGGTCATGGCCACCGCGGGCATGCCCATCTCGTGGACGTTCTCGACGAGCTCCGGGATGCGGATGGCCCCGTCGAGCATCGTGAACTCGGAGTGGACGTGCAGGTGGACGAACTGGGGGTCCGCCATCCCGCGACCCTACCCGATCGGAGTGACTCCCGGCAGGGGGCGGATGGGCCTCTCGGCCGCTTGCGTGGCTCCGGGCTTGCTGCTACTCCCGCCCGTCCTCGGCCTGGACGCCCTCACCGGCGCTGCGCCGGGGCTCACCCACGGCAGCCGCCGTCCCGCCCATCACGCCGGGCTCCGCGCCCGCGCTCAGAGAGAAGAGCCATGAAGCCGTCCCCCCTCGCCATCGCCAAGAAGCGCTTCGGGATCGACGAGAAGGATCCCACCCTGGCCCGCAAGGCCGCCAAGGAGAAGCTCGTCGCCGCCGTGCAGAAGCTGGCCGACGACGGCCTCTGGATCGACCGCACGCACGAGGACAAGGGCCTCGACGCGGTCTCGAACAAGAAGCTCCTCCACCTCCTCGACGTGCTCGAGGCCGTGAAGGCCGAGTTCGGGAGCCGCGAGAAGCTCATCGCCGCCATCGTCGAGACGGAGGCCCGCAAGGATGAGGGCTACGGCGCGCGCTTCGAGAGCTGGCCGACCCCCCGCCTCTGGGACTACTACCGCTCGGCGAAGGCCCGCGCGGCCAGCTGAGGGGTTGCCCCGATTCGGGGCGCAAGTTCGCGAAATGGCTCGGCTTCATGGCCGGGCCGTTTTCGTTTGGGGACCGGAATCGTCGCGGCGCGCTTGCTCGCGGCGAACCTTTTTCGATAGTGGGTGTCTAGTACCTCCGTGGCCCGAGCTGAACGAGACGCGGCGCTGCACCCCGAGGCCCTGGGCTCTCCCCGGCTGGTCGATGGGGTGGATCCCGAACTGATGGCCCTCCCGGCGCCCGCCCGGGGGCGGCGCCTGGCGACCATGTCGGTGATGGCGCTGGCGGTGGCGGGGGCGCTGGCGCTCCTGGCGTCGCTGCGGGCGGACCTCGCCTACTACTTCGCGGCCGACGCGCCGGCGGACCTCGGCGAGGCGACGGAGCTCGATCCGGCGGCGCTCGAGTCGAACCGCTACGTGCGGATCAGCGGCTCGCCGATGGCGTCGCGGACGGTGCACTACTCGCGGCTGCTCGGGGGGAGCCACACGGTCTTCCCGCTGGCGGGGCAGCGGCGGGTGCTGGTGCAGGTGGACGCGGAGGGGGCGGCGGACGATCGCACGCTGGCCCGGCGCGAGTTCAGCGGGCGGCTGGTGACTGTGGGGGAGCTCGGCGGGCGCTTCGGCGCGGTGCGGCGCTTCCTCGAGGGCGTCGACTTCCCGGTGACCAGCGAGACCTACGTGTTGCTCGCGGACCGGCCGCCCGGGAGCCACGGCTGGGCGCTCGGGCTCGCGGGGCTCTGCCTGCTCGTCGTGCTGCTGAACCTGCTGCTGCTCCTGCGCTGGTTCCGGCCGATCCGCCTCGAGCGCCACGCCGAGGCCTGAGCGCGCTCCACCTGGCCAGCTCCACGACCGGCGCCGGCGGCAGGAGACTCTGCCACGAGCCGCTCGACGGACGGTGGTCCATGCCCGGGCGCGCGCCCCCGCCCGCGGGGACACGAGCCGCTCGAGCCGCCGCACGGGAGGCTCGCGAGCCCTTCCCGACGACACGCGCTCCTCGCGGGCTCGGGCAACGAGAGCGGCCCTCCGCGCCCTCGCGATCCACGGATGCGGCGAGCCTCGTCCCGCACGCGGCCCCTACTCGCTGCCGTCGCCCTCGTCGGTCGGCACGCAGACCGGGCCGTCGACCCACCAGGCGGGCCGGGCGCCGAGCTGGCCGAAGTGGTCCTGGCCCCAGCAGTGGACGCTGCCGTCCCGAAGGCGGGCGCAGGTGTGCCCGGAGCCCGCGGCGAGCTCGACGGCCGGGCCCGGGAGCGGGACCTCGGCGACGGCGCCCCGGGCGGCTTCGGCGACGCCGAGCTGGCCCTCGTCCGAGCGGCCCCAGCAGTGAACGCGCCCGTCGGCGCTGCGGCCGCAGTGGTGGCTCAGGCCGGAGACGAGCTGAACGGCGGCCGGAGCGGCGATGGGCTCGAGCTCGCCCCGGCCGTAGGTGCGCCCGCAGCGGGTGGTCTCGGCGTCGGAGACGCAGACCTGGAGCGAGCTGACGGAGAGGGCGCGCGGCGTGGGCTCGGCGATCCGGATGCGCTCCCGGAGCCCGCTCGAGCGGACCTCGTAGACGACGAGGGAGCCGCCGCCCGCGACGGCGAGCGTCCGGCTCACGGCGGCCACGCGCTCGGGGGGCGGGGCGTTCGGCGGGGTGAGGAAGGGCGAGCGCAGGTCGGCTCGGCAGCGGACCTCCTCTCCCTCGACGAGGCAGGGGCCCACGGCGCGCCCCGGATGGCGTGCGTCGCCGCTGGCGCTCTCGCAGTGGACCGCGCCCTCGCGCTCGACGCAGTCGGTGCTCCCGAGGAGGGTGGGGCGGTCGGGGCCGCGCGGGACGCGGCCCCACGGCGCCCCACGCGCGTCCCGGAAGCCGAGGCGGCCCCAGCAGGACCAGTCGCCGTCGGCGTCGCGGGCGCAGCTCCGATGGGCGTCGAGCGCGAGGGCGGTCGCGCGAAGCCCCGGCACCCTGACCGGCGCGAAGTCTCGGCGGCGGCGGGCCTCGCCGAGGGCGCCCAGGTCGGCGCGGCCCCAGCAGTGGAGCGCGCCCTCGGCGTCGGCGGCGCAGCCGTGCTCGGGGCCGGAGGCGAGGTGCACGGCGCCCTCGAGAAGCGGCGCGGCGGCGTCGAAGGGCACCTCGCCGTGCGGGACGCCGAGCCGGCCGGCGCGGCTCTCCCCCCAGCAGCGGACGGTGCCCGCGCCATTGGCCCAGCAGGCCCCGAGCTCGGCGCCGCCCAGGGGAACGAGCGCGCGGGCGCCGTTCAGCGCGGGGAAGGGCCGGGCGACCTCGGGATCGACCTCGGGCTCCTCCTCGCGCTCGCTCTCGCTGGGCAGCAGGCCCCAGCAGCGCGCGGCGCCCTGCTCGTCGAAGGCGCAGCCGAAGTCCTCGACGAGCGCGAGGCGCGTGGCCCCTTCGACGCCGGGGACGGGCGTGGGCCGGGCGGTCCCCTCGAAGGTCTCGTCCCAGCAATGCGCCTGGCCGCGGGCGAGCGCGCAGACCGAGCCGGGGCCGAAGTGCAGCTGGTTGGCGCCGCGGACGCGCAGATCGCGGAAGGGGCGCGGCGAGTCGGCGTAGACCTCCCAGCAGCGCACGCGCCCGCCCCGGGCGAGTGTGCAGAGCGCTCCGTCGGTGGCGGCGACGTCGACGATGGCCCCGCCCGCGGGGAAGGCCCGGCCGTCGGCGGAGAGCGCGTCCATGCGCGCCTCCATGCGCTGGTCGACGCAGTCGAAGTCCTCGCCGCAGGCGCGCTCGATGCGCTCCTCCTCCCACATCGTGAGCTCGCCCATCTCCTCCCCGAAGCAGCGGAGCTCACTCGCGCCCTCGCCGGCGACGCACCAGTTCCGGCCGAAGGCCACGAGGTGGGCGAGGTCGGTCGCCGAGGAGGTCCAGCGGCGGGCGTCGTCCGAGACGAGCCCGGCGCAGGTCGCGCGGCCGCCCCGGAGCCAGCAGGTGAGGTGGTCGCCGAGGGCGAGGGCGTCGAGGGGGGCGCCGCCTTCGCAGGCGGGCTCGGGGCGGCTCGCGGGCGCGGACCCCTCGACTCGTTCTTCGGCCTCGGCCTCGGGCGTCTCGGGCGTCGTCGCGGGCGGAACCTCGGCGGACGCGCGGGGGGGCGCGCTCTCGGCGGGCGGCGGCGTCGATGGTGTCGCGGGGGCGCTCGAGCCGCAGGCCCAGAGCGCGAGGGTCGTGAGCGCGGCCAGCCGGGGCGGGGTCATGGGGCGGGAGGATATCCGCGCTCGGGGCAGGAGTCGCCGTCCGGAGATGGGGGGGAGCTCGTGTGCTCCCCGTTCGAGCGCGAGCGCGCGGGCCGGGGGAAGACGCGCGGAGCCGCCGCCCCGGCTCACCACTCGGGGAAGAAGCCGAGGTACCAGTCGAGGAGCGCCTCGCCGAAGAAGAACCACTCGAGGGCCGCGAGCGCGAGGAAGGGCCCGAAGGGGAGCTTGGCCGGGCCGCTCGCCTCCTCTTCTTCGTCCTCGTCGGCCTCGTCTTCGATGTCCTCGGAAGGCTCGACCGTCGCGGCGGGCTCCCCCTCGACGTCCTCGCAGCGCGCCTCGCCGAGCTCGAGGCCGCGGTTCAGCGGGACGCCGGCCGGGAGGGCGGGGTGCTCCATGGGCACCAGGGGCCGGCGCGTCGCCATCAGCACGACGGCGGCGACCACGCCCTGCATGGCGCCGCCCACGATCGAGAAGAGGGCGCCCTTCCAGCCCACGAAGGCGCCGATGAAGAGCAGGAGCTTGGCGTCGCCTTCGCCCATGCCGCGGCGGCCGGAGACGCGCTCGTAGATCCACACGAAGACGACCTGCACGACGAGGTAGCCGAGGCCGGCGCCGAGGGCGGCCGTGGTCGGATCGACGTCGCGGATGGAGATGGTGGCGAGGACGAGGGCGGCGCCGGGGAGGGTGACCTCGTCGGGGATCATCATCCACTCGAGGTCCGTGAAGGTCGCGACGACCAGGCCCCCGAGGAAGAAGAAGCACGCGAGCGTGGCGGCGGCGGCGGGGCCGACGGCGGTGCCGGCCGGGGCCTGGACGAGGAAGCGCTCGGCCACGGCGAGGCAGAGCACGGCGGCGATGAGCTCGACGAGGACGTAGCGGGAGGTGAGCTTCGCGCCGCAGCAGGAGGCCCGCCCGCGCATGAGCAGGTAGGCGAGGATGGGCACGTTCCGGTACCAGACGACCGGCGCGCCGCAGCTCGGGCAGTGGCTCGGTGGGGAGACGACGCTCATCTCGCGGGGCCAGCGGTAGATGGCGACGTTGAAGAAGCTGCCCCAGAGCGCGCCGAAGACGAAGGCGACGCCTCGGATGAGCCAGGGGGGCAGGTCTTCGACGAACATCGGCGTGAGCATAGTGTCCCGGGTCCGCGCGCGGCGAGAATCCGCGGAGCCAACGGGCCGGGCGGGGGGCTCATGCCCGCGTCACGGGAAATCCCCTTGCAGGCCGGAGCCGCGCCCGCATCCTCGGAGCGATGAGCGAGGTCCACGAGCAGGAGGCGGCGCGGGCGCCCCGGGTGGGCGTGCACGCGCTGGCCACGGCGGCGGCGGGGGCCTTGCCCGTGCCGGGGCTCGATCGCTACCTGCGGGCGCTGACGCGGGGCGCGGCCCTGCGGCGCGTGGCGAGCCGGCGGGGGGTGCGGCTGACGCCGGACGCGCGGCGGATCCTCGCGGCGCCCCCCTCGGCCTCCTCGAAGCGCCGGGTGGCGGGCATGCTCCTCCGCCGCTTCGCCGCGCCCATGCGGCTCGTGGCGCGGGCGGAGGACGCGACGGCCGTCCTCGCGGACGCGCACCTGCTCGACGGTTACCTCCGCGAGGCCGCCGAGCGGGGCTGGCGGCGGCGCGGCGCCCCCCTCGACGGGCGCGAGGCCCGACGGCTTCGGGCGGCTCTGGACGCGGCCCGGCGGAGCGCCGCCTACGACGCGCTCCGGGCGGCCCCCGGGGGCCTCGTCGGCACGGCGCGGGAGGCGGCGCAGGCGCTCTGGAAGCCGGGCGACGGCGAGGACCGGCCGCCCCTCGAGCGGCTCGTGGACACGGTGCTCGACGGCCTGGCGGAGGGCCCGGAGGACGTGCTCGAGGCGCTCTGGGAGGGCTTCGAGGACGCCTGGGTGGGCGCCGGGGAGGAGGGGCCGTGAGCGATCGGATCCGGGCGGCGCTCCACGAGGCGCGGCGCGTCGTCGTGAAGGTGGGCTCGCGCTCTCTCGCTTCGCCCGGGCGCTTCGCCGCGCTCGCCGGCCAGCTCGACCGCATGCGCGCGGCCGGGCGCTCGGTCGTGCTGGTCTCCTCGGGCGCGATCGCGCTCGGCCGGGAGCGGCTCGGGCTCGACGCGCGGCCGAAGGACATGCCGCGGCTCCAGGCGGCGGCGGCGGCGGGGCAGGCGGCGCTGGTGCGCGCCTGGGAGGAGGCCTTCGAGCCGCACGGCGTGCCCGTGGCCCAGGTGCTGCTGACCCACGCCGACCTGACCGATCGGGACCGCTACCTGAACGCGCGCCACGCCCTGGACGCGCTGCTCGACCTCGGCGCCGTGCCGGTGATCAACGAGAACGACACGGTCGCGGTCGACGAGATCCGCTTCGGCGACAACGACCAGCTCGCGGCGATGGTCGCGACTTTGACCGGGGCGGACCTGCTGGTGCTCCTGACGGACGTGGAGGGCGTGCTCGACGACGCCGGCGTGCGCGTGCCGCTGGTGCGCGACGTGGCGGAGGTCGAGCCTTTCCTCCGGGCGCCGACGGACGACGTGGGGCTCGGCGGGATGGCCTCGAAGGTGGAGGCGGCGCGGCGGGCGACGCTGCGCGGCGTGCCCGTGGCCATCGCCGACGCGCGGGCGGCGGAGGGCCTCACGGCGCTGCTCGCCGGGGAGGACGTGGGGACGCTCTTCCTTCCCCAGGGCGCCAAGCTGCCGAGCCGCAAGCACTGGATCGCCTACACGCTCCGCCCGCGCGGGGACGTGCTGGTGGACGCCGGGGCGGCGCGGGCCCTGGCGCGGCATGCGAGCCTCCTGCCGGCGGGCATCGTGGGGGTGCGCGGCGACTTCCAGCCCGGTGACGCGATCCGGGTGGTCGGGCCCGAGGGTGAGATGGCCCGGGGGCTCGCCCGCTACGGGGTGCTGGACGTGGCGCGGCTCGCGGGGGCCAAGCGCCACGAGATCGAGGCGCGGCTCGGGCGGGCCGGGAGCGGCGTCGTGGTGCATCGGGACGACCTCGTCGTGGTGCGGCGCGGGGAGGGGGGCAGCGAGCCGGTCTCGGGGTGACCGGGGCCGCCCAGCTGCTACCTTCCGGGGGACTCCATGGCGGATCACGACGAGATCGAGGCGCTGGTGCGGCGCCTGGCCGGCGAGGCGAAGGCGGCCGCGCGGGTGCTGGCCGCGGCGACGACGCCGCGGAAGAACGCGGTGCTCCAGCGCGCGGCCGTGGCCCTCGCGGAGGCGCCGGGAGACGCCGTGCTCGAGGCGAACGCGAAGGATTTGGCGTACGCCGAGGAGGCGGGGCTCAGCGCGGCGCTGATCGACCGGCTCCGCCTGGACCGGGGCCGGCTGAACGGTGTGGCGGCGCAAGTGCGTGAGATCGCATCGCTTCCGGATCCGGTCGGGAGCGTCTCGGCCGAGCGCACGCTCGCCAACGGGCTGCAGGTGCGCCGGGTGCGCGCGCCGCTCGGGCTGATCGGGATCATCTACGAGTCGCGCCCGAACGTGACGGCGGACGCGGCGGGGCTCTGTATCAAGAGCGGTAACGCGGTGCTGCTCCGGGGCGGCAAAGAGGCCTTCCACAGCAACCAGGCGATCGCCGGGATCGTGGGGGACGCGCTCGAGGCCGAGGGGCTTCCCCGGGCGGCGGCGACGCTCTTGCCGACCACCGATCGGCGCGCGACGCAGGTGATGATCCAGCTCGCCGGCGTGGTCGATCTGATCATCCCGCGCGGTGGTGAGGGGCTGATCCGCTTCGTCACGGAGAACGCGAAAGTCCCTGTGATTCAGCACTACAAGGGCGTCTGCCACCTGTACGTGGCGGCGTCGGCGAAGCTGGACATGGCCGAGGCGATCGCCGTGAACGCCAAGACCCAGCGCCCGTCGGCCTGCAACGCCGTCGAGACCATCCTCGTGGACGCGGCCGTGGCCGACGCCTTCCTGCCGAGGCTCGACGCCGCGCTCGAAAAGGTCGAGATTCGAGGCGATGCGGGGGTGTGTGAGCGCGTGCCGCGCGCCCGGCCGGCCAGCGAGGCCGACTGGGACACGGAGTACCTGGACGACGTCGTCAGCGTGCGCGTCGTCGACGGGCTCGACGCCGCGCTGGACCACGTCGCGAAGCACGGCTCGCTGCACACCGAAGCGATCGTCACCGAGGACGACGCCGAGGCCGCGCGCTGGGTGCGAGAGGTGGACGCCAGCTTGGTGCTGGTCAACGCCTCCACGCGGTTCAACGATGGGCACCAGCTCGGCCTCGGAGCCGAGATGGGCATCTCGACGACGAAGCTCCACGCCTACGGGCCGATGGGGCTCGAAGAACTGTGTACGTTGAAGTGGGTAGCCTACGGAGAGGGGCAGATCCGCACGTGAGCCGAAAGAACGCCAAGCAGGCTGCCGCCGAGACCCCGCGTCCGGCGCGCCAGAACGAAGTCGAGGGGCGCGAGACCGCCCTGCAGATCGCCGCCGCCGGGCTCGAGAAGAAAGCGCAGAACGTCGAGATCATCGATGTGCGCGGCAAGGTCGACTACACGGACTTCGTCGTGATCATGAGCGGTCGCTCCGACCGACAGGTGAACGCGATCGCCCAGGGCGTGCGCGAGATCATGAAGAAGGAGCACGGCCAGCGCTGTTACGGGCTCGAAGGCCTCCCCCAGGGCAACTGGGTGCTGATGGACTTCGGCGACGTGGTGGTCCACGTGTTCCATCAGGACACGCGGGGCTACTACGACCTCGAGGCGCTGTGGATCGACGCGGCGCGGATCGAGCTGCCGGAGGAGCTGGCGGCGAAGGATCCGGGGCCCGGCTCGTTCCTCGACTGATGGGCGCGGGGCGCGGGGCGGCGGCTGCGGCCGCTGCCGATGAGATGGCGCGGTCCGTCGACGTCGGGGTGCGCCCGTGAACGTGCGCATCATCGCCGTCGGCAAGGTGAAGGAGAAGTTCCTCCGGCGCGCCGTCGACATGTACCTCGATCGGATCGGGCGCTATGCGCGCGTCGAGGAGGTCGAGCTGAAGGACGGGGACGAGGCGACCGTGCAGGAGCGCTTCGAGAAGGCGATCCCGGCGGAGCGGGCGCGGGTGGTGGCGCTCGAGGTGGACGGGAAGAGCTGGAGCTCGGAGCGGCTGGCGGCGTACCTCGACGAGGGGCAGCAGAGCGGGGCGCAGAGCCTGGTCTTTCTGATCGGGGGGAGCTACGGGCTGCCGCCGGCGGTGTCGAAGGCGGCCGACGTGCGGCTCTCGCTGAGCAAGATGACGCTGCCGCATCGGCTCGCGCGGATCTTCCTGGCGGAGCAGATCTACCGCGGGTTCACGATCCTGCGCGGCGAGCCCTACAGCCACTGAGCGGTGTCGATTTCCGTCCGCTGCGCGGACGGGGCTTACCAGCGCGCCCTGCGGGCGCTCGGCGCGGCGTGGCCGCCGCGTCACGAGACGCGGTTCTCTTGCGTGGGCGGTGGGTGCGGCTCCGTGGGGCCGTGCCGGGCGGGGCGGACGCTGCGGCGCTCCTCCGGCCGGACGGGGGCGGCGACGGGCGACGGGGGGCTTCGAGGGAGCGCGCGAGGCCGTTTGGATGCTGCGTCCCGGCGGCGCTTCGGGGCGGCGGGGTGTGTGAGTGCGGCGCGGGTCGGGCTTACCAGCGCGCCCTGCGGGCGCTCGGCGCGGCGTGGCCGCCGCGTCACGAGATGCGGTTCTTTGTGTGGGCGGTGGGTGCGGCTCCGTGGGGCCGTGCCGGGCGGGCGGACGCTGCGGCGCTCCTCCGGCCGGACGGGGGCGGCGACGGGCGACGCGGGGCTTCGAGGCAGGGCGTGGGGTCGCGCGTCTCGTGCGTCCGGCGGCGCTTCGAGGTGGCGGGGTGTGTGAGTGCAGCGCGCGTCGGGCTTGCCAGCGCGCCCTGCGGCGCTCGGCGCGGCGTGGCGTCGTCGATTTCCGTCCGCTGCGCGGACGGGGCTTGCCAGCGCGCCCTGCGGGCGCTCGGCGCGGCGTGGCCGTCGCGTCACAGGGCGTGGTTCTTTGCGTGGGCGGTGGGTGCGGCTCCGTGGGGCCGTGCCGGGCGGGCGGACGCTGCGGCGCTCCTCCGGTCGGACGGGGGCGGCGACGGGCGACGGGGGGCTCCGAGGCAGGGCGCGAGGTCGTTCGGATGCTGCGTCGGGGCGGCGCTTCGGGACGGCGGGATGTGGTGAGTGCGGCGCTGGTGCTGGCGCTGGCGCTGGCGCTGGTGCTCGCGCTGGCGCTGGCGCTGGTGCTCGCGCTGGCGCTGGTGCTCGCGCTGGCGCTGGCGCTGGTGCTGGCGCTGGTTGCTCGCGCTGGCGCTCTGTGCTGGCGCTGGCGCTGGTGCTCTGCGCTGATGCTGGTGCTCTGCGCTGATGCTGGTGCTCTGCGCTGGCGCGGGTGCTCTGCGCTGATGCTGGTGCTCTGCGCTGATGCTGGTGCTCTGCGCTGATGCTGGTGCTCTGCGCTGGCGCGGGTGCTCTGCGCCGATGCTGGTGCTCTGCGCTGATGCTGGCGCTCTGCGCTGGCGCTACCTCGCCCGACGATCGTGCTCGGCAGATGCCCGGTGCGCTTCCGCTTCGGCCCGGCTCGTCCCCGCGCGCCCACGCCCACCGGGCTCTCCGGCGCGGTATGCTCGGCCCGGAGGGGGGCTTCATGGATCGGAGTCGGGTGCGACGGATCGTGTTCTGGGTGGCGGCGTCGCTCGCTCTCGTCGGGTGCGACGACGAAGTCGACGAGACCGCGGAAGAGGCCATCGAAGAGCCCTCGGAGCCGGCCGCGGAGCCGGTGGCTCCGCTCGAGCTCCACGAGTGGGGGCTGATCAGCGAGCGCCTCGGTGAGGAGGAGCGCGTCGCGACGCGGCGGGCGCCGGCGCGCAGCATCGACTGGGGCTCCTTCGGGGTCGGCGCCACCGTCGGCGGAGAGGGGATCGGCGAATCCGTCGGTATCAGTGGCTCGCTCCGCATGCGCAGCGGCGGCAAGCCGGTCGTCTACGCGCACCTCCCCGACGGCGTCGACGAGCGCGCCTTCGAGCTCGAGGTCCGCGTGCCGGGCGGGCAGGTGGTGGAGCACTGGCCGCGCGTCGCGGAGGGGCAGCCGGAGGCCTTGCGGTGGACGGCGCGCGCACACCGCGGCGAGTGTGGCGAGCGTCGCTACCCGGAGCCGGGCGACCCGGCCTGCCAGACCCCGGACGATTTCTGCGAGGCGGCCCTCGCGCCGGCGGACTCGGAGACGGAGGACGGCGCCTGCCTCGAGGTGGGCGGCGCGTCCTTCGACTACCTCTTCTACCGCGCGGGCATGCCGCCCACGCCGCTGCCGCTCGCCATCACCCGCGCCGAGGACGGCGGCCTCCGCATCAAGCACCGAGGCGAGGTCGCGATCCCCGGGCGCCTGATCCACGTGCGCCGCGGCGCCACCCGCGCCGCCAGCGTCTTCCGGCTGCTCGATCCGCCGGCCCCCGGTACCACCGCGACCCTCACGCCGCTGCCCGACGCGCCCGCCGACGCGCCCGACGCCGCTCGGGCCCTCCACGAGGACGCCGCGGCCCTCGGCCTCAGCGCCGACGAAGTCGACGCCTTCGGGCGCGCCTGGGACGTCGAGCTCCTCGGGCGGAGGGCCGAGGGCAGCGAGACCGCCCAGCAGACCCCCTTCCCGCCGAGCCTCGCGACCCCGGCGGAGGCACTCCTCTACTGGATGCCGCCGGCGGAGCTGGACGCGCACCTGGCGCTCGTCCCCTCGGAGGACGTCGTCCTGAAGCGGGCCATCCTGGTGCGGGTGGGGCTCGAATACGCGGAAGCGGGCGAAGGCGGGGACGATTGACCCCGATGCGTTCAGGAGTTGGGCGATTCGACGCGGTGCGGCCGGGGAATGCGCCTCGGCTCGTGCTGGTGTGGTTCCTGCTCCTCCTCCCGAGGAGATGATCCCCCGCCGCATCCTGATGACTCTGGTCCTCGCCTCGAGCGCGTGCACCGGCGCCATCGACGAGCCCGAAGGGACGCGCCCCGAGGTCGAGGACCCGGGCGAGTCCGACCCGACGGAGCGCCTCCCGCCCTTCGAGCCGGCCGCCCCCGTGCTCCCGCGCCTCACGCAGGCCCAGTACCGGGCGGCGCTCGTCGACCTCCTCGGCGCCCCGCTGCCGCGCGCGGAGCTCCCGGCCGACACGAACCCCTACCTCTTCTTCAACATCGGCGCCGCGAGCACGACCCTCTCGGAGCGTGGCGCCGAGCTCTACGAGGACTCGGCCGCGCTCGTGGCGCAGGCCGTGTTCCGCGACGCGGCGCGGCGCGGCGCCCTCGTCGGTTGCGATCCCGCCTCCGAAGCCTGCCTCGAGGGCTTCGTCGCGCGCTTCGGCCGTCACGCCTTCCGCCGCCCCCTGGAGCCCGCGGAGCAGGCGCGCTGGGTCGGCGTCGCCCGGACCCTCGCCGAGGGCGACCCCTGGCGGGGCCTCGAGCGCGCCGTCGCCGGCATGCTCCAGTCGCCCTTCTTCCTCTACCGGGTCGAGCTCGGCGAGCCGGACCCGGAGGACCCGACCCGGCGACGCTACACGGGCTACGAGATGGCCAGCCGCCTCGCGTTCCTCTTCACGAACGCCCCGCCGGACGAGGCCCTCCTGGACGCGGCCGCCGCCGGCGAGCTCGACGACGCGGCCGGCGTCGAGGCCCACGCCCGGCGCCTCGCCGAGGATCCGCGCGCCCGGGAGGCCATCCAGGCCTTCTTCGCCCAGTACTTCGACCTCGGCCGCCTCGAGCGCGTCGAGCGCGATCCGGCGCGCTACCCCGTCTGGACCGATACGATGGCCGCCTCCATGCGCCGGGAGGTCGAGCTCCTCGTGGACGACATCGTCTTCCGCCGGGACGCCGATCTCCGCGAGCTCTTCGATACGCGCCAGACCTTCGTGAACGACGAGCTCGCCGCCCTCTACGGGGTCGACGCCCCCGGCGCCTCGCCCATCGCCTACGTCCCCGTCGAGCTCCCGGCCGACGGCCCGCGCGCCGGGGTGCTCACGCTCGGCGCGTTCCTCGCGATGAACGCCCACCAGACGGAGACCTCGCCGACGCTCCGCGGGAAGTACGTCCGCGAGCGCGTGCTCTGCCAGACCGTCCCGGCGCCCCCCGACGACATCGACCTGAACCTCGAGGACCCGGAGAGTGCCGAGGCGCGTACGCTCCGAGAGCGCCTCGAGCAGCACCGGCGCGACCCAGCCTGTGCGAGCTGCCACGCCTTCATCGATCCACCCGGCATGCTCTTCGAGCAGTTCGACTCGGTGGGCCGCTTCCGCACGGAGGAGCCCGGCGGGCCCGTGGACGCGAGCGGCGAGCTCGACGGGACGCCGCTCGCCGGCGCGAAGGACCTGGCGCTCGTGCTGCGGGACGATCCGCGGGTCCCGGCCTGCGTCGTGCGCCAGCTCTTCCGCCACGCGAGCGGGCGGCTCGAGCGGACGTCCGAGGCGCGGGCGCTCCGGGCGCTGGAGGAGGAGTTCGCGGCGGGCGGCTACCGCTTCCGCGAGCTGATGGTCGCGCTCGCGACGAGCGAGGCGTTCCGCACGGCGCGCATGCCGGGCGAGGAGGGCGAGGAATGAGCCGCGCATCGAAGCCCGGGCGCTCCTATCCCTGGGGCCCGGCCCGTCCGCGGATCGGGCGCCGCACGCTGCTCCGGGGCGCCGTCGGCGGCGCGGCCGTGGGCGTGGCCCTGCCGGCTCTCGAGGCCATGCTCGGGCCGAGCGGCGCCTACGCCGACGGGACCGATCCGGGCCCGATCTTCGGCGTCTTCTTCTGGGCCAACGGCGTGCCCTGGCACGGCGGTCACGGCGCCCAGCAGGCGGGCCATCCGGACCTCTGGACGCCGCCCTCGACCGGGCCCGGCTACACGCCCTCGGAGCTGCTCATGCCGCTCGCGCGCCACCCGGTCAGCGTGCTGAGCGGGCTCGAGCCGAAGACGGCGATCCCCGCGAACCCGCCCGGGCAGGGCGACGGCCACATGCGCGGCTTCATGGTCGGGCTCACGGGCGACCGCATCCGCCCCGACGGCTTCGACCACCCCTCGCATACGCTCACCGCGCTCCGCCCGAGCGTCGACCAGCACGTCGCGCGGCACCCGGGCTTCTACGGCGATGAGCCGTCGCGCTTCCGCAGCCTGGTGCTCGGGGTGAGCGAGGCGCGCTTCCACGACTACGGCCACTGGAACGCCATCTCCTACAACGGGCCCGACTCCCTCAACCTCCCGATGCTGCGGCCCTCGCAGCTGCACGACCAGCTCTTCGACGTGCCCGCCGACCTCGCGCAACTCGGTGGGCGGGCGCGCGTGCTCGACGCGGTGATGGAGGACGCGGCGGCGCTCCGGGCGCGGCTCGGGGCGCGGGATCGGGGCCGGCTCGACGAGCACCTGACGCACCTCTCGGAGATCCAGCGGCGCCTCGATCGGAGCGCGGCGACCTGCGAGGCGCCGGCGCGGCCGGTGGACTCGGGCGACCTCGACGAGCGCCTCGATCAGATGGCCGAGCTGCTCGCGGTGGCGCTCCGCTGCGACCTCACGCGGGTCTTCTCGATGATGCTCACGTCGCCGGCCACGACGCACGTCTTCTCGCACCTCGGCGTGCCGGACGGCATGCACAAGACCTGTCACGACGGGCATTGGGAGCGGGTGCGCGCCATCACCGCCTACCAGATGGAGGCGTTCGCGCGCTTCCTCGACGTGCTGGCCGGGACCACGGACGCGACCGGCGCCTCGCTCCTCGACCGGGCGTGCATCTACGCGACGAGCGAGTACGGCGAGGGCTGGAAGCACTCGACGGCGGAGATGCCCGTGCTGCTCGCGGGGCGCGCCTGCGGGGCGCTGAACGAGCGCGTGCACGCGCGGGAGCGGGGCGGGAACCTCGCCCAGGCGCACGTCACGGCGCTCCGCGCCATCGGGCTCGAGACGCCGAGCTGGGGCTGGAACGGGGCCGAGACCACCGAGCCGGTCGCCGGCCTTCTCGCCTGACCGGAACGCGCAGCGAGGCCGACGCCGGAGACTCCGGCGCCGGCTCGCATGGCGCGTCGACGGGGGACGAGTCCGGGGCAGGGCGACCTTCACCCGAGCGCCCTTCACCCGAGCGACGATGGGAGTCGGGGCTCCGAAGTCAGAAGACGCCGGCGATGCCCAGGGTGCCGCCGTTCCGGTCGGCGCTGAAGGTCGGGCCGACGCGCCGGTCGCGTCCGCTCTCGGCGCGATGGGAGAGCTCGTAGCCGATCATCGCGCCGGCGACCTGCAGCAGGGGCAGGAGCGCCATGCCGACGCCGAACGCCGCGTCCGAGTCGGAGCGCGCGAGGCCGGCGAGCGCGACCCACCCGAGGGCGTTGCCGAGCGCGCCGCCGAGGAGGGTGAAGTCGTAGCGCCCCTGGCCGCCCGCGAGGCTCCCACCGGACCAGACGCCGAGGGCGGCGATGGGCGTGGCGGCGAACGCGCCGATGTTGACGATGGCCATGCTGGCGTTCCACGCGCACTGGTCGATGAAGCCGAAGAGCTCGTCGTCGTTGCAGCCGCGGAGGAAGGCGCGGGCGACTCCCGCGGTGAGTCCCACGGTGGCGCCGACGGCGAGGGACGCGCCGGCGAGCTCGGCGCCGAGTCGGCGGGCTCGCGAGGGGGGCGCCGAGGCCTCCGTCGCGGCGGGGGCGGGCGTCGCCGGATCCGTGAGAGCGGCGGCGTTCTCGGGGCCCTGCGCCGACGCGGTCGAGGCGAGCTGAGACAGGGAGAAGATGACGGTGAACGAGAAGAGAAGGGTGGGGAGCTTCATGGCGACCTCCAGTTGTGCCACACGCACCCGAGCTCCTCTTCAAGAGCCGTGCCGACATGTGCTCGTATGTGCCTTTGGATGTCTATATCCTTGATTTTGTTTTGTAAATTAGTGTGCGCAAAGTCGTGTCATCGGGTGGTGGGCGCTCCGTCGAAGCGTGGCTCCGAGCCTCAGAGGTGTGAGCCTCTTGCCACGGGGAGCCGGCCTTCGACCACACCGGCGAGGGCCATGAGCCGCACCTGGCTCGCGCCGGCGCGGTGGAGCGCTCCGGCCGCCGAGCGGAGGGTGGCGCCGGTGGTGCGCACGTCGTCGAGGAGCAGCACGCGGCGCCGGGTCTCGTCGCGCGTGGCTTCGAAGGCGCCCCGCACGTTCGCCTCGCGCTGCGCCTCGGCGAGGGAGGCCTGCGGCGGCGTGGGGCGGATGCGCCGGAGCCGGCGCGTGTCGAGGGGCACCCCGAGCGCGGCCGCCAGCGGCGCAGCCAGGAGCGCCGTCTGATCGAAGCCGCGCTCCCGGAGCCGGCTCGGGTGGAGCGGCAGCGGCACCACCGCGTCGACCTTGCCCGCGTGAAGCGGCGCCGCGTGGACGAGCAGCGCGGCGAGCGGCTCCACGAGATCGAGGCGCGAGGCGTACTTGAAGCGGCGCACGGCGTCGGCGAGCGGCCCGCCGAAGGCGTAGAGGGCCGGCCCGGGCGGCAGCCGGTCGAGGAGGGGCGCGCAGGCCGAGCAGAAGCCTCGCTCCCCCCACTCGAGCGCGTGGTCACAGCCCGGGCAGCAGACCGGCGCGACCAGATCGAGGAGCCCGTTCAGGATCGGTCGGAGCATGGCGCCTCCTCGACCCCCCGCCACCCCCGGTTGTCCGCCGCCCCCCGCCTCCCCGACGGACTACGGCGCGACCGCGAAGGGAGCGCGCCAGCCGCGGAGCGGCGAAGCCACCCGACCACGAAGGCGAGCGAACCGGCCGCGGAGCGGCGAAGTCGGGCGGCTGCGAGGGGAGCGCCCCGGCCGCGAGCGCGGGGAAGTCACCGCGCTGCGAAGGGAGCGTTTCGGCCGCGTGAGCGGCGAAGTCACGCGGCTGCGAAGGGGAGCGCGCCGGCCGCGTGAGCGGGGAAGTCACCGTGCTGCGAAGGGAGCGCTCCGGCTGCGTGAGCGGCGAAGGCACGCGGCTGCGAAGGGGAGCGCCCCCATCTCCGCCCGGTGGCACGGCCCCACGGAGCCGCCTTCGTGTACCCACGAAGAACCGACCCGTGTGACGCGGCCGGAGGCCGCGCCGAGGGCCCCACGGGCCCGCTGGTAAGCCAAATAGCGAGCGCAGCGAGCGCAAAATCAGTGCCGCGTCGGAGCCTCCGGGCTGTCCGGCACGGGCAGGATCGGCGCCCAGCGGAGCTCCTCGAGCAGGTCGTCCTCGATGCGGTGGCCGCGGTCCGAGAAGAAGAGCGCGTTGTCCTCCATGGTCTCGCGCCGCTCGGCCACGAAGAGGATCCCGTGCCCCGTGCGGTCGTAGCCGAGCTGCACGATCGCGTTCTCGAGCCAGCGCCCGCCGCTCTCGAACTCGAGCGCCCGCGGCAGCGTGTAGAACCCCTCGGCCGGCAGCTTCTTCAGCGTCCCCGCCCAGCTCTCGTCCGTGAGCGGCGTGACCGGGTCGCGCCAGAACCAGCGGTTGTTCTCGTTGAAGTGCGGGACGACCACGAAGGGGCCATCCTCCTTGCGCCCCACGTAGACCAGCCGCCCGGCCGGGAAGGTCTCCGGCTCGAGAGGGTGCGGAATCGTCGTGCGGTACAACCCGTTCGGAACAAGCGCCATCCCCCTCCCCATGCCACGGCTTCCCCGCCCGCAGCAACCGCTCGCGCCCCTCGCGCTCGTCCTGGCGCTGGCGGCCTGCGCGCGCGAGTCGCCGCCGCCCTACGACCCGACGGTGTACCTGCGGGTCGGCCTCGACCCGGCGCAGGAGGCGGCGGCCCTCCGTGCGCGCTTCGCGGAGGACGGCTTCACGCTCCGCGCACGCGTGGAGGCCCCCGGCGTGAGCGCGTTCGCGATGGGGCGCGAAGGGGAGACGCTCGTCCGGGTCATCACCGAGCGGGGGGTGGCGCTCGCCGTCTCGGCGCCCACGGAGGGGCTCGATCGCGCGGAGGTGGGGCTCCTCGAGGTCGAGCCGAGCGACCCGGACGGCGACGGTCGGCCGGAGGTCGCCCTCTACGCGGTCGACGTGGCGGCGGCGCGGCGTTGCGTGGCGCTCCTGCGGGTCGAGGCGGGCGGGGCGCTCCGCGAGGTCACGCCCGTGGAGGAGGGGCTCGGCGGAGAGCCCTGCGTCGAAGGGCTCCGGGACGTGGTCGGGGACGCTCGGCCGGAGGCGCTCGTCGTCGTGCGCTTTCCCGAGTTGGCGCGGGGCACGGCGCCGGCGGTGGCTCTCCTCTTCGGGGGCGAGGGCTGGGCCCGCGTCGGGCCGGCGAGCGCGGCCTTCTACCGGGACGAGGAGCGAGGGCGGCGGGCGGCGCTCGAGGAGGCGCGGCAGGGCGGCGACCACGACGCCGTGCATCGGCTGGCCGTCGAGCTCGCGGCGCTGGCGTGGGTGCGCGGCGCCGACGGGGACGCGCAGCTCGCGGCCTTCGACGGCGCCTTCGCCGGCCTCGAGCTCGCGCCCGGCGCGCAGCTCGCCCGGGAGCACGCGCGGGCCTTCGTGGCGCGGGGCTGGCGGGACGCCGTGCCGATGCGGGAGGAAGACGCCGCCGAGGGCGCTCCCGCCGGGAATCCGGCGGGCCCGGACGCCGTGGTCGAGGGGGCGGGGGCCGGCGTGCTGCCGCGGTCCGGCGAGGCCGAGGGGCGCTGAGGGCTGGACCCGCGCCCCGAGCTCATGGGGCGGGGCGCGGCGCGGGCATCCGTGCTACTTCGGACGGTCCATGAGCAAGAAGCGCGTCGACAAGGGGGTGCCGGGGATGGAGCTCCTCGTGTGCCGAAACCCCAAGGCGGCCAAGCGCTACGAGATCGAGGAGACGATCGAGTGCGGGATGGTGCTGCAGGGCTCGGAGGTGAAGAGCCTCCGCCAGCGCCGCGCCGATCTCGAGGGGTCCTACGCCGACGTCCACGACGGCGAGCTCTTCCTGCACAAGATGCACATCGCCCCCTACGAGCAGGGCGGCAAGCACAACAACCACGAGCCCAAGCGCTCCCGGAAGCTGCTCGCCCACAAGCGCGAGATCGAGAAGCTGCGCGGGCGCCTGACGACGCGCGGCTACACGCTCGTCCCGCTGCAGGTCTACTTCAAGAACGGCGTCGCCAAGATCCAGCTCGGCCTCGGCAAGGGCAAGAAGCTCCACGACGACCGCGAGAGCATCCGGCGCAAGCAGGATCTCCGGGAGGCCCGCGACGCGATGAGGCGGCGATGAGCGCGCCCGCGGTCCGTATCGCGGAGGGGGAGGGCGCCTTCGTCGCGTTCGACAAGGGCGTACTGGAGGTGGTCTCGCCGGCGCCCTTCGCTCCCGGCGCGCCCCTCGCCCTCGAGGTCGATGGCCGCGCCCTGCAGGCCAAGAGCCTCGGCAGCAAGCGCCAGGAGGACGACCGCTTCCGCGTGCGCATGCGGATGATCAACCTCCGCCGCGAGGACCGGCTCTACCTCGAGTCCCTGGCCGACTGACGCGCCGGCCAGCTTCCCGTCCGTGCCCGCGCACGACGCGGCGAGGATGCGCAGACCCTCAGCCCTCAGCCCTCAGCCCTCCGGGTCCACCAGCACGCCCGGGTTGAGGATCCCCGCCGGGTCGAGCTCGCGCTTCGCCGCCCGGAGCGCCATCGCGAAGGGCTCCGGCCGCTGCCGGTCGTACCAGGGCCGGTGCGTCCGCCCGACGGCGTGGTGGTGCGTGATCGTCGCCCCGTGCCGCGCGAGCGCCTCGCCGGCGGCGGCCTTGATCGCGTCCCACTGCCGGACCTCGGCGCCCCGCCGTGCCGGCGCGATCCACGTGAAGTAGGGCGCCGGCCCGTCCGGATAGACGTGCGTGAAGCGGCAGCTCAGAAAGCCCCCGCCGCAGTGCTCCTTCATCGCCCCCCGCACGCTCTTCACGACGTCCGCGTGCAGCGCGTCGAAGCGATCCCAGGGGATCGCCGTCTCGAAGGTGTCGACCAGCAGCCCGAGGCTCACGAGCACGTTCATCAGATAGGGCGCCTGCACGAACGCGGCCTTCCACGCGCCCGCGCTCCCGCTCTCGCCGCTCTTCTCGCCATGCTCCCGGTAGACCGGCCCCTTCGGGCAGGTCCCCCCGTGGTCCGCCGCGAGCTCCAGCGCGCGCACCATCCACGGCTCGAGCGGGTGGTCGGCGCCCTCGAAGCCGAGGATCAGCACGTGCGTTCCGTCGCCGGTGACGAAGTTCAGCGCCGCCTCGCGCCGGTCGAGGAGCCGGCAGTTCGTCGGGTGGAGGCCGGACTGGCTCAGCGCGCGCGTGGCCGCCACGGCGTCGTCCCACTCGCGGAAGTGCACGGTGGCCGTCGCGCGGAAGACGGGGCGCGGGCGCACGCGCATCCAGGCCTCGGTGATCACGCCGAGGATGCCCTCGGAGCCGAGGAGCATGCGGTCCGGGCTCGGGCCGGCGCCGGAGCCGGGGAGGCGCCAGGACTCCCAGGGGCCGCGCGGCGTGAGCGCCCGGACGGACGCCGTCAGGTCGTCGACGTGCGTGTAGACGGTCGCGAAGTGGCCGCCGGCGCGCGTCGCGAGCCAGCCGCCGAGCGTGGAGAACTCGAAGCTCTGCGGGAAGCAGCGGAGCGTGAGCCCGTGCTCGGCGAGCTGCTGCTCGAGGACGGGCCCGGTGGCGCCAGCCTGGATGCGCGCCGTCCGCGAGACGGGCTCGACCTCGAGCACCCGGTCGAGGCGCTTCAGGTCGAGCGAGAGCACGGCGCGACCGTCCTCCTCGCGCGCCATCTCGATGCCCCCGACCACGCTCGTGCCGCCTCCGTAGGGCACGACGATGACGCCCTCGTCGCTCGCCCACTCGAGCGCCGCGCGCACCTCGTCCTCGGACGAAGGGGTGGCGACGAGATCGGGCGCGGCGCGGAAGTCGCCGTAGAAGCCACGGACGATGTCGCGGTAGGCCCGCCCGTAGGTGTGGCGGATGCGGGCCTCCGGCGCGTCCGTGCAGAAGCCGAGGCTCGCCGGCGGCTTCGCGCGCGGCGCGTCGAGCTCGATGGCCTCGAGCGCCGGCGGGTCGAGCACCTCCTGCGGCGCGAAGCCCAGCATGCCCTGCACCTGCTGGCCGAAGCCCTTCCGCGTCTCCCGATCCTGGAACTGGTCGGCCCAGCCCCACCCCCAGAAGCTCCGCTCGCGCGTCTCGCTCATGGGCGGAGCGTACACGCTTCGCGCTACCAGGCGGGGGCCCAGCCGGGCGGCAGGGCGGGGACGCCGATCAGCCAGCGGTGCAGGAAGAGCGCGACCAGGGCCGTGAGCGCGAGCGCGACGAGGAGGCGCCAGCCCCAGCCCCTCACGTCGAGCCGCGTGCGCCCGCGGAGCACGGCGAGGAAGGGCGTGCGCGAGGTCTGCCGGGCGAAGCGCTCCCAGTCCGCGCCGAGCTCGCGCTGACGTCGGGCATCGATGTGCACCATCCCGCCGAGCGCGAGGACGAGGATGCCGCCCGCGAGCACCAGAGTGCGGAGGTCCCCGTTCGCGACGAGGTGCGCGACGGCCCAGAGCGCGAAGCCCCAGAGGCCCGGGTGGCGCGTGACCGTGAGGATGCCGCGGGGCGCGTTCTCGACCTGGCGCTGCATCCCCGCGAGCGTCGGGGAGGGCGTGGTGAAGCCGGCGACGAGGAAGAAGAAGGCGACCGCCATGAGCGTGAGCGTGAGATGCGCGCCCCAGCTCGGCGGGGTGTAGACGGGCACGATGGGGGCCATGCCCCAGGTGAAGAAGATGGCCGCGAAGGGGGCGCCGGTGGCGAGCGCGTAGAGGCCCATGAAGCCGCCCTCGCCGAGCCGGCGCGCGAGCGGGCCGCGGATCGGGCGCGACGAGAGGAGGAAGTGGAGCAGGACGAAGAGCCCGACGGAAAGGGCGAGGGGCCAGAGGGCCTTCTCCGGCGGGGCGTCGACGGAGGGGAGGGCCTGGATGGCGGCGACGATCCGGTCGAGCTCGGGGCCTTCGAGGTGGCCGTAGGCGGGCATGGGGACGCCCTCCCAGCCGCGGACGACCTGCTGACGCGGGGCCAGGAGGGCGGCGCGGAGGTAAGCGGCGTCGGCGCGGGCGGTGGTCCCGTCGGCGAGCGGACGCTCCCGGCCCGCGAGGCCGGCGAGCGTGGGGCCGAGGTGCGGGGCGCCGTCGAGGGAGTGGCAGGCGGTGCAGCCGTGGCGCTCGAAGAGGGCTTCGTCGGCGGGGGGATCGGCAGCGGCGCGCGCGCTGAGCGCGAGGACGAAGGCGAAGGAGAGCGTCGCGAGGGGGCGCACGTCGGGGCCTTCGTCGGGACACGCCGGGGCCCGTTACGGACGCCCGCGCGGGGGGGCGGCCTGGTAGGCTTGCCCCATGCGTGGACTCGGCTGGCTCTTTCTCGTGGGCGCGCTCGCGCTCGGCTGCGGCGACGACGACGGCGCGGAGACCGGGGACGGCGGCGTCGACGGGGGCAGCGTGATGTGCGTGGCGCCGAGCTCCATCGACGACCGGGTCGCTTGCTCCGAAGAGACGCCCTGCTGCGAGGGCTACGACTGCACGGGCGGCACCTGCACCGGCTGCCCCAGCGCCGACGCGCCGTGCATCGAAGGGCCCGGCGCGGGCTTCGACGGCGGCTTCTGAGCGGCGTCCGAGCAGCCTCCACCGAGCAGCCCTCCTCCAAGCCACCCTCTTCGAGCAGCACGCGGAGAGCGGACGGCGGACCGCATCCGACCGAAGGAAGGATTCCGCGTGTGTCGTTCGCCGTCCTCGCCCTCGTCGACGTGCACGTGCACGAGGACGATGCACTCGAGCATCGTGAGGCGATGGTCGGGCTCCCCATCCGAGCTCGCGGCAGCCCCCACCCTGGCCCCTCCGCGGAGCGGCATGGACCGCGGAAGCCGAGCGCCAGCACGGACCGCGGAGAGCGGACGGCGGACCGCATCCGACCGAAGGAAGGATTCCGCGTGTGTCGTTCGCCGTCCTCGTCCTCGTCGACGTGCACGTGCACGAGGACGATGCGCTCGAGGATCGTGAGGCGATGGTCGGGCTCCCCATCCGAGCTCGCGGCAGCCCACACCCTGGCCCCTCCGCGGAGCGGCATGGACCGCGGAAGTCGAGCGCCAGCACGGACCGCGGAGAGCGGATGGCGGACCGCATCCCAACCGGAGCGAGGGACCCGTCAGGACACGCAGAGGAAGTCGTCGCCCTCGACGAAGCCGCGCCCGAGGAGCCAGCGCCGCACCTCGTCCCGCGCGCCCCGCGCCCCGACCGCCACCAGCGTGAACTCGTCCCGCGTGAGCGCCTCCCGCCCGACGATGGGCGCCCCGCGCGCCGTCCGTCCGATCTTCCGCGGATCGATGTCCACCCACTTCGCCGCCGCGAGCCCATGCGCCTCGAAGGCCCGCATGGCCCGCCGCCCGGTGCGCCCGGCGCCCCAGACCGCGAGCGGTCGCGCCTCCCCGCGGAGCCGCTCGGCCAGATAGGGCCCCTTCACATCGCGCATCGCGTCGGGCCGGTAGCGCGGGTCCGTGAAGGTCGCCCGACCCGCCGTGTGCCGCCAGCGCACGAGCCGCTCCCCGACCTTGTCGAGCGCCCAGCCGCCCGCGTCGAGGCGCAGCCAGAGCTCGTAGTCCTCCGGGAAGTCGCCGTGCCGGTAGCCCCCCACGGCCTCGAGCGCGTCGGCGCGGATCATGGTCGAGGGGTGGCAGAGCGGCGCCTCGACGAAGAGCGCGTCCCGATGCGCGCGCGCCCCCTCGAGCCCGTTCTGCCAGGCCACGTAGGCGCGCATCCCGCCCCCCAGCGCGCCGCCCTCCGCGAAGGCCTCCACGCGCGCGCCGACCGCGCCGAGCCGGTCGTTCGCCTCGAGGGCGCGCCGCTGCGCGCCGAAGCGGCCGGGGAGCGTGACGTCGTCGCCGTCCATGCGCGCGAGGAGCGGGGCGCGGGCCTGGCGGCGGGCGTGCTCGAGGGCGCCGACGATGCCCACGCCCCCGGTGCGCGATGGGCGCACGCGCGCGTCGCGGCGGGCGAGCTCGGCCACGAGCGCCGGCCCCGCGTCCTCGCTGCCGTCGTCGACCGCCAGGAGCTCGATCCGCGCCGAGGAGTCCGCGAGCGTGCTCTCGAGCGCCTCCCCCAGCGTCTCCGCGGCGTCGCGGTAGGGGAGCAGGACCGAGACCTCGGGCGCGCGAGCGGGGCGCGCCGGGCTCATCGGAGGACGCTCTCGACGAAGTCGGGCTGCGTCGCGAGCTCGCTCAGGTAGGCGAGGGCGGTCGGGTAGAGCGCCGCGAGCTCGGTGAAGCGGGCGGCCGGGAGGCGGAGCAGGAGGGCGTCGCTCTTGCAGTCGACCTCGACCTCCGAGGGCGCCTGGGTGAGCAGCGTGCGCTGACCGAGCACGGCGCCCGGGCCGACCTCGACGCGCACGTCTTCGGGTGTCTCCACCTCGAGCTTGCCGAGGAGCAGGCAGTAGAGCGCGTCGCTCCGCTTGCCCTTGGCGACCAGCCGCGTGCCCTCCTCGGCGCGCCGGAGCTCGAAGAGCGAAGCGAGCTCCTTGCGCGTCTCGGGCGCGAAGCCGGCGAAGAGCGGCGAGGTGACGAGGAGGTTCGAGATGAGGCGCCGCGCGAGGAGCTCGAGGAGGAGGTCGCCGAGCGGCGGGTAGGCCGTGACGAGCGCGTCGAGCATGGCCTTGGGGAGCTTCAGCGCGCGGACGCCGCCGGCGGGGACGCGCACGTCCGCGCGGCGCGCGACGTCGTCGAGGAGGCAGCTCTCGCCGACCACGTCGCCCTCGCCGAGGAGGATCGGCGGGCCCGCGCGGCCGGGGACGTGCACGGAGACGCTCCCCTCCGTGAGCACGTAGAGGGCGTCGCTCGGATCGCCGGCGGCCACCAGGGTCTCGCCGGCCGGGACCTCGACCAGCTCGGAGAGCTCGAGGAGGCGCTTGAAGACGTCCTTCGGGAGCTCGGCGAAGAGGGGCATGGCCGGGAGCTGCGCGAGCCGGTCGGCGGCCGGGCGCGCGGGCTCCTCGTCCTCCTCGAGGATCAGGAGGTCGTCCGCGTCGAGCTCCAGCGTGGTGCGCGCGGGGGCCTCGCGCGGCTCGAGCTCGAGCTCGGTGATCTCGATCTCGATGCCGTCGTCGTCCTCGGCCACGTCCACGAAGCGGACTTCGTCGTCGTCCGCGTCCGCCGCGGGGGCGAGGGCGATGGCGTCCGCCTCGAAGCTCTTGCGGCGGCGCTCACGAGGGGGCGCCGCGTCGTCGTCCGCGGCGGCACTCTCCCCGCGGGCAGCTCTCGGGGCCTCGACGTCGTCCGGCCGAGCCTCGGCGACGCTGGTCCGCTGCGCGCGATGGAGCCGCCGGGCGGCCTCGGGGTCGACGCGGGCGAGCACGTCGATGCGCGAGGGGTCGATGGAGACGATCAGCTTGGCGAGGGCGGCGGCGCGGGCGACGAAGCCGAGCTCCGCGTAGGCGCGGACGGCGCGCATGTAGCAGCCGATGGCCCCCTGATCGCGGTCCATGCGCCGGAGGAGGTCGCCGCGGCGATGCGGCCAGCGCGGCTCCGTCGGCTCGGCCTCCTCGAGGGCGGCATAGAGCTCCAGCGCCTGGGCCTTCTTGCCCTTGCGGATCGCGTCGTTGAGCTTGGAGCGGAGGCGGCGAACGGACGCCATGGGCAGAGCATACAGGGGCGGGCGCCGACGACGAACTCCTCGCCGGGGGCGCTCGCGTTCCCGTCGGGCGTCCGGAGCACTATGCTCGGGGTCGCATGCTCTTCGTCCGCCTGGTCCGGGCCGTCTGGGTCTTCGGGCTGATCTTCAACAGCTACGTCTTCTGGCTGATGGTCCGGAAGATCTTCCGGCGGTGGCGGAAGGACGAGCAGGGGCGGGACGTGCCGCGGGACCCGGGCTGGGTCCACGCCTACAAGAGCCGCATCGATCGGCTGAACGCGCGGCGCCTGCTCCACGGCATGCTCCGGCTGCGCGGCGTCTACATCAAGCTCGGGCAGGTGCTCTCGATCATGGGCGGCTTCCTCCCGCGCGTGTACGCGAAGGAGCTCGAGTCGCTCCAGGACGCGGTGCCGCCGCGGCCCTTCTCGGAGCTCCGGCCCGTCTTCCAGGAGACGCTCGGCAAGGCCCCGGAGGAGCTCTACGAGTCGATCGAGGAGGAGCCGCTCGCGGCCGCGTCGCTGGGGCAGGTGCACCGGGCCGTCGAGAGGGGCACCGGGCGGGAGCTCGCCGTGAAGGTGCTCTACCCGGGCATCCGCGGCGTCATCCGGACCGACATGCGGGTCGTGCGGCTGGCCATCCGGGCTTACGAGCTCTTCGTGCCGGTGCAGGGGATCGAGCGCGTGCACAGCTCGCTCGTCGATCTCCTGAAGCGCGAGACCGACTACACGCACGAGGCGGCGTGCATGACGCGGATGGCCGCGAACTTCGCCGACGAGGAGGACATCCTCTTCCCGGAGGTCGTCGAGGGGGCGAGCAGCACGGACGTGCTGACGATGACCTTCATGGAGGGGTTCAAGATCACGAGCTTCGAGGCCATGGAGGAGGCCGGCGTGGACCGGGAGGCGGTGGCGAAGCGGCTCGTGCAGTCCTTCTACAAGCAGCTCTTCGTGGACCGCTTCTTCCACGCGGATCCGCACCCGGGGAACTTCCTCGTGCAGGCGGGGCCGAGGGCGGACGCGCCGCGGATCGTGGTGCTCGACTTCGGGGCCATCAGCGAGGTGAAGCAGGGGATGGTCGACGGCATGGTCGACGTGCTCCGCGGCTTCTTCGAGGGGCGGGACGACCTGGTGCTCGAGGGCATCGAGGAGATCGGCTTCGTGGCGCCGGATGGGGATCGGGCGCTGCTCGAGCAGACCGTGAAGACGTACTTCCAGAAGCTCCTGAAGGTGGAGCGGACGGCCGGGGCGATCATGCGAGCGACGGAGGAGGAGCTCGGGGAGCTGGCGGACCCGGAGGTGCAGCGGAACGAGCTGCGGCAGCTGATGCGCTCGGTCGTCTACCCCGAGGGCTGGTTCTACGTGGAGCGGGCGAGCGTGCTGATGTTCTGGCTCGTGGGGCAGATCGCGCCGGACCTCGACACGCTCTCGGTGGGCTTCCCCTACGTGCTCCCGCTCCTGGCCGAGCGAACGCAGAAGGCGGCGGCGGAAGCGGCGGAAGCGGCGAAGGCGTCGGACGACGCGAGGGGGGAGGCCGACGTCGAGGCGAGCCCGCCCGTGGCGCCCGCCTGAGCGAGCGTCGGCGATCGGGTGAAGGGCCGAGCGGGAGGGGGACGAGCCTCCCCGTTCGCCGCCGGGGAGCTGTGTGATCGGGACACTCTGCGATCGCGAGCGGGTGTCATCCCGAAGCGGCGACCTCCCGAAGCAGCGACCTCCCGAAGCAGTGCGATCGGAACCTGAGCGCTCCTCCGGTGTCGGAGCTTGGAGCGCGGAGGCGAGCGCCCCGCGAGGAGGAGCGAACGATGCCGAAGAGCCCGCCGCCGCCGCGGCGCGAGGGAGACGTGCGTCTCCAGGGGACGCGCCCTGGGGCGATGACCCGCGCCATGGATGCCGTCGCGCGCGAGCCGGAGCCGGGGCGTGTGCTCCGCGCCGCGGTCCTGCGCGGCGGGCGCATCGAAGCCGAGCGGCGCGTGCGTCGGTCGCTGCGCGTGGGCGACGGGGAGGGCGCGGACCTCCCGCTGCTCGGCCTCCGAGGAGCGCACGAGCTCTTCCGGTGGGAGGCCGGGGCCTGGCGGCTCGTCCTGCCCGCGGGCGCGACGGCGCGGGTCGGCGACGGGACGGGGCGGCGCGAGGAGCTCCGCGGCGAGCGGGTGCTGGGGGCGCGCGACCGCGGCCGCGTCCGGCTCCCGGGGGGCGAGGCCGTCCTCTTCCAGCTCGTCGGGCTGGAGGAGGAGGCTCCGGCGCCGGGTCTCCCCGCGCCGCTCCGCCGGGGCCTCTTGGGGCACGTGGACGCGGCCTTCACGGCGACGCTGGCGGCGGCTTTCGTGCTCTGCTTCGGCGGGCTCGTCGCGCTCGAGGGGGCGGATTGGCCGGTGCGCACGGCCATCGTCGACGACGGCCAGCTCGCGCGGCTGGTGTTCGAGGAGCCGCTGCCCCCACCGGCCCCCGCGGCGACCTGGGCGCGGCGCGCGGCGCCGGAGCCCGAGTCGCCGGCGTCGCCCGAGCGCACGGAGGTCGCGCCCGCTCCGACGACGCCGAGCCCGAGCCGCGGCCGGCTGGGCTCGGACGCGCGGCCGACGCGGCCCGACGCGGCGCCGAGCCTCGATCCGGATGCCGCCACCGAGGCCGCCATCGAGCGGGTGGAGCAGCTCCTCCTCGGCCGCATCGGCGAGGGCGGCTCGGCCCTCGACCGGCTCATGGAGGGGGCGCGCACCGGGTCGCTGACGGAGGCCCTGGAGGAGGTGCCGGCCGGCCCGACGGTCGCTTCGGCGCGGGCGGACCGCCTCCGCGAGCGCGACACGCGCGGCTCCGGTGAGAGCTTCGGCCCGACGTGCTGCGACTCGACCGAGCCCGGGCGGCGGGACGAGATCGCCACCGGGCCGCTCGAGGAGCGGGAGGTGCCGCCCGGCGACGTGGTGATCGAGGACGGCTGGGACGAGGCCGGCGATTTCGACCCGGCGCTCCTGACGCGGCGCGTGCGCGCGCTCCGGCGTCGGCTGACCCACTGCTACGAGAACCAGCTCGCACATCATCCGGGGCTGCAGGGGCGCGTGGAGGTCGAGCTGAGGGTCATGCCGGCCGGCAACGTGGTCGCGCACGTTCGGCGGAACTCCACGGGCAACCTCCCGCTCGAGGGTTGCCTCGAGCGGACCTTGAGCTCCATCCGTTTCCGCGAGCCGCCGGATCGGCCGGCGGTGTTCGCCTGGCCCTTCATCTTCCAGCGTCAGTGATTCCGTCCGCTGCGCGGACGGGCTTGCCAGCGCGCGTCGTCGATCTCCGTCCGCTGCGCGGACGGGCTTACCAGCGCGCCCTGCGGGCGCTCGGCGCGGCGTGGCCGCCGCGTCACGTCGTCGATCTCCGTCCGCTGCGCGGACGGGCTTACCAGCGCGCCCTGCGGGCGCTCGGCGCGGCGTGGCCGCCGCGTCACGGGGCGCGGTTCTTCGAGTCAAGGCGAGGTGCGGCTCCGTGGGGCCGTGCGGGCGGGGCGGACGCTGTTGCGCTCCCCCGGCCGGGCCGAGCCGGCAACGGGCGGCCCGGTGGCTCCGCAGAGGGCGCGAGGTCGCTCGGACTGCACGTCCCGGGGGCGCTACGGGGAGCGGGGGCGCGAAGCCAGTGGCCGGGAGCGGGGCTCCGTGGGGCCGTGCTCGCGGGGCGGACGCGGCGGCGCTCCCCCGGCCGAAGCGGGGCGGCGACGGGCGGCCGGGGAGCTTCGCGTCGGGTGGGAGGTCGCTCGGGTGGCACGTCCCGGTGGCGCTTCGGGGGAGCGGAGGCGGCAGCCAGCGGCCGGGACCGGGGGTCCGTGGGGCCGTGCTGGCGGGGCGGACGCTGCGGCGCTCCCCCGGCCGGACCGAGGGGACGACGGGTAGCGGCGGGGCTTCGCGTCGGACGCGAGGTCGCTTGGGTGGCGCGGTCGTGGCTGGCGCTCGCGTCGTGGCTGGCGCTTGCGCTGTGGCTGGCGCTTGCGCTGTGGCTGGAGCTTGCGCTGTGGCTCGTGCTCGCGCTGCCGCTGGAGCTCGCGCTGTGGCTGGAGCTCGCGCCGTGGCTCGAGCCCACGCTCCCGGCCCCTCAGCCCGGGGTCGCGCCGGCTGCTCGGGCGGCGCCGAGGAGGCCGACCTTCGGCTCGGTCACGAGCGTCACCCGGGTCTTCTCGAGGAGCGGGCGCATGCGGCCCTTGTCGGCGAAGGCCTCCAGAAACCGCACGCCGAAGCCCTCGCCGAGGTCGTCGTGGAGCTTCGGCGCGATCCCTCCGGCGACGTAGAGGCCACCCTTCGCCAGCACCTCGAGCGCGAGGTTCCCGGCCTCGGCCCCGTAGAGCGAGACGAAGCGCTCGAGCGCCATCCGGGCGGCCAGGTCCGTCTCCCGCGCCGCCGCGATCTCCGCCCCGTCCGGCGCCTCGAGGGCGCCCTCCGCATGCCCCTCCTCCACGAGGAACCGATAGAGCGACGCGAGGCCGAGCCCGGAGACCACCCGCTCGACCGACACGCGACCGCCGAGCTCCGCGCGCAGCCAGGTCAGCAGCTCCGCGTCGAGCGCGTCCCGCGGCGCGAAGTCCCGGTGCCCGCCCTCCGACGAGAGCACCCGCGGCTCCGCCTCGCCCGTCGGCACGATCACCGCCTTGCCGAGCCCCGTCCCCGCGCCGATCACCACGACGGGGCCGCCCGGGTCCACCTCGCCCTCCTGCAGCACGACCCGCGCGCCCTCGCCGAGCCGGTCGAGCCCGAGCGCCAGCGCGTGGAAGTCGTTGAGCAGGCGCACCGGTCCGAGCGCGTGGGCCGCCTCGAGCGCGTCCGCGTCGATCACCCACGGCAGGTTCGTCGTCCGCACGACGCGCCCTTGCACGGGGCCGGCGATGCCAAAGGCCGCCGCGTCCACCCGCTCGCCCCCGAGGAACTCCGCCACCGCCTCGCCGAGCCCGTCGTACTCCGCCGAGGGGAGGGCCGCCTCCCGCAGCTCGCGCCCGTCCTCGAAGAGGCCGAGCCAGGTCTTGGTGCCGCCGATGTCGCCTGCCAACACGCGCATGGCGCCGAGCCTCCCCGGCCGCGCCGCCGACCGCAAGGGCCCCGCGCTGGCCCGCGCCCCGGCGCGCTGATAGACCGGCGTCGATGGGACGCATCCTCGGGGTCGACCCGGGCCGGCGGCGGGTCGGCCTCGCGCTCTCGGACGAAGCCGAGGGGCGCATGGCCTTGCCCTTCGCGACGGTCGATCGCGGGCGCGATGACGCGAAGGCGGCGGAGAAGGTGCGCGTCGCGCTCGCGGGGCAGCCGGTCCAGACCGCCGTCGTGGGCCTCCCCCTGCGCCTCGACGGCTCCGAGGGCGAGGCGGCGCGGCGGGCCCGGCGCTTCGGCGAGGCCCTCCGGGCGGCGCTGGGCGTCGACATCGTGTACTGGGACGAGCGCCTCACGACCGTGAGCGCCGAGCGGGGCCTGCGCGCGATGGGCGTCCGCGGCCAGGCCCAACGCCGGGTCGTCGACCAGGCCGCGGCGGCGCTGATCCTCCAGGGCTGGCTCGACGCGGAGCGCTTTCGGCGCGAGCGGGAATCCGAGGCGGACGGCGGCCCGTTGGAGGGCGGCGCGGGATGGCCGGGCCGAAGCGAGGCGAGGGCAAGCGAGGCGAGCGACGGTCCGGGAGCGGGTGGTCCGGACGGAGACGGCCGGGAAGGCGAGGGGCCTTGAGCCGGCGACGGCGGCGCGGGCGCTGGCTCGTCGCGGCCCTCGCGCTGGTGGTCGCGGCGGCGCTCGGGGCCGCGAGCTGGCTCCTCCTCGTCTACCCGAAGGAGCGCGCCAGCGGGAGCGGCGAGGCCTTCGTCGTCGAGGTGCCGCGCGGGGCCAACGCCCGCCGCGTCGCGGGGCTCCTCGAGGAGCGCGGCGTGGTCGAGAGCGCCCGCGTCTTCGGCTTCTACCTGCGCGTCATCGGGGTCGATCAGGAGCTCCGCGCCGGCCCGGTCCTGCTCAGCGGCGACCTCGCGCCGAGCGAGGTCGCCCGCCGCCTCTCCCGCCGCTCGGACCGCGTCCCGGTGCGCGTGACCGTGCCCGAGGGTTACACGCGCTTCGACATCGCCGCCCGCCTCGAGGCCCTGGGCGTCTGCGAGGCCGGCCCCTTCCTCGAGGCCACGGCCGAGCCGCCCGAGGGCGTGGACGCGCCGAGCGCCGAGGGCTTCCTCTTCCCGGACACCTACGACTTCCGCAAAGGCGATCGCGCCGCCCGCGTGGCCGAGCGCATGGTCACGAACGGCGCCCGCCGCCGGGAGGCGCTCTTCGCCGAGCATGCCGAGCGCGTCGCCGAGCTCGAGGCGGAGCTCGGCTGGGGGACCGCCGAGATCCTCACCCTCGCCTCCATCGTCGAGAAGGAGGCCGCCGTCGCGGACGAGCGCCCGCGCATCGCCGGCGTCTTCCTCAACCGGATCCGCTCCGCGACCTTCCTCCCGCAGCGCACCGGCGGCTGCCCCCGGGGCCCGGACGGGCCGCGCGAGCGCTGCGGTTGCCTGCAGGCCGACCCGACCGTGAGCTACGGCTGCCTCGCCGAGCCCGAGCGCGCGCCGAGCTGCGCGGCCTTCGACGGGCGCATCACGCGCGCCATGCTCGAGGACCCGGCCAACCGCTACAGCACCTACCGCCACGGCGGGCTCCCGCCCGGGCCCATCGCCAACCCCGGGCTCGCCGCCATCGAGGCCGTGCTCACCCCGGACGCGCACGACTACCTCTACTTCGTCGCCCGTGGCGGGGGCCGGCATGCCTTCAGCGCCGAGCTCGAGGATCACAACGCGGCCGTCGACCGCTACATCCTCGGTGAGGGCGACGAGGAGGGCGACGGCGACGAAGGGGAGGGCGACGCCACGGAGCTCGACACCACGCAGCCCGGCGCCACCGAGCACGACGGGCCGGACGCCCCATGAGCGACGAGCTCTACGGCGACGGCCAGCTCGGCCTCTTCGGCGCCCGCCCGAGCGTGCCGCCCCTGGAGCGCTGGGCCCGCCTCGCCGCCGCGCTCCCGGCGCACGTCCGCTTCGGCACCTCGAGCTGGACCTTCCCGGGCTGGGCCGGCGTCGTCTACCACCGGGCCTACCGCAACCAGCAGGCCTTCGTCCGCGAGAGCCTCGAGGAGTACGCGCGCTTCCCGCTCTTCCGCACGGTCGGCATCGACCGCAGCTACTACGGCCCCATCCCCGAGAAGGACCTCCGGCGCTACGCCGAGCAGCTCCCGCCGGGCTTTCGCTGCGTGGCGAAGGTCTGGAAGGAGATCACGACGCGCGTCTTCCCGAAGCAGGACCGGGAGCGCGCCGGCACCTTCAACCGCCGCTTCCTCGACGTGGCCCTCTTCGAGGACGCGGTGCTCGGGCCCATCGACGCCGCCTTCGCGGAGCACCAGGGCCCCTTCGTGCTCGAGATCCCGCCTGCGCCGGGGCCGGTGAACCCGAAGGGCTTCGCCGACGCCGTCGCGCGCTTCCTCGCGAACGCGCCGCGGCATCACACCTACGCCTTCGAGCTCCGCGACCGGCGGCTGATGACGCCGCGCTACTTCGACGTGCTCCGCGACCTCGGCGGCGCGCACGTCTTCAACTACTGGGAGCGCATGCCCGGCCTCGCGGCGCAGCTCGAGGCGGCCGGGGGGAGCGTCCCGGGCGTGGCGCTCGTGGCGCGGCTGATGATCCCGCCGGGCAAGCGCTACGCGGACCTGAAGAAGGCCTTCGACCCCTTCGATCGCCTGGTCGCGCCGCAGCCGGCGATGCGCGACGAGGTGGTGGAGCTGATCGACGCGGCCGGGGAGGCCGACGTGGACGCGTGGATCATCGCGAACAACAAGGCGGAGGGGTCGTCACCGCTGACGGTGATCGCGCTGGCCGACCGCCTGGCGACGCGCTGACGCGCGGCGACGCTCACCCATGCCCGTTCGGGCGCCGGGAGGCGAGGAGCCCGAGCGGGATGGCACGTCGCCCCATCGCCGCCGCTCAACCCCCCGAGAGGTACCCCTCCGCCTCCAGCCAGTCGACCACCCGCTGCGCGCTCGCGTCCACGTTCTCGGCGCCCGTGTCCACGCGGAGCTCCGGGCTCTCGGGCGCCTCGTAGGGCGCGCTGATCCCCGTGAACTGCGGGATCTCCCCCTTCCGCGCCTTCGCGTAGAGCCCCTTCGGATCGCGCGCCTCGCAGGTCGCGAGATCGGCCGCCACGTGGACCTCCACGAACTGCCGCGGCGCGAGCAGCTCGCGCACGCGCTGCCGGTCCGCGCGGTAGGGCGAGATGAACGCCGTCAGCACGATCGCCCCCGCGTCCGCGAAGAGCCGCGCCACCTCGCCGACGCGCCGGATGTTCTCCTTGCGCTCCTCGGGCGCGAAGCCGAGGTCCGCGTTCAGCCCGTGGCGGACGTTGTCCCCGTCGAGCACGTAGGCGAAGCAGCCGCGCTCGATCAGCCGACGCTCGACCCGGTGCGAGAGCGTGCTCTTGCCGGAGCCGCTCAGCCCCGTCAGCCAGAGCACGACGCCCTGGTGCCCATGCGCCTTCGCGCGCGCCGCCGCGTCCACCTCGCCCGAGTGCCAGGTCAGGTTCGTGCCCTTGGGCTTCGTCATGGGGGCGTCCTAGCGCCGCAGCCCGGGGCTCGCCAGCGGGCCCGCGGCCCGTTCGGGCGGGCCTCCGAGGCGCTCCACGCTCGGGCAGGGTGCACCAAAACAGTGCGATCCGCGAGGGGCGTGCCGCGCGAAAGTCGAATGATTCCAGCTTCGTGAGGCGTGGCACGGGCTTCGCTCTACCTGCTCCGTGCCCCGCGACGTGGCGGGGCGGAAGGAGAGCCAGCATGGACGAGATGACCATTCGATTCTGGGGCGTGCGCGGGAGCATCGCGACGCCGGGCGAGCGGACCCTGGGCGTGGGCGGGAACACGAGCTGCGTGGAGGTGCGCTTCGGCGACACGCGCCTGATCCTCGACGCCGGCACGGGCCTCCGCGGTCTCGGCGACGCGCTCATGGCGGAGGGGCAGCCGGTGGACGCGACGATCCTCCTCTCTCACCTCCACTGGGACCACATCCAGGGGCTCCCCTTCTTCGCGCCCCTCTACCTCGGCCCGACCCGCCTCCGCTTCGCCGGCCAGGGCACGCGCGACCGGAGCCTCCGCGAGGCCCTCGCCCTCCAGATGCGCGAGCCCACCTTCCCGGTCGCCTGGGAGGAGCTCCCTTCGCACCGCGAGTACCGCGAGCTCCGGCACGGTCAACGCTTCCGCCAGGGCGAGGTCGAGGTGCGCGCGGCCAAGCTCAACCACCCGGGCGGCGGCGTCTTCGCCTTCCGCCTCGAGGCCGGCGGCCGGAGCGTCGTCTACGCCACGGACACCGAGCACTACGCCTGCATCGACCCCACCCTCGCGCGCCTCGCCCAGGGCGCCGACGTGCTCATCTACGACAGCCAGTACACGCCCGAGGAGTACCGGGGCGAGGTGGGCATGGCGAAGACGGGCTGGGGCCACTCCACCTTCGAGGCCGGCGCCGAGCTCGCGGCGGCGGCGGGCGTCGGGCACCTGGTGCTCTTCCACCACGACCCGGGCCGGGACGACGCCGGCGTCGCGGCCATCGAGGAGCGCGCCCGGGCCCTCTTCCCCTCCTGCGAGGCGGCGCGCGAGGGGCGCGCGATCCACCTCCCGGCGCGGGGTCGGCGGGCCGCGTGAAGGGGGCGGCCGAGGTCCCGGCGGCCCGCGCTATGCTGGGCCTGCCGATGAGCCGCCTCTCCCTCCTCGTCGACCTCGCCTCCCTGATCCCCCGCGAGGTCGATCTCGACGCGCTCCTGCAGACGGCCTGCGAGCGCCTGGCGGAGGCCATGCAGGCGGACCGGGCGACGCTCTGGCTCGTCGACCAGGAGCAGGGCGACCTCGTCACCCGCGTCGCCGTGCTCCCGGAGGTGCCCGCGCTCCGTCAGCCCCTCGGCAAGGGGCTGGCGGGGCACGTCGCCCGCACCGGCGAGCTCCTCCGGGTGGACGACGCCGCCGCCGACCCCCGCTTCGATCCGAGCGCCGACGCCGCGACGGGCTACGAGACGCGCACGGTGCTCGTCGCGCCGGTCCGCGAGAGCCCCAAGGCGCCCGTGCGGGGCGTCGTGCAGGTGCTGAACAAGGCCGAGGGCCCCTTCACCGAGGAGGACGAGCGCTACCTCGCGGCCCTCGCGCTCCAGCTCGGCGGCGTGCTCGCCATGACCACGCTCCGCGCGGACGCCGGGAGCGGCCCGGGCGTCGTGCTCCGCGGGCCCTTCAACCACATCGTCGGCCGGAGCGAGGCCATGGACGCCGTCTACGAGCGCGTCCAGCTCGCCGCCCAGACCGACGCGGCCGTCCTCCTCCGCGGCGAGACGGGCACGGGCAAGACCCTCTTCGCGCGCGCCATCCACGTGAACTCGGCGCGGCAGGCGGCGCCCTTCGTCACCGTCGATTGCACGACGCTCCCCGGCCAGCTCGTCGAGAGCGAGCTCTTCGGCCACGAGCGCGGCGCCTTCACCGGCGCCGATCGGCGCGTGCGCGGCAAGGTCGAGCTCGCCCACGGCGGCACGCTCTTCCTCGACGAGATCGGCGACCTGCCGCCCGAGAGCCAGGGCAAGCTCCTGCGCTTCCTCCAGGAGCGGCGCTTCGAGCGGGTCGGCGGGCGCGAGACCCTCGAGAGCGACGTGCGCTTGCTCTTCGCGACGCACCGCGACCTCGAGACGCTCGTGAGCGAGGGCCGCTTCCGGGAGGACCTCTACTACCGCGTGCGCGTCGTCGAGATCGAGGTGCCCCCGCTCCGCGAGCGCGGCGCCGACGAGGTGCTCCGCCTCGCGCGCCACTTCGCCGACCGCTACGCCCGTCGCCACGGTCGCCCCACGCCCCAGCTCGACGAGGCGGTCCTCGCGCGCCTCGCCGCCCACGACTGGCCGGGCAACGTGCGCGAGCTCGAGCACTGGATCGAGAGCGCCATCGTCCTCGCCCCCGACGGCCACGTCCGAGAGCGCCACCTGCCGAGCCTCCGCGCGCCGCGCCCCGGTCGCGGCGGCGTCACCCTCCCGCGCGGCCTCACGCTCGACGAGGCGACCCGCCGCTACGTCGAGGCCACGGTGGAGGCCTCGGGCGGAAACCGCAGCGAGGCGGCGCGCCGGCTGGGCATCGGCCGCAACACGGTCACCCGCATCCTGAAGCGCTGAGCGCGCGCCGAGCCCCGGGGGAGGCCCGGGACGGCGCCGGTAGGGAGGCGGCGCGCCTGCCGGGCGTCGGGTCGGAGCGCGCGGCGACCTCGCGTCCGCCGAAGGGGGGCCCGACCCCGACCTCGACCGCGTCGCCGGGGGGGGCCTGGAGGCGAAGTCGCGCGTGCCGGGCCCACCCTCCTGCTCCGGCCGAGGCGGCCTTGACCCCCGCTCGCGGGGCGAGCTACCCAAGCGCATGGGGGGACGACCGGTGGAGCTCCGGGTAAACGAGGCCAGCCTCGATCCGCGGGGCATCGCGCCCGCGGCGTCCATGACCTCTCTCCAGCGCATCGCCGAGCGCGTGCTGGACGCGGCGAGCCGTGACCCTCGGCTGCCCCCCGGCCGGGTCGCGCACGCCGCCGACGGGAAGCACGCCGTCATGCAGATCGCCTTTGCCCGCGGGCTCATGGCCGGGGCCACGCTCTCGCTCGCGGGCGATCGGCGCGAGCGGGTCGTGGACGTGCGGGTGGTCGCCGAGTCGCGCGCCGCCTTCGCCATCGGCGTGCTGGGCATGGTCCTCGGCACCGGGGCCGCGCTCGTCTTCCTCGGTCCGCAGCTCCCGGGGGACTGGCCCTTCAAGCTCCGGCTCGCCGTCTTCGCCCTCGTCGGCGTCTTCGCCGGGGGCCTCCCCCTCGTCCTCCTCACGAGCGCCTTCACGTCCCGCGGATCGCGCGAGCTCGTCGCCGCGCTCGAGGAGGTGGCCCGGAGCGCCTTGCCCGTTCAGGGCAGCGCGGACGGGAAGAGGTCGGCGCCGGGCAATGCGGCGTAGCGCCCCTGGGCCAGCGCGAGGCGGGCCTGCTCGATCAGCTGGATCTTCGGGGCGAAGGCGGGCGAAGCGGCCGGGTGCGCGCGGTGGGGCGTCTCCAGCACGGCGATGAAGTCGACCGCGCCCCCCTCGAAGTGGCAACGCATCACCGTGTGGTTGTAGACGACGCCCTTCGTCTTCACCTCGGTGAAGGAGACGTCCCGGCAGGCGCCCCAGGGGTAGACCTCGACGTGACCCATCCCCTGTGAGCGCACGTAGAAGGCCGGGCAGAGCAGCTCGAACTCGCCGATCGTCGAGCCCAGCCGCTGGCGGAACATCGAGACGCCGAGCCAGAGCAGCCCGAGCCCGATCACGGCGCCGACGTAGTTCACCCAGTCGGCCTCGCCGCGCGCGATGCTCCCGACGTTCATGACGGTGGCGATGAAGCCCACGAGGCCGATGAGGAACGCGGTGCCGGCCGTCTCGCTGTGCGCCACGCTCTTCGGGGGAGCGGCCTGGCGGATCGCCTCCCGCGCGCGCTCCGTGAGCCCGGACTCCTCCACCCGTACCATCCCCCCCGGCACGGACGCGACGATACTCCGCGCCGCCACGAGGGGGAAGGGCCCCCCCTCGGAGGCGCCGTCAGGGGAGCTCGGCGAGGACCGCGTCCCAGCCCGCCAGCGCGTCCGCGAGCGTCGGGTCGGCCGCCGCGCAGGCGCGGTGCGGGGCGGCTTCGGCGCGCGCCGCCGCGACGAGGCGCTCGCGCTCCTCCGGGGCGGCCGCGGTGAAGACCTCCAGCCCGTCGACGACGGCATGCCCGAAGCGCCGGAGGCACGCGCGGGCGGCGTCGTTCTCGCGCGCGCCCGACGCGACCGGCCGCGTCCCCCGGGCTCGCGCGACGAGGTCGTCCAGCCGTCGCTCGGCCGCGCGCTCGCCGCCGAAGACGCCGACCCAGGCGCCGTCCACCACCCGGCTCCGGAGCGTGAGCGCCGGCACCACCTCCGCGAGCGCGGCGATCTCCCGCTCCCCGACGCGCTCGCCGAGCAGGGCGACGTCCAGGCGCCCTTCGACCGCCCCGGGCGGCAACGCCGGATCGACGACGCTCGCGAGCAGCCCCTCGCTCCGAGCGCTGGGGAGCGCGCCGAGGCTCTCCGCCAGGGCCGCGTGGGCGAAGGGGTCGCTGGCCGCGGCGACGAGGCAGCCGTACCCGCAGGCCTGGAAGCTCCGCGCGATCCGCCCCGGCGAGCCCAGCTCGGCGAAGCTGGGTGGCGGCCCGGCCGCGTCGCGCATGGCGCCGAGGTCGAGGGCGCTCCGGAACGTCAACGCGGAAGGCGGGCCCCCGGACGCGGTCGGGGAGGGCGACGCGCCCGCTGCCACGAGCCCTCGCCCTCGCTCCCCGAGGCTGGCGACGAAGGTGAGGGCCGCGCGCGCCTCGGGCGTCTCCGGGGGCGCGAGGGCGACGCCGATCGCCGCCAGCTCGTCGCCGGCCGACTCGGTGTGGAGGTGGGCCCGGGCGACGTCCGCGAGGCCCGCGAGCCGGAGCTCCTCCTGGCGGTCGGCGACCATCGCCAGGGCGAGGGCGATGTGGCTCGCGCCAGACGCCGTGCTCCACGCCTGGGCCCGCCCCGGTCGGACGAGCATGGCGAGCGGGTGCGCGTCGTCCGCGGCGTGGCGCGCGGCGGCCGTCGGCTCCGCAGGGCCGTCACCCACGAGCCCGTCGGTGGACGGCGCCCCACCGGGGGAGAAGACGACGAAGACGTGGCCGTGGCTGCGGTGGAGCGCGGTGGTGGCGCCCGCGCCGGGCGCCGCCGCCAGCTCGCGCTGGAGCGCGGCCTCGAGCGCGGCTCCATCGCGCGCCGGAAGCGCGATCACGTGACGCAGGGAGCTTCGAGCGTCCATCCGGCTCACCGCGACGGCCTGCGCGAGGCCCGGTGCGCCGACCTCGCCGATGCGGATCACGACCGGCCGGGCCGGGTCGAGGCCCGGGAGCTCTTCGAAGAGCCCGCGGAGCTCGCGCGGGAGCAGCGCGCGGCCCGCGTCGGCGGGCGTCGGCGCCGCGAGGAGGCCGTGCAGCTCGCGCGGCAAGGGAAGCTGCAGGAGCGGGCGGGTGCTCGCGCGCACCTCCTCCCAGCGCTCCGGTCGCAGGAAGAGCGTGAAGAGCGCGTCGTCACCAGCCACCCGCAGCGCCTCCGGCGTCGCCGGGGGCGGAGCGGGCGACACGGGCGTGGCGGGCGGCGCGGGCGTGGTGGCGGGCCCGCAGCCGAGCATCAGCGCGAGGAGGAGGCGGGAGGGGCGCATCGACGCGAGCATACGGGAGCGGGCCCGCGGCATGCCTCTCCGCCGCGTCGCGCGCCGCTCAGCGCTTCGGCTTCGAGCGCGACCGCGAGCGCGACCTCGGCTTCGGCTTCGACTCGGGCGCCGGCTTCGGCTTCTCCTGCTCCGCCATGAGCGCGTCGACGAGGTCGCAGTCGTACTGCCCAGCGCGGAAGCCCTCGTGGATGAGCACCCGCCGGAGCGTCGGCACGTTGGTCTTCATCGGCGGGGCCTGCGTCGCCGCGAGCACCCGATCGAGCGTGAGGATCGACTGGTGCCGGATCGGCGCGAAGCAGGTGATCTTCGCGAGGCGCGGCCAGTCGTCCGGGGGCACGTTCGTCCCCTCCGCCACCGAGGGCTCGACCCGCGTCGTGCGCTGCGGAAGCGAGGGGAAGCGGAGCACCTCGACGCTCTCGCGGCGCTGCGCGTCCTCCTCGGCCAGCACCTGCACGGTCACCGCATGCCCCGAGGGCTGGAGCTGCCGCACCTCATCCGGCACGGGCTCGCCCGAGGCCAGGCGAAGCTGCAGCTCCACGAGGTCGAGCTGCGTGACCATCTCCGGCGCCCCGTGCAGGTTCGGCAGGCCGAGCCGCGCGCCGCGCACGTAGATGCGTCCGTCCGGGTCCACCAGCATGCGCACGCCGAGCACGCCGATGTGCGCGAGCTGCCGCGTCAGCCGGATGGCCAGGTCGTACATCATCTCGCGCAGCGCCTCGCCGTCCGTGCGGAAGACGAGCTCCGGCGAGGGGCACTCCCGGAGCAGGCCGCGCCCCTCGGAGACGATGGAGGTCTCGCACTCGGTGAAGGCGCTCTCCTCGCCGTGCGAGTCGGCGGCCACGAGCACTTCGATGTCCCGCGCCCGGTCGATGCGGCGCTCCACCACCAGCGGGCCCTCGGCGACCTTCGCGCGGGCGGCCTCCCACGCGGGCTTCAGCTCTTCCTCGTCGCGCGCGAGGTGCAGCCCCACGCCCATCGACGCGAGCGGCCCCTTCACGAGCACCGGGAAGCCGATCTGGTGCGCGAGGTCGTAGGCGTCCGAGAGGCTCTCGGCGGGGCCCCCCGGTACGGGCTGCACGCCCGCCGCGTCGCAGACCTCGCGGAAGCGGATCCGGTCGCGCACCAGGTCGAGCAGGTCCGGATCGAGGCCGACGAAGGGCAGGCCCTCGGCCTCGAAGAGGCGGGCGAGCTCCTGGTGCGCCGTGTAGGAGGCGTAGCCCGGGTAGACCGCGTCCACCCCGGCCTCGCGGGCCGCCGCGAGCACGTCCGCCGTGGCGACCCGACCGTCCTCGGCCTGGACCTCCTTGGCGACGTCGCAGGCCTCCACGTGCACGCTCTCGGCGGCCTCGCTGAAGAGGGCGACGGCGTCGATGCCGAGGCGCTTGCACGTGCGAGCGACGCGGGCGGCCGCTTCGCCCCGCCGCGCGATGAGGACCTTCTGGAACATCAGGCGAGCGTGCTGGCGCCGGCGTAGAGGGCCGCGTCGCCGAGCTGCTCCTCGATGCGCAGGAGCTGGTTGTACTTGGCGATGCGATCCGAGCGGCTGGCCGAGCCGGTCTTGATCTGCCCGACGCCCGTGGCGACGGCGAGGTCGGCGATGAAGGTGTCCTCGGTCTCGCCGCTGCGGTGCGAGATGATCGAGGAGTAGCCGTTCAGCTCGCCGAGGCGGATCGTGTCGAGGGTCTCGGAGAGCGTGCCGATCTGGTTGACCTTGATGAGGATGGCGTTGGCGACCTCCTCGTCGATGCCGCGCTTCACCCGGCCGACGTTGGTCACGAAGAGGTCGTCGCCCACGAGCTGGACCTCCTCGCCGAGCCGATCGGTGAGGCTGCTCCAGCCGTCCCAGTCGTTCTCGTCCATGCCGTCCTCGATGCTGAGGATCGGGTACTGGTCGCAGTACTTGGCGTAGATCTCGACGAGCGCGTCGCCGCTCACGTCGGCGCCGTCGAAGGTGTAGGTCCCGGCGTCGGCGTCGTAGAACTCGCTCGCGGCGCAGTCGAGGGCGATGCCGATCTGGTCGCCGAGCTCGTAGCCGGCCGCCTCGACGGCCTTCGCGATGTAGGCGAGGGCGTCGGCGTTCTTGCCGAGGCGCGGCGCGAAGCCCCCCTCGTCGCCGACGCTGGTGGCCAGCCCGTCCTTCGCGAGGATCTTCTTGAGGTGGTGGAAGACCTCGGCCCCGGCGCGGAGCCCGTCGCGGAAGCGGGTGAAGCCGATGGGCATCACCATGAACTCCTGGATCTCGAGGCCGTTGTCCGCGTGGGCGCCGCCGTTGAGGATGTTCATCATCGGCGTCGGGAGGATGCGCGCCTGCGCGCCCCCGAGGTAGCGCCAGAGGGGCAGGCCGATGGCGGCGGCGGCGGCCCGGGCGGTCGCCATGGAGACGCCGAGGATGGCGTTGGCGCCGAGGTTCGACTTGGTGGGCGTGCCGTCCAGCTGGAGCATGGCGCCGTCGATGGCCGTCTGATCGAGGGCGTCGAGGCCGATGACCTCCGGGCCGATGGCCTCGTTCACGTTGCCGAGGGCCTTGAGCACGCCCTTGCCGAGGAAGCGGTCGGCGTCGCCGTCGCGGAGCTCGAGGGCCTCGTGCTCGCCGGTGGAGGCGCCCGAGGGCACCGCCGCGCGGCCGCGCGCGCCGCAGGAGAGCTCGACGTCCACCTCGACGGTCGGGTTGCCTCGGGAGTCGAGGATCTCGCGCGCGTGTACTCCGATGATGTCCGTCGTCATGGCGTGTCCCTCCGACGGGGCACGCCACACCGTACGGCCCCGCTGCGCCCGCGGGATACCACCGCCGGGCCCCCTGTCAAAGCCGTGCGATCGCAATCGCTCGCGCACCGCCGCTCCCGTTCCGCCCCGGGCGTGATGCTCCACCCCGCATGTGCCTTCGGCGCGCGGGTCCGCGGTCCGGGGGCCCGGCGCCCGCGCGGCTCGGAGACCGCCTTCTGGCCCGCTCGGGGCCGGCGTGGGATCCTCCTCCGATGCCGGTCCACGTCAGCACGCGAGGCCTTCGCTCCCGCCCCGTGCGCGCCGCCGAGGTGCGCCGGCGGGCCGAGCGCATGCTCGAGGGCATCCAGCGCCCGGACGCCGAGCTCTCCGTCCTCCTCTGCGACGACGCGACGATCCACGCGCTCAACCGGGACTACCGGGCCAAGGATCGACCCACCGACGTGCTGGCCTTCGCCATGGCCGAGGGGGAGGGCGGGGACCTGCACCCGGACCTCCTCGGGGACGTGGTGATCAGCCTCGACACGGCCCGGCGGCAGGCGGGCGAGGGCGGCAGGACGATCGTCCACGAGGTGACCTTCCTGCTCGCGCACGGGCTTCTGCACCTGCTGGGGTACGACCACCGCGACGAGGACGAGCGGCGGGTGATGATGGCCCTGACCGACGGATTGGTCGCCGCCGCGCGCCCATCCCGTCGTCGACGTGCAAGTTGTGGATAAACCCGGGAAAACCGGGACGTGGGGGGCCGGGCGCGGACCGGGTGGCGGGAAAACCGCTTAGTTTTCGTGCGCTTGCGGCTCGAGGCGGCAGGCCCAGGCGTCCACAGGGTTTTCCCCAGAAGCCGGGATCAGCTGTGATCCATGGGCGTTCCGGGGATGGGGGGAGCGGTGCGCGCGCCCCTGCGCGAGGAGCCGGGCCGCGCGACGGGAGGGGGCCCGCGACCCCGTCCAGAACGCGTTTTTTATCGCTGCCGCCGACGAATTCTGCTTGTCAGCAGCGAAAAGCCCGTGCATAGATGCGCCGTCCTTCGGGGGGCCGATGGTGCCCAAACCCCCACAAAACGCGGGGGATCCGAAGATGCGAATTGGAGGGAGCGATGGCAGCTACCAAGCGTATGACCAAGGCTCAGATCATCGGCGAGCTCGCGGAGAAGACCGGGCTCACCAAGCGCGAAGTCGCGTCCGTCTTCGAGGGGATGCGGGAGCTCATCAAGCGTGAGCTCGGCAAGCGCGGTCCGAAGGAATTCGTCGTTCCGGACCTGATCAAGCTGAAGCTGAAGGAAGTCCCGGCGCAGAAGAACAAGAAGTTCCGCAACCCGGGTACCGGTGAGATCTTCTACAAGGACGTGCCGAAGTCGAAGAAGCTTCGCGCGACCCCGCTCAAGAAGCTCAAGGACCTCGTCCTCTGAGCGGAGTGGCCGAGCTCACGCCGTGAGCCGGAAAACGAAGAGAGCGCGTGACGCGAGTCACGCGCTCTTTTCGTTTTCGGGAGGAAGGCCGGAGCGCGGGAGGCCGGAGCGCGGGAGGCTGGAGCGAGCGGAGGGAGTGAGCGGCGGAGGCAACGGCCGGCGCGCCGTCAGGGCTCCGGGGTGACGGGGGCCATGTCCGGGGGCTCGTCGGGGCGCGGGGGAGGGGGGCGGCGAGGGCGCCGACGGCGGGCGCCGACCATGCCCTCGAGGTAGCCGAGGAGCAGGCGCGCCTGGGGCACGCTGAGGCGCATCTCGACGCGCAGCGCGTCCTCCTCGAGGGCGAGCGTGCCGTCGCGGAGCGGGCCGGCCATGCCGACGAGCTGCGTGCGCCAGTCGCCGGCGGCCTCCGCGCGCTTGGCGTCCCAGAAGGCGTGCGCCCGCTCCGCCTCCTCGGCGCTCTCGTAGTGGGCCCGGGCCCGCAGCACCACGTGCCCCGGCCCGTCCTGGCGGATCGCCGCGCGCGCCCGCACGGGCACGATGGTCGCGTCCCCACGCCGCAGGAATTGCCGCGCCCCTTCGATCTCGAGCGTCGCGGCGTCCTCTTCCCCCATGGAGAGCAGCGCGTCCGGGCCGCTCGCGTCCTCGAGATCCTCGTCGTCCTCGTCGTCTCCCGCGCCCTCCTCGCGGGCCCGCGCCACCGAGAGCAGGCGCTGGAGGTCCTCCGGCCGCGTGATGGAGAAGTGCGCGGGCCCGATGATCGCGATCACCCGCTCCGTGCGGTCCTCGTTTGGCCAGGGAGCCACCGGCACGCCGTGGCGCGTGCTCCACGGCGTGGGCGCGCCGCGGGCCTCCCCGAAGCGCGCGACCACCTCCCGCACGTAGGCCCGGCCGTCGCCGTCCTCGTTCGCATGCGCGTGCCGGCCCGCCATGATGAGCCGCGAGCGCTGCAGGTTCGGCGAGGCGATCATCAGCCGATCGAGGTCCTCGAGCGGCTGGATGCCGCTCCCCTCGAGGATGAGCTGCCAGTCCGGGATCGCCGCCAGCAGATCCCGCACCGCGCCGGCCACCGGCGAGGCGCGCACCCGCGCCATGTCGAGGCGGAGCGCGAGCTGGGCGCCCGGCGGGATGCGGCCCTCGCCCTCGCCGCCCTCCACGCCCTCGCCGTCCTCCGCGTCCTCCCCCGGGATCTCCGCGGCCGGCGTCTCCTCCTCCGGCACGTCGTCCGCCGGGTCCGCCTCGGCCTCGGCGACGAGCGGTCCGGCGTCGACGCCCGCGTCGGCGGGGCCCGCGTCGACACCCGCGTCGGGCACGCCCGCGTCGAGGAGCCCGGCGTCGAGCCCGACGCCCTCGCCCGGGCCTCCCGCCAGCGGGTCCTCCGCCGACGCCGGCGGCGCGCTCTCGGGCGGAGCGCTGGCCCCGCTCGCCGCGGCCATCTCCTCGGTCAGCCCGAACTCGATCTCCTCCGGCAGCTCGAACTCGAGGTCCAGCTCCGGCCCGGCGCTGGCCGCCGAGCCCGCCATCCACCAGAGCGCCGCGTGGAGCGCCAGGGAGAGCCCGACCCCGAGCGCCGTCGCGCGTCCGGCGAGGCGCGTGTGGGAGGCGGCGCTCACGAGGCGCTCCGTCGACGGAAGTCCGAACATGGGAGGGCGGCGGCCGGGGGGAAGCGGCCGACGGGCGTTTGACGGAGGCGACCCGGCGTGAAATCACACCCGACGCTCCCGCCCCGCGCGCCCGGACCCCCGTCCGCGGGTCGCGCTCGTCGTCGAGGTGGGGGGAGCACGGGGAAGCCGCCGATGAAGCACGTCGCACGCACCACCCACCGCTGGGCCCTGGCTCTCGCGGTGTGCGCCCTCGGCTGTGGAGGGGAGGAGGGCGCGGAGACCGTCGAGCCGCCCGGTTCCGTCGATCGCGCGCCGCGCGGCCAGGAGGAGACGGTCGAGGCCGAGGGGCCCGAGTCGACCGAGGACGAGCCCGAGCCCGAGCCGCAGGGCCCGCCCAAGCGCATCTTCGCCCGGCGCTTCGTGGTGCCGGTCCGCTCGGAGCCCAATCGGGAGTCGGATCGCATCGGGTATCTCAGGGGTGGCGCGGTGCTCATGGCCACGACCGCCGAGCCCGTGGGTCGCGAGGGGTGCCGAGGCGGCTGGTACGAGCTTACGACGGGCGGGTTCGTCTGCAATCGACTCCACGTCACGGCCTTCGAGGGCGAGCGCCTCCCACAGGTGCGCGGCCGCCAGCCCCGCCGCCAGGATCCGCTCCCCTACGAGTACGGCTTCATCCGCCGGCGCGTGCCGATGTACCGGAACGTGCCCTCCCTCGAGCAGGCCGCCGAGCACGAGGGGTTCCGCCTGCCGGGGCAGGAGCCGCCGCCGAGCGCCATGGAAGGTGGCATGGCCGCGGGCATGGGCGAGGCCGGCTCGATGATGGAGGCCGCCATGGTCGCCGCGGGCATGGAGGGCATGGCCGCGACCGCCATGGGCGCGGTGATGGAGGCGACGGCCGGCGGGGCGGGCATGAGCGAGGGCGCCATGGCGGCCGCGATGGACGGCGCGTCGATGGTCGCGGCCATGGCGACCGACACGCCCTCGCCCATGGCGCCGGGCATGGGCGCGTCGATGGAGACGGTCTCGGCCATGCGGGTCGATCCGGAGCCCGCCGAGGGCGAGACGGGGACGAACCTCGAGACCGCCGAGGACGCGGAGCCGGACGCGGGGCCCACGCTCGAGTCGCTCCAGGGGGACCCGGACTCGATCCTCTCCCGCTGGCTGATGCGCGGCTTCTTCGTGAGCCTCGACCGAGACTTCCGGCGCGACGGTCGCCGCTACTGGCGCACGCAGAGCAACGGCTTCGTGCCGTACCCGGCCGTCATGAAGCGGACCGGGAGCGAGTTCCAGGGCGTCCAGCTCGCCGCCACCGAGGACGCGCCGCCGCCCCCCGAGGGCGAAGAGGGGCCGCTCTCGGCCGTGGACTTCCCGGCGCCGGAGGCCAGCGCCGAAGGAGAAGCGCCCGCCGCGGACCCCGAGGCCACCGACGTCGCGGAGGGAGACGAGGACGCGGAGGCCGAGGCCGAGCCCGACATGCGGCCCCGGCTCCCCTACGCCTGGAACCTCTCGAGCCGCAACCACCACTACCAGCGCACCGAGCGGGGGCGCTTCCGCCGCCGCGGCCGCGTCGCCTACCACGAGGGCTTCCCGGTCGTGGAGGAGGTCGAGGACGGCCGCCGCACCTACCTCCGCTCCCCCGACGGGCGCTGGTTCCGCGACGCCGACGTGCGCGTCGCCCGCCAGCGCGAGCGGCCGGACGGCGTCGGCCCCGAGGACAAGTGGATCGACGTGGACCTCACGAACCAGGTGGTCGTGCTCTACCGCGGCGACACGCCCATCTACGCGACGCTCACCTCGACCGGCAAGCCGGTCCGGAACCCGGAGAACCCGGAGGAGACCTGGGAGACGCTCACGGGCCTCTTCCGCGTGAAGTCGAAGCACCTCACGGACACGATGGACGGCGACACGGCCGTGGACGGCCCCTACTCGGTCGACGACGTCCCCTACGTCATGTACTTCGAGCTCGCCTACGCGCTCCACTCGGCCTTCTGGCACAACGGCTTCGGCCGCCCGCGGAGCCACGGCTGCGTGAACCTCACGCCCCGCGACGCCCGCTGGGTCTTCGAGTGGGCGGACCCGCAGCTCCCCGAGGGCTGGCACTCGGTCTACCCGACCGAGGAGAACCCCGGGACCTTCATCCACGTGCACGGCGAGACGCCCCGCCGCTGACCTCGGCGCTCTGCGCTGCGCGCGGGAGGGCCTTGCGCCGCGGGCGCGCCGTCGAGACAGTCCTCCCATGAGCGACTGGATCGACGTCTCCGTGCCCATCCACGCCGACATGCCGGTCTGGCCCGGCAACCCGGGGGTGGAGGTCGAGCGGACGGAGGCCATCGCCTGCGGCGCCGTGGCCAACGTCTCGCGCCTCTACCTCGGCGTGCACACGGGGACGCACATGGACGCCCCCGTGCACTTCCTCGAGGGCACGCCGGCCATGGACGCGATGCCCCTCGACGCGACCCTCGGTCTCGCGCGCGTGGTCGAGGTCGAGGATCCGGTCGCCATCCGCGCGGAGGCGGTGCGTGAGCTCGACCCCCAGCCCGGCGAGCGGCTCCTCTTCAAGACCCGCAACTCGTCCCGGGACTGGGCGCGCGAGCCCTTCGACGAGGGCTTCGTCTACATCGATCGCCACGCCGCGGCGCTCCTCGCCGAGGCCGGCGTGCGTACGGTCGGCGTGGACTACCTCTCAGTCGGCGGCTTCCACGCCGACGGCGTCGAGACGCACCACGCGCTCCTGAAGGCGGGCATCTGGATCATCGAGGGCCTCGACCTCTCCGCCGTCTCCGCGGGGCGCTGGGAGCTCGCCTGCCTCCCGCTGAAGCTGGTGGGCGCGGACGGCGCACCGGCGCGCGCGGCGCTTCGTCGCTGGCCGGGCACGGCGTGAGCGGGGACGCCGTCGTCGTCACGGGCCCATCCGGCGCCGGCAAGACCACGCTCGGTCGCGCCCTGGCGGCCGCGACGGGCGCGCGCTTCGTGGACGCAGACGCCTTCCATCCGCCGGCCAACGTCGCGAAGATGGCCCGCGGAGAGGGGCTCGACGAGGCCGACCGGGCGGGCTGGCTCGACGCGCTCGTTGCGCACCTCGAGGAAGCCGCGGGCCGGGGCGAGGCGGTGGTCCTCGCCTGCTCCGCGCTCCGCCGCGCGCATCGCGATCGGCTACGGGAGGCGGGGGAGCTGCGCTTCCTGCACCTCCACGTCGGCGAGGCGGAGCTCGCGCGGCGCCTGCGGAGCCGGCGCGGCCACTACGCGGGCGCCTCGCTCCTCCCGAGCCAGCTCGCGACCCTCGAGGCGCCCGGCGAGGACGAGGGGGACGTCCTGGTCCTGGACGCGGAGGGCTCGCCCGAGGAGGTCCTCGCCGAGGCGCGCCGGGCCCTCGCCCGCTCCTGAGCGCGCGGCTTCGCCTGGCTCGCCTCGCTCCTCTCGGGAGGAGGGCGCCTCGCTCTGGGCCGACGCGCCCGCCCGACGCGTGGCCGCCCGCGGGGTCGGCGCGCCTCGAATTGCGCGAGGCCCACCGGCTGCTGCACGGCGGGCCTCGGCTCGAGCGACCGGCTCGTTCAGAGCGCGGCGGCGGCGGGCGCCGCGGCGACCATGGGCGCGGGGCGCCGGAGGTCGTCCCCGTAGCGACGGATCAGGCGCTCGGCCTGCGCGTGCGCCTCGGGCGTGTCGACGTCGATCCAGGTCGCGTCGCCCACGTCGACCACGCGCATCTTGCCGCGCGCGGCGAGGGCGCCGACCCCGTGGGAGAGCGAGCAGCCTTCGGGGCCCTCGGCGTCCCGCAGCGCCTCGATGAGCGCCGGCGTGATCCGGAAGACGCCCGTGTCGAGGCAGTCGTAGCTCGGGAGCTCCTTGCCGATCTCGACGATCCGGTCGCCGCGGACCCGCACCTTGGTCGCGTCGTCGAGGTCGAAGCAGCCCGGGATGTCGTAGTCTACGCCGAGCACCGCCTCGTCGTGAGCGAGCGGGAAGCGCGAGACCGAGCGCACGAGCGAGGGCGACCAGAGGTGGTCACTCATCAGCAGGTAGGTGGGGCCCGTGACGAAGTCGGCGGCCTTGAGGAGCGAGGTCCCGTTCGGCTTGTCGACCTCGTCGTTCTCGAAGAAGGAGAGCTTCGCGGCGAAGGGCGTCGCCTCGAGGGCGTCGCGGAGCACGTCGCCGAGATGCCCGATCACCACACCGACCTCGTCGACGCCGGAGCGCTCGAGGGCTCGGATGACCCGCACGATGAGCGGGACGCCGGCGACCTCCTGGAGCGGCTTGGGGTAGGGCCGGCCGCTGACGAGGCGGGTGCCCTTTCCGGCGGCGAGAATGATGGCTCGAGTCATGGGGGGTCTTTCCGTGAGAGCGGGGTGTGGCGTCGGAGTGTCAGCGTGGGGTCACACTGTGAAGCTCAGCCACGGTGCCTTGGCCGGCGTTCTCGGGGGTTTCGTCGCAGCAGTGGTCGAAACGTTGCCCGAGCGTCGGCATCGGCCGGCGGACCATGCATCGTCCGTGCCGCACATGCGGTCGGTGGGCGGCCCGCGTTCGGGGGCGACCCTCGGGCGCTCGCCAGCCCGACGGGCCGACGGATGGCGGCGAAACGGGGCGTCGCGCGGCGCTCATGGGCGACGTGTGTACCGTCTCGCTCGCCCTTTCCACCAGAAGTCGGCGGATCCGGGCGCCACCGGCGGCGCCTCGGCTAGCCACCTCGAGCCCGCCGCGAGCGCGTTGCGCGCCCTGAGCCCACCTGCTACCCGCTGCGCTCCGCGAACCGGCGGCGCGAGCGTTACGGAAGCCGCGCGGGCGCGACCCAGCGACCAGGTGCGGCCCCCGGTGGCGCCCAGGAGAGATGATGGAACGACCCGTCGAGATTCAGCCCGCTTCCGGCAAGCTGGGCGTGTTGCTGCCCGGAATGGGCGCCGTGGGAACCACCTTCATCGCCGGCTGCTTGCTGGCGCGGAAGGGCATCGCCCGACCCATCGGATCGCTGACCCAGATGGGCACGATCCGCGTGGGCAAGCGCACCGAGGGCACCTCGCCCGCGGTGAAGGACTTCGTGCCCTTGGCCGGGCTCGACGATCTGGTCTTCGGCGGGTGGGATCTCTTCTCGGACAACGCCCTCGAGGCCGCCCGGAACGCCGACGTGCTGAGCCGCGATCACCTGGACGCCATCGCCGACGAGCTCGCGGCGATCGAGCCCATGAAGGCGGTCTTCTTCCCCGAGTTCGTGAAGCGACTTCGCGGTGAGAACGTGAAGGAGCAGACGAACAAGATGGAGCTCGCGGAGGCGGTCCGCGAGGACATCCGGCGCTTCAAGAAGGACAACGGCCTCGACCGCGCCGTCGCCATCTGGTGCGGCAGCACGGAAGTACACCGCGAGCCGACGGATGTGCACCAGAGCCTCGCCGCCTTCGAGGAGGGGCTGCGAAACAGCGATCCGGCGATCAGCCCCTCGCAGGTCTACTGCTACGCCTGCCTCAAGGAGCAGGTCGGCTACGCCAACGGCGCGCCGAACCTGACCGAGGATCTGCCCTGCATGGTCGAGCTCTCCCGCGAGACGGGGGCGCCTCTCTCCGGCAAGGATTTCAAGACCGGTCAGACGCTGATGAAGACCATCCTCGCGCCCGGGCTCCGCGCCCGCGTGCTGGGGATTCGGGGCTGGTTCTCCACCAACATCCTCGGCAATCGGGACGGCGAGGTCCTCGACGATCCGGAGAGCTTCAAGACCAAGGAGGTCAGCAAGCTCGGCGTCCTCGAGACCATCCTCCAGCCGGAGCTCCAGCCCGAGCTCTACGGCGAGATGTACCACAAGGTGCGCATCAACTATTACCCGCCGCGGGGGGACCAGAAGGAAGGCTGGGACAACATCGACATCTTCGGGTGGCTCGGTTATCCGATGCAGATCAAGGTCGATTTCCTCTGCCGAGACAGCATCCTCGCGGCGCCGCTGGTGCTCGACCTGGCGCTCTTCATGGACCTCGCGCAGCGTGCGGGGATGAGCGGCATCCAGGAGTGGCTGAGCTTCTACTACAAGAGCCCGGCCCACGCGCCCGCCGTCTACCCGGAGAACAACCTCTTCGTGCAGCTGAGCAAGCTCAAGAACACGCTCCGCTGGATGAAGGGGGAGGACCTCATCACGCACCTGGGGACCGAGTACTACCCGGAGTGAGCGCGGCGCCCACGCCGCGCGTGGGGGGATCGTGAACGAGGGGAACGCGGGCGATCGCGTTCCCCTCTTTTCGTTCGAGGGCCCCCGCCCACGGCCGGCCGGCCCCTCGGCCCCGCAGCTCGGCCCCGCAGCGGCTCGTGCAACGGAGGCCTCCCGGTGAAACGCGCGAGACGGCGCGGCGTCGCAGGACGTTTCAGCGGAGCGCCCCGTGGCCGAGCAGCGGGGCGGAGCGGAGACGGGTGGCGCGAGGAGAGCACCGAACACGAGATCGCCGCGCGCCGCGGGCGTGAGAGACCGCGCGCGAGAGACCGCGCGCGAGAGACCGCGCGCGAGAGACCGCCGCGCGAGAGACCGCGGCGCGAGAGACCGCCGGGCGCGAGAGAGCGCCGGGCACGAAAAAGGGCGCGACCGGCTGGCCGCGCCCTCTCTCTGGCTCACGCTCGCGCGCTCAGTTCGCCGCGCGAATCGCCCGCAGCAGGTTCCGGGCGCCCGAGCCGATCTTGCTCGCGGTCCGGTTGGCCACGCTGCTCGTCGCCTGCGCGAAGGCCTGGCGCTCGGACGCGCTCGGCCGGTGCACCTGGATGCCGTAGCGCTCGAGGTTCCGGACGAGGATCGGGTCCATGCGCCGAACGTTCCGACGTCCGCTCCGCTCCATGTCGCCCGGGACGTTCGTCAGCACCTGCTTGATGTCGTCGGGCAAGCCGTCGAACCAGCGCTTCGAGTAGACGATGATGCCCGGCTGGTAGCTGTGCTCGCTCAAGTTCAGGTGCCGCGCGGCCTGGTACCAGCTCGTCGCGAAGGCGAAGAGCGGCGTGTTGTCGAAGCCGTCGACCACGTTGGTCTGAAGGCTCGTCAGCACGTTGGTCACGTCGATGGGCACGGGGTTGGCGCCGAGCGAGCGGTAGGTCGCCAGGTGGATGCGCGCCTCCTGCGAGCGCATGCGCAGCCCCTGGAGATCGCTCGGCTGCCGGATGGCGCGGTCCTTCGTGAACCAGCTCCGGAAGCCGTTCTCGGCCCAGAAGCCCATCTGGAAGCCGCGCGCGCTCACCAGGCTCGCCACCTGCGAGCGCACCGCGTCGTTGTCGAGGGCCCGGTCGGCCTCCTGCGCGTCGTCGAAGAGGTAGGGCGCCTCGATGACGTTCAGCTCCGGCACGAGCGATCCGAGCGCCGCCGTGGAGCCACCGAAGACCTGGATGCTGCCCTGGGCCGTGCGCCGCACGAGGGCCTTCTCGCCGCCGAGCGAGCCGCCCATGAACATCTTCACCTGCACGCGCCCGTTCGTGTTCTCCTGCACGTACCGGCGGAAGCTCCTGAGCTGCTTCTCCCAGGGCGTGCCCTCCGGGGCCACCGTGGCGATCTTCATCTCGATCGTGCTCTGCGCGCCCGCGCTCGAGTCGCCCGCGGCGAGCACGAAGGCGAGCGAGCACAGGGCCGAGAGCGTCGTCGCCCAGAGGGCGATTCGCCGCGGCGCCCGGCGCGTGGGGCTCGTCCGTCGCTTCATGACCATGGTCCTTCCTTCACCCTTCTCTCGTCTGCACCGAGTCGTCGTCCACCGAGTCGTCTGCCACCGAGTCGCGTCCACCCGAGCCGGCTCCACCGAGGAGGGGGCCCGCTCTCCGCAGAGACGCGCGCCGCTCGTGGGGCTCGGCCGTCAGAGTGACGGAGCCCGGCGGCGCGTATTCATCGCGCCGACCGGGCCGCCGTCCGGCTCACTCGAAGAGCGAGTCGGCCTCTTCCTGCAGCAGGCGCGCCTTGCGCACCTCGCAGCGGTTCTCCGGGGCGATCTCCGGGCCGCCGGCCTCGGGGTCGCCCTGCAGCACGAAGTTGATGTGCTCGTCGAAGGTCGCCCGGTCCTGCGCCTTCACCGCGTAGTCCTGAGCCATCAGGACGTGCGTCGCGAAGTAGTTCGGGTGCTCCCGCAGCGAGGTCTCGAAGTGCTCCCGGCTCCGGTCCGTGTCGCCGCCGGCGAAGGAGGGCGCGCGCCCGTAGAAGACGCCGAAGTACCGGTCCGGGCCGTAGTAGTAGTACTCCTGGTCGAGCTCGAGGCAGGCGCCCATGACGGCGCGGATCTCGTCCTTGTAGGAGAGGAGCGTCGCGAAGCCGTCCGCCGAGGCCCACTTGCCCAGGTTCGAGGCGCGCCAGTAGAGGGCCGGCACGGCGCTCGCATCGAGCACGTCGAGGGCCTCCTCGATCCGCGTGCCGGCGCGCATACGCTCGGCGAAGTCGCTGTTGTTCGCGATGAGCGCGTTCTCCGCGGCCCGCGTGCCCTGTTCGAAGCTCTGCAGGAACTCCTCCTGCTTGCTCTCGTCGAAGCGCAGGTGGCAGTCGGCGAGGAAGTACTGGCTCCGCGAGAGCATCACCCAGGCGTCGTAGTCGCTTCGGTCCGCCTGCGTGGCCTGCGTATAGAGCTCGATCGCGCGCCGAACGTTGGCCTCTTCGTCGCGGCCGGCCCAGGCCTCGTTGGCCTGCTCGAGCACGGTCTGCCGTTCCTCGGTCGAGACCTGCGTGCCCTCTTGCGCCTCGTCGTTCGAGGTCGTGTCCCAGGCCGCTTCTCGACCACCCCCGCACGCAGCGAGCATCAGCATCAGGAGCCCGACGGTTCCCTGGATACCCCTCATCACACCCTCCATCGTTCCGCCCGGCGCATCTCGCCGGCGCGGTCACGTCGCCCGGGCCCGACGGGACCCGGCGAAATCACGAGCAAAGCCGGGAGTACCAAAGCGGTGGGGGCCGGTCAACGCGGTCCGCGCCCGGCGGCCTTTCGCGACGCGCGCGCCGGAGCCGCGGGAAGGGGTTTGTGTCCCTCGGCGCTTGTCCGGGGGCGGGCTCCCGGCCATCATCGGCCGCGACCGGCCCGATGAGCGACACCTCGACCGACGAAGAGCGCCCGCCCGAGACGCCGAAGGAGGCGCCCGAGCAGGCCCCCGAGAAGCGGGAGCTGGAGGCCCAGACCTCCGAAGCCGACGCCGCGGATACGGACGGCCCGCAAGCCGAGGCCGACGCCGCGGAAGCCGACGTCGCGGAAGCCGACGCTGCGGAAGCCGACGCTGCGGAAGCGGACGCCGCGGAGGCCGACGCCGCGAACGCCGACGCCGTGGTGATCTCGGAGGACGGGCACCTGAAGGTCGACGTCGACACCGTCGAGCGGCTCCTGGGGCAGGGCGCCTGGAAGTGCGTGCGCATCACCGAGGACACCTGGCGCGGTCGCTTCCGCGGCGCCGGCCGCAAGCTCCCCTTCATGGTGCGCCTCGATCCGGAGGGTTACCTCACCTTCGCCGTCGTGCCCTTCCTGCGTTCGCCGGAGGAGCGCATCAAGGCGCACGCCCTCTACGATCGGCTCCTCCAGCTCAACCAGGTCCTCTACATGGCCAAGTTCTCGATCGACGACGATCTCGACGTCGTGCTCTCGGTCGAGTACCCGGTGGAGGAGCTGGACGAGAGCGAGTTCTGCGATTGCCTCGACGTGCTCGTCTACTACGCGGACGCGCACTACGAGGAGCTGGCGGAGATCGCCGCGCACGGCTGAGTCGGCAGCCGCCCGGCTGGCAGCCGCCCGGACGCGGCGACCTCGGACGCGCCGCCACCGACGGGAGCGAGCCCAGGGTTCGGGCCCTCGCTCGCCCCCTTGCTCGCCCCCTTGCTCGCCCCCGAGGGCCGTGTTATCTACCGCCCACACTTCGTAGGTAGCGCCAACGAGGTAGGCCCCCGGGCCTGCCTTTTTTCGTCTCTCCCGCTCGGTTTCGACGGTCGGAGGCGGGCGCCACCCGGAGTGCTCCCGGGGGGTCGCTCCCGCCCGGGGGCGCCGCTCGCGGCGCACGATCCCGACCCTCGTTCCCCATTCGATCCCCGCCCGCTCCCGATGAACGCCTCGTCCAACCGCCGCCAGCAGCTCCTCGAAGAGCTCGCCGAGCCCGTCTGCGCCGCCCACGGCGTCGAGCTCGTCGAGATCCGGCAGGCCCGTGGCCATGGCGGCACGACGATCCGCGTCACCATCGACCGCGAGCGACCGGCCTCGGATCCGACGCCCGGCAGCGGCGTCACCCTCGAGGACTGCAAGGGCGTGAGCCGGGACCTCTCGACGGCCCTCGACCTCCACGAGGAGGACATGCCGGCGAAGTATCACCTCGAGGTGAGCTCGCCCGGCCTCGAGCGGCCGCTCGTGAAGCTGAAGGACTTCGAGCGTTTCTCCGGCAAGGAGATCAAGCTCAAGACGCGCGAGCCCATCGAACCGCCGGTCTCCGAGGAGACGGGGGGGAAGAAGGCGCGCGCGAAGCGTTCCCGGAAGAGCTTCCAGGGGCTCCTCAAGGGCGTGCACGGCGAGGAGGTCGAGCTCGATCTCGACGGAACGCTCGTGCGCATCCCCCACGCCGCCATCGTGCGCGCGCACCTGGTGTACCGATTCGAACCGCCGCGCCGTTGAGCGGCACAGACCCACTCCTCGGGGCGTCGTTCCCCGACCCGAACACGATCGCGGGCCGCGTCCCGCACACACGGTGAGGCCCATGGCAGAACCGCAGCTCTCGCTACAGATGGCCATCGATCAGGTCAGTCAGGAAAAGGGCATCGAGCCCCGCGTGCTCGTCGAGGCGATCGAGCAAGCGATCCTGACGGCCGCGAAGCGTCACTTCGGCGCGGACCGGGACCTCGAGGCCGAGTACAACCCGCAGACGGGTCAGGTCGATCTCAAGATGTTCATGACCGTCGTCGAGGAGATCGACAACGATCAGGTCGAGATCGCCCTCGAGGACGCGCGCCGCTACGGCCTGGACGATCCGGACAACCCGCTGACCGAGGGCGACGAGCTGGGCTTCCAGATCTTCTACCTCGCCCAGGACGCCGAGGAGGCCCGCAAGCAGGACCGCCAGTACGGCTCGCTCCTCGGGATCCAGCAGGCGCGCAAGGGCTTCGGCCGCATCGCCGCCCAGACGGCCAAGCAGGTCATCATCCAGCGCGTGCGCGACGCCGAGCGCGAGCGGATCTTCGGCGAGTTCAAGAACCGCAAGGGCGAGCTGATCAGCGGCACCGTGCGGCGCTTCGAGCGCGGCTCGAACATCATCGTCGAGCTCGACCGCTCGAGCGACGGCCAGCAGCGCACGGTCGAGGCCGTGCTCTCGCCGCGCGAGCAGACGCCGCGGGAGAGCTACCGGCCCGGCGATCGCATCGTCGCGCTCCTCAAGGACATCGATCGCGAGGCCCGCGGCCCGCAGATCATCCTCTCGCGCACCGACGTGGGGCTCCTGGTGAAGCTCTTCGAGATGGAGGTGCCGGAGATCTACGAGGGCATCGTCCGCATCGTCGCCGCCGCCCGCGAGCCGGGCGCGCGCTCGAAGATCGCCGTGAGCAGCCGCGACAGCGACGTCGATCCGGTGGGCGCCTGCGTGGGCATGAAGGGCTCGCGCGTCCAGGCCGTGGTGCAGGAGCTCCGCGGCGAGAAGATCGACATCGTGCCCTTCGACAAGGATCCGGCGCGCTTCGTCTGCAACGCGATCGCGCCCGCCGAGGTGCTCCGCGTCGTCATCGACGATCCGAACGCGACCATGGAGCTCGTCGTGCCGGACCAGAAGCTCAGCCTGGCGATCGGCCGGCGGGGCCAGAACGTCCGCCTCGCCTCGCAGCTCACGGGCTGGAAGCTCGACATCGTCAGCGAGTCGCGCTTCCAGCAGATGGAGGAGGAGGCGCTCCGCGTCCTCAGCCGCGTGGACGACGACGAGGAGATCGCCCGGGCGCTCTACCGCATGGGCTTCCGGACCCTCGACGAGGTCGCCGAGGCGCCCATCGAGGAGCTCCTCACGGTCGAGGGCATCGACGAGGACAACGTCGAGCGGCTGCGCACGCAGGCCGGCGAGGCCATGGAGAAGATGCGCCAGGAGTGGATCGAGGAGGCGAGCCACCAGCCCGAGCTCCCGACGGAGAAGGGCCGGCTCATGCTCATCCGCGGCGTCTCCGAGCGCATCGCGGACCTCCTCGACCGGGGCGGCTACGGCAGCCCGAAGACGATCGCCGCCGAGGAGGACACGGACCGCCTCGCGATCCGCACGCGCCTCACGCACGAGGTCGCCGCGGGCGTGAAGGAGGCCGCGAAGACCTTCCTCGCCGAGGAGTGGCCGAAGATCGAGGCCGGCGTCGCCGAGGCGCGCAAGGTCGAGATGAAGCGCCGCGCCGAGGAAGAGGCGCGCCGCAAGGCCGAGGAAGAGGCCCAGCGCAAGGCCGACGAGGCCGCCGCGGCGGTCGCGGCGGCGGCGGCCGAGGGCCTCGGCGCGTCCGACGAGGAGGGCGCCGAGGGCCAGCCGGAGGAGGCCTCCAGCGAGGCCACCGAGGCGCCGCAGGAGAACGCCTGAGGCCATGACCCGCGCTCCGGCCCAGGACCACGATCGCATGCCCCGGGGGGAAGACGCCCCCCGGGGGCCCGTGCGGACGTGCGCCGGGTGCCGGAGCGCTCAGCCCGCCGCCGCGATGGTGCGGCTGGCGGTGGTGCCCGAGGCGCCCTGGCTCGTGCCCGACCCGAAGGGGCGGCTCGGGGGTCGGGGCGTCTGGGTCCACCCGCGGCCCGCTTGCCTTCAGGCCGCGGCGCGAAAGGGCGGCTTCGCCCGCTCGCTCCGCCGGAAGGTGACGGTCGATCCGGCCGCCCTCGCCGACGCGATCGAGCGCGGCCTGCGCGAGCGGCTCCAGGGGCTCGTGCTCGGCGCGCGCCGCGGCGGACACCTCGCGATCGGCACCGAAGCAGCCAAGACGAGCGTCCGCGAGGGAAAGACGCGGCTCCTCTGGGTGGCGGAGGACGCCGGGCGGCGCCATGATCTGGAGCATCAGGCGCAGCGCCTTGGTTCCGCGTGTCTCGTTTGGGGCACGCGGGACACCCTCGGAGAGCTGTTCGGGCGGGAGGCCGTCGCCGTCTGCGCCGTGGAAGACGAGGGCCTCGCGGAGGCCCTCCGAGGCGTCACGGAACAGCTTTCGAGCCTGCGTGAGCAAGAGGGCTTGCGTGGTGGGGGGGCGTCCCCTCATAACGGCACGCGCAGAGCGCGCCCAGGGCATCGGGAAGCATTGGAATCACACGTCGCCGACGACCGGGAAGACCCGGCGGTGACGGGGCACGAGGCGCGCGAGGCGCCGAGCGCCGCAGGTCGGAGGACCGGAAGCGAACATGAGTAAGGTTCGGGTATACGAGGTTGCACGGGAGCTGGGGCTGCCGAATCGGGAGCTGATCCAGCGGATTGGTGCGCTGGGTATCCAGGTTCGCAACCACATGAGCGTGCTGGACCCCGCCGAGGTCGACCGCGTCAAGCGGGCGCTCGAGAAGGATCGCGCCGAGGCGAAGGTCGAGGAGCAGATCCGCCCGACCGTCACGCGTCGACGCCGCCGGAAGAAGAAGCCGGTCGCCGAGGAGCCCGCCGCGAGCGCGCCCGAGGAGTCGAGCGAGTCGCCGGCGGAGGCCGCCGCGAAGGCCGCGATCGAGTCGCGGGCTGCCGCCGAGCGGGCCGCCGCGCGCAAGCGCGCCGCCGAGGAGAAGGCGGCCGCCGAGCAGGCGGAGGCCGAGCGGAAGGCCGCGGAGGCGGAGGCTGCCGAGGAGAAGGCGGCCGCCGGCGAGAGCGCCTCCGAGGAGAAGGCCGCCGAGACGGCCGCTGCGGAGACGGCCGCGAAGGCGGAGGCCGCCGAGGCCACTGCTGCCGAGGAGAAGGCCGCAGCCGAAAAGGCCGCCGAGGAGAAGGCGGAGGCCGAGAAGGCCGAGGCGGAGGCCAAGGCGGCAGAAGAGAAGGCCGCCGAGGAGAAGGCGGCGGCCGAGAAGGCCGAAGCCGAGGCCATCGCTGCCGAGGAGAAGGCCGCAGCCGAGAAGGCGGCCGAGGAGAAGGCGGCGGCCGAGAAGGCGGAAGCCGAGAAGAAGGCCGCCGAGGCCCTCCCGGACGCGGCGAGCCGAGCCCGCCGCGCCGAGCCGCCCCCCGCCGAGGAGCGCCTCACGGGCCTGCCCCCCGGCGTGAAGAAGCGCGGCAACACCATCGCGCCCCCGCCCGGCGTGGGCGGTCGGCGCAAGGAGCTCACGCCCGAGGAGCGTCGGCGCATCGTCGAGCAGCACCAGGCGTCCCGCCCGCGGCGCCAGATCCGCAGCCGGTCGAGCATCGGTCCCCAGGCGCGCCCCCACGGTCGCGGCAAGCGGCGCAGCCAGCGCGGCATCAAGCCGAAGCAGACCGAGATCACGGTGCCGAGCGCGCACAAGCGCAAGATCCAGATCGAGGATCAGGTCGCGCTGCAGACGCTCGCCCAGGGCATGAGCATCAAGGCGACGGACCTGCTCATGAAGCTCATGCAGATGGGCGTGCAGGGCGTGCACATCAACAGCACGCTCGACGCGGACACCGCGGCGATCATCGCCGAGGAGTTCAACTACGAGGTCGAGAACGTCGCCCGCTCCGCCGAGGAGGTCGTCGAGGACGCCCGCGGCGACTTCGAGAACCTCGACGAGGACCAGGAGGGCCGCCCGCCCGTCGTGACCATCATGGGTCACGTCGACCACGGCAAGACCTCGCTCCTCGACAAGATCCGCTCGGCGAAGGTCGCCGAGGGCGAGGCCGGCGGCATCACGCAGCACATCAGCTCCTTCCGTGTCGACACGGACAAGGGCACGGTCGTCTTCCTCGACACGCCGGGCCACGAGGCCTTCACGGCCATGCGCGCTCGCGGCGCGAACTCGACGGACATCGTCATCCTCGTGGTGGCGGCCGACGACGGCGCCATGCCGCAGACGAAGGAGGCGATCAGCCACTCGCAGGCGGCTGGGGTGCCGATCATCGTCGCGGTCAACAAGATCGACAAGCCGGACGCCAACGCCGAGAGCGTGATGAACGAGCTGGCTTCGCTCGGGCTCACGCCGGAGGACTGGGGCGGCGACACCATGTACGTGTCGACCTCCGCCATCACCGGCCAGGGCATCGACGAGCTCCTCGACTCCATCCTGCTCCAGGCCGAGGTCATGGAGCTCACGGCGAACTCGAAGATCCCCGCCGAGGGCGTGGTCCTCGAGGCGCGCCTCGACCGGGGCCGCGGCGTCGTGGCGAACGTCCTCATCCAGGACGGCTCGGTCGCGACCGGCGACTACGTGGTGGCCGGCTCGAGCTGGGGCCGCGTCCGCGCGCTCACCGACGACCGGGGCAAGCAGGTCAAGCAGGCCGGCCCGGCGACGCCCGTCGAGCTGCTCGGCCTGGACTCGCTCCCCGACGCGGGCGACAAGCTCTACAAGGTCACGAACGCCAAGCGTGCCCAGGAGGTCGCCGAGGCCAACCAGAAGGACACGTCGACGCCGACGGTGTCGGCGCCGCGCGGCCTCGAGCACTTCCAGCAGATGATGCAGAGCGGCGAGCAGGAGGAGCTCCAGCTCGTCGTGAAGGCCGATGTGCACGGCTCCATCGAGGCCCTCAACAAGAGCCTCGAGGACCTGAGCACGGACAAGGTGCGCGTGAAGATCGTGCACTCGGGCGTCGGTGGCATCACGGAGAACGACGTGATGCTCGCGAGCGCCTCCGAGGGCCTCTGCATCATCATCGGGTTCAACGTCCGGCCTCAGGGCAAGGCGAACTCGATGGCGAAGAAGAACGGCGTCGAGATCCGCACCTACAGCGTGATCTACGAGGCCATCGACGAGGTGAAGGCCGCCATGGCCGGCCTCCTCGCCCCGAAGCTCGTCGAGAAGGACCTCGGTCAGGCCGAGGTGCGGGCGACCTTCGGCATCCCCAAGGTCGGCACCATCGCCGGCTGCATGGTCACCGAAGGCAAGGTCGTGCGCTCCGCGAAGGCGCGCCTGGTCCGGGACGGCGTGGTCGTCTGGGACGGCAAGATTTCCTCCCTCAAGCGCGTCAAGGACGACGTCCGTGAGGTCGCGAACGGTTTCGAGTGCGGCATCGGCCTCGAGAACTTCAACGACATCAAGGAAGGCGACGTGATCGAGTGCTACGAGGTCGAGGAGGTCGCGGCGACGCTCGAGGACGCCTGAGGGAGAACGCCAGGTGATGGTCGTCGGGGTGTGTCGTCTCGCCCTCGCCCTTCCGGGCGTGAACTCCTTGAAGGAGAAGCGTGGCGTCGTGCGTCGCGTCCTCGAGCGCACGCGCCAGCGCTTCCCGGTCTCGGCCGCCGAGGTGGGCTCGCTGGACAGCCATGACGAAAGCGTGGTCGCCTTCGCGATGGTGTCGAACGATGGCGCGCAGGTGGACGCGATGCTCGAGCGGGTCGCGCAGTACGTCGAGTCGCTCGGGCTGGCGCCCGTGACGCGACGGGCCACGCAGCGGCTCCACGCGGGGCCCTTCGAGGACGCGACCGTCCCCCGGGCCGCCGGGGAGGCCGGCCCCGTGCTCGGGGACTGGGACGCCTTCGCCGAGGAGGGCGCGTGAGCGAGCCGAGGCGCGCCGATCGGGTGGCCGAGCGGCTGCGGGCCGAGCTCTCCGAGCTCTTGCTGCGCGGCCGCGTGCGGGATCCGGGCGCGAAGGACGTGGTCGTCAGCGCCGTGCGCGTCACCGACGACCTCTCGCTCGCGCGCGTCTACGTGCGCGTGCTGCAGGAGGCGGACGCCCGCCGGAAGCAGCGCGTGGTGGCGGCGCTCACGCGGGCCAGCGGGTTCCTGCGTCGGGAGCTGGCCGCGAAGCTGAAGCTCCGGCGGGCCGTGGACCTCGAGTTCTTCTGGGACGAGCAGGTCGATCGCGTCGAGCGCCTCGAGCGCATCTTCGACGAGCTCTCCGAGGAGCGGGACGCGCAGGACGCGCCCGAGGAAGAGGAGGCGGCGCATGAGCCGTGAGCGCGCCCTCGAGCTGCTGAAGGAGGGCCAGTCCTTCCTCATCACCTGTCACCGTCGCCCGGACGCCGACGCGCTCGGGAGCGCCCTCGGGCTGGCCGCCATCTTCCGCGCGCTCGGCAAGGACGTGCTCGTCTGGGTGCCCGAGCCGCTCGCCCTGAACCTGCAGTTCCTGGCGGGGAGCGAGCCCGTCGACACGATCCCCGAGGGGGCGCGCTACGACGCGACCTGGGTGATGGACACGGCGGCGAAGGCGCTCCTGCCGCGGGGCCTCCCCGGCCAGGACGTGCGCGGGCCGCTCGTCGTCATCGACCACCACGCGGCGCACGACGACGTCGGGGACGTGGTGGTGCGCGACATCGAGGCCTGCGCGACGGGCGAGGTGGTGATGGACCTCGCCGAGGAGCTCGAGCTCCGCCCCGTCCCCGAGGCGGCCGCGACGCCGCTCTACGCGGCCATCGTCGCCGACACGGGGGGCTTCCGCTACGGCACCACCCGGCCGAAGACGCTGCGCCTCGGCGCCGAGCTGCTCGAGCGGGGCGCCGATCCGTGGGTGACCGCCTACGAGCTCTTCGAGGGGTGGCCGCAGGAGCGCCTGGCGCTGCTCGGCGCGATCCTCGAGACGCTCGAGATGGACTGCGACGGCCAGCTCGCCGTGCTGCGGGTGACACGCGCGATGCTCGAACGGCACGGCGCGGACGACGACATGGTCGAGGGCATGGTGAACTACGGACGCATGCTCCGCGGCGTGGAGGTGGCGCTCCTGCTCTGGGAGTACCCCTCGGACGATGGGCAGCGCATCGAGACGAAGGTGAGCCTGCGCTCGAGCGGCGACGTGGACGTATCGAAGGTGGCCGTGGCGCTGAACGGCGGCGGTCATCGGGCCGCGGCCGGCGCGCAGGTGGACGCGAGCCTCGAGGAGACCGAGGCGAAGGCGCGGGGTGTGATCCGCGACCTCCTCGCGGGCTGAGCGCAGGTGGGACGCCGCAAGCCGAGCCCCGTGCACGGGGTCGCGATCGTGGACAAGCCGCGCGGGCCGACCTCGCACGACGTGGTCGCGCGCGGGCGGAAGGCCTTCGGCACGCGGCAGGTGGGCCACGCGGGCACGCTGGATCCGATGGCGACCGGGGTGCTCGTGCTCGCCGTGGGGCGGGCGACCAAGCTCGTGCCCTGGTTGACGGCCGCGGACAAGGCCTACGAGGCGACGCTGAAGCTCGGCGTGGCGACGGCGAGCCTGGACGCAGACGGCGAGGTCGTGGGCGAGGCGGCGGTGCCGACGCTCGCGCTGGAGGCGGTGCGGGAGGTGGCGGCGCGCTTCGTCGGTACGCACCCGCAGCGGGCCCCGAAGGTGAGCGCGATCAAGGTGGGCGGGGAGCGGCTCCACGCGAAGGTGCGGAAGGGCGAGGCGGTCGAGGCGCCCGTGCGCGAGGTGCGGCTCGACGCGCTCGAGGTGCTGGCGCTCGACGGGGACACGCTCGAGCTCCGGCTCCGCTGCGGGAAGGGCTACTACGTGCGTTCGCTCGGGCGGGACCTCGCGGAGGCGCTCGGGACGGTGGGGCACCTGACGGCGCTCCGGCGCACGGCGAGCGGCGCGTTCGGGCTGGACGAGGCGGTCGCGTTGGCGGCGCTCGGGGGGCCGCCAGGGCCGCCGCTCCTCTCGCTGGCGGAGGCGGCGGGGCGGGTGCTCCCGCGGCTCGAGGCCACGGAGGCGGCGGAGGTGGACGCGCGCCATGGGCGGCCGGTGGATCCGGCGGCCGTGGAGGGGGACGTCGAGGCGGCGGAGAGCGCGCTGGTGCGGGGCGGTGAGCTGATCGCGGTGGTGCGGCCGGGCGAGCGAGGGCTCCAGGTCGTGCGCGGGTTCCCGCGGCCCTGACGCCGGAGCCGGTTCCGTGGAGCTCGCCCGCCAGGCCCGGGCCTCGGCCGGGCTCCCCTCGGTCGGGCGATCCTCGCCTCGTCGACCGGGCGCGCCGACGCCCCGACCCGCGTGCAGGAGCGGGAGGCGCGCGTGGGCCATGCGCCGCGCGCGCGGGCTGCTATCGTCGAGACCATGACGCGCGTCGCGGTGCTGCTCCTCGCGGGAGCGTTCGTGCTGGCTTGCGGAGACGACGACGGAGCCGCCGTGGACGCGGGCTCCGACGCCGGCGCCGAGGACGCCGGCGGAGAGCGCGACTCCGGGCCGACCTGCCCCATGAGTTGCGCCGCGAGCGAGGCGTGCTGCGAGGTGGAGGGGGAGCTGCGCTGCATCGACGTGCTCGCGGACGACGAGAACTGCGGCGGCTGCGGCATCGTCTGCGCCGACGGGCGGGGGACCGAGTGCGTGCGCGGGAGCTGCGTCTGCGGGGACTTCGAGCTCGGCTGCGGTGGCGACTCGGAGAGCTTCTGCTGTCCGGCGAACCCGCCCGAGCGGAACGACCGCTACTGCGCGAACCTCGAGCTCGACGCGAACGATTGTGGCGCCTGCGGGGAGGCCTGCGACCCGCTCCAGGCGGACCGCTGCGATGGCGGTCGCTGCCGCTGCGGCGACGCGCGGGAGCCCTGCGAGGGCACGGCGAGCTCGACCTGCTGCGTCGGGGACTTCGCGACCGAGTGCGTGGATCTGACGAGTGACCGGGCCCACTGCGGCGAGTGCAACCGGAGCTGCGATTTCCGGGAGAGCTGCGTGGACGGGGACTGCGTGCCGCGCTTCGTGGAGGACGCGGGCGCGGAGGACGCGGGCGCGGAGGACGCCGGTCCGGAGGACGCGGGCGTGGAAGACGCGGGGACGGACGCCGGCGTCGACGCGGGAGGCGAGTGATGGAGCGCGTGCGCTACCTGGTCGTCGGGGCGGGCATCAGCGGCCTGGCCTTCGCCGACTGGCTCGACTCGGACGACGTGCTCATCTGCGAGCGCGACGCGGAGATCGGCGGCTACTGCAAGACCGTCGCCCGGGACGGCTTCGTCTGGGACTACTCGGGCCACTTCTTCCACTTCCGCCACCCGGAGATCGAGCGCTACCTCGTCGAGCGGATGCAGGGGCAGAAGGTCCTCGAGGTCGAGAAGGACAGCCGCATCTGGTACGGGGACCGCTTCGTCGACTTCCCCTTCCAGAAGAACATCCACCAGCTCCCGCAGGAGGAGCTCGTCGAGTGCCTCTACGACCTCTTCTTCAAGGAGGAGGCGTTCCCGGGGGAGCCGGAGAGCTTCCAGGAGATGCTCTACGCGAAGTTCGGGCGGGGCATCGCCGAGAAGTTCCTGATCCCCTACAACGAGAAGCTCTACGCGACCGATCTCGGCAAGCTCGACGTGGACGCGATGGGGCGCTTCTTCCCCTACGCGGACCTGGCCGACATCGTCCGCAACTTCCGCCGGTCCGACAACGCGAGCTACAACGCGACCTTCACCTACCCGGAGGGAGGCGCGATCCAGTACGTGCATGCGCTCGCCCAGGGGGTCCCCGAGGGGGCGATCCGGACCGAGGCGGCGGTCGAGAGCGTCGACCTCGCGCGGAAGGTGGCGCAGACCTCCCGCGGGGAGGTGGCCTTCGAGACGCTCGTCAGCGCGGCGCCGTTCCCCGCGCTCCTCGAGCTCTGCGGCGTGCCCTTCGACCGCTCCGTCTACGACTGGAACAAGGTCCTCGTCTTCAACCTCGGCTTCGACCGGAAGGGGCCCGAGGGCATCCACTGGGTCTATTTCCCGCAGCGCGAGGTGTCGTTCTACCGGGTCGGCTTCTACGACAACATCTTCGGCACGGATCGCATGAGCATGTACGTGGAGCTCGGCCGGCCCAAGGACGCGGAGATCGACGCGGCGACGGTCGAGGAGGCGCGCGGGCGCGTGCTCGAGGACCTGCGGAGGGCGGGCATCGTGGACGGGCACGAGCTGGTCGCGAGCCACCACGTGGTGCTCGACCCGGCCTACGTGCACATCACGCGCGCGTCGACCGCGGACGTCGAGGCGAAGAAGCGGGCGCTGGCCACGCGGGGGGTCTTCTCGGTCGGCCGCTACGGCTCGTGGACCTACTGCTCCATCGAGGACAACATCCTCGAGGCCCGCGCGCTGGCGGACGCCTGCAACCTCGCCGAGCGCGCCGGCTGAAGGAGCCTCGCCGGGGCGCGACGGGCGACGGCTCGGCGGCCCCTCACTGGAGGCGGGGGAGGGCGGCGTCGAGCGCGCCCCGTACGTCCTGTCGGGAGGTGCCGCGGGCGAGGCGCGCGAGGGCCGGCTGGGCGCGCCGGTCGCCGCGGGCGCCGAGCGCCTCGATGACGGAGACGCGCAGGCGGAGGTCCGGCAGGAGCGCCAGGAGGGCGCCGGTCGCGCGGGGATCCTCGCTCTCGCCGAGGGCCGTGACGAAGGCGCGCCGCTCCTCCAGGGAGCTCGCGCGCCGCGCGCCGAGCAGGAGCGCGCTCGCCGGCGGGCGCTCGCCGAGGGCGCGGAGGGCCGCCGCGGCCCGCCAGCGGAGCGTCGGCGTCTCGGCGCGGAGGAGGCGCTCGAGCGCGGGTCGCACGGCGCGATCGCCGAGCCGCCCCCGCGCGATCGCGAGCTCGGCGCCGGCGCGGCCCTCTGCGCGCTGGGCGCGGAGCGTCTCGAGCGCGGCGTCGTCGCCCAGCTCACCGAGGAGGCGCACCCACTCGGGCCGGGGCCCCTCCCGGGCGACGCGCTCGGCGAGCGCTCCGGCCGCATGCCGGTCGCCGGCGCGCGCCAGGGCCAGCACCCGCTCGCGCGGATCGCCCCGCTCGAGGCTCGCGAGCCAGCCGCGGACGCGGGCGTGGAGCGCCTCGGCCAGCGCGGGCTCGGCGTCGGCGCGGCTCCGCCGCTCGCCCGGATCCGCGGCGAGGTCGTAGAGCTCGAGCGTGCCCCGCCGGAGATCGACGATCAGCTTGTCGTCGCCCTCCACCCACATGCGCTGGTCCTCCAGGGCGGCGCGGGCGCGGCCCGGCAGCCCGCCCCCCGCGGCGGCGACCCGGAGGTCGGCGCCCTCCATCCGCGGCCCGGGCGCCACGCCGACGAGCGCCAGGAGGCTCGGGCCGAGGTCGATGAGCTCGACGGGCTCGGTCACGCGGCGGGGCGCGAGGCCGGGGGCGACGAGGAGGAGGGGCACGCGGACCTGCTCCTCGTAGAGGGTGGAGCCGTGGTAGACGCCGCCGTGGTCGCGGAGCTCCTCGCCGTGGTCGGCGCTCAGCCCGATCACGAGCGGGCGCTCCAGCCGCGCCTCGAGCCCCTCGAGGAGGCGGGCGAGGGCGCGGTCCACGCGGGCGACCTCGGAGGCGTAGCGGAGCGCCGGCGTGTCCCCGAGCTCGTCGGCCCGGTAGGGCTCGTGGACGTCGAAGTAGTGGACCCAGAAGAAGGTCGGCGGCTCCCCCCGCGCCGCGACCCGGTCGGCCTCGCGCAGCACGGCGTCGGTCAGTCGGGGCGCGTCGAAGGGGCGGCGCTCGCGGCGGACGAAGTCGAGCTCGCGCTCGCGGAGGGGGGCGAGCGCGTCGCCGTCGGTGTGGAAGATGGCGTCGGGGTAGAAGCCGGCCGTGTGGTAGCCGGCGTCGTTCAGGCGCGCCGTCAGGGTCGTCCGGGGGAGGGAGAGGCCCTGCCGGAGCCGGGGCTGCACGTGGACGCCGAGCATGAGGCCGGCGAGCGAGTGGCTGCTGTGGGGCGCCGGAGCGTAGGCGCGCTCGAAGAGGAGGCCGCGGCCCGCCAGGGCGTCCATGGCGGGGGTGAGCTCCCGACGGTCTCCGTAGGCGCCGAGGTGGTCGGCGCGGAGCGCGTCGATCGTCACGAGCACGAGGTGGGCGCCGGGCAGGGCGGGGCCTTCGGCCCAGCGGGCGCTCGCGGCGCCGGCGTCGATGGGCGCGGCGCGTGGGGGCGCCGGGCGCACGAGCGGCGCCAGGGCGTGCATGAGCGAGCGGGTGGTGGAGGCGTGGGGGTCCTGCAGGGCGACGCGGACGTCGTGCGAGCCGGGGAGCGTGGCGAGGTCGAGGGCGAGGAGGAGCGCGAGGACGGCGCCCGCGGCGGCGGCGCGGCGGGGGGTGGCCGCCCGGGCGAGGCGAGGCCACTCGCGGGCGGCGAGGACGAGGGCGCCGGCGGCGGCGAGGAAGGCGGCGGCGGCGAGGGCCGCGTGGAAGGGCGCGTAGAGGCGTGGGAAGAGGCGCTGGTCGAGCTTCGTGAGCAGGACGAGGGCGACCAGCAGCGAGGCGAGGGCCAGGCGGCGGGGGAGGGGGCGGCGCGGTCCGCCGGTGTGCGCGAGGAGCGCGAGGGCGCCGACGAGGCCGAGCTGAGCGCCGGCGTGGAGCGCGAGGGCCGCGGGGCGGCCGAGCCCGCCGAGGAGCCGGGTCCCGAGGGCCGCCTGGACGAGGGCCGCCAGCGCGGGTGCCGCGGCGAGCGCGAAGGGGAGGGCGCGGAGCCGCGGGGGCAGGCGCGTGGCGACGTGGTCCAGCGCCGCGCCGAGGGCGCCGAGGGCGGCGCCGGCGGCGAGGAGGAGCGCCCCCAGCCGCCAGAGCGCGTCGAGCCGGAGGTCCCAGCCGCTCAGCCAGAGCCAGAGCGCGCCGTAGTCCGCCAGGGCGAGCGCGCCGCCGGCGACGATCCCGCCGAGCACCCAGCGCGCGGCCCGGCGCGCAGCCGCGGGCGCAGGGGGACGGTCCGGGGCGGGCATCCACGGAGATTAGTACCGCTGCCTGGGAGTTCGAGCCGGCGCGGGTCTTCGGCGGGCAGGCGGCGCGCTGCGCCCGGGAAGGGCGCTTCGTGGCGACGCCGTGGCCTCCGCACCGCGAAGCCTCGCGGGAACCCGGCGTGCCCGGATGCCTCGCGCTCAGCCCGGGCCATCCTTCGCCGTACAGGTCCGCGGGTCGGGGGGCAGAACGAAAAAACGCGGCTGCATGATGCAGCCGCGTTTTTGGAGGCGCCGACCGGATTCGAACCGGTGAATGGAGGTTTTGCAAACCTCTGCCTTACCACTTGGCCACGGCGCCGAAGGGACGTTGTCGTGCCATCGGGGCGCCGAGTTCGCAAGAAGAAATTTCGCGTGCGGACCCGGCGGCGTCCGACGGGCGGAGCGGCGCCGCCGAGGGACCGGGCCCCGGCCCCGAGGTGGGGGCGGGTCGGTGGCCGACGACGCGCTCCGCTCCGCCGGCGGTTCAGCTCTTCTTCTTCTTGGTCGTCTTCCGCGTCTTCTTCGCGGCCGTGCGCCGGCGGGTCCGCTTCTGGATCTCGCCCTCGGCGTCGACCCGCAGACCCAGCATGCGCCAGGCGTTCGGGTGGAACTCGTAGGCGCTCTGCGCGCGCTTCACGATCTCCGCGATCTCGTCGTTGATCTCGGTCTTGCGCGGCTTGACGCCCTGCTTCTTGAGCGAGGAGATCGTCTCGCCGATCTCGAGGAGGTCGTTCGTGTGCTGGACGACCTTGATCGGATCGAGCGCCTTGCCGCGCTTGCCCTCCTTGAGCTCCTTCACGAGCCGCTTCCGGCGCGCCTCGGTGCGGCCGTCGAGCTTGGGCTTCTTCGAGCTTCCCCCCGTGAGGAGCGCGTTCAGCTGGCGCGCCACGCGGCGCTTCTCGATCGCCTCCTTGCTGCCGCGTCCCCCGGAGGACTTCTTGGTCGACTTCTTCGAGCTCGTCTTTCGGGCCTTGGCCATCGGTCGTTTCCTTCGTCTTGCGTAGCCTCGCGCGCCGGCGCGCGGCGCCCGGGATGGGGCGGCGCCGGCGGGGAGGCATTGGGTTCGATGCGGTGGGGTTCGATGCGGTGGGGTTCGGGTTCTGTCTAGGGTGGAAGCGAAGGTGGTCTTCGCGGGTGAGGTTCGCTCTCCCGGGCCTGCGCGAGGCAACCGGAGAGGTGCGCCAGAAGAACCATGGCAGCCGAGTCCAGCCGTGGAACCCGGTGGAGACTCGGTCCGGAGTCGAGCGATACGCTGCTCCCCCGTTTGGGAAGCGTTCTACGACATTTGGGTTAGAAGTCCAAGAGAGTTTCGGTAGAAGCGACGGAACAAGCACGGCAGACCACACCTCGGCCGCGCTTCCGCACCCGGGAGGCGAAGCGCAGGCGATCGGGAGGAGATCGCGCGGCCCCTGCTCGAGCGTTTCGCGTGGCTATGGGCCATGACCACGAGGAGCCTCCGGGCCCGAAACGCGCGGGGAGTCGACGCCCCCAGTCGAGGACGCTCACCGCGACCTCGCCGCCTCGCGAGGGACCTCCTACCGCCACCGCGATGGACGTGGTATCGAGCGCGCATGAAGCCCTCCATCGACAGTTTCGAAAGCCGCGTGACGCTCGACGTCGACGGCCAGAAGGTGGACCTCTTCCGGCTCGATGCCCTCCAGAAGGCTGGCGTCGGGGACGTGTCGCGGCTGCCGTACTCGATCCGCGTGCTCCTCGAGAACCTCCTCCGGCACGAAGACGGAGAGACGGTCACCAAGGCGGACATCGAGGCCGTCGCGAGCTGGGACCCGAAGGCCAAGCCGAGCACGGAGATCGCCTTCCGCCCGAGCCGCGTGCTCCTCCAGGACTTCACGGGCGTCCCCGCCGTCGTCGACCTCGCCGCCATGCGCGAGGCCTTCGCCCGCATGGGCGGCGACCCGTCGCGGATCAACCCGCTCCAGCCCGCGGACCTCGTCATCGACCACTCGGTCCAGGTCGACAGCTACGGCCTGCTCCGCTCCTTCGAGGAGAACGTCAAGCGCGAGTTCGAGCGCAACCAGGAGCGCTACCAGTTCCTGAAGTGGGGGCAGAGCGCCTTCGAGAACATGCGCGTCGTGCCGCCCGGCACCGGCATCGTCCACCAGGTGAACCTCGAGTACCTGGCGCGCGTCGTCTTCTCGCGCGACGTCGATGGCAAGACCCTCGCGTACCCGGACTCGCTCGTCGGCACGGACTCGCACACCACGATGATCAACGGCCTCGGCGTGCTCGGCTGGGGCGTCGGCGGCATCGAGGCGGAGGCGGCCATGCTCGGTCAGCCCATCGCCATGCTCGTGCCGCAGGTCGTCGGCTTCAAGCTGAAGGGCAAGCTCCGCGAGGGCGCGACGGCCACGGACCTCGTGCTCACGGTCACCCAGATGCTCCGCGAGAAGGGCGTCGTCGGGAAGTTCGTCGAGTTCTTCGGCGAGGGCATGGAGGCGCTCTCGCTGCCGGACCGCGCGACCATCGCGAACATGGCGCCCGAGTACGGCGCGACCATGGGCTTCTTCCCCGTCGACGAGGAGACGCTCGCCTACATGCGCTTCACCAACCGCGACGAGGCGCAGGTGAAGCTGACCGAGCGCGTGCTGAAGGAGCAGGGGCTCTTCCACACGGCCGACAGCCCCGACCCGGTCTTCACGGATCTCCTCGAGCTCGACCTCGGCGACGTCGTGCCCTCCATCGCCGGCCCGAAGCGCCCGCAGGACCGCATCGCCCTCACGGACGCGAAGAGCGCCTACCGGAAGGTCGAGGAGGCCGTCCGCTCGAACCTCCCGGCGGACTCGAAGACCTCGGCGAAGGTGCACCTCGAGCGCGAGGGGCGCGAGACCGTCGAGTTCGAGCTGAAGAACGGCGCGATCGTGATCGCCGCCATCACGAGCTGCACGAACACGTCCAACCCGGCCGTCATGCTCGGCGCGGGGCTGCTCGCGCGGAACGCCCTCGCCAAGGGCCTGACGGTGAAGCCCTGGGTCAAGACCTCGCTCGCGCCCGGCTCGCAGGTCGTGACCGAGTACCTGAACAAGGCCGCGCTCATGGACGACCTGGAGAAGCTCGGCTTCTACCTCGTCGGCTACGGCTGCACGACCTGCATCGGCAACTCGGGCCCGCTCGATCCGGCCATCGCGAAGGCCGTCGAGGACCACCACCTCGTCGTCACCTCGGCGCTCAGCGGCAACCGGAATTTCGAGGGCCGCGTCAGCCCGCACACGCGCGCCAACTACCTGGCCTCGCCGCCCCTCGTCGTCGCCTACGCCCTCGCGGGCACGATGGACATCGACTTCGAGAGCGAGCCCATCGGCCAGGACGCGGACGGCAAGGACGTCTTCCTGAAGGACATCTGGCCGAGCACGAAGGAGATCTCCGAGTGCATGCGCGAGGCGGTCACGAAGGAGCAGTTCGCCGAGCGCTACGCCGAGGTCTTCGTCGGGCCCGAGCAGTGGCGGAGCGTCGACGTGCCCGAGGGCTCCCGCTACGCCTGGGACGACGGCTCCACCTACATCCGGAACCCGCCCTTCTTCGACGCCGTCGAGCCGGGTGAGCCGCCGTCCATGAAGGACATCGAGGGCGCCCGCGTGCTCGCGCTCCTCGGCGATACGGTCACCACGGACCACATCTCGCCGGCCGGCGCCATCGCATCGGACAGCCCGGCGGCGAAGTACCTGAAGGAGCACGGGGTCTCGCCCCGCGACTTCAACAGCTACGGCAGCCGGCGCGGCAACCACGAGGTGATGATGCGCGGCACCTTCGCCAACATCCGGCTCCGCAACCTTCTGGCGCCGGGCACGGAGGGCGGCGTGACGCGCTACCTCCCCGACGGCGAGCAGATGTCGATCTTCGACGCCTCCATGAAGTACCAGGAGGCCGGCGTGCCGCTGGTGGTGCTGGCGGGCAAGGAGTACGGCACGGGCTCGAGCCGCGACTGGGCGGCGAAGGGCACCTTCCTGCTCGGCGTGAAGGCGGTCGTCGCGAAGAGCTACGAGCGCATCCACCGCTCGAACCTCATCGGCATGGGCGTGCTCCCGCTCGAGTTCCTGCCCGGTGAGGGCGCCGAGGAGCTCGGCCTGAGCGGCGAGGAGGTCTTCACGATCACCGGCATCTCGGACGATCTGAAGCCGGGTGAGAAGCTGAAGGTGACGACGGACACGGGGAAGAGCTTCGAGGTGGTCACGCGCCTCGATAACGCCACCGAGGTCCAGTACTACCGGCACGGGGGCATCCTCCAGTACGTCCTCCGTCAGATGGCCAACCAGGACGGCTGAAGCGGTCGCTCGTCCGCGTGACGCCCGGGGCCTGGGGGCTCCGGGCGTCGACGCGTCGGGCCCGGGCTGGGGCGCCGGGCTTGGCTCGGGGAGGCGTCCCTCCGGGGCGGGCGTGGCGCTGCCGGCCTGGCGTGGGGAGGTGGCGCGGGGAGGCGCCGCCGGGTCGCTGGCGACGTCGGCGCGCGAGGCCCGGGAACGGAGCGTTCACCCCTTGCAGCGCGGGGGAGGGCGTGGCAAACGTGCTCGACCGTTCGACCGACCCTAGGGTCGGGAGCGGGCACGCCGCTGGCGGCCGGGAGCCGCATGGGGACATCACGGGATGGCTGAAGAAGCACTCGAGCAGGAGATCAAGGAGCTGATCGTCGACGCGTTGATGCTCGACGACGTGACCCCCGGCGAGATCGACGCCGAGGCGCCCCTCTTCGTGGAAGGGCTCGGCCTCGACTCGATCGACGCGCTCGAGCTCGCGATCGCCATCGACAAGAAGTACGGCGTGAAGATCAAGGCGGAGGACGAGAACACCCGCGAGATCTTCCGCAACGTGAAGAACCTCGCGGCGCACGTCGCCGCGCAGCGCGCCTGAGCGGGCGCGTGGGCGTCGAGCTCGAGTGGCGCGGCCGGGCCGCGGGCCGCGATCTGCAGCGGCGCCCGTTCCGTCCGGTCGTCGTCGTTCCGACCTATGACAACCCGCTCACGATCGAGCGGGTCGCCCTCGAGGCCCGCGAGCACGTGCCGGGGGTGATCGTCGTGGACGACGGCGGCGGTCCGGCGGCGCAGGAGGCGCTCCAGCGGCTCGCGGCGCACGAGGGCGTCACGGTCCTGCATCGCGCGACGAACGGCGGGAAGGGCGCCGCGGTGAAGGACGGGCTGCGCTGGGCGGCGGAGGCCGGGTACACGCACGCGCTCCAGGTCGACGCGGATGGACAGCACGACCTCGGGGACGTGCCGCGGCTCCTAGTGGCGGCGCGGGAGGCCCCCGGCGCCCTGGTGCTCGGGCAGCCGGTCTTCGACGAGTCGGCCCCGGGCCATCGACGCGTGGCGCGGAAGCTGAGCATCTTCTGGGTGAACGTGGCGACGGCCCTCGACCGGGGTCGCATCGCCGATCCGATGTGCGGCTATCGGGTCTATCCGATCGCGGACGCGGTGGCCGTGATGGACCGCTGCGGCGACCGGATGGACTTCGACCCGGAGATCGCCGTGCGGCTGGTCTGGCGCGGGTGCCCGGTCGTGCACGTGCCGACGAAGGTGCGCTACGTGCCGGAGGAGGAGGGGGGCGTGAGCCACTTCCTCGCGTTCACGGACAACGCGCTCGTCAGCCTGCTCTTCGCGCGGCTCTTCATGCTGCGCTTCCTCGGGCTCTCCAAGAGCCTCTGAGCGGCCCCGCTCCGCGCGCGCTGCGCTCAGCGCGCTGCGCTCAGCTCGCGGCGGCGCTCGGGTTCGCGCCCCGGCGAGCCCGGCGGCGCGCCGAGCGCATGACCATGTCCTGGAAGGGGTTGTCGTCGCGCCAGACGTCGCCGGCGAGGATGCTGATCAGGCCGGCGCGGAGCTGCGGGTCCGGGTCGTCGTAGAAGAAGAGATTCTTCACCAGGTTGGTGTGATAGAAGCTGTGGATCAGCGCCCCGAAGACCTCGTAGGCCCGGTTCATCTTCGCCGCGAGGGGTTCGAGCAGGTCCGGCGCGGCCTCCCGCCCTTCGCGGAGCGCCGGCTCGAGCAGCTCGACGAGCGCGTGGGCGCTGTCCATGGCGAAGGCCACGCCGGACGAGAAGACCGGGTCGAGGAAGGCGCTCGCGTCCCCCACGCAGCCATAGCGCGGGCCGAAGGGCTGCGTGTTCTTGAAGCTGTAGTCGCCGATGACGGAGAGCTCGCTCCGGCGGGCGCCGGCCGTGAGCTCCTGGAGGAAGGCGCTCTTCGCGTACTGCTCCTCGAACCAGGCCTCGCTGACCACGCCGCGCTCGGACGAGACGAAGCCGACGCTGAGCCGCCCCTTCGGCAGGGGGATCACCCAGCCCCAGCCCTTGTCGAGGATGAGCACGGTGATGTTCCCGGACTCCGTGAGCCGCTCCACGGCGGCGTCGCTCAGCGCGTCGAAGTGGGCCCAGACCGCCGCCACGCCGAAGCCGTCGATGCGCTCGAAGCTCCGGTTCTGTTTGCAGAGCAGCCGATCGCGGCCGGTCGCGTCGACCACGTAGCGGGCCTGCAGCACCTCGCCACCCTCGAGCTCGACCTCGGCCCGATCCCCTGCTCGATCCTCCGGCGTGCGCACGGCCGTGGCGCGCACGCCGAAGCGCACCTCGGCGCCGAGCGCGCGGGCCCGCGCCGCCAGGCGCTCGTCGAAGGTCGCCCGGTCGACCTGCCAGGCGTGCCCGCCCGTGCCCTCGAGGGCGTCACAGAAGTCGAAGCGGGCGTAGTCGCCGGTGCTCTCGTCGAGGAAGTCGGCGCCGGCCTTGTACACGGCCGGGAGCCCCTCCGGATCGAAGCCGAGCGCGTCGAAGACGGGGAGCTCGGCGGGGAGGAGCGACTCGCCGATGTGGAAGCGCGGGAAGCGGGCGCGCTCCAAGACGACCACGCGGTGCCCGGCCTTGGCCAGCAGCGCGGCGGTGGTGGACCCGGCCGGACCGGCTCCGATCACGATGACGTCGAACGACTCCTGCTCACTCATGCTCGCCTCAGCACGATCGAGGTGTTGATCCCCCCGAACGCGAAATTGTTGGTCATCACCTGGCGCAAGTCCGCCTCGCGGCAGGCCCCGCTCACCAACGGTAGGGGTGGGCACTCGGGGTCGACAAGGCGGAGGTTCCGGTTCGGGGCCACGAAGCCCTCGCGGAGCATGGCGAGGCAGAAGGCCGCCTCGATGGCGCCGCAGGCCCCGAGCGTGTGCCCCGTGAAGCCCTTGGTGCTGCTCACGGGGACCGCGTCGCGGAAGACGGCCCAGGTGGCGCGCGCCTCGCCGAGGTCGCCGACCTGCGTGGCCGTGGCGTGGGCGTTCACGTAGTCGAGGTCGCCGGGGGCGAGGCCCGCGTCTTCGAGGGCGAGGCGCATGGCGGTCTCCATGCCGGCGGCGGAGGGAGCGGTGATGTGCGTCCCATCGCAGCTCGTGCCGAAGCCGACGAGCTCCGCGAGGATCGGCGCCCCGCGCGCGACGGCCCGCTCCCACTCCTCGAGGACGAGCGTGCCGGCGCCTTCGCCGACGACGAGGCCGTCGCGCTCCGCGTCGAAGGGGCGCGGGCTCTCGTCGGGCCGGTCGTTGTAGCGGGTGCTGGTCGCCTGGAGGACGTCGAAGACGCCCGTGGAGATGTAGTGGAGCTCCTCGGCGCCGCCGCAGATCATCGCGTCCTGCATGCCGTGCTTGATCTGCTCGTAGCCGAAGCCGATGGCCTGGCTCGCGGAGACGCAGGCGGCGCAGGTGCTGAGGACGCGGCCGCGGATGCCGAAGTGGACGGCGAGGTTCGCGGCGCAGGTGTGCGTCGAGAACTTCAGGTAGGCGTTCGAGCCGAGGCCGAGGAGGGCGTTCGGCTGCTCGAGCGTGAGCGCGAACTTCTCCCAGACGGAGGTGGAGCCGTCCGTGGAGCCGTAGGCCAGGCCGACGCGCCCACCGTGAAGCGCGTCCTCCTCCAGGCCGCTCTGCTGGAGCGCGGCCTCGGAGGCGTGGAGCGCGAGGCGGGCGACGCGGCCCATGGTGCGCGTGACCTTGCGGGGCCAGCGGCGGAGATCGAGGTCGTCGACGGGCGCGCCGAGGCGCGTGAGCATCTCCGGGTGCCGGTCCCACTCGTGCATGACCCGCACGCCGTGCCGATCGCCCTGGAGCGCCTCGGTGACGGCGGCGAGATCGTGCCCGATGGGCGTGGCGAGGCCGACGCCCGTGATCGCGACCCGGCGCACGGACCTACTCCGCGGCCCCGGTCGCGGCGCGGGCCCGGGCCGCGCGCATGGGGAGCTGCCAGCCCGGCGAGAGCGCGAGAGCGCCCTCGTGGCCGCCGTGAAGCGCGCGGAGCAGCCGCAGCCCGCCCGCCGCCGTGTGTCCCTCGAAGCCCGCGTCCACCGGCGTCGCCTCCCCCTCGCCGCGCTCGGGCCGGCCGATGAGGCCGAGGCTGCGCTCGGGCGCCGCGTCCCGGGCGAGGGCGAAGCTCAGGGCGAGGGCGCGGTGCGGGGAGAAGTGGGTGATGGGCGCGGGCAGGGGCTCCTCGCCGACGGTCACGACCACGCGCTCGGCCTCGCCCGCGAGCATCAGCCCCCAGGCCTCGAGCAGGCACATGGCGAAGGTGTGCGCGCCGGCGGCGATGGCGGTGGTGAAGCGCTTGTTCGTCGCGGCGATGGAGAAGAGGCCGGCGGCCGTGTTGTGCACGCTGTTCTTGAAGCGGGCGGGCGAGACCACGCCGCTGCCCTCCTGCATCATCTGCATCTGCTCGACGGCGATCTGGATCTCGCCGTGCTGGGAGCCGAAGACCGTCGCCACCTCGTCGAGGGGCCAGCCCGCGGCCTCGATGGCCTGGGTCGTCACCTCGACCGCGGAGCGGGTGAGCACGCTGGTGGCGCGCTTCATGCGCGACTTCACCAGCGCGCAGGGCGGCTTCTTCACCTCGGGGTCGGGCTCGCCGGCGAGGAAGCGCGGGGCGTCCGGGAAGCCGGGGCTCCAGAGGCCGACGCCGACGACGTGCACGGGAAGGGCGCTCTCGTGCGTCTCGCTCACGACTCACCTCGCTCGAGCAGGAGGCTGGCGTTGTTGCCGCCGAAGGCGAAGGCGTTGCTCAGCACGAAGCGCATGTCCTGGCGCAGGATGTCGTCGGGGATGGCGATGTGGACCTCCGGATCGCGGGGGGTCGCGCCGAGGCCGGCGGGGATCCAGCCCTCCTCGAGGGCGAGGATGGAGAAGATGGCCTCGACGGCGCCGCAGGCTCCGAGCGTGTGCCCCGTGTAGGCCTTGGTCGAGACGACGGGGGTGCCGTCGCCGAAGAGCGTGTGGAGGGCCTTGGACTCGGCGGCGTCGTTGTACTTGGTGCCCGTGCCGTGGGCGTTCACGTAGCCGATCTGCTCGGGGCGGACGCCGCCCTCCGCGAGGGCCTGCTCCATGGCGGCGAGGGCGCCGCGCCCCTCGGGCTCGGGCGAGGACATGTGGTAGGCGTCCGAGGTCTCGCCGACGCCGCGGAGCCAGGCCCGGGCCGGGGCGCGGCCGGGGCGCTCGAGGAGGAGGAAGGCGGCGCCCTCCCCGACGTTCATGCCGGGGCGCTCGGCGCCGAAGGGGCGGCAGGGCTCGCTCGCCATCACGCCGAGGCTGTTGAAGCCGCGGACGGTGGTGTTGCAGAGGCCGTCCACGCCGCCGACGAGCACGGCGTCCGCGAGGCCGAGCTCGAGCAGGCGCCGGGCCGAGGAGAAGACCTTGGCGCTCGACGAGCAGGCGGTGCTCACGACGAAGCGCGGGCCCTCGAGGCCGGCCATCTCGGCGACGAGATCCTCGAAGGCGTGGAAGGGGTGCTGCTTGGGGTAGTCGTAGTCCGCCGGGAGCGCGGGGGGCTCGGGGGCGCCGCGGCCGAACCAGTCGAAGTGGGCGTACTCCGTGCGATCGATGCCGCCGGTGCTCGTGCCGAGGACGATGGCGACGCGCTCGGGGCCCCAGTGCTCCCGGGCGGCGAGGACGTCGGCCTCGATGCCGCGGAAGCCGAGGGCGGTGAGGCGCGCCGTGCGGGACTCGCGGTCGCGGAAGGGCTCCGGGAGCGGCGGGAGGGGCCCGCCGGGGACCGTGCCGGTGATCGCCTCGAAGGGGATCTCGAAGGGGACCTCGCGGAGGCCGCGGCGCTTGTCGCGGAGGGCCTGGAAGACCTCGTCTGTGGTCCGCCCGAGGCCGCAGCTCAGGGCGTAGGCGGTGATGGGGTGGGGCGTGCGTTCGGCCAAGGGTGTCGTGTTCCTTCGAGGATGGGACGGCGCGGGCGGGCGAGATCTTCGCTGCGGGCCCGCGCGCGCCCGGAGCCTGGGCTCAGGCGGTGGGCGAGAGAAGCCTCACGGGCGGAGGACTCATGGTGCCAGCCCCCGGGTCGAATCGCCGCCCGAAGAGCCGGAGCGGGGGGCGCGCTGAGGGACGGCCCGGCCTCCGTCGTAGCGCCGCTCGCGCGCGGCGGCGAGCGCCGAGACAATCGGGGCGCGGCCGGGTCGCCGATCGGCTGGAGCCGGACCTCGTCCGTGGGTCGGATCCCGCACCGCGCCCCGGGCTCCGCGGCATGACCGCGCAGGACCAGGGGTCGGACTCGGCCCCCTCGCATGGGGGGAGCGTATCAGGCGGGCTCGCGGAGCCCCAAGGGGAGCGCGCGCGGGGCCCGTCGAGGCTTGCGGGGGCGGGGTGTGCACCGCATAGGAGGGCCCATGGACGAGACGCAGCGGCAGATCGACGAGCTCGTGAAGAAGGAGGGCGTGGTCCTCTTCATGAAGGGCACCCGGCAGGCGCCCCAGTGCGGCTTCTCCGCGAAGGTCGTGGACGTGCTGGACGAGTACCTGCCCGAGTACGTGACGGTGAACGTGCTCGCGGAGCCGGCGGTGCGCTCGGGCATCAAGGAGTACTCGAGCTGGCCGACGATCCCGCAGCTCTACGTGAAGGGGGAGTTCGTCGGGGGCTGTGACATCGTGCTCGAGATGGCGTCGACCGGGGAGCTGGACGACGTGCTCGGGGTGAAGCGGCCCGAGCTGCGGCCGCCGGAGGTCTTCGTGACGGATGGGGCCGTGGAGGCGCTCGCGGGCTTCCACGACGGGCCGGGCAAGCCGGTGGTGCGCCTCGAGATCACGTCGCGGTGGCAGTACGGGATGGACTTCGACCAGGAGCGGCCGGGCGACGTGAAGGTCGAGGGGCCGAAGTGGATCGTGGTGATGAACCGGACGTCGGCGAAGAAGGCCGACGGGATGACCATCGACTACGTGAAGGGGCCGGGCGGCGAGGGGTTCAAGATCGAGAACCCGAACGAGCCGCCGCGGGTGAAGCTGCTCGAGCCGAAGCAGCTCGCGGCCTGGATGGAGGAGGGCAAGCCGATGGAGGTCATCGACGTGCGCACGCCGGAGGAGCGGGCGACGGCGAAGATCGAAGGGACGCGGCTGCTCGACGACGAGGCGCGGCACATGCTCGAGGAGCTCGAGAAGACGCACACGCTGGTGTTCTACTGCCACAGCGGGATGCGGAGTCAGCGGGCGGCGGAGCAGGCGATCGCGATGGGGTTCACGGATGTGTTCAACCTCGCGGGCGGGATCGATGCGTGGTCGCGCGAGGTGGATTCTTCGGTTCCGCGGTACTGATCCCTCGAACCCGTGCCCGTGCCCGTGCCCTTGCCCGCAGGTCACCGAGGTCGTCGGGTAGGTTCTTCGGGCAGGCACTCCGGGCAGGCACTCCTGGCAGCCACTTCGGGCGGGCACTCCTGGCAGCCACTTCGGGCAGGCACCTCGGGCACGGGGGGAGGGGACGGGGCCCGCCGGACCTCGCTCCGGCTCGCGCCCCGCTGTCGCGGGACGCTCCGCCTGCGCTGACGAAGGCTCGCCCAGGACGTCGGCTTCGCCGCCGCCCTGGACGGCTTCGACGGTCCCGCGGGCCCCGTCCCCTCCCCCCTCCGTGGTCCCCGTGCCTCGCGCGGGAGGTGAGTGGCTCGGGGGCGATGGGGGTGCCGTGAGCCGACGTCACGCGACGATACGGGCCCGTCGAAGCCGCTGGCGGCGTTGCGTTCCCTCGAAGTAGCGTTGCTACTCCTTCGGTCGCGTGCCTTGCCAGCGACTCCGACGGCCTCCGTCTCGTTCGCGCGTCGTCGGCCCCCGGCACCCCGCCGCCTCGTCGATAGCCGAAGAGGCGACGAGCCCTGGCTCCTGATGCCCGTGTTTCTCTCGGCCCCGTCCGGCTGACGCCGTCCGCGGCCTTCGCCTGTCCACGGCGATCCCGATGCGGGGGCGCGCGCCGCTTCGCGTCGCCCGTCCCCGCGACCTCCTTCGCCTCGCCGTCGACTTCGCGACGACGAGGCTGCGCGGCGCGTCCCGTCTCGGGGCGCGTTCGAGGTCGGCTGACGCCTCCCTCGCCCGCTCTTCGGGCGCGACGAGCGAGGGCGCGTCCGACCTCGGTCGGGCGCGACGGCGCGTGTTTCGGCGCGTCCCGTCTCGGGGCGCGTTCGAGGTCGGCTGACGCCTCCCTCGCCCGCTCTCTCGCCCCTCGGGAGTCTCGCGTCGTCGTCTGCTCCGCGACCACGACGGCTCGGGGCGCGGGCGTGGCTCGCGCTGTCGCTCGCGCTGTCGCTCGCGCTGTCGCTCGCGCTGTCGCTCGCGCTGTCGCTCGCGCTGTCGCTCGCGCTG
>PABA01000097.1 GCA_002699025.1 Sandaracinus sp. | reverse complement strand
GCCGAGCGAAGCGAGGCTCGTCGCCGAAGGCGACGAAACCCCGACCCCGCGCGCGAAGCGCGTCCCAGAGAGCCTCACCCGGCCCGAGCGTTTCACCCACGCCCCGACGCGGCCCAGCTCCCCGACCCCCGCCGAGCGAAGCGAGGCTCGTCGCCGAAGGCGACGAAACCCCGACCCCTCACGTCGCGTGAGCGCGCCCCAGCGTGCTCACGCGGCGTGGTACGCGGGGACCTCGTCCACGAAGCGGCGCCGCTCGTTGCCCACGAGGTCGAGGAGCTCGTTCCGGTCCACGAGGCCGGCGTCCAGCAGCGCGCGCATGTAGCCGTCGGCGTAGCCGTGGGCCCGCGCCAGCTTGGCGTAGGCGGCCCCGTCGAAGCGGGCCTTCAGCACGTCGCGCAGCAGCGCGCGGAGGGTCTCGAAAAGCTCATCCTGGTTCATCGCCCTGTTCCTCCCGGGCGCTGCGGCCGATTCGCCCCGGCCCATCGCCCACCTCAGGCATCGCCCAGGCGGTGCAGCCCGGTCAAAAAAGCGACACGCCGCGCCCCACCCAGGGGAGCGCGGCGCGGTGCCGGGGGCGGGACTCGAACCCGCACGTGGAAACCACGAGCGATTTTAAATCGCCTGCGTCTGCCATTCCGCCACCCCGGCGGCGACCCTCCCGTTCAACCACGAGCGCGACGGAGACGCCAGCGCCAGCCCGTGGGCACGCCTCGGCCTGGAGCCCGTGATCGCCCGGCGCGGCTTCGTTCCGTTCGCGATGTCGCCGACGAGGTGCCCGAGCCGGCTCAACGCTGGCGCACGGTCGCGGTCGGGTCCTGCTCGACCCGGCCCGTGACGTCCGTGTTCGTCGTCGTGACCCGCGAGTCGCCGCGCGCGTCGATGGCGACTTGCGCGGCGCGGATGCCGCCGTTGATGGTGCGCACCTGGGCCGTGCCCTCCGTGGCGATGCCGTTCTTCCCGCTCAGCTCCACGTTGGTGAGCGTCAGCGTACCCGTCCCCGACGCGTAGATGGCCGTGCCCTCCACGTCGAGGCTGCCGTTCACCATCGTGACCTCGCCGTCGCCCTCGACGCGGATCCCGTCCTTGCCGCGCACGCTCGTGTTCATGAGCCGCAGCTGGCAGCCGTTCCGCACGATCACGGCCGGCCCGCTGGTCACGTTCACCTGGGCGTTCGTCCGGATGACGCTGCCGGGGCCCACGCACTCGAGCGGCTGGTTCGAGGTCGTGCCGACGCCGATGCCGGGGATCTCGATGCCCCCCGCGCCGCCTCCGCCGCCCCCGCCGATCGTCACACTCTCGACCGCGTCGGTGGCCTTGGAGACCACCACGGCGACGATGATGCCCGGCACGAGGATCGAGAGGAGCACCGTGCACCCCACGCCCCAGAGCACACCGCGCACGCTCTTGCGCGCGTGCTCGGCGGCGCGCGCCGGATCGTGCTGGAGCGGCCTCGACGGCGCCGGGAAGCGCTCCGGCGGCGTCCACTGGGCCGGCGGCTTCCACCCGGCCGGCTGCTGCATCGTGCGCGCCGAGCGCACCTCCTGCGGCCGCCCGCAGTAGGTGCAGGTCGTGCGCCGCTCGTCGTCCTTCACGTCGAGCGGAGCCCCGCAGTGCGCGCATTCGATGAGCACGCCCCATGGCAACACGAATGCGACGACTCCGTCCAGGCGCCCCGCCCGGACGAGAGCGCCGCGGCGCCTCCGGCGAACGACCTCGCCCCGGCGCCCGCCGATGGCGAAGGCCGCCGAGCGCTCGGTCGCCGCTACCCCTCGACGGGCCGGAGCAGGCCGAAGTCGACGAGGGCCCGGAGCGCCCTCCGGTCGAGCTCCACGCCCGCCTCCTCGGCCACGGCGAGGGCCCGCTCGGGCGTCGCGCCCTCGAGCTCGCCGAGGAGATCGAAGAGCGGCCGTGGCAGCTCGAGCAGGTCGAAGGGGCTGTAGCCCTGCACGACCGCCGCCTTCCGGCCGAGCTTCACGAGCTGCACCGGCGCCGGCTCCACGGCCTCGGGCACGGCCTTGTCCACGAGCCGCCCGTAGGAGTCCCGGAGCACCGCGCGCCTGAGCCGCGCGTCGCCGCCGAGCCGCGCCTCGACCCCCTCCCAGCCGAGCCCCTCGACGAGCTCGTGGCAGGCCGCGAAGAAGCGGTGCTCGCCGAACTTGTGCTCGCCCCAGAGCGCGTCCCAGCGCGCCGGGTCGACCCGCCCGTCGAGCTCCCCCGCCTCGAGCCCGACCCCCGGCGCGGGCGCCTCGGCGAGCGCCGCGAGCTGCGCCGAGGGGAGCCCGAGCTCCACCACGCAGGCGCGCGCGAGGTCGCGATCCACCGCCTGGAGGAAGTGCCGCAGCGCCTCCCAGAACGCGCGTCCGACCCGCCCCCGCTCGTGCTTGCAGAACCAGGTCGCGCAGGTCGCCTCGCGCGCGTGCCAGACGCCGCAGCTGTGGCGCTCGCCCTCGAGGTAGTACGGGCAACGGAGCGCCTGCGCGCTCCCGAAGGCCGCGCGGCCGTGCCGGAAGGTCAGCGCGTAGACTGGCGGCCGGTCGATGCCCAGCGGGGTCACGCCGACCCGCGCGCGGATCTTCGCCTCGAGGAGCCTTCGCCCCGGGAGCAGCTCGGGGCGGAGCTCGCGGAAGAACGCCCCGACCAGGAAGTTGGGCAGCTCGGGGTGGAAGGTGCAGCAGCGCGTGTCCGCCCGGAAGCCCACGGCCGGCGGCTCGGCGCGCACCATCGGGCACTCGTCGCAGGTCGCCCGGCGCTCGCGCGGGACCGGCCCCTCGAGCACGGCCCGCACCCAGGGCCGGTAGAGCGGGGGCATGGCCTCGAGGGCGTCGTCGACGACGGGCGACATGGGGCGAGGGTAGTACAGGGCGGCCGGCGGACGCGGACCGGGCTCGAAGCCCGAGGGCCTGCGCGCTTTCTCGCGCCGTTTCTGGCCGCGCGGCGCCGTCCTGCTAGCATCGCGCCCGCATGAGTACCGAGTTCGCGCCCAACGTCGCCGTCTTCTGTGATTACGAGAACGTCGCCATCGGCGTCCGCGACGCGCGCTACGAGCCCTTCGACATCGACCTCGTCCTCGAGCGCATCCTCGACAAGGGGAAGATCGTCGTGAAGAAGGCCTACGCGGATTGGGATCGCTACAAGTCCGCCAAGAAGCCGATGCACGAGGCGGCCTTCGAGCTGATCGAGATCCCGCACGTCTCCTACAGCGGCAAGAACTCGGCGGACATCCGCATGGTCGTGGACGCCCTCGACCTCTGTTACACGAAGACCCACGTCGACGTCTTCGTGATCGTCAGCGGGGACAGCGACTTCAGCCCGCTCGTCAGCAAGCTGCGCGAGAACGACAAGACGGTCATCGGCCTCGGCGTGAAGAACTCGTCGAGCGACCTGCTCATCGAGAACTGCGACGAGTTCATCTATTACGACGACCTGGTCCGCCGGAAGAAGGGCAAGGGCCGCAAGCCCGCCAAGAAGAAGCACAGCCAGAGCGGCGGTGGTGGCGGCGGCGGCAGCAACGGCGGCGGTGGCAACGGCGGCGGCAAGGGCGGCGGCAAGAGCGAGAGCAAGTCGGACGAGCCCTCGGCCGCGGAGAAGAGCGGCGACAAGCAGGAGGCCCTCGAGCTGGTCCTCGACGTCGTCGAGTCGCTCTTCAAGGACCGCGACGGCAACCTCTGGGGCTCGATGGTCAAGCAGGTGCTCAAGCGCAAGCGGCCCCAGTTCTCCGAGAGCTACTACGGCTACCGCAGCTTCAACCAGCTCCTCGAGGACGCGGCGAAGCAGCAGCTGCTCGAGATCCAGAAGGACGAGAAGAGCGGCGGCTACGTGATCCAGGCCTTCGGCCCGAAGGCCTGAGCGCCCCGGCCCGAGCGCCGACGCCCGAGCACCGACGCCCGCAGACCGACGCCCGAGCACCGACGCCCGAGCACCGACGCCCGAGCACCGACGCCCGAGCGCCGACGCCCGAGCGCCGACGCCCGAGCACCTGCCCGGGTTTCGGCAGCCGAGCTCCGACACTCGATTCTGGCAGCCGAGCACCGGCTCGAGCATCGGCACCCGACATCCGAGCTCCGGGAGCTCCTCCGGCCGACCTCGAGGCGCGCTTCCCGCGGGAGACGGCACGCGAACGTCGCTTGCCTGCCCCCCGGCGGCTGCTACCGAGGCCCTGCCCGTCTGGCGGGCGGAGGAGGGACGGATGCGAATCGACACGAAGATCGGGCTCGTTCTCGCGCTGCTCGGCGCCCTGGCCTGCGGCGACGACGGAGAAGGTGGCGGCCGCGTCATGATGACCGTCGAGGTCACGGAGGTCTCGGCGGACGAGGCCCTCGAGGGCGCCGAGATCTGCATCACCAGCCACGACGGCTACGCCTGCGCCACGACGGACGCGACGGGCTTCACCACCATGGAGGCGCCCGCGAACGCCGAGCCGGTCTTCCGCGTGACCCACCCGCGCACCGTGCCGGGCCTGATGCCCGTGACGACCACGAGCGTCGACGGCGCCTTCGAGGCCGAGGTCGCCGAGCCGGGCCTGACGAACATCCTGCTCAACCTCGTCGGCATCACCCCGGACGCGACCAAGGGCAACATCCTCGTGCTCGCCGGCGGCCCCATGGGCATGTCGGGCATCGGCGGCGTCACCTACGCGCTCTCGCCCGCCGATGGCGAGGGTCCCTTCTACTTCGACGAAGGCGCCATGCCGGACGCCGAGCTCACCTCCACCAGCGGGAGCGGCGCCGCCGCCTTCGCGAACGTGGAGCCGGGCGATTACACCTTCTCGTTCAGCGGCCCCTACGGCTGCGACTGGGAGATCGGCCACGGCCAGAGCGCCACGGAGGCCACCCTCCCGGTGGTCGCCGGCGAGCTGACGATCATCAGCCTCGAGGACTGCGAGGAGCTGCCGGACTGAGCGTCCGCATGGCCCGAGGACGGCCCGCGCTCCCGTTGGCGGAGTGAGCGGGCCGTTTTTCGTTCGGGCCCCGGGCCGGGGGCTGGCAGACTCGCCCGGGTGGGTGAAGGCGGGGAGCGGGAAGAGCCGGCGCGGGGCGACCAGGGCGCGCCGCGGAAGCCGAGGCGGCGACGGATCGCCCTCGGCGTGCTCCTGGCCGGGCTGGCGCTCCTCTGGACCCCGGAGTGCGCGGCGCCGGATCCGACCGGCGCGGAGGGCGAGCCCTTCGTCTGGGGCCAGGACGACGTCTGGGAGGCCCTCGAGGCGCGCTTCCGCCGCTCTCGCACGCGCTGCGACGCCCTCGACCTCGCCCTCCGCGCGCGCCTCGACGCCCTCGACGCGACCCTCGACAGCCTCGAGGCGCGCCGCTCCGTCGCGCCGGACGACCCGGTCTGGCAGGCGCTCGAGGACACCGTCTTCGCCGCCGCCGCCGACACCGCCGCCTGCCCCGAGGGCGGCGAGGCGCCCGGCCACGCGGCCGTCTTCGTGGAGCGCGTCGCCCGGCTCCGCGGCGTCGCGAAGGACGTCTCCGCCCGCTGGGATCCGACCGACCGCGCCGCCCGCGACCGCCTCTATCGGCTCCTCTACGGGAGCCGCATGGCCACCGAGGAGGTCCTCCTCCAGATGCCCCCGGAGGCCATGCCCACGCTCACGCCCGGCGTCGCCGAGCCCTCCGGCGCGCCCTCGACGACCATCCACGGCATCCGCGTGCACAGCGGCGACATCCTGGTCAGCCGCGGCGGCGCGCCGACGAGCGCCTTCATCGCCCGCGGCAACGACTACCCGGGCAACTTCTCCCACGTCGCCCTGGTGCACGTCGACGCCGACGACCGCACCTTCCGCACCATCGAGTCGCACATCGAAGTGGGCGTCGTGGTCGATGGGCTCGAGCGCTACGAGGGCGACCGGAAGCTCCGCGTGATGCTGCTCCGGCCGCGCGCCGACCTCCGCCCGGAGGACGATCGCTTCGCCCACCGCGCCGCCGAGCACGCCCTCGCGGCCGCCCGCGTCCGCCACATCCCCTACGACTTCGCCATGGACTTCGAGGACCCGGAGACGATGTTCTGCTCCGAGGTCGCCTCGGCCGCCTACCGCTCGGAGGACGTCCAGCTCTGGCGCGGCCTGACGACCATGTCCTCGCCCGGGACGGCCCGCTGGCTCAGCCGCTTCGGCGTGCGCCACTTCACGACCCACGGCCCCTCGGACCTCGAGTACGACCCGCAGCTCGTGGTCGTCGCCGAGTGGCGCGATCGCGACGCGCTCCTCGACGACCACGTGGACAACGCCATCCTCGACGCGCTCCTCGAGGGCGCGGAGGAGGGCGACGAGGTCGGCTACCCCTTCTGGAAGCTGCCGCTCGCGCGCCTCGCGAAGGCCTATAGCTGGGTGAAGGTGCAGCTCGGCGGCGCCGGGCCCGTGCCCGAGGGCATGAGCGCGACGACGGCCCTCCGCGTGGAGTGGCTGCGGGCGCGCCACGGCGCGATGAAGGCCCGGGTGGAGGAGGCGATCGCGCGCTTCCGCCGCGAGCACGGCTACGCGCCGCCCTACTGGGAGCTGGTCGAGATGGCCCGCGAGGCGAAGGCCGCCACCGAGTAGGGCGCCCGGCGACGATGCCTCCGTCGAGCCCGGGCCGTCCCCGCCGCGCCGTTCCGGGCAGCCGAGCCACCCAGAACCGTTGACCCACGAGCCTCGGGGACTATCGTCCCTCCATGCCCTTCGACCCCGAGCGTTCGGCCGACCGCCCCCGCGCCATGATCGTCCCCCGCGTCGTCGAGACCACCCACCGCGGTGAGCGCGAGTGGGACATCTACTCGCGCCTGCTGAAGGACCGCATCGTCTTCCTCGGCACGCCCGTCGACGACTTCGTCGCCAACGCCATCATCGCCCAGATGCTCTTCCTGGAGAGCGAGGATCCCGACAAGGAGATCACGCTCTACATCAACAGCCCGGGCGGCGTCGTCACGGCCGGCCTCGCGATCTACGACACCATGCAGTACATCCGCTGCCCCGTGTCGACGGTCTGCCTCGGCCAGGCGGCCTCCATGGGCGCCTTCCTGCTGGCCGCCGGCGAGCCGGGCCTCCGCCGCGCGCTCCCGCACAGCCGCGTGATGATCCACCAGCCCCTCGGCGGCTACCGCGGCCAGGCGACGGACATCGAGATCCACGCCAAGGAGATCCTCTCCATCAAGAAGAAGCTCAACGACCTGCTCGCGGCGCACACGGGCACGCCGGTGGAGCAGGTGGCCAAGGACACCGAGCGCGACAAGTTCCTCTCCGCCGAGGAGGCCAAGGACTACGGCCTCATCGATCAGGTCATCGCGCCGCGCCACCTGCCGGAGCGCGCGAAGAAGGAGGGCTGAGCGCCCCGCGCGCCGGCTCCCATGGCCGACCCCATCGACATCGTCCTGATCCGGCACGGCGAGTCCGAGTCCAACGTCTCGGGCCGCTGGCAGGGCCAGGGCGATTCGCCGCTCAGCCCCCGCGGGCGCGAGCAGGCCGAGGCGCTGGCGGCGCGGCTCGCCGGTGAGTCGGCGGACGTGCTCCTCGCGAGCGATCTCCAGCGCGCGCGGGACACGGGCGCGGCGGTGGCGGCGCGGCTCGGGGCGACGCTCACGACCGCGAAGGAGTGGCGCGAGATCGACGTGGGGCGCTGGGAGGGGCTGACCCGCGACGAGGTCGCCGAGCGCTTCCCGGAGGAGATCGCCCGGCTCGGCCGGGGCGAGATGGTGCCCATCGGTGGCGGGGAGAGCTGGGCCGACCTGGCGGTGCGGGCGGAGAAGGCGCTCCAGGCCCTGCGCCGGGACCTCGCGCCGGGCCAGCGGGCCTTCGTCTTCTGCCACGGCGGCGTGATCGCCGCGCTGCTCACGCGCCTCTTCGCGCTCCCGCTCCGTCGACCGCGCCGGCTCGGGAACGTGACGAACACGGGCGTGACGACGCTCCGCTTCGAGGGCGAGACGCCGCGCCTGCTCCAGTACAACGACACGCTGCACCTCGGGCCCGTCGGCAAGTGGGGCGAGGAGCGGCGTCAGGCGGGCGCGGCGGTGCTCGCGCTGATGGCCGACGAGCAGGCGCCGGCGGGCTACACGCCCACGGAGCAGGCCTACACGCTCGGCCGCGACGAGGGCGCCCATCACGACGACCCGCTCGAGGCCATCGGGGAGCTCGCGCGGCGCCACGGCGGGGAGCGCGTGACGCTCCGCGGCGAGGGCGACGCGCTCCGCGAGCTGGTGCACCGCATCCTCGCGCGGCCGGTGACCGTGGGGCCGGCCGGCGTCACGCACGTCGTCGCCTCGGAGCGCGGCCACACGCTGGCCGACTTCAACTGCGCCGACCTGCCCCCGCGCGGCTGACGACCCCGCGAACGCGTGGCCCGGTCCGTGACGGAGCCGCGGGGTCGCCGGCGCCGCCGTGGCGTGGATCGCGGGGCCCGGTCGCGTGCGCCGCATGCCCGCTCGACCAGGGAAGGCGCCGCCCGCCCGGGGAGCGGGTCAGCGGGGAAGGGGGCGCCGACGGGACTCGGAGCGGGGGCGACGCTAAGCTCCGCGCGATGCGCTCTCTTCGCCTCCGCGTGCCGGCGGCCCTCTTCCTCGCCGCGACCCTCCTCGCCTGCCCAGGCGACGACCCCGAGCCCGAGTGGGAGGAGGCCTTCGACGCCTCCGAGGTCGGCTGGCTCCTCAGCGTCTGGGGCCCCTCCCCCGAGGTCAGCTACACGGTCGGCGGGACGCCCCAGCCCTCGAACGGCGTGGTCTGGCGCCGGGACGCGGACGGCTGGGCCGAGCTCGACCTCGGGGTCGACGTGCCGCTCCTGAACTGGGTCACGGGCTTCGGCCCGGACGACGTCTGGATGGTCGGCAACGACGGCGTGATCGTCCACGGCGACGGAAGCTCCTGGGAGACGGTGGACTCGCCGACGGACCAGGATCTCTGGGGCGTCTGGGGCGCCGCGCCCGACGACATCTACGCCGTCGGGGGCGTGCCCTTCGCGGGCGGCGAGCCGACGGTGATCCACTGGGACGGCGCGAGCTGGGAGGCCGTCGAGACGCCGGAGCTGAGCCGGGCGAATGTCTTCGCCTTCTTCAAGGTCTGGGGCTCGGGCCCGGACGACGTCTGGGTCGTCGGGCAGCAGGGCGCCGTCATCCACTGGGACGGGAGCGCCTGGAGCGAGGTGCTGGTCGGCGCCGACGTGGACCTGATCTCGATCTGGGGCACGGGGCCGGACCGGATCGCCGTGGTCGGTGGGCGCGGCAACGGCTGGGTCTTCACCTGGGACGGGAGCGAGTGGCGGCGCGTGCAGCCGGCCGGGCTGCCGGGCCTGAACGGCGTGTGGATGGGGTCCGACGACGTCATCCACGTGTGCGGCGAGCAGGGCGAGATCGCGACCTTCGACTTCGACACGCGCGAGATGCTGACCGAGCCCTACCAGGAGACCTCGATGGCCTTCCACGCCATCCATGGGGACGGCGCGCGGCTGACGACGGTGGGCGGCTCCTTCAACGATCCGGCCGGGCCCGACTTCCGCGGGCTGGCCTACAGCCGCGCCCTGAGCGACGCCGACTGACCCCGCCGGCCGGGCGGGGCGATCCCCGCCTGCGTCGTCTTCGCCGCTCGCCGGGCGACCACGCCGTGCGCATCCTGCCGGGAGCGCGCCGGAAGGGCACGCTGCGCGCTCTCCTCACCTCACCCGATCGGGGCGCGCGCCCGCGCCGGGCCCCACGTGAGCCCGGTCACGGGCGCGACGCGAAGAGCCGCCTCCGCCGGCGATGCACGGAGGATGGGGCCCCGCAGAGGCACCGCGCTCGGCGTGGCCCGTGGCCCGGTCTGGCACGCGCCGACTTGGCCCCGGTCTTGCGTGGTCCTAGGGTGTGGAGTTGCAAGAGAGGCTCATGAGGATGGGGATCACCACGAGCAGCCGCGCCCTCGCGCTGACGCTGACGCTCTCGGCGCTCGCGCTGGGCTGCAAGGACGACGACCCGGTGCCGGTCGCCGACGGCATCTTCGCCGAGCGCTTCGGTGAGCCGCTCCCCTCGGCGACCGCCGAGCAGCTCGAGATCTTCCGCCGCGGCGAGCAGATCGCGACCAAGCGCTTCAGCCCGGCGGACGGGCTCGGCCCCCACTTCAACGTCACCTTCTGCGGCGCCTGCCACGAGAAGCCCACCTTCGGCGGCAGCGCGAGCCACTACCGCGACTTCCTCCTCGTCGGGCAGGAGCTCGCGGACGGCAGCCGCGTCGAGCTCGGCGTCAACGGCGTGCTCCCCCAGTTCGAGCTCTCCGAGGTCGAGTCGGTCGAGATGGGCGAGTGCCTCGACCCGCGCGGCGTCCCGACCGGCGAGATGGGCGCGCCGCCCGGCATGGGCCCGGCGAGCGCCGTCTCCGAGCGCCGCGCCGAGGATCCGCGCGCGAACCACTTCGCGAACCGGAACCCGATCCCCTTCTTCGGCGTCGGGCTCCTCGCCGAGATCGACGAGGCGGCCATCCTCGCCAACGCCGATCCGGAGGATCGCGACGGCGACGGCATCAGCGGCCGCCCGAACCTCGACCGCGGCTTCGTCGGTCGCTTCGGCGTGAAGTCGCAGACCGTGAGCATCGAGGGCTTCATCCGCGGCCCGCTCAACAACCACCTCGGCATCACCTCGAACCCGCTCTCGAACGAGCTGCGGGTCGCGCTCCCCGTGCCGAGCCCCGCCGAGGTTCGCCCCACCACCCGCGGGCTCTCGAGCGATGACGTCGGGGGCCTCGAGCAGGCCCAGGCGGCCGCGCCCGACGAGCCCACGGTCGACGCGGACGACGTCTGCGACCCGGAGCTGCCCGAGCAGGATCTCTTCGACCTCGTCTCCTGGGCCATGCTCCTCGCTCCGCCGCGACCCGACGCGCCCACGGAGGAGAGCGAGCGGGGCCGCGCGCTCTTCGAGGACGCGAACTGCACCGGCTGCCACATCCCGCAGCTCGAGAGCCCGCGCGGCGGCATCCCCGCCTTCAGCGACCTGCTCCTCCACGACATGGGGCCCGAGCTCGCCGACGGCGTCGTCATGGGCCGCGCCGGCCGGACCGTGGTCGAGGACCCGAACGGCTGCCCGGAGTCGAGCGGGCGCGGCTGTGAGTTCCGCACGGCGCCGCTCTGGGGCGTCGCCGCCACGGCCCCCTTCCTCCACGACGGGCGCGCCGACACGCTGGACGAGGCGATCCGCATGCACGGCGGCGAGGCGACGGGGGCGCGGGACGCCTACGTGGCCATGAGCGACGAGGAGCGAGCGCTCGTCATCACCTTCCTCGAGTCGCTCGGCGGCCGGGAGCAGATCACCGCCGGCCTGCTCCCGCCGGGCTCCGAGATGCCCGCGCCGGGCGAGCTCGGCGGCCCGCTCCGCCCGCTCGACGAGACGGAGCGCGCGCTCTTCGAGGCCGGGCGCCTCCTCTTCGATCGCGACACGCCGAAGGGCGACGGCCTCGGGCCGGGCTTCAACGGCGACGCCTGCCGGAGCTGCCACTTCGAGCCGACCATCGGCGGGGCCGGGCCCATCGACGTGGACGTCTCGCGCCAGGGGCGCATCGAGGACGGTGTCTTCACGGCGCCCGAGGGGGGCACGATGGCGCACCGCTTCCTGCGGAGCGGGCACGGGCGGCCCCCCTTCGACCCGACCTCCAACGTCGTCGAGGCGCGCCAGACGCCGCCCCTCTTCGGCATGGGCCTGATGGAGGCGATCCCCGTCGAGACGATCATGGCGCTCGCCGATCCGGAGGACGCGGACGCGGACGGGATCTCCGGGCGGGCTCACGTGCTGCCCGACGGGCGGCTCGGCCGCTTCGGCTGGAAGGCGGACATCCCCTCGTCGGCCGAGTTCACGCGCGACGCCATGAGCATGGAGCTCGGCCTCACGCTGCCGCCGCAGGAGGGGCTGACCTTCGGGTTGGCGACCGACGACGACGAGGTGCCGGACCCGGAGGCGACGGTCGAGGAGCTCGAGGCGCTCACCTTCTTCATGGCGATGCTCGCGCCGCCGGCCCGGCAGCGCCGCGACATGGCGGCCGAGGACGCCGGCGAGGTGCTCTTCGGCGAGGTCGGCTGCGCGAGCTGCCACGCGACGCTCGAGGCGGCGGACGGGACGACGGTCCCGCTCTACAGCGACATCCTGCTCCACGACGTGCAGGAGGAGGGCTACGAGGGGATCGTCAGCGGCGACGCCTCGACGCGCGAGTTCCGGACGACGCCGCTCTGGGGACTGAGGGACACGGGGCCCTACTGGCACGACGGCCGCGCCGGGACCATCGAGGAGGCGATCGCGGCCCACGCCGGGGAGGCCACGGCCGTGCGCATGGCCTACGAGGCCCTCGACGGCGAAGCGCGGGCGCAGCTGCTCGCCTTCCTGCGCTCGCTCTGATGGGGCGGGCGCGGCGGTCCTTCCGAGGACGCGCGTTGCTCGCCCTGGCGGCCGGGCTCGGCGTGGCCTGCGGGGAGGACCCGCGCGCCGTCGTGGAGGGCCCGGACGGCGCGCGCCGGCTCCTGGTGCACGTGCAGGTCGCGCGCACGGCGGCCGAGCGGGTGCAGGGGCTCCGGGGCGCGGAGTCGCTCGCCGAGGACGCCGGGCTGTGGATCGCGTTCCCCGGCGAGGACGAGGTCTGCATCGTCAACGAGGGCGTGGGCTTCCCGATCGACGCGCTCTTCGTGCGCGCGGACGCTGTCGTCGAGGCCGTGGAGGCGGCGATCCCCGCGGGGGACGCCACGCCGCGCTGTCACCGCGCCGAGGCCGTGCTCGAGGTCGCGGCCGGGGTCGCCGCGGCCGTGCGCCCGGGGGATCGGGCGACCCTGCGCGAGTGAGCCCTGCCCCTCGAGCGGAGCGCCCGGGTCCCCGGGCGGGCCCGGCGGCCGGGCCGCCACGGCGTGGGCCGCCGGAGCGAGGTCCGGGGCGCGCGCCGGCTTGCCAGCCGGGCCCGCATTGGCGAGAGTCCCTTCCGCGCCATGACCACCAAGACCTTCACGCAGAACGTCCTCGTCCCCACCGACTTCTCGAAAGCGTCCAAGCTCGCGCTCGAGGCCGCGCACCAGATCGCGGCGCAGAACGACGCGAAGCTGACGCTGGTCCACATCTACGACCCGCGCGGCGTCCTCTTCGGGGGCGAGCCGGGCCTCGAGTACGGCCACGGCATCCCGAAGGACGAGGAGGAGAAGATCCACGGCGCCATGCGCGAGCTCGTGGAGCAGCGCCTCGGGGACCTGGCGAAGGTGAAGACGGCGCTCGTCGTGAGCGAGTCGCCGGCGAAGGGCATCGTGGACTACGCCGAGAAGGAAGGCGTGGACCTGATCGTCATCTCGACGCACGGCCGCACGGGGCTGCGGCGCATGATGATCGGCAGCGTCGCCGAGCGCGTCGTCCGCCACGCGCACTGCCCGGTGCTCACGCTGCGCTCGAAGCTCCAGGACTGATCGAGCCTGCCCGGCGCCGCCCGCGGGGCGTGGCTCTTCGTGGCGCTTCGTCCGCCACCCCGAGCCGTCGAGGCCACACAGCCCGCGTCTCCCGGCCGCGGTCCTAGGAGGCGCTCGCCTCGAGGCCCTCGATCTCTTCCTGGACCTCGGCCCAGGTCTCCATGGCGACCTCGAGCTCGACCTGCGCGCGCCCGTAGTCGGCGCTCACCTTCGCCTGCTCCCCGTCTCCCAGCTCGGCCGGGTTCGCGAGCTTCGCCTCGCGCTCCCCCTGCGCCTTCTCGAGCTTCGCGATGCGCTTCTCGAGCTCGGCGGCGCGCTTCTTCAGGGGCTTCAGCTTCGCGTTCAGCTTCCGCCGCCGCTCGGCCTCCTCCCGCTTGCGCGCCTTCTCCTCGGCGCGCGAGCGCTTCGGCTCCGGCGCCTTCGCCTCGGCGGCCGTCTCCTTCTTCGTGTCCGCCCCGCCGCTCCCGAGGTTCGCCGCCGCCGCGTCCTGCACGGCCGCCGCCGCCGGGTCGAGCCCCTCGAGGCGGCACTTGGCCATGTAGTCGTCGAGCGAGCCCGGGTAGACGACCACCTTCCCGTCCTCGACGAACCAGATGGTCTTCGCGAGCTTCCGGATGAAGGCCCGGTTGTGGCTGACGAAGAGGAGCGTCCCGTCGAAGGTGTCGAGCGCGTCCGCGAGCCGCTCGCTCGACTCGAGGTCGAGGTGGTTCGTCGGCTCGTCCATGAGCAGCACGTTGCCCGGGTCGATGAGGATCTGCGCCAGCGCCACGCGCGCGCGCTCGCCCCCGCTGAGCACGCCGATCTTCTTCTCGATCTCCCGATCGCCGAAGAGCATGGCGCCGCAGACGGCGCGCACCTGCTGGTGGGGCGCGCCCTCGGCGGCCGAGGCCACGGCCTGGTAGACGTCCTGCTTCTCGTTCAGCGCCTCGGCGTGGTGCTGGGCGTAGTAGCTGACCTTCGTCTTGTGCCCGTAGGCGTACTCGCCGGCGCTCGCCTCGATCTCGCTGGCGAGGATGCGGAGCAGGGTCGTCTTGCCGGCGCCGTTCACGCCGAGGAGCGCGATGCGATCGCCGCGGTCCACGCGGAGGTCCACGTCGTGGAAGACCTCGTGGTCGCCGTAGCTCTTGGAGAGCCCGTTCGCCTCGAGCACGGTCTTGCCGGCGCGCTCCGAGGGCGGGAAGCGGAAGCTCATGACGGCGCGCTCCTGGTAGAGCTCGACGTCGTCCATCTTCTCGAGCTTCTTCACCCGGCTCTGCACCTGCTTGGCCTTCGTGGCCTTCGCGCGGAAGCGCTTGATGAAGCGCTCCATCTGCTCCTTCTCGCGCTGCAGGTTCTTCGCCCGGTTCTCGAGGAGCACGCGCTCCTCCTCGCGCTGCCGCGCGTAGCGATCGAGGTCGCCCGTGTACTGGCGCACGCCCTCGACCTCGAAGCTCACGACCCGGTTGATCTGCTCGTTGAGGAACTCGCGGTCGTGGCTGATGAGCACGAAGGCGCGGTCGTAGCTCTTCAGGAAGTCCGAGAGCCAGGCCACGGACGGCATGTCGAGGTGGTTCGTCGGCTCGTCGAGGAGCAGCAGATCGGGGCGCTGGAAGAGGAGCGAGGCGAGGACGGCGCGCATCTTCCAGCCGCCGCTGAACTCGCCGAGGTCGCGCTCGTGGTCCTCGTCTTTGAAGCCGAGGCCGGCGAGGATCTTCAGCGCCTCGTGCTCGCTGTAGAGGCGCTCGAAGTCGGCGATGCGCTCGTGGAGCTCGCCGACCCGGCCGGCCGCCTCCATCATCCGGTCCTCGTAGTCGGGGAGGTCCGTCTGGTCCGTGAGCGCCTCGAGGGTCTTCTCCGCCTCGGCGAGCTCGTCCTCGATGGTGGCGCGGCCCGGGACGCTCTCGATGATGAAGACGCGGAGCGTGCGCCCGCCTTCGAGGGCGACGTCCTGCGGCAGGTAGCCGATGCGCACGCCCTTGCGGGGCCGGACCTGGCCGCCGTCGGGCATCTGCTCGCCGCTGATGAGGCGGAGCAGGGTGCTCTTGCCGGACCCGTTCGGGCCGATCAGGCCGATGCGATCCTGCTCCGCGATGCGCAGCGAGAGGTCCTCCACGATGCGCTTGCCGCCGAGATGGAGCGAGAGGTCCTCGAGGACGACCAGGGACATGCGCGGCGAGGTAGCACTTCGCGGGGCCGCCCACCACGCGCCGCGCCCGGCGGGACGGAAAGCCTCCGCGGTTTCGGGGCCTTCGAACCACGACGGCGCCGTAACGGCCCGGCGGCGCGGCGCCCCGCAGGCTGGAGACCGTGGACTCCTCCCCCCGCCTCGCCGTCCTCCTCGCCGCCCTCCTGGGGGTCGCCCTCGGCTGCACGGGCACGATCGGCGGGCCCGGCGCGGGCGACGATCCGGAGCGACCGGGCGGGCCCGGGGATCCCGGGGATCCCGACGACCCGGGCTGGGAGGCGCCGGAGCTCCGGCCGCTCGACCCGCTGGCCCGGCGCCTGACCCGCGAGGAGCTCGCCCACACGCTCGCGGACGTGACCGGCGTCGCGCCCGGCGCGGCCCTCGAGGAGGTGCCCGTCGACCGGCCCCTCGAGGGCTTCGTGAACATCGGCTCGGGCCAGACCGTGCTCCCCGATCACGTGCGCGGCTACCACGCGGTCGCCCGGGAGGTGACGGCGGACCCGGCCTTCGTCGGCTTCCTCGAGGTCGCCGGCTGCGCGGACCCGAGCGAGGCCTGCGCCCGCGACACGGTGCGCGAGGTCGGCCGGCGCCTCTTCCGGCGACCCCTCGACGCGCGCGAACAGGCGGCCTTCGAGGCGCTCTTCGCGGCGGTGGCCGCGGAGGAGGTCGGCTGGGAGCGGGCGGCGCGGGCCGTGGCCGAGGCGATGCTCCAGTCGCCGGGCTTCCTCTACCTGCTGCAGGACGAGCTGGCTGGGCGCGGCGACGGGGACGGCGACGCGAACGTGCGCACGCTCGGGGGCTACGAGATGGCCTCGCGGTTGAGCTACGCGCTCTGGGCGTCGGCGCCGGACGAGGCCCTGCTCGACGCCGCCGAGGCCGGCGAGCTCGACGAGCCCGCGGGGATCGCGGCGCAGGTCGAGCGCATGCTCGAGGACGAGGCGAAGGTCGCGCGGGTGACCGAGCGCTTCGTCGTCGACTGGGCGCGCCTCGCGAGCCTGCCCGACGAGGACGGGCGGAAGGGCGAGCTGATGGCCTCCGCCGTCGCCTTCTACGACGACCACGCGCGGCGGGGGGCGCCCCTCTACGGGCTCTTCGACGCCGAGCGCGCCTTCCTCACGCCGGCCCTCGCGGAGGCCTGGGGCCTCGAGCCGGCGGGGGAGGGCGTGCGGGCCTACGACCTGAGCGGGCTGGATGGGCGGGGCGGGCTCCTCGGCCAGCCCGGGGTGATCGCCGGCATGACCAACGCCGACGGCGGCGCCATCGTCGCGCGCGGGCTCTTCCTCCAGCACCAGGTCTTCTGCGGCTCGCCGCCCGACCCGCCCGCCTCGCTCCAGGACGAGATCGACGCCTTCGCGGCGGCGCTCCCGGAGACGGCCTCCGATCGGGAGGTCTTCGAGCGGCGGCTGATGCGCGCCGAGTGCGCGGCCTGCCACGCGCAGTTCGACCCGCTCGCGCTGGCCTTCGAGCGCTACGACTTCCGCGGGGCGTTCCGCGAGGAGGACGAGCACGGCAACGCGCTCGACGATCGCGGCTGGCTCCCGGCGAGCCTGGACGCGGACGGCGCGGAGGTCGCCTACGCGGGGCTCGGCGAGTACCTCGGGCTCGTCGCGGCGCACCCGCGGGCGCGGCGCTGCTTGGTGCAGCGGCACGCGGAGCAGGCGCTCGGCGCGACGCTCGAGAGCGGGCAGATCGGCGCCGTGGTCGAGCTCGCCGAGGCGGTCGGCGAGGAGGGCTCGCGGGCGGACCTGCTGCGCGCGCTGGCGACCCACGATCTCTTCCGCACGCAGCGGGTCCCGGAGTGAGCATGGCGTTCTGGACGACGAAGAAGACGAAGACGGCGCGCTCGGCGGAGACGCGGAAGGCGGCGCGGGCCGTCTCGCGGCGGCGCTTCCTCCGCGGCGCGGGCACGGTGGCCATCGCCTTGCCCTTCCTCGAGGAGCTCTCGCTGGCGGGCCGGGCCTACGGCGCGCCCGGCGACGGCGTGCCCGACCGGGTCGTGACCTGCTTCTTCGGCCTCGGCCTCGATCCGAGCTGGCAGCGTGACTTCGACGGGCCGCTCGCGCCCTACGCCCCCTTCGCGGACGACGGCGCCTTCTTCAGCGTGAACGTGGGGCAGGGGGACGAGGGCGGCGCGCATTGCAACACCTCGACGGTGGTCTTCGTGGGCGAGCGCCAGCGGAGCGTGAACGTCGCCGGGGGCCCATCCATCGACCAGAAGATCCGCGCGGCGCTCGACCCGACGGCGCCGACGCTCGTGAGCGGGCTCTGGTGGCGGCGGGGGGCCTGCGACGCCCAGGCGCTGCGGGTCTACAACGCGGACGGCTCGCCGCGGCCGCCGGTGAAGCGCCCCTCGGAGGTCTTCGACCGGGTCTTCGGGGCCGTGATGCCCGAGCCCGACCCGGGGACGCCGCCGGACGCGGACCTCGAGGCCCTGCGCCGGGAGGCGCGCATCCAGCGGAGCGTGCTCGACACGGTGCTCGACGAGTACCGGCACTACCGCGGGGATCGCTCGCCGCTCGGGCCCGCGTCGAAGCTGAAGCTCGAGCAGCACCTGAGCTCGATCCGGGAGATCGAGCGGCAGCTCGCGCCCTCGGACGAGGTCATCGACATGGGCGGTGGGGACGACCCGATGGCCGCCGGCTGCGCGCTCCCGGCGCGGCCGAGCGACCCGCCCATCGCCGACTACGACCGCTTCACCTACGGGACCGGCGGGGCGGCGCCGAGCATCGACTGGCGCGAGTTCCAGCAGGTCTATCGGCTGCACGCGGATCTCTGGGCGGTGGCGCTCCGCTGTGACCTGGTGCGCTTCGGCAACCTGATGTTCGAGTCCGCGGGGGGGCACACGAACCTGCAGGGGAGCTACTCGGCTCTGGGCGAGAGCACGGACTTCCCCGGGGACTCGCAGCACGACAGCTACTTCCACGGCAACCAGCCGCACCACGCGCGGCTCTATCAGCACTTCGCGCAGTCGAACATCGCGTACTTCCTGGAGCAGATGGACGACCCGGCCTTCCCGGACGCGAACGGGGAGACGGTGCTGAAGAACGCGACGGTGGTGGTGGGGACCGAGTACGGCTGGAACCACTCGAAGGAGAACGTCTTCCACGCGGTCTTCGGCGGAGGCGGGCGCTTCCGGAGCGGCTTCCACACGGACCGGCGGATGAACGCGATCGATCTCTACAACGCGATCGCGGCGGGCTACGGGCTGAGCCCGGACATCGGGGAGGCGAGCGGGGTGGCGAGCGAAGGGGACGCGAGCGTGCTGCTGGCGTGAGCGCCGGCGCGGGGGCGCTGGGGCGGGCCGCGCGGTCGTCGGCGCCAGAGACCTCCGGACGACAACGCGCTCGCCCGGGGGCGGGGCGTGGGCCGGATGGGGCTCACCAGCGCCAGAGGCGGCGCATCGTGCTCGGTCGCGGGCGGCGGGGGCGCATCGTGGTCGCGCGGCGCTCGCGCGGGGCTTCGCGGGCGGCGCCCGCGTCCGGGGGCGTCGCGGGCGCGTCTTCGGAGCCGGCGGCGCCCGTCTCGCTCCGTGCGAGCGCCGCGGCCGTCGGCGCG
>PABA01000096.1 GCA_002699025.1 Sandaracinus sp. | reverse complement strand
GGCCCCGCTCGCCGGCCCCGCCGCCTCGGCAGCGCCCGCGCGGGCCCAGGCGTCCTGCGGACGCGAGGAGGTGTCCTGCGGACGCCAGGGGGGCTGCGGACGCTCCCCGCTGGCGGGGGCGCTCCCCGCTGGCGCGGGGGCGAAGCGAGCCGAGGTAGACCGCGGCCGTCTTCGGAGCGGGAGCGCGGAGGAGCGGATGGTGGGTCGCAACGCGACCGGCGGTGGTGATCAGCTCGCGTCGGGCTCACGCGGGCGGTCCGAGCGGCACCACTCGGACCAGCTCCCGACGTAGAGGGCGGCGCCGTCGAGGCCGGCGTGCGCCATGCCGAGGAGCGTGTGGCAGGCCGTGACCCCCGAGCCGCACTGAAGGATCGCGCGACTGGGCGGGACGTCGCCGAGGGCCTGCTCGAGCTCGGCGCGGAGCGCAGCGGCGGGGCGGAAGCGCCCATCGGGCTGGAGCTGAGCCGCGCACGGCAGGTTGATGGCGCCCGGGATGTGACCGGCGATCGGATCGATGGGCTCGACCTCGCCAGCGAAGCGCTCGGCGGCGCGCACGTCGATCAGGCGGTGCGCCGGGTCGGTGCGGTGGGCTTCGACGTCCCCGGCATTCACCGTCGGCAGCCGCCAGGCACTTGCCGGGTACGGCAGCCGTGGCTCGAGCGTCGGCGGCTCGGCCGTCGGCGCGAGGCCAGCGGCGAAGGCGGCCTGTAGCCCACCGTCGAGGACGGCGACGGCGTCGTGTCCCACGGCCCGCACCATCCACCAGGCGCGCGCCGCCGCGAGCATGCCCCCACGGTCGTCGTAGGCCACGACCAGCGTCTCGGGACCGACGCCCCAGCGCCCGAGCGTCGCGCACCAATCTTCGAGCGAGGGGAGCGGGTGGCGTCCGCCCACGGCGAACTCACCCGGCGCGGAGAGGTCGCGCTCGAGGTCCGCCCAAACGGCGCCGGGAAGGTGCCCGGCCGCGAAACGAGCCTCGGCGTCGGGCCCGACCCGGCAGTCGAGAAGGCGCACGGCTCGGTGGTACCGGGCGAGCCAGTCGGCGTCGACGAGGGGCGTGGGGAGCGGCTCCATGGCCGGAGGCTACACGAGCGCGCTCCTGCGAGCTGGAGGCGCTGCTCGCTCAGCTTCGGCGCATGGCGTGCAGGAAGCCGCTCCGATCGGCCGGTCGGAAATAGAGGTCGCCCCGCCCCCGGATCGGTACGATCAGAACCTCGCTCTCGCGCCCGCCGCCACTCTGCACGCCCCCGACGAGAGCCCAGGGGATGTCGTGCGTCACCGCCGGCGACGCGCCCCGCAGGTGCCGTTGGATCCAGAGCCGTTGGACCAGCCACGCGGTGAAGAGCGCCGGCAGGAAGACGATCAGCGCGACCACGTCCGACGCGCGTTCCTGCACCCACGCGCCACCGGCCAGGGCGCCGAGCAGCAAGATGCCGCCGAAGAAGACGAGCACGAAGGCGAGGCAGCCGAGGAAGCCACCGCCTCGTCGGAGGCGCGGCCCCACGAGCCGCAGCCCCTCCGCGTGCAACTCCACGCGGCCCGGGCCGGCCATCGGGTAGGGCCGCCTCAGCACGGCCAACCCCGGTGGCAGGAAGTCGCCCTCGAAGGCCGTCATGCTTCGGACATACCACGCGCCGGACCCGGAGCGGTCCGCAGGACGCGTGAAGGGGTCCGCAGGACGCGTGAGGGGTCCGCAGGACGCGTGAAGGGGTCCGCAGGACGCGTGAGGGGTCCGCAGGGCGAGTGAAGGGGTCCGCAGGACGCGTGAGGGGTCCGCAGGGCGCGTGAGGGGTCCGCAGGACGCGTGGGAAGGCGTCCGCAGGACGCGTGGCTGCTCCGCCGGCGGCGCCGCTCGAGCGACCGTGAACTCAGGGCACGGTCGGACTCCGCCGCCCTGGCGCGCCTCCTACACACCTGCGCAACCCCCTTCGCGCTCCCACCCTCTCCCCTGCTCCCACCGGCTTCCCCGCCGCCTCCTCGCCTTCGCGCCCCCCGCTGGCACGCCGCCTGAAGAAGACCCGGCCGGAGGTGGAATCCATGCTTCGTTGGCTCACGACCCTACTTCGCCCCGGCCGCGCGGACGCGGCCCTCACCCTCGCTGCCCTCGCCGGCCTGGCCCTCTGCTCCCCCGCCCAAGCGGACGCGGACGCGGACGCCGCCCCCGCCCCCGCGCCCCTCGACGACGAATCCCTCGCCGAGTGGGACCACTTCGAGCTCTCCATGGGCTTCCTCGCCGGCCAGCGCCGCTACGGCGACCTCCGCTGGAGCGGCACCCAGGGTCTCCCTGCCGGCGCCCTCGAGGGCGCCCCCTTCGACGCCCCCGTCCCCGCGCTCGGCCTCCGCTACGACGTGCGCCTCGTCGTCGCCTACGTTCGCATGACCGCCGGCGTCGACGTGCCCTTCACCGCCTACGACGTGGAGGACACCCGCCGCACCCTCGCCGACGGACGCGAGCTCTCCATCACCGAGCTGAAGCCCTTCTCGCTCCGCTTCGGCATCGGCGGCGAGCTGCCCGTGGGCCCGGTCGCGCCCTTCCTCGATCTGCTCGGCTCCATCGACTTCACCCGCGCGACCCTCGAGCTCGACGGCGACGCCCACGAGCTGGAGGCCCGCAGCTTCGGCTTCGCCCTCCGCGCCGGCGCGCGCCTCCACGTGCGCGAGTGGTTCTTCGCCACGGCCAGCGCCGAGGTCGGCCTCGTGGGCACGACGCGCTGGGGCGCGGAGCTCTCGGTTGGCTTCGCGCTGATGTGAGCCGGGCGCCCTCGCGCGGCGCTCCGTGCGCGAAGGGACGATCGTCACACCCGCCCCGTATGCAGGCCCATGGCACCCTCGCTCGAGGCTCTCTTCCGCCTGCCGCGCCCGCGCCTCCCGCGCTGGCCGCGCAACGGATTGTCGCTGGCCAGCCGCGGCCGGGGCCCCCATCCTTGCGCGGTGCGTCGCGCCGAAGAGGCCCTCCGAATCCTCGTCGACCTCACCCGCGCCCTCACCGAGCGGGTCGTGGACCTCGACGACGCCCTCCAGGCCGTCACCGACGCCGCCCTCGAGCTCTTCGAGGGCCAGCACGCCTCGCTCCGCATCCTCGACGAGTCCGGCTCGGAGCTCCTCACGGGCGCCCGCAGCGGCGAGGGTGCGGGCATGGCGCCGATGCGCTTCCGCCGGGGGGAGGGCGTCGCCGGCTGGGTCATCGAGCACGGCGCCCTCGCCCGCGTGGACGACACGGCCGCCGACCCGCGCTTCGTGCGCTACGCCGACCAGGGCTACGAGATCGGCTCGCTCCTCGCCATCCCGCTCTTCTCCGCAGGGCGCGTCATCGGCTGCCTCACGATCACCAGCGCCGCGCCGCGCCACTTCAGCCCCGACGACGAGGTGCTCTCTCGCCTCCTCGCCAACTGCGCCGTGCCGCCGCTCGAGCGGGCGCGCCTCCAGCGCATCGCCATCACCGACGCGCTCACTGGCGCTCTCAACCGCAGCCAGCTCGAGCCCGTCCTCGCGCGCGCCATGGAGATCGCCCGCGAGCTCCAGGAGCCCCTCGCCCTCCTCTCCATGGACCTCGACCACTTCAAGCGCGTGAACGACGAGCACGGCCACGCGGCCGGCGACGCCGTTCTGCGCGTCTTCGCCCAGCGCGTGCGTCGCCTGGTGCGGCGCCGGGACGTCTTCATCCGCCGCGGCGGTGAGGAGTTCGTGCTCGTCCTCCCCGACTGCGATCTCGAGGTCGCCCGGGCCGCCGCCGAGCGCGTGCGCCACAGCATGGCCGACAACCCGATCCGCCTCGACGATCACCACGGTCCCGATGGCGGTCCCCTCCTCGTGGACCAGCGCGTCTCCGTCGGCGTGGCCCTCTGGAGGCCTGACGAGACGCCCTCGGAGCTCGACCGCCGCGCCGACGAGGCGCTCTACGCCGCCAAGCGAAAGGGCCGCGACCGCATCGAGGTCGCCCCCGTCCCCGAGCCCTGAGCCGGAGCCGATCCGCAGGACAGCCAGGAAGGGGTCCGCAGGACAGCCAGGAAGGGGTCCGCAGGACAGCCAGGCAGGGGTCCGCAGGACAGCCAGGCAGGGGTCCGCAGGACAGCCAGCCAGGGGTCCGCAGGACAGCCAGGCAGGGGTCCGGAGACCCGCACGGGAGTCAGAGCGAGAGGTCGAGCTCGGGGCCGGCGGGCACCACGCGGCTCGGGTTCACGCTCTCGTGGCTCGTGAAGTAGTGGCGCTTGATGTGCTCGAAGTCGACGGTCTCGGCGACACCCGGGAGGGCGTAGATGCGCCGCGTGTGGCGCCAGAGCCGCGGGTAGTCGCGGAGGCGCTTCCGGTTGCACTTGAAGTGGTAGTGGTAGACGGGCTCGAAGCGGATCAGCGTCGTGAAGAGGAAGATGTCCGCCTCGGTCATCCGGTCACCGCAGAGCCACTCCTGCTCCTCCAGCACGCCTTCCCAGTGGTCCAGCGCTCCGAAGAGCTCGCCCACGGCCTGCTCGTACGCCGCCTGCGCCGTCGCGAAGCCGGCCCGGTAGACGCCGTTGTTGATCGGCTCGTAGATCGCGTCGATCGCCGCCTCGATCCGCTCGTGCAAGGCCGCCGGATGGAAATGCGTCTCCGGGTCGCCGAGCCCGCGGAACTCGTCGTCGAGCATGCGCACGATCTCGCGCGACTCGTTGTTCACGATGCGGCGCTCCTTCGTATCCCAGAGCACGGGGACGGTGACGCGCCCGGTGTAGTCGGCCTTCGCGCGCCGGTACACCTCGCGCAGGAAGCTCGCGCCGTCCGGGTCCGGGACGACGCCGGCGCCCGAGCCGGGCAGCCCCACCGGCACGTGCGCCTCCGGGTCGAAGCTCCAGCCGTCCTCCCCCATGAACCAGTGGACGACGCTCACGTCGATGGCGTCCTCGAGGCCTCGGAGCGCGCGCACGATCAGGCAGCGGTGCGCCCAGGGGCAGGCGTAAGACACGTAGAGCCGATAGCGCCCGGCTTCGACCTCCTCGGCGCGGACGCGATCACGGAAGCTGGTCGCCTTTCGCTCGAAGACTCCCTCGTCGTTCACCCCGAGCCCGCCGGCCCGCCACTCGCCCTCGATCATGTGACCCATGCCACGACCCTGGGGGAGGCCGGCGCCCTCCGAAAGGGCGGAGCTCGGAACGCACCGTTGCGCCGCAGGGCTCGGAGGGGCGCGCTGGTGCGCGGCTCGGAGGGGCGCGCTGGACCCCGGGGCCGCGCTCGCGGTAGCCACGCAGCGTGGGGGGGACGTTGACGCGAGGCTACGCCATCGCCGCCGCCGTGGCCGTCGCGCTGGCCCTCGCGGTCCTCGTGCCCGTCATCCGCGCAGCGTCCCGTCCCGCCCAGCGGCGCCAGCTCCTCCTCTTCGGTGCGCTCCAGCTCCCCATGGCGGCGCTGCTCCTCTACGGCGTCCGCGGGCCGCTCCTCCGCCCGCTCTGGCGCGCCCTGGCCGAACGCTTCGATCCGAGTGGCGCCGAGGCCCTCGCCGCCCACGCGCCCGACGCCCTCGCCCGGAGCCCCCTCCTCGCCGCGTTACTCGCCATCGAGGCCCCTCTCAGCGAAGAGCTCGGCAAGGTCTTCCCCCTCCTCCTCGTGTGGGCCGTCCCCGCTTGGCGCGCGCGCCTCGCCCCGGCGCACGAAGGGGCCCGCGTCCCGCTCGCGATGGCCGTGGGGCTCGGCTTCGGCCTCGGCGAGATCGTCCTCCTCGCACACCTCGGCTCCGCGAGCCCGGCCGTGCGGGACCTGCCCTGGCACGCGCTCAGCGGCTTCATCGGCGAGCGCGCCATCGTCTGCTTCCTCCACGGCGCGCTCACGGCTGCGGCCATCCACCAGCTCGGTCGGGGCGCCGGGCGCCTCGCCCTCGGCCTGTTCGCGAGCATGGCCCTCCACGCGCTCCTGAACCTCCCGGTCATCCTCGGCGAGGTCGGCGCCTTCGGGCTTGCTAAAAAGGACTGGCTCGTCGTCAGCGCCATCTGGCTGCAGCTCTTCCTGCTCGGCGCGCTCGCCGCGCTCCGCCTCGCCCACACGCGGCGCGGCGGCAAGCGCCGGGCGTTCCTCGGGCGCGCCCGCTGTCCGAGCTGCGACGCCGTCTACGACCGCCCCATCTTCGGGCTGAACTTCCCGCACCGGCGCTACGAACGCTGCGGCGCGTGCGGGCGCTGGCATTGGACGCCCCTCCGTGGCGTGGAGGAGTGAGCGTGGGGTGGAGCGTAGCTGACTCGAGGTCAGTTGTTGAAGGGCGGCGGGCTCTCCCAGCCGCGAGGTGACGCGCCGCGGCGGCCTGGCTCCGCGAAGAGCCCAATGGATTCTGTGGGTTGCCTTCCGCGGAGGTGGGTCCCCAGGGCGCGTGTTGGAGTTTTTGATGACCTGGGGTCAGTTATTTCTCGGCGCTGGCTCCGGCAGGGCCCGGAGCGACGCTCGGAGCACTCGACGTGGCGCCGCTTCATCAATGGATTCAGGTGGTTGGCTTCCGCGGGGTTGCGTCCGCAGGACTCGTGTTGAGGGTTTTGATGACCTGGGGTCAGTTATTTCTCGGCGCTGGCTCCGGCAGGGCCCGGAGCGACGCTCGGAGCGATCGGCGTGGCGACATTTCATCAATGGGTTCGTGTAGTTGGCTTGCCCGGCTGTGTGTCCGCAGGACTCGCTGGGAGGAGGGGCCGGAGGATCCGGGGCGGCCGGTGGCGGGGCGGGGGGCGCCGGTGGCGATGACGCGGAGGGGCTCCGGGCGCCAGAGCGTGTAGGCTCCGGCCAGTGAAGCTCGAGCTCGCCTGGCACCTCGAACCCCACACGCCGCTCCGCTTCGCGCGCGCTGCCGGCGACGCGCTGGTCGCGCTCAGCCGAGCCGGCGCGCTCCTCTGCTTCGCGCTCGGCGAGGACGCGCCCCGGCTGCGCTGGCGCACGGTGGGCGGCGCCCGGGCCTTCGCGCTCGCCGGGGGCCACGTCGTCGCGGCGGAGGGGCGGCGGGGCCGCGGCTGGCAGCTCGTCGGCTACGGGCTCCTGGACGGCGCGCCCCGCTGGCGGCGTCAGCTCGAGGCGGGCCGGGTGGCGCGCGTCTTCGCGGCGGGCGAACGAGCCCACGCCACGCTCTCGCGAGAGGGCCGCTTCGTGCTCGAGAGCGTGCGGGTGGAGGACGGCGCCTCCCTCGGCGTGCGCCCGCTGGATCGCCGCCGCGCCATGGTCGCGGCCGACGGCGCGCGCGCCTGGACCCGGGACGCGGACGGCGTGACCGAACACGCGCTCGGCGGTGCGGTCCGCCGGGAGACGGCGCTCGCGGCCAACGGGCCCATGAGCGAGCGCGGGCCGCTCCTCGTGACGAGCGTGGGCGACGCCGTCGTCGCCGTGCGCGAGGGCGCACCGATCTGGCGGACGCCGCTCCCGGCGCGCGATCTCCGGGAGGTCGCGGAGCGCGACGGCGTGCTCGACGAGGAGGACGAGGAGGACGTCTGGGAGGCCGAGCCCGGTCGGGCCGCGCTCGGGGAGGCGCTCGCCTGGGTGCCGGACATGAACGGCAGCCTCCACGCGCTCGACCTCGCGAGCGGCGCGCTCCGCTGGACGGCTCACTCGGCGCACTACCCGAGCTCGGACGCCGTCGCAGTGCCTTGCACCCTCGGCGCGCACGTGGCCTGGCCCGCGAGCGACGAGCACCTCTACCTCGTCGACGCCGGGACCGGCGCCGTGCAGGCGCGGCTCGACCTCGAGGCGCCCTTCGAGGGCGCTGCGCTGGCGCTCCCGGACGAGGTCGTGGCCCTCGCGGACGGCGCAGGCCTCCGCGGCGTCGCGCTCCGCGGCTGACTGCGGACCCCGGCGGACCGGCGCTCCCCCACCTGCTCCGCGAGATGACGACCCAGGAGGCGCGCTCCAGAAGGGCGCCATCGATTCTCGCCATCGTGAGCTTCGGGTCGCCCCGCGAGCCGCCGCCCCGGAACGGTCGCCCCGGGCCGTCGCGCCGACGGTGGTGGCCGAATCGGCGTCGCCCCGAAGAGCGCTGGCCGCGCCTCGAGCGGGAGAGCCGCCGCGTCGCGTTCCGCGCTGGCTCGAGGGGCTCGGCCCACCGCCCGTCTCAGCGCGCCTCGGCTCGGTAGACCGTGAGCCGCAGATGCGCCTCGGTCGGGCCGAAGCCCCGCGCGAGGTTCGAGTCGTAGGGGCGGCTCTCGAAGTGGTCGTCGACCACCCGGCGCCAGCGCGCGGCCCGGCGGATGCGCGCGCACACCGGTGAGATCGGCTCGCCCGGCCGCTTCTCGGAGAAGCACGCGAGCCCCTCGTAGTACGCCAGGCAGGCGGGCGGCGCCTCGAGCGCGCGTCGCACGCCCTCCGGCAAGGGACCGCCGTCGCTCACCGTGTGCACCTCGAAGCGCTGCCCCCGCTCGCCCTCCTCGACGACCGAGCCCACCCGCCGGAAGCGCGCGCCGATCGCGCCCTCGGGCCCCTCGCGCTCGATCACCACGCACCCATCCGGAAGCCGGGCGGCGGCCCGGTGGACGAGCGTGACCTCGCGGTGGTCGTTGAAGCCCACGTCCCGGATGAAGCCCGCGTGGATCAGCGGCGCCAGCGCCACGTAGGCGACGAGCGGCCAGAGCAGGCGCGGGCGCGCGCGGCCGAGCGCCTCCAGGCCGACCGCGACGAGGAACGCGAAGGGCACGACGAGGTGGAGGTGATAGCGGGCCTGCATCGCCGGCGCGCGCGGCACCACGTAGGCGTGCGTCGCGAAGAAGACCGCCAGCCAGACCAGCAGGAAGGCGCCCCGTCGCCGCTCCTGGCCGCCGGGGCGACGCAGCACGATGGCGCCCCCGACCGCCACGAAGAGCAGGAGCGTCGGCGTGATCGCCGGGTTCCAGAGCGCGTTCGCCTCGACGTCGAAGAGCAGCCGCAGCGCCTTCCAGACCACCTCGATGGACGCCCCCTCGCGGACGTTCCGCGCGTAGTGGGCCCAGAGGTGCGTGATCGAGAGCACGCCGCCCACGAGGAGCACCGGGGCCGCGACGAGGAGCCGGCGCCGCCGCGAGGCGCTCGGGACGAGCCCGAGGAGGAGCCCGGCGAAGAGGAGGAGGAAGAGCGCGTTGAGCGGGCGCGCGACCATGACGCCGGCCGTGACGGGCCCGAGGAGGAGCCAGGCCGAGACCCGGGCCGGCCGCGCCGGATCCTTCAGGGCCGTGTGGCCGAGCGCGAAGAGGGTCGAGGAGAAGACGATCGAGGGGATGAACGCGACCTCGCTGAACGAGAAGCGCACGTGCATCGGCAAGGCGGCCACGATCAGCGCCGCGTAGAGCGCCCGGCGCCGCCCGCCGAGGAGGTGGCGGCCGTGGGCGAAGACCGCGAAGGGCGTGAGGAGCGCGAAGGCCAGACCGCTCGCCGTGAGGACGTCGATCTCGCTCCAGCGGGCGCCGAGGCGTCCGGCGAGGGCCGGGAGCTCCGGGCTCTCCCAGAGGTCGATGTGGAGGCGCGTCCAGCGGCTCCAGACCCAGGCGCCGAGGAGCATGCGCGGGGCCATCGTCAGGCGCACGGCGGCGCCAGCGAGGGCGATCCCGAGGAGCAGCAGGCGCACGCGACCGGCCGGCATCGGATCGGGGTCGTCCTGCCGAGCGGCCGCTCGGAACGCGAGGGCGAGGACCCCCAGGAAGAAGAGCCCGAGGAGGGTGAGCGCGCCGAGGTCGCGCGTCGGCCGCCCGGCCCCGAAGGGCGATCCGTCCTCGCCGCGCGGGCGCGCCTCGACCCGCCAGAAGCCGCCCTCGTCGTGCTCGCCGACCGCGCGCGCGAGGGGGGCGAGCGGTGCGCGGGGCCCCTCGAAGGCGATGGCGAAGCTGGCGGTGCGGTGGGAGCCGGCCTCCGGGTCGTCCGGGTGCCGGAGGACGAGCGCGGCCTCCTCGACGCTCTCGCCCTCGCCGCGGATCGCCCCGGCCCGGATCGCCGTCGCGCCGATGGCGATGGTCTCGAAGCGCCAGCCCTCCGGCAGCGGATCGCCCAGCTCGAGCGGCGCGAAGAGCGCCTGCACCTCCGCCTCGCGGCCGGCCTCGATGACGGGCACGGGCTGGGCGACGGCCACCTCCGCGCCGAGCAGGAGGAGCGCGGCGGCGCCGAGCGAGCGAAGCGGGAGGCGCGAGCGCATCGGGGCTCGAGCGGCGCGCAGGCGGCGCGACGCTCCGCGGCTCAGTGCGTGCGGAGGTTCCAGACCCGGTCGACCGCGCCGTGGCGATCGAAGCCGACGATCAACAGCGGCACGGGCCCGCCGTAGCCCTCGCCCATGGCGCCGATCGGGTAGAACCAGTCGTCGGCCTGGAAGCCGAGCTGCCCGCAGCGCGGGTGCCGGGAGCAGGGCTCGCCGCGCCCGATCTTCTCCTCGACCTCGAAGCGGCGCAGGTCCTGGAGCGCGTCCGCGTCCACCACGTCCTGCACCAGCCGGCTGTGCGTGGCGCTCTCCTCGCCGCTCGACACGGGCGTCTCCCGGGCACGGGCGAGCTCGGCGAGGAGCTGGTCCGGCGGGACCTGGGGCCCGCCGCCGCAGGCGACGAGGAGTGGGAGCGCGAGCGCGAAGGGGAGGAGGATGCGCATGGGGGGAAGCATACGCGAAGCGGCGGCGCGGAGAGCGGCGCCTCGGCCGGGCCGCGGAGCCCCGCGCTCCGCGAGCCGCCGAACGCGCGCGGGCGCCGCCCCCGGAGGAGCGGCGCCCGCGTCACGAACGTCGAGCCAGTCAGCCGTGGATCGACTTGCACGCCTCGACGGCGGCGGCCTGCTGCTCGGCGGAGCTCGCCGTCGTGGAGCACATGATGGTCGTCTCGCCGATGGTCCGGCGCACCGTCACGAAGTAGTTCGACCCCATGCCTCCGGTGTTCTCGTAGGTCAGCACCCAGCCGTCCTCCAGGGTCTCTTCCTGGACGTTCGTCGGCGAGTACATCTCCGCGTCTTCCTTCGCTGCGTCGAGCGTCTCGGGCGAGCCATCCGTCGCGGGGCTCACCGTGAGCGCCAGGCCCGGCCCGGTGATCATGTGGCCCTCGGCGCCGATCGCGGCGCCGACGCGCGAGCCGGCCGGGACCGCGATCTGCAGGTCGAGGTCCGGGAGCGCGACGTCGCCCCCGGCCGCTTCGGCAGCGCCCCCGGCCGCCTCCTCGGCCGCCTCCTCGGCGGCCTGGTCCAGCGCCCCGCCGAGCGCCTCCGCCAGCTCGTTGGCTGCCTGTTCCGCCTCGGCCTCCGCCTCGGCGTCGTTCCCGCCGCAGGCGCCGAGCGCCAGGGCTCCGATCAACGCGAACGTCTTCCAAGCGTGCATCTTCGTCTTCTCCATCTCCGGGCGCATCCGCCCCCGGCGCCCCCACCTACGAGCTCGAGCGGCGAATGCTTCCCCCCTCCTGGCCCGACACGACCGAGCCTGGTAGCTCCCGCCCATGGCCGAACGCACCGCCCTCTGGGAGCTCCCCGCCGCCCTGCCGCGCCACGCCTTCTCGGCGCGCGACGCGGCCCGCGCCGGGGACGTCTGGCGCGCCTTCCAGGAGGTCGCCGTCGAGGGCTCGGCCCGCGCCGGTTGGCCTCCGATGCGCTACCGCGCCGCCGGCGCGGCCTTCGTGATCCGCACCATGACGGTCGTGCACCACGCCGAGGCTCGCTACGGCGAGGCCCTCACGGGGCGCACCTGGGTGCGCCGCTTCCGCCGCGGCATGCTCTCCACCCGCGAGGTGCGCCTCGACGCGGCGCGCGGCCCCATCGCCTCGGGCACGCAGGAGTGGGTGCACGTCTCCCCCGAGCTCTCCCCGGTGCGCGCGTCGCCGGAGCTCGTGGAGGCCTTCCCGCTCCACGACGAGCCCGACAGCCCGCCGGCCGAGCTCCCCGAGGTGGCCACGCCGCGCGAGGGCGTGCCCTTCCGCTTCGAGGTCGAGGCCTGGTGGACCTGGATGGACCCGCTCGACCACGTGAACCACCCGGCCTACGTCGACTGGTGCGACGAGGGCATCAGCCGCCGCATGGCCGCCGCGGGGCTGGCGCCGGTCACGCTCCAGCCGGTCGCCGAGACGCTGACCTACTTCCGGGGCGTCGTCGCCGGGGAGCGCGTGGACGTGGTGGGACGCCTCGTCGGCGCGACCGCCGCGGGCGACGCCGTGATCGAGCACCGCATCGAGCGCGGCGAGACCATCTACGCGAAGGGCCGGAGCGTGCGCCGCTGCGTGGACGCCGCGGATCCGGCGCGCCTCGTCGACGCCCTCGCCGGCGCGCGAGAAAGCTGAAAGGTCCGGGGGCGCTCGCGCGTAGCATGACCTCGATGCCGCTCGCCGCCCGCGCCCGCCCGCCCGCTCGACTCGGCCTCGCGCTGCTCCTCGCGCTCGGCGCCTGCGACTGCGGCGACGAGCCGACCGACGAGGAGCGGCTCCGCGAGGCCATCGACACCTCCTCGGTGCACCTCTGGGTCGCGGCGAAGGTCGCGCTCACGAAGAGCGGCGACGACCCGAAGATCGCCGAGGCGCGCCGGCGCCTGAGCGGTGTGGTCGGGGCGCTCGCCGACATGGATCTCGGCGCCGCCGGGGAGGCCGCCTCCGAGGGGGAGGTCGAGCTCTCGCTCCGCGACGCGCTCGCCCTCGGCGAGGCGCTCTTCGCGCTGAAGGACACCGGCGCCGAGATCGTCCGCGAGGGGAGCGAGGACGAGCTCGAGCCGCTCTTGCCCACCCTGCTCCGCATGAGCGATCCGGACGATCCGGTCGCCGGCCGCATCGACCGCTCGACGGACCACGCGATCTTCTTCCTCGGCTTGTGGGTGGCGAAGGTCTCCCCGAAGAGCCCCGTGCCCATCCCCGAGGAGGTGCTCCTCTACGAGGCCTCGCGGACCGACGTCGACGCGCTCGCCTTCCCGAGCCTCCGGGCCCCCGTGCTCGGCCTCCGGAGCACGACCTACGGACGCAACGAGCTCTGCGATCTCGCCCAGCGCGACGCGGACGCGCTCGAGGCCATGGACGATCAGGCCGAGGCGCTCCGCGACGTCTTCACGGGCGTGGGCGGCGAGCGGCTCACGCTCGAGCAGGCCGGGGGCGTCGACGCGGGCGTCCGGGCCCTCGCGCACGGCTCGACGGCGTACTGCTACTTCGGGCGCGGCGAGGACGAGGAGGCCCGGGCGGAGCTGCGGAAGTTCGTCGACACGGCCGAGGAGGCGGGCGCCGAGCCGGCGGACCTCGGGCTGCTGCGCGCCTACCTCGCCTTCGAGGACGAGGACCTCGAGGAGACCCGGGCGCAGCTCGAGCTGGCCAAGGGCGCCGCGTGGATGAGCGAGGCGCAGCAGGAGGACGTGGACGAGCTCCTCGCGCACCTCGAGGAGGAGGACGGGGGCTTCCTCGAGGCGTACTTCGACCGGGCCTTCTTCGCGCGCTTCACCGCCCGGCTCGTGCTTCACGAGCTGGACGAGGCGGGCGTCGACGAGGCGGTCGAGGAGACGGAGGCCTGGCGGGCCGTGGCGGGCTTCGTCCAGGCGACCGGCGGCGCCATCGGCGGGGCCGCGGAGGAGCTCGAGGGGGCGGCGCGTGGGGCGGCCGAGGAGGCGAGCGAGCTCTGGCGCTCGGTGCGCGAGGCGGCCTCGGGCGCGGCGGACTTGGAAGGCGCGGACGGGGAAGGCGCGGACGTGGAAGGGGAGGCGGAGTGAAGGACCTTCCCGAGAGCGTGGCGCCCTATCGGGAGACGGCGGTCTTCGACGAGGCGACGATCCCCGCGGGGCTCCGCCGGGCGCACACGACGAAGGCCGGGACCTGGGGCCTCATCGAGGTCCTCGAGGGGAGGCTGCGGCTCCGCTTCGTGGAGAGCGGCGAAGAGCACGTGCTGGAGGCCGGCGAGCGGGGGGTCGTGGCGCCGGGGGAGCCCCACGAGGTGAGCCCCGTGGGCCCGGTGAAGATGCGCGTCGTCTTCTGCCGCTGACCGGAGCGGGCGGGCGACGTCCGGCTCGGCCGCGCGTCTTCGCGCATGCCGGTGATGGGGCCGGCGTGCCCACCGCCTCGGAGGGGCGTCCTCGCAGTCGAGCTCGAAGCGCGTCGGGCGTCGCCGAGTGGGCGCCGCGGGGGCGGGGTGATAGCTTCGCCTCATGTTTGGGGTGGGCACCGTCCTGCCGGGGGCGCAGGGGAGCCTCGAGGTGCTCGCCGAGGTGGACGTCGGCGGCATGGCGCACCTCTTCCTCGCCCGCGAGCAGCCCACGGGCCGGGTGCTCGCCGTGAAGGCGATTCGCGAGGAGCATGCGCGCGACGAGGTCTTCCGGAAGATGTTCCTCGACGAGGCGCGCATCGCCTCGCGGCTCCGCCACCCGCACGTCGTGCGCATCGAGCGCCTGGACCAGCACGCGGACGGCACGCTCTACCTGGTGATGGAGTTCGTCGCCGGCATGCCCCTCGGCGGCCTCGTCTCGAAGCTCGTGCAGCGCCAGCGCCGCCTCACGCGGGTCACGGCCGTGGCCATCGCCTGTCGCGTCGCCGAGGGCCTCCACGCCGCCCACGAGCTCCGCGGCGACGACGGGCGCCCCCTGAACGTGATCCACCGGGACGTGAGCCCGCAGAACGTGCTCCTCGCGGCGGACGGGCGCGTGAAGCTGATCGACTTCGGCGTCGTGAAGGCGCGCGACCGGCTCCAGGAGACCGTGGGCCGGCAGGTGAAGGGCAAGCTCCGCTACATGGCGCCGGAGCAGATGCGGCGAAAGCCCCTCGACCGGCGGGCCGACGTGTTCGCGCTCGGCGTGGTGCTCTGGGAGATGCTGACCATGCGGCGCCTCTTCCACCGCATGGGCGACGCGGAGGTGGTGCAGCGCATCGTGAAGGGCGACCTGCCCCCGCCGGCGGCCTTCGCGCCCGTGCACCACGAGCTCGACGAGGTCGTCGTGCGCTGCCTCGAGAAGGACCCGGCGCGCCGCCCGCCGACCGCCGCCGCGCTGCGGGAGGAGCTCCTCGCGGCCGTCCCGGGCGCCGCCCACGTGCCCGACGAGGAGCTCGGCGCGCTGGTCTGGGCGGTGAACGGCGAGGCCCTCGCGTCGCAGCAGCGGCTGATCCCCGACGCGCACGAGGCGCTCGGCCTCCAGCCGCCCCGCACGCCGCCGCCCATGGCCCTCGCCAACCGCACCGAGCCGCTGACCTGGGATCCGGCGCCGCGGGGGGAGCTCGCCGAGCAGGAGCAGACGGCGCCCGACGGGGAGGGCGCGCCCCCGTCGATCGCGCCGCCCGAGGACACGCCGCTCCCGCCGCGGGAGGTCGCGGCGCCCGAGGTCACGCCGCCGACCGGCCCGGCGGCGGCCGCCGCCTTCGACGACGAGTCCGCGAGCCTCCCCATGCAGCGCACCGGCCTCTGGGTCGCCGCCGCCGTCCTCGCCCTCGCCGCCGCCCTCGCGCTCGCCCTCGCGCTCACCTGAGCGGCGGCCTGACCGGCCGCCGCTGAAGCGGGATTCTGCGAATCCCGCGAGGAGCGAGAGACTCGTGCTCGTGCTCGTGCACGATTCGTCTGAAGAAACTCGGGGTAGCGGGGATCGACGTCGGGCGCGTGAGTTGCGATCGTCGCCGCATGTACAAGCCCACGGACAAGCAGCGGGGGCTGTTTGGAGCGAGCTCGGGGTTGAACGAGCGACTGCGCGGGCGGCTCGAGAAG
>PABA01000095.1 GCA_002699025.1 Sandaracinus sp. | reverse complement strand
GAACCAGCAGCCGAACACCACCGTCCGGCCGTCGGCCACCGTCCGGCCGTCGAACCAGCAGCCGAACACCACCGTCCGGCCCTCCACCACCGTTCGCCCCTCCACCCAGCAGCCGAACACCACCGTCCGGCCCTCCACCACCGTCCGTCCGGCCACCCAGCGCCCGAACACCAACGTTCGTCCCGGCCAGGTGAGCTGCCGCCCGCAGGTCCGCGCCACCGCCCCCGGCGGCGTGCTCGTGCTCCGCGGCTCCGGCCTCGCGCAGACCGAGCTCGTGCGCATGGGCTCGCAGACGCTGGCCATCACGCGCCGGTCGAACCAAGAGGTGCGCGCCCGCGTCCCGCGCAGCGCCCGCGGCGGCCCCATCCGCGTGACCGTCGGCGGCACCGTCCACCAGTGCGGCACGGTGAACGTGGTCGGCACGGCGCGCTGATCCCACCCGCTCACCGGCGCGAACGGGCCGCTCCCTCGGGGGCGGCCCGTTTCGCGTGGGCCAATCCCCGGCTCGAGCTCCCCTTCCGCCACCCCGCGAGCGCACTCACCACATGGTGAGTTAGACTTCCAGACGTGGAGCACGCGACCCCGAGCCCGGGGAGCACGGCCGCCGTCCCGCCGCGCTTCCCCGCCCGCTACGTCCGGCGCGCCGAGGCGCGACGCCGCCACGGCGCCCTCGCCGACGTCCTCGGCGAGCACATGCTCCGCGGCGACCCGCTCGCCGACGCCCTCGTGGAGTGGCTCGCCGCCGCCGGCCCCGAAGGCCGCGAGCTCGTCCGCCGGGCGCTCGAGGGCCCGCTCGACGCGCCGGCCCCGGCGCCCCTCCAGGCGCTCCTCGAGGACGCCCTCGCCCGGCCGCCCTGGCTCGACGACGCCCGCCTCGCGCTCGGCGCGCGCACCTACCAGCGCATCGGCAAGCCGCTCCTCTTCATCCTCAGCGCCTGGTCGCTGATGAACGGCTACCACAGCGGCGCGGCCGTGAAGCCGCTCACCTTCACCGGCCAGCTCGACCGCATGGCCCCGCGGCGCCTCGCCGAGACGGGCCGCTTCCTGGTCGAGGTCTGCCAGGACGGCGGCGTCGCCCCCTACGCCGAGGGCTGGCGCATCGCGCTCCGCGTCCGCCTCATGCACGCCGGCGTGCGGCGCATGATCCTCCGCTCCGGCGAGTGGGACAGCGCGCGCTGGGGCCTGCCGATCAACCAGGCGGACATGGCGGGCACGATCATCGAGTTCTCGCTCCTGGTCCTCGCCGGCGCGCGCGAGCTGGGCTTCCGCTTCCGGCCCGCCGAGAGCGAGGCCCTCGTGCACCTCTGGCGCTGGGTGGGCCACCTCAGCGGCGTGGCCGCCCCCCTCCTCGACGAGCTCGCGAACGAGGCGCGCGGCGTCGCCTTCGCCGAGCTGGTGAAGCTCGTCCAGCCCGGCCCCGATCAGGACAGCCTGGATCTGGCCGCCGCGCTCCGGGTCGTCCCCCGCGAGGCTGCGCGCACGCGCCGGGAGAAGCTCCTCGCGGCCGCGGTCGTCCCCTACCACGACGGCCTCACCTGGGCCTTCAACGGAGACGCGATCGCCCGCGCCCTGCGCATCCCGAACCGCGCCTGGCGCCACGCGATCCACCCGACGCGGCTGCTCGTCGGTGGGCTCGAGACCGTCCGGCAGACCCTCCCCGGAGGCGACGCCCTCTTCGCCCGCGCCGGCAACCGGGCGCTCCACGCGGACATCACGCGCATGCTCGAGGGGGCCGAGCCCGACTTCGTCCCGCGGCGCGTCTGAGCGCGAGCGAGTCACCCCTCGGCCGCGCGCACCTCGAGACCGCGCGCACCTCGAGACACTGGTGAGGGGGCGCCCCCGCAGGCTGGGCTAGATACCTGGCTACGGGCTCACGACGAAGCCGAGGCCCACCGAGACCTCGCTCCCGAGCCCCGAGTCCAGCAGCAGCGTGAAGTCGACGAAGACCGGCCCGAAGAGCACGGCCCCCCGGTACTGGATCCCCCACGGCGTCCGGCCCTCCTCGTCCCAGCCGTAGACCCAGTAGAGCACCTCGAGCTCGTTCGTGAAGGTCGCGAACTTCGACTGGATGAGGCCCACCCCGAGCGAGACGGCCCCCGCGTGCGTCCTGCCGCGCGTCCCGTCCGGCCGCTCGTCCCCCTGGATGTCGTACGCCTGCCGGTAGCCCGCGTAGAAGTAGCGGATCCCGTTGACCCAACCGGCCGGCTCCCACCAGCGCCGCGTGTGCCGCGTCCGCGTCGTCGTGCAGCGCCGCCAGTTCCCGCTGGTCTCGCAATCCGTGTCGCTGGTCGTCCAGCTCGTCTGGCGCGGCCCGCCCGGATCGAAGCCGTGCACGTCCAAGAAGTAGCCGACCCGCGCCGTCGCCGTGAAGGGGTAGGTCCCGAGCCCCGTCGGCCCGTAGCCGTCGAAGCGCGCCGCCGTGTAGAAGCCCGCCTGCTCGCCCACCGTGAAGGTGAGCCCGGCGTGGTAGGCGAGCGGCAGCTTCCAGTCCTCGTCGCGGTCGATCCGGCTCTGCCCGAGCATGGGCCAGCGCCAGCCCCCCTCGATCAGCACGTTCGTCCGCCGCGCCTGCATCTGATGGCCGAGGCCGTACTGCTGGGCCTCGGCGGTCTGCCCGAGCCCGAAGACCACGGCGATCACGCCGAGCAGCCTACCGATCCCCCTCACGGCATCAGGATAGCCGCATTCTCATGAGAGCGGAAGAGTCCCGCGGCACAGGAACCCCTCCGCTCCCATCCGAACCGAACGAACCGAAGCGAACCGAACCGCTCAGCGCACGTCGCTCGGCACCTCGAGCACGCTCCCGTCCGGGAGCTCGAAGCGGACGGCCCCCTCGAGGGTCGGCACGAGCAGGTAGCGCCCCGCGTGGTCCGAGAGCTCGGCCTCGTGCGCGGCCACCCACCCGAGCGGACGCCCGAGCGCGTCCCGCGCCTCGACCAGGCGCACGCCCCCGTGGTGGTCGATGGCGTCGCCCGGACGCGCCAACGGCTCGTCCACCTCGCCGCCGAAGCGCACCGTGCCCTCGCCATCGACGAGGTACACGTAGTGGGCGACCTCCTCCTCGAGCTCGAGCGCCCGGGGCCCCGTCACGGCGCGGATGCGCTCGTGGATCAGCCCGTAGGTGTAGTCGCTCGTCCACTGGGTCCGGCAGTAGCCCATGAAGTCCGCCGTGCGCGTCGGATCGAGCAGCGCGCCGCTCCGCTCGTCGCGGCCCCAGGCGCCGATGCCGCCCCCGCCGTGCGGGTAGCTCGGATCGACGCCGCTCGCGCCGCCGCAGGGCGCGTGCGGGCGGCCTTGCGTGTGGCCGAGCTCGTGGATCGCCGTCCAGCGGCTGCTCTCGCTCCCGTACCAGATGCCGACGCCGACGCGGAGCGACGAGGCCGAGGGCGGAGGCACGGAGGCCAGGCCGCTGACGCAGCCCCCGGAGCAGAACGAGGAGAAGCTCGAGGCCGGCGCGACGAGGGCGAAGTAGTACTCCGCGCCGGGCGCTCCGTCGCGCTGCTTCTGCGTGCGCGTCGCCTCGAGGAGCTCGCTGAAGCCGGCGCCGTTCCGCGCGACGACCGAGCTGAAGGGCATGGGCGCGCGCACGCGGAGGCGCAGCTGGTCGGGCGCCACCGGGTAGACGGCGAGGAGCTGCTCCCGGAGCGCCTCCATGGCCGCGTCGCTCGTGTCGGGGAGCCGGCCCGAGCCGTCGGCCTGGTACTGCACGGGCACCACGACCACGTCGAGGCCACCGTTCTCCTCGGCGCCGAGGCCGAAGCGCGAGCCGTCCCGCGGGTAGCGCGCGTCGCTCGCCCCCGCCGAGTCCTCGGGCCGGCCGGGGTTGCTCAGGAGCGCGACGGAGATCTGCGCCGAGGCCGTGACGAAGCGGCCGGGCACGAGGAAGTCGAAGACGCTCGAGGCGTCCTCCTCCCGCGACTCGCCGCGCACCGTGCGCGTCTCCATGAAGGACTCGGTGCCGCTCCCATGCGCGACGTCGAGGCGCGCCATCACCTCCTGCGCGGCCCAGCCCGCGCCGGGGCGCACGTAGACCCGCACCAGCGTGTCCTTGCCGGCGACGATGGGCGCGTTCCGGCGGCTCACCGCGGTGCCCTCCTCGACGACGCCGACGCGCACGGCCTGCCAGGCGGAGATGCCCGTCACCGCGAGCCCGTCCACCAGCCCCGTGCCCGGCGGGGGCGGCGGCGGCCCCGCGTCGACGGTCGGCGGGGGGCCCGAGTCGACCGGCGCCGGTCCGGCGTCCGTGCCGGGCGGCGGCGGCGGCGTGCCCCCGTCGGTCCCGGGCGGCACCCAGGCGTCGGTGCCCGGCGTCGGTGTCGTGCCCCCATCCATCAGCCGGATGTCGTCCGCCGGCCGGCTCGAGAGCTTTCCGGTGCAACCCGCGACCACCAGGAGGAGAGCGGGAGCGAGCCCCGCGCGGAGCAGGGCGTGGCGAGGGGATGAGGTGTACACGATGTGCGCGATCATACCGCTGGAGCCGCGCCGAGACCCCCAGAAATATGCGAAAGGATTACGAATTTTCCGCAACAAGAACGGATTTCTCGCACCTCTTCTGGAATTCTGGAATCCGCCCAGGGTGTACTACAATGTGTGCGTCCTCACGTGGGGACACCCGTCGAGGGACGGCCGAGCGAGTTGCCGCGGGCGCGGAACGTCCTTGATTTCCTCGGCCCGCCCGAGACAATCGGGGGGATGGCCGACGACATCATCCTGGGACCCGACGTCTTCGTGAACGCCTCGGTGGCGCTGGGCTCCCCGCCCGAGCACGTCATCCGCCGCGTCCTCCAGCCCGGCAAGAAGACGAAGTCGACCGAGTGGATCGTGCAGCGCATCGAGGCGATGCTCCACAACGTCGAGTCGTTCAAGAAGGACGCGATCGATCGTCAGATGAAGACGATCCTCCAGTTCCTCGATCTGGTGGACGACGACGAGCACGGCCCGGACGCCTGGACGGAGGCGCTGGTGGCGGCGGCGAAGGCGGCGGGCTTGAAGCGCGTCGTCACGGATCACCCGGACCTCGCCGACAAGGACGAGGTGGACGGCATCGAGTTCCTCTCGAGCGAGGCGTGGCTGGTCGAGGTCACGACTCCCCCGCCGCCCCCCGGGACCTGAGGGTGCGGCCTACGCGCTCCCGGCTCGACCGCGGGGCGAGCCGTCGACAGGCTCGTGCGGTGATCCCCTCGGCGAACGGCGCAGGGTGCCCCTCGACGTGCTGAGCGACGCGGTCGCGTCGCGTCTGGCGGCCGGCGTGGACGCGGTCTTCCGGCGGACCGTGCTCGAGCGGCCTCGCCGCCAGAGCCCCGAGGCGCTCGGTCCGAACGAGCGCTCGCGTCAGCTCGAGGCGCTCGTCGCCGAGCTCGAGCCGGACGCGCACGTGCGGGCGCCCGAGGCCTGGTTCCCGGCGCCCTCCGCGCCGACGCCGCGCGAGCGCCTCCTCGAGCGCCGCCGCGACGCCGAGGTCGTCGACGTCCGCTTCGAGAGCCCCCACGAGCTGGTGCTCCCGGCCCTCGGCGAGCGCTGGGCGCGCTACGCCCCCCGGAACCGCGAGGTCGTCGCCCGGCACCTCCGCGGCCCCGGGAGCGGCCGGCCCGCCGTGCTCCTCCTGCACGGCTACCTCGCGGGCAACCTCGCCCTCGAGGAGCGCGTCTGGCCCACGCGCTGGCTGCTGAAGAGGGGCCTCGACCCGGTCTTCGCCGCCCTGCCCTTCCACGGGCCGCGCCGCCGCGACCCGCGCCGCCCGCCGCCCTTCCCGGCGGCCGATCCGCGCTTCACGATCGAGGGCTTCCGCCAGGCCGTCGCCGACCTGCGCGCGCTCACCCGCTGGCTCCGGGCCCGCGGCGCGCCGGCCGTCGGCGTGATGGGCATGAGCCTCGGGGGCTATACGGCGGCCCTCCTCGCGACGCTCGAGGAGCTCGACTTCGTGGTCCCCTTCATCCCCCTCGCCTCCATCGCCGACTTCGCCCGGGAGGGGGGCCGGCTCGTGGGCACCCGCTCGCAGCGGGCGCGCCAGCACGCGCTGCTCGAGACCGTGCACGCGCCGATCAGCCCGCTCAGCCGCGCGCCGCGCGTGCCGCGGGCGGGTCGCCTGGTGCTCGCCGCGCGCGGTGATCGGGTCACGCCCGTCTCGCACGCCCGCCGCATCGCGGAGCACTTCGACGCGCCGCTCGAGCTCTTCGCCGGCGGCCACCTCTTGCAGCTCGGTCGCCGCTCCGCCTTCCGCGCGGCGGCGCGCATGCTCGGGGAGCTCGGGTGGCTGACATGAGGCGCGGAGCGCCGGCGCTGCTCCTCTTCGCCGCCCTCGCGTGCGGCGGCGGGCCCCGCGCGGCCGTGGACGACGCCGTCCGGGCCCGGGAGCTCGAGGGCGCCCTCGAGGCCTACGACCAGTTCCGCGAGGCCGACGGCGCCGACGGAGCGCTCCTCGCGGAGGTCGCCGCCCTGCTGCTCGAGCTCGAGGCGCTCGGGGAGGACGAGAGCCGGCGCGACGCGGCGCTCACGCAGCTCCGCCTGGCCGGGAACGCGGCCCTGCCCGTGCTCGAGCGGATCGGCCGAAGCGAGGGCGAGACCGTCGCGCGGGCCGAGGCGCTCGCGCACCTGACGCGGCGCGGAGACGGGGAGGCGCGGGCCTACCTCTACGCGCTCCTCGACACGGACGACCCGGCGATCCTCGCGCCGGCGCTGGTCGCCGTCGACCCGGAGGAAGAGACCGCGCGCCTGGTGGCGTGGCTCGCCGATCCGATCCCCGAGGTGCGCCGGGCGGCGGCGCTCCGGCTCGGCGCCGCGACCGAGTCGCGGGAGGCGCTGGGGGCGCTGCGGGAGCTCGCACGCGTCGACCCCGAGCCGCGGGTCCGGGGCGCGGCCATCCGCGCGCTGGGGGGCTTCGGCGCCGCCGTCTTCGAAGCGCTCCGCGAGCGGCTCGGGGACGCCGCCTCGAACGTGCGCCTCGCGACCGTGCGGGCCCTGGTGCGCGCGGACCGGCCGCGGGCCGTCGCCGCGCTCCGCTCGCTCCTCGCCACGCCCCCGAACCCGGCGGGCATCGAGGCCGCGCGGGTGATCGCCCTGACCGGCAACCCGGAGGAGGAGGACGCGCCGCCCGAGGAGGGCGTGGTGGACGCGCGCGCCTACCTGCGCGGTGCGCTCGGGAGCGCCGACCCGACGCTCCGCTCGCAGGCCGCCGTCGCGCTCGTGAGCCTCCCGGCCGACGAGGGCACCGACGCCGCCCTCCTCGCGGCCCTCGATGGCGAGGCGGACGCGAGCGTGCGGCTCGGGATGGCGCGGGCGCTCCTCGGCCACGAGGGCGCCGAGGAGGAGGCGCGGGAGACGCTGCGCGCGCTGATGGAGGGCGAGGGCATGGCCGCGGTCCAGGCGGCGGCGCTCCTCGCGAAGGAAGGCGAGGACGCCGCCCTGACGCGGCTCGAGGCGGCGCTCGAGGCCGAGTCGGCCCTGCTCCGCCGGGTCGCCGCCCGCGCCCTGGCGCGAGACGCCGAGCGCCCCGACGCCGCGCGCCCCGCGCTCCGGGACGAGGATCCGACCGTCCGCATCCACGCCGCCGGCGGGATCCTCGCGGCGAGCAACTGATTTCTTCGCTCGCTGGCGCTCGCTATGCGCTCCGGTCGCTGCGCTCCCTGCGCTGGCTCAGCAGCGCCTCGCCGTGGCCGGCGAGAGCTCGGCCTCGCTTCGCTCGGTCGCGGTGCTGTGGTCCATCGACGGGACCCGGCGCTCCCCTCCGCTGGGGGTGCTGCGTGGCTCCAACCTCGCGCGGGGTTGGGCGGGCGCCCTCGGGTTCTCTCGGGTCTGCACCTTCGTAGCCTCGGTCGCTGGGCGCTCCCTCGGTCGTCGCGCGAGGCGCGTGAGCTTCACCTCGGGCTCGTGAGCTCCGGTCGGCGCTTCGCGTCTTCCTGCACCCGGCGTTCGGCTCGCGCGTCCGACCGGCTCGCGGCTTCGCGCCGCCCTCCGCCCGAACGGGTGGGTGACTCCCTCCGGGGTGGGGTCCGGGCTGGGGCTGGGGCTCTGGGTTCCAGCTCGGGCTCGAGCTCGCGCGCCCGCCTACTCCTCCTCGTCCCGCGGCTCCTCCACCTCGGTCGGCCCCGTCCCATCGGGCCGCGTGTCCGGCTCCGCCTCCGGCAGCCGGATCTCCCCGCTCCGCGGCCCCTCCGGCCCCCTCGGCGGCAGCGGCGAAGGCGGCGGCACGGGCCGATCCTCGCCCCCCTCCCCCACCGGCGTCCCGACCGGCGGCGGCCCGTCCAGCGCCGCGTCCACGCTCGAGCGCTCCTCCGGCAGCGGCGTCTCCGCCGTATCCGTCGGCGGCTCCCGGCCTTCGCCCTCGCCTTCGCCCACGCCCTCGCCGGGCGGCGGCTCCGGCGGCTGCGACGCCAGGTGCATCCCCACCGGGTGCTCCCCGCTCGCCGTCAGATCGAACTCGCCGCTCTCCCGCAGCGTCGTGCTCCCGCTCGGCAGGTCCGTGAAGGAGGGGCGCCCCTCGTGATCCGAGGGCGGCAGCGGCGCGCCGGCCGGCAGCTGCCCCGGCGAGCTGATCTTCGCCGCGTCGGGGACGCTCGGCCGCGCGGCCACCGGCGGCACGGAGGGCGCCGCGTCGCCCACCTGCAGCGGCTCCGGCTCGGTCTCGTGCCCGTCGTCGAAGAGCACCGGCTCGCTCTCGAAGCTCCGCGCGCTGTGCACGAGGATGGTCGTCGGCAACCCCTCCATGAGCTGCGACATGCGCTCGAAGAAGGCCCCGGGGGCCTGCCCCTCGGGCGGCAGCCGGAAGCCGACGATGGCGAGGTCCGCCTCGGCCGACTCGCCCCCCATGATCTCCGGGATCTTCCGGCCCTCCCGCAGGAGCACCCGCGGCTCGGCGTCCAGGCGCGCCGCCTGGAGCGTCCGCGTCAGGTTCGCCTCGGCCCGCTCCCGGCTCGCCTCGTCGTTCACCACCGTGAGCACGACCACCTTCGCGCGACGCCAGCGGTAGTGGGCCGTGAGCAGGAAGGCGAGCAGGAGCATGAGCCCGCCGTTGCCCTGCAGCCCGCCCCACCAGACGTGGATCTCGCGCCCGTCCCCGAGCTGCCGCTCCTCGTCCCACTTCACGAGCAGGAGCGAGCGGTCGAGGTGCGTCAGGTCCCGGAGCATCTGCGCGTAGGCCTCCGCGCGCTCGGGCTTCAGCGGCCAGCCGGCCATCACCGCGTTGCACTCGAAGCTGCCGACGCCGTAGCTCTGGGCGACCTGCACCGCGCCCTCGAAGACGTCGTCCACGATGTCGACCCGGTAGAAGACGTTCGGCCACTTCACGGCCATGCGCGCTTCGTAGGTCTCGAAGAGCTCGCGCCGGAGCTCGGCCTTCTCCTTCACCAGCCCGCGGAGCAGGTGGAAGTACGTGACGATGCCCCGGTCCTGCACGATGGCGTTGCCGAGGTGGAGCAGGTGCGGCCGCTTGTTCGGGTTGCCGCCGAGGATGAGCAGGTTCGGGCGCCAGTTCAGCGGGTGGTACTCGGCGCGGCGCAGGCGCTGGAGCGCGTAGCGCACGATGGCCGACCAGATGCCGTGGCGCGCATCGCCATAGGTCGTGCCGAGCGCGCGGCGCGAGGCGATGAAGAAGATGAGCCCGCAGAAGACCAGCGCGGCGACCATGGCCGGCAGGTCGATGATGCTCATCACGTAGAAGCAGGCCGCGCCGCCGCCGAGGCTGATGAAGGAGGGCACGGCGAAGCTCGGCCGGAAGCTCGGGTTGCCGGCCCACTTCTGTAGGCCGCAGGCGAGGTTCGTGACGCCGTAGGTGGCGAGGAAGAACATCGTCAGGACCGGCGCGATGGCGTCGAGGCTCCCCAGGAAGATGCCCGTCTGGGAGAGCACGAAGGTCAGGATGATGCCGATGCGCGGCTCCTGGGACGGGCCCGAGCCGCGCCCCAGGACGCGGGGGACCAGCCCGTCGAGGGCCAGGGCCTGGAGCGTGCGCGGCGCCGTGAGGATCGACCCGAGCGCGCTCGAGAGGGTCGCGCCCCAGACGCCGACGTAGATCAGCTCGGGCCAGCGCGAGATCGTCCAGACGGCGCTCATGTCGTTGGCGAGGGCGCCGTTCGAGTAGTTCAGCGAGAGCCAGATCGGGAAGACCAGGTAGACGATCATCCCGACGGTGATCGCCCAGAGCGTGCCCTTCGGGATGGCGACGCGCGGATCCTTCAGGTCGCCGCTCATGGAGACGCCGGCCATGATCCCGGTCACGGCCGGGAAGAAGACGGCGAAGATGGTGCCGAAGCCCTCGCCCTCCTCGTTGAACCACTCGATCTCGCGCGGGAACTCGTTCGTCGTGCCCGTGCCGAAGGAGACGAGCGACAGCACGATCGCGGCCATCACGAAGTACTGGGCCTTGATCGCGAGGTCCGCGCTCTTCAGCGAGAGCATCGTCAAGAGGACGTTCACGCTCGTGCTGATGAAGAGCGGGTCGAAGAAGTCCCGCCACTCCTCGGGGATCAGCGGCACGACGGCCTCGGTGAAGCCGACGATGTAGAAGGTGACGCTGAGCGCCTGCGCGAAGAAGAGCGGGATGCCGATGGCCGCGCCGGCGGAGGCGCCGAGGGAGCGGCTGATCATGAAGTAGGCGCCGCCCGCGCCCACCGTCCGGTTGGTCGCGATGGAGGCGACCGAGAGGCCCGTCGCGTAGCTGATCGCGTGGGCGATCAGGACGATGAGGATCGTCCCGCCGAGCCCCGCCTCGCCGGTCACCCAGCCGAGGCGGAGGTACATGACGACGCCGAGGATCGTCAGGATGCTCGGCGTGAAGACGCCGCCGAAGGTGCCGAAGCGTCCGGCGGCCGTCGCGCGCGGAACGGCGGCGGGGGTCGAAGCACTCATCGGCCGAAGAGCGAGGCTTGCACGGTCGCGACGGCGAGCGCAACGCGCCGGGCCTCGGAGCGACGGGCCGTCGCGCCGGCCCCGCGAACCCTACTCGGTGACGTGGACGCGGCTCGCGCGGAAGCCGCCGTTCTCCACGTGGACGCCGTGCCAGCCCTCGGGCACGCGCGGCCAGGTCTCCTGGAACACCCGATGCGCGTCGGCGGGGCTGAGGTTCACGCAGCCGTGGCTCCGCATCAGGCCGAAGCGGTGGTGCCAGAAGGCCCCGTGGAGCGCGAAGCTGCCGTCGAAGTACTGGGTCCAGGGGACGTCCTGCACCCGGTAGGAGTCGTCCCCGGCGTCGGGCCCGAGGTTTGCCATCGTGTCCGTGACCATCTTGCGCTGGATGCGGAAGGTGCCCGTCGGCGTGTCGTGCCCCTCGAGGCCGCTCGAGACGAGCGTCGCGTAGACCGGCTGGGCGCCGCGGTAGACGACGAGCGTCTGCTCGCTCAGGTCCACGTGCACCCAGGGCTCGCCCTCCTCCACCTCGAAGGGGGGCTCGATGCGCTCGGCCACGCCGAGGAACCAATCCCGCGCATAGCGCGGCTCGTCCCAGCCCTCGCCCCCCTCGAGCCGGTGGTAGACGTGGTCGTCGATGTTCTCGCGCTCGACCCAGAGGTCCGTGATCAGCGTCTGCCGCTCTAGGGGCGCGCTCTCGAGGTCGCGCGAGAAGACGTGCGTCCCGTCGTAGCGCACACCGTGGAAGCGGGGCGGGGTCGTGCGCCGCACCCAGGCCTGCGGGAGCGGGTGCGACTCGTCGATGACGACGCCCTCGAAGTCGCTCCCGCTGCGCTCCTCGAGGCGCGACTCCTTCACGTAGCCGCCGCCCGTGGCGCGCACGAAGCGGCGCTGCTCGCGTGTGACGACGCCGGCCGCGGCGACGAAGAAGCCCCGGTGCAGGTAGCGCGCGACGGCCGCCGGCCGGGTGAGCCCGCCGGGGAACTCGCCGGCCTCGAGGAGCCGCTCGGCGCGCGCCTCGTTCCGCTCGAGCATCGCCACGTAGGCCTCGCCGAAGCTCAGCGCCTGCCGCTGCACCGAGCGGCTGGGCGGCTGGTGGTACTGCGGCGTCATGGGCTGGGTGACGAAGTAGTAGTGGTAGGGGAGCGGCGCGTCGCGCTCGGCGGGCGGGGGGGCCTCGTCGCTCGTGGGGGGCGCCTCGGCGACCTCGATGCCCTGCCCGGCGCAGGCCCAGCCGCTCGGCGCGACCGGGTACCAGCCCGTCGCGCAGGTGGCCGTGGGCGTGCGCTGATCCTTCAGCCGGATGCGCTCGCCCCAGCGGAGCCAGCCGATCACCGGCGCCTCCGGGTCGGGCTCGGTGCGGATGGTGAGCTGGGGCCGCGTGACCAGGCCGTGGAGCGGGAACTCGCGGTCGAGGGCGGCGGCGCGCTGGCGCTGGACCGCCTCGTCGGAGGCCGCCTCGGAGACGCGCTCGAGCGCCTCGACGCTCGGCGGATCGGAGCGGGCGCTCGTCTCCGGGGCCTCGTCCTCCGCGCCGGACGCGTCTCCGCCGTCGCCACCACAGGCCGGGGCGAGGAGGAGGGCGAGGGCGAACGCGAAGGGGATGCGGAGGCGTGCGGGCACCGCCGCTGACCGTGTCGGGCGCCGCGCGGCGACGCAAGCGGCCGCGCGGGTCGGCGTCAGCCGCCGAGCTGCGCGCCCTCGCCGAGGGCCGGCGCGCGCTTGGCGAGGATCTTCTCCACGCGATCCTCGAGCGCGAGCAGGTCGCTCCCGGCGAGCTTCGCGAGCTGCACGAGGTCGGCGAAGCTCGCCTCCTCCTCGACCTGCTCGTCGATGTACCACTGCAGGTAGCTCCGCGTGGAGTAGTCCTTGTCCTCCTCCGCCTGCGCGACGAGGGCGTGGATGTGCTTCGTCACCTGCCGCTCGTGCGCGAGCGTCGCCTCGCAGATCGCGAGCACCGACTCGTACTCGGCCGGGGGCGCCTCGATGGCGCCGAGGGCGAGCTTGCCGCCGGCCTTCTGCACGTAGTCGATGAGCTTTACCGCGTGCATGCGCTCCTCGTCGGCCTGGTCGAGGAAGAACTGCTCGAGGACGCTCAGCCCCATCTGGTCCAGGCAGGAGGCCATCTGGCGGTAGAGGTAAGAGCTGTAGAACTCCCGGGTGATCTGGGCGTTCAGCTTCTCGTTCATCGACGCGGAGAGCATTCGACGGAGCTACCACGGCCGCGGCCCCGCGCCCAACCGAGGCGTCCCGCGGGACCGCCCTACTCGAGCGCCGCGTCGGTCTTCGCCTCGACCTCGGCGCGCTCCACGCCCGGCGCCAGCTCGACCACGCGGAAGCCCTCGCCGACCGGATCGAAGACGCCGAGGTCCGTGATCACCCGGTCCACCACGCCCACGGCGGTCAGCGGGAAGGAGCAGCGCCGCAGCAGCTTCGGCTTCCCCTTCTTCGTCACGTGCGTCGACATCACGAGGATGCGCTTGCTCCCGGCCGCGAGGTCCATCGCCCCGCCGATGCCCATCGTGCGCCCGCCCGGGATCGCCCAGTTGGCGATGTCCCCGTTCGCCCCGATCTGCATCGCCCCGAGGATCGACAGGTCGACGTGCCCCCCGCGGATCATCGCGAAGCTCGTCGCCGAGTCGAAGCAGCTCCCACCGTCCACGATGGTCACGGTCTGCTTGCCGGCGTTGATGACCTGCGGGTCCTCCTCGCCCTCGTAGGGATAGGGCCCCATGCCGAGGATGCCGTTCTCGCTCTGGAGCCAGATCTCGCGCCCCTCGGGCAGGTAGTCGGGCACGAGCGTCGGCAGCCCGATGCCCAGGTTCACGATGGCGCCGTCCTCGATCTCCTGCGCGGCGCGCGCGGCCATGTCCTGCTTGCTGAACGGCATCTCAGCCTCCCTCCGGGCGGGGCCGGGTCGTCCGGTACTCGATCGCGTCCTCGTGCTCGGCCACCGGCAGCACGCGCTGCACGAAGGCGCCCGGCAGGTGCACGTCGTCCGGGTCGATCTCGCCGAGGCCGACGAGCTGGTCGCACTCGACGACGGTGGTCTTCGCGGCCGTCGCCATGATCGGCGAGAAGTTCCGCGCCGTGCGGTAGAAGCGGAGGTTGCCGAAGGGGTCCGCCTCGGCCGCGCGGATGAGCGCGAAGTCCGCGTGGAGCGCCTCCTCGAGGACGTACTCGCGCCCGTCGAACTCGCGGATCTCCTTGCCCTCGGCGACCACCGTGCCGACGCCCGTCGGCGTGAAGAAGGCCGGGATGCCCGCGCCGGCGGCGCGCATGCGCTCGACGAAGGTGCCCTGCGGGAGGATGGTCACGTCGACCGTGCCGTCGGCCATCATCCGGTGCAGGTCCTCGTTGTTGCCGACGTAGGTGCAGAAGATCTTCCGGATCAGCCCCGCGTTCAGCCACGCGGCGAGCCCCTTGCCGAGGTTGCCCGCGTTGTTGCTGATCAGCGTCAGCTCCTTCGGCGCCTTCTCGACCACGCCGCGGATCAGCGCCTCCGCGTTCCCGCAGAGGCCGAAGCCGCCGACCATGATCGAGGCGCCGTCCTCGATGCCTTCGAGCGCCTGCTCGACGCTCTCTCTGACCTTCCCCATGGACCTCTCCATCACGCGGGCCGCGCCCGCTCGTTTCGTCTTCGGTGCCGCCTCGGGGGCGCGCCGCTCGCCCTCCGCTCGGGCGAGCCGTTCAGCCGACGACCTCGTCGAGGGCCTCGGCGACGCGCCCGAGCCCCTCGTCGAGCTCCGCCTCCGTGATGCAGAGCGGAGGCGAGACGACCAGCGCGCCGCCGGAGCCCCGGAGCTGCCGCGGCCCCTTCACGTGGACGTGCACCCTCTTCGATGCGAGGGCCGCGCGCAAGCGGCCGAGCCCGGCCTCGTCGAGGTCGAGCCCGAGGTAGCCGAGGGCGCCGATCCCGCGCACCGCGCCCGCCGCCTCCCCGACGCGCGCGGCGAGCCCCTCGAGCCCGGCCTTCAGGGGCGCCTCGAGCGCCGCCGCCTTCGCCACGAGCCCCTCGTCGTCGTAGACGCGCAGGGCCTCGAGGGCCGCCGCCACGCCGAGCGGGTGCGCGTAGTGCGTCAGCCCGCAGGCGAGCACCTTCTCCTCGAAGACGCGCGCCACCCGCTCGTGGACGAGCACCGCGCCGAGCGTGCCGTAGCCGCCCGTCAGCGCCTTGCCGCAGCTGATGAGGTCCGGCGTCGCGCCCCAGTGCTCGAAGCCCCAGTAGCGGCCGGTCCGCCCGAAGCCCACGAGCACCTCGTCCGCGACCCAGAGCGCCCCGTGGGCGTCGCAGGCCGCGCGCACCGCCTCGTAGTAGCCGGGTGGTGGGATCAGCACGCCGTTCGCGCCGACCACCGACTCGAGGAAGACCGCGCCGACCTGCTCCTCGAGCGCGAGGACGCGCGGGATCTGCGTGCCCTCCACGCCCTCGTCGAGATCCATCACGTGGACCACGCCCGGGAGCGCCGGCTCGATGGGCGCGCGGCGCCAGTCGCCGCTGAGCGTGGACGCGCCGAGCGTGGCGCCGTGGTAGGAGCGGTAGCGCGCGACGCATTTGTGGCGGCCGGTCACCATGCGCGCGATCTTCATCGCGTTCTCGTTTGCGTCCGAGCCGCCGAGGCAGAAGAAGACCTTCGAGAAGCCGGGCGGCGCCTTCGCGAGGAGCGCCTCGGCGAGCGCGCGCTTCGCTGGGTAGACGGCGTTCGGGGGCGCCAGGCAGAGCGCGTCGGCCTGCGCCTTCACCGCCTCGACGATGCGCCGATGGCCGTGGCCCGCGTTGGCCTGGTAGACGAGCGCGCCGAGATCGAGAACCCGGCCGGCGCCCGTGTCCATCCAGACGCCGTCGCCGCCGCGGAGCTCGGTCGCCGCGCCGCCGGCCTGCGCCTGCCAGGTGAGGAAGAAGGGCTCGTCGCTCAAGAGAGGTGCTCCCTGGCCGCCCGCTCGAGGGCGGTCTGCAGCGCGTCGAAGCGCTCGGGCGGCGCGTCGAGCGGCGGCGCGAAGCGGAGCACGCCGCCGACCCGCGCCGGGTGGATCCCGCGCGCCTCGAGGAGCGCCGCCACCGGTCCCGCCGCGTCCCCGAGGACCGCGAAGCGGAGGGCGCCCGTGCCGCGCTCTTCGGCGCCGGCCCCGCGGAGCGGCGCGAGCGCGTCCTCGAGCCGGGCCGCGGCGACCAGGCCGTCGAGGGCGAGGTCGCGCGCCGCGCGGAGCGCGTGGTGGGCCTGCACCAGGGCGAGCGGGTCCGCGTCCCAACCCGCCGCCGGGAAGGGCGCGTCCTCGGGCGCATGCGCGAAGGCGACGCGACCGGCGGCCCAGACCAGCCGGTCCGGCGTGAAGGGCAGCTCGCTCGCCAGCAGGGGCCCGGCGCCGCTCCGCCAGCCCGCGCTCGCGCTCTCCACGAGCACCACGGGCACGCCGGTCGCCGCGCGCCAGTCTTCGAGCGCCGCCCAGAAGGGGTCCGGCACGCGCCGGCCCGTCCGCCGCTGGAGCGGCTCGAGGAAGAGCGCCGCGAGGGCCGGCCCGCCCGGCTGATCGGCGAGGGCCTCGAGCGCCTCCCGGGCGCCTTCGAGATCGGCGGCCGGATGCGGCAGGAGCGAGGCGGGCGTCGGCGGCCGCGGGATGGCCGTCCGCGTCGGTCCGAGGGCCCGCGCCGTCGGACCGAGCTCGCCGAGCCAGCCCCCTTCGAGGCCCACGACGGCGGCCGCCGCCGGCCGCCCGAGGGAGCGCCGCGCCGCCTCCACCGCGTCCCCGAGGCAGGCGGCGACGTGCACGCGCGGGTGCGCGGGGACCAGCGCCCGGACGTGCTCGAGGGCGCGGAGGATCGGCGGCGTCGGCCGGAGCCCGAGCGGCAGGCCGTGGACCGCCGGCCCCTCGAGGCCGCCCCGCCGCGCGAGCTGGCGCAGCGTGCGGGGGGCCCCGTCGAGGAGCCGCTCGGGGCGCCCGAGCCGGAACGCGCTCGCCGGGGCGTGCGCCTCGCGCCGCGCCGGCACCACGACCGGCCCGCGCAGCGGCATGCGGTAGTAGGTGGCCTGCGCGTCGCCCTCGTACTGGCGCTCGAGCCGGTAGACCTCCGTCGCCCCGAGCTGCGCGTTGATCGCCATCATCGCGCCCGTCGCGCCGACGCGCATGCGCCCGCAGACGTAGTGGTAGCGCGGGCTCCCGTCGGGGCGGCGCACGGCCGCGGCGGCGTCGACGAGCGCCTCCTTCATGCGGCGGCCGAGGCCGTGGCCGCGCCAGGTCGGGTCGAGCGTCGTGGAGAGCGCGTAGAGGCTGTTGCGGAGCGGGCGCATGCGATCGACGTCCGCGCCGGGCACGCCCTCGATGCGCTCGAGGGGCGCGCCGAGCGCGCAGCCGACGAGCTCCCAGGCGCCGTCCCGCTCCGCCTCGGCGACGACGGCGACGCCGGCCGGATCGCGGAAGGCGAGCCCGAGCTTCTCCTTGCTGTCGCGCCGCGCGGGCTCGTAGACGCGCGCCTCGAGCCCGACCACCGCGTCGAGCATCGCCTCCGCCTCCCCCGGCGGCACGGCGCGTACGCGGGTCGGCGCGTCGATGGGCGGGCGGCGCGCCGCCTTCGGAGGGGGCGGCTCGGGCTCCCAAGGCGGCCCCGCACCGGCGGCGTCCAGGCGCGCCTCGAGGTACTTCAGCGTGGCCCGGAGCGCGTCGAAGAGCGCGTCGAGCTCGCGCTCGCCCCAGCGCTCCCCGAGCCGGTAGCGCACGGTGCGCGGGGCGGCCTCGGACCCGGCGAGCGGGAGGGCGCCGCGGGCGGGCGCCTGGGCCCGGAGCGCCGCCACATGCGCCTCCGTCGGGAGCTCGAAGGCGAAGGCGCGCCCGGCCGCGCGCACGCCGGAGACGATGGCGAAGCGCCCGGCGAGGCGCTCGAGGCGCTCGCGCACGGCGCCCTCGAGATCGCTCGCGTGCCGGCCGAGGGCCTCGGCGGCGAGCCGTCCGCGGAAGAGCGCCGCCGGATGGGCCCGGTCGCGCGCGGGCGGGAGCGGGTCCACCCCGACGACGACGCCGACCTGCGCCGCGCCCCCGAAGACGACCAGCTCCGGCGGCGCGAGCCCGACCATCGCCTCCGCGTGGAGCGCGAGCTGGCCGACGGCGCCCGCGCCGAAGCCGCCGCCGACCTCGTCGACGATCAGGGCGACCCGCCGGCGCGCCGCGACCGCCCGCAGCCCGGCGAGGAAGGCCGGCCCGAGCCAGCGCTCGGTCGCCTCCTGGAGCGGCTCCACGTGCACCGCGTAGACGTCTGGGCGCGCGCCGAGCCGCGCGTCGATGGCCTCGAGCGCGCGCACCGTCTCGCCGAGGCCCGGCGCGTCCGCGAAGGCGCCGAGCTCTCCTCGCCCGGCGGCCTCGGCCCAGCCCGCGGGGGCCACCGGAGCCTCCCCCGGGATCGAGGCCGGGGCCCCGTGGCGCTCCACCGGCACGCCGAGCTCCGCGCCGCCCTCGAGGGCGAGCGCGAGCGGCGCCTCGGGCCGGAGCCGCTGCGCCGCCGTGAGGGCGAGGTCGCGGGCCGTCGCGACCGAGGGGAGGAAGGCGACGTGCGGGTGCTCCGGCGAGCGCGCGCGGAGCCAGGCCGCGAAGGCCGCCTCCTCGGCCCGCGCCCGAACGCCATCGTCCCCCGTCAGCGCGGCGCCGAAGCCTCCCTCGGCGTGGGCGCGCACGGCCGGCCCGGGCTGGTAGCCGCGCGGCGAACGGAGCACTCCCTCGCCGGCGTCCAGGGCGACGAGCGGATCGCCGTCGAGGCTCGCCACCCGGGGCCCACCGCTCCGCACGAGATCGACGGCGAAGCCCTCCGACGCCGGCGTCGCCAGCGCCGCGAGCCGCGCCTGCCAGGCCGCGCTCCCCGGCTGCGCCCCCGTCTCCGGGCGGCGCACGCGCTGGAAGCGCGGCGCGTGCCGGACCCGGCGGCTGGCCTCCTCCGCCTCCTCGTCGAGGTGCGTCTCGTCCAGCCGGTCCAGCTCTTCCTCGGGCGGGCGCGTCACACGCGTTGGCCTATCACGCCCGCGCGCGCCGCGCCTCCCCCGCGAGGACCTGGAGCGCGCGGCCGCGAGCGCGTGTGCGAGTCGAGGGGAGACGAACCCAGGGGACGCCGCCGGGGTCGGGGAATCGGGACGGGGGTCCGGTACGTCCTGGCCGATGCGGGCGGGAGGCGGGCGAGTCCGCCCCGGCGCGCGCCTCGTTGCGCGACGCGACCGCCCGGGGCACTTCCCCTCTTCGACGTTGTCTCCCCGCTCTCCTCTCCCCACGCCGACCCGCCGGTGCGCCGGCTCGCGGGGAAGGAGCCCCCGCGGCCTCGCCGCGCGAACAGCGCTCGCTCTGCTCGGGCTGAGCTTCGCCGCCGGCGCCGGCGCGCAAGACACACGCGACCCACGGGACTCGCAGAGCACACGGGACTCACAGAGCACACGGGACTCGCAGAGCACACGGGACTCGGAGAGCACACGGGACTCGGAGAGCACACGGGACTCGGAGAGCACACGGGATTCGGAGAGCACACGGGGCTCGCAGAGCACACGGGACTCACAGAGCACACGGGATTCGGAGAGCACACGGGACTCGCAGCGCACACGGGGCTCGCAGAGCACACGGGGCTCGCAGCGCACACGGAGCACCCCGGGCGCCCCGGACACGCGAGACGCGCCGGACGCCCGAGCGCCGAGCGAGCCCTCGACACCGCGGGCGCGCCCGCCGCGCGTCCTGGAGCTGCCCGAGGTCGTCTGGGAGGGCCGCGGCGAGCCCCCGCCCGAGCTCGTGCTCACCGTGCGCGTCGACACCGACGGGCGTGGGGCCCTCGAGGGATGCGACGCGCCCGCCCCGCTCTGCGCGCGCGCCGCGGACGCGCTCGAGGACGCCCGCTTCGAGCCCGCCCGGCGCGGCGACGCGCCCGTGGCCTCGCGCGTACGGCTCCGCTTCACCGTGGTGGACGCGGCGGAGAGCAGCACGGCGCGCGAGACCGCGCCCGCCTCCGAGAGGCCGACCGGGGAGCCCCCCGAGGACGGCCCCGCGCCCTCGGCGCCCCGCGCCCCCGCACCGGCCGAAGCCGCGGAGGCCAGCTTCGGCGCCGAGGCGCGGGTGCGCGTCCCGGCGGGCCGACCGAGGCGCCTCGCCCTCGAGGAGGTCCGGCTGATGCCGGGCGCCCTCGGCGATCCCTTCCGCGCCCTCACCGCGCTGCCGAGCGTGCAGCCGATCTTCAGCGGCTTCCCGCTGGTCACGATCCGCGGCGCGCCCCCCGCCGGCTCCGCCTACTTCTACGACGGCGTGCCCCTCCCCGCGCTCTTCCACCTCGGCCTCGGCCCGGCGGTCGTGCACCCGACGATGATCGGCGACGTCGAGCTGCACGCGGGCGTCGCGCCCGCTCGCTACGGGCGCCACATCGGCGGCGTGATCGTCGGCGAGGGCCCGGGCCCGGTCGGCGACACGGTCGGCGGCGAGGTCGAGCTCCGCACGCTGGACGCCCAGGCCGCCGTGCGCGCCCCGGTCGGCGAAGGGGGCCTGCAGCTGGCCGGGCGCTACGGCTACCCGGGCCTGCTCCTCCGCGTCTTCGCTCCCGACGTCCGCCTCGCCTACTGGGACTACCAGGCGCGCTTCGAGCACCCGATCGGCCGGCGCACCCGCGTGGAGGTCGTCGCCCTCGGCAGCTTCGATCGCTTCGGTGACCGCTCCGCCGCCGACCCGGCCGAGCACAGCGAGATCGGCCTCCAGTTCCACCGCCTCGAGCTGCGCGTCCTCCGCCGGCACGCCCGCGGCGTCCTCGCCGCCGCCCTCGGGGGCTCCTTCCAGGCCTCGACCCTCGACACGGACGAAGACCTCACGCTCGAGGCGAGCGTCGGCACCCTCTCGCCGCGCTTCTGGGGCACCTGGCGTCGCGGGCCCTGGCGCGTGCGCGCCGGCGGCGACTTCGTCGGCCTCTCGGGGCGCCTCGAGGACTCCTACGCCGATGACGTCAGCGAGAGCATCCGCTTCCCGGACCGCCTCCGCCAGGGCGTGGCCGGCCTCTACGGCGAGGCGACCTGGCGCGAGGGCGGGGTCGCCGTCGAGCTCGGCCTCCGCGGCGACCTCTGGCTACGGGGCGAGACCGTCGAGCTCAGCGTCGACCCGCGGCTCCGCGCCGAGGTCGAGCCCCTCCCCGGCCTCACGCTCCACGTGGCCGCCGGCCTCGCCCACCAACCGGCCGTCCCGCCCTTCGCGCTCCCGGGCATCTCACAGATCATGGTCGAGGGCCGCCTCCAGCGCGCCATCCAGTCCGAGCTCGGCGCCAGCCTCGAGCGCGGCGGCGTCGAGGTCGCGCTCCAGGGGTTCCTCCACCGGCTCCAGGACACCTTCTTCGCCGACGCCTTCGTGCTCACCTGTCCCGACGTCGTCCCCGGCTGCGATCGCATCGCCGACATCCGCAGCGACGTGTGGTCCTACGGCCTCGAGCTCTTCCTCCGCCGGGATCCCCGCGAGACGGTCAGCGGCTTCCTCTCCTACACGCTCGCCCGCGCCACCATCGACCCCGATGAGGCCCTCTTCCGCTACACGCCGAGCTTCGACTTCCGCCACGGCCTGAACGCGGTCCTGCAGATCCGCCATCGGAGCGGCCTCTTCCTCGGCGCGCGCGGCATGCTCCGGACGGGCCGCCCCTCCCCCATCGGCTACCAGGTCGACCGTGCCGAGGGGGAGGTCCGCCGCCTCGAGGTCCGGCTCCCCGCCTTCCTCCGCCTCGACGCCTCCCTCGGCTACCTCTGGGAGCCACGCTGGGGCCGCATGCGCGTGGTCCTCGAGTGGTTCAACCTGACCCTGGCCCGCGAGCCCCTCGATGCCGATTGCGCCCCCGACGGCGTCTACGCGGAACGCTGCCAGACCGACTTCATGCCCGCGCTCTTCGCCCCGAACCTCTCGGTCCATGCCGCGTTCTGACATGCCGCGTCCCGGACGCTCCCGCGCCCCCCGCGTGCTGGCCCTGGCCTGCGCATGCGCGGTCCTGGGCTGCGAGGGAGACGACGCGCTCCCCGAGCTCGCTCTGCCCCCCGGCGACCCGGGCAACCTCACGGGCGTGTGGGAGGGCGAGCAGCTCCTCTTCGGGGAGCCGCGCCTCGTGCGCCTCTTCCTCCACCAGGACGCCGAGGGCGCGGTCGCCGGACGCCTCGAGCTTCCCGGGCCCGAGCGGGAGCGCCTCCCCTACGCCGAGGCGCCCGACTGTGATCTCGCGCCCGTCCTGCCGCAGGAGGGGCGCTACCGCTGGTCCATCGGCGGGCTGAGCTACGACGCCGGGCGCCGGCGGCTCCGGGCCCACCTGGCGCCCGAGCGGGTCTTCGACGCGGACGCGGCCCTCGAGCTCGAGCGCGTGCGCGACTGGACGGGCTGGGAGCGCGATGAAGACGGCGCGGTGGCGTACTTCTCCTGCATCCCCGAGCACGTCCTCCCGGCCTGCTCCAACGGGATCGACGACGACGGCGACGGCCTCGTCGACGCCGACGACCCGAGCTGCTGCCCGCGCGGGCCCGGCTCCCTCTGCGAGCTCGACTCGAACGACGAAGCGCGGCCCCTCCCCTGCGAGAACGGCGTCGACGACGATCGGGACGGCCTCGTCGACGCCGCCGACCCGGCCTGCGCCCGCGGGGAGATCTTCGAAGGCACGCCCGCGCCCCGGCCGGGCATCTGCGCCGATGGGGTCGACAACGACGGCGACGGCCTCGTCGACGCCGCCGACCCGAGCTGCGCCGAGAGCGGGGTCGAGGACCCGGAGGCGACGTCCTGCGCCAACGGCTTCGACGACGACGGCGACGGCCTCGTGGACGCCGCCGACCCCGCCTGCGCGGCGGGCTACGAGGAGAGCACCGGCGGCTTCTGCCTCGACGGCGTCGACAACGACGGAAGCGGCGAGCTGGACCTCGACGACCCGGAGTGCGTGGTGGGCTTCTCGACGGACGAGGCGGGCGCCTCCCTCGGGCGCTGCGTCCCGCGGAGCGAGAGCCCCTGCGCCGATGGCCTGGACGGGGACGGGGACGGCGCCCTCGACCAGGAGGACCCGGACTGCCGGGCGTGCGTCTCCGGCAGCGAGCTGCCCCGGCCGCCGGCCGATCCCTACCCCTACTTCTGCTTCGACGGCGAGGACAACGACGGCGACGGCGCCATCGATGGCGACGACCCGGACTGCGCGGGGGCCCTCCCCTTCCTGGTCTCCCACGAGGGCGTGCCGCCCTGCCTGAACGGCGAGGACGACGACGGCGACGGGCGCGTGGACTTCGCCGACCCCGAGTGCCTCGGACCGGACGCGCTCGGTGAGGCGCCGGGCTGCGCCAACGGCCTCGACGACGATCAGGACGGCCGCGTGGACGCCGAGGACCCGGCCTGCGCGACGCCGGAGGCGGCCGAGTGGGTGCCCGCGTGCCGGAACGGCGAGGACGACGACGGCGATGGGCGCGTGGACGCGGACGATCCGAATTGCGAGAGCCCCGACGGCCTGGACGAGCGGGCGCGCTGCAGCGACGGTCGCGACAACGACGACGACCGACTCTTCGACGGGGCGGACCCGGACTGCGCCGGGCCCGAGGACGACGACGAGCGGAGCTGAGGCGCGCGACCGCTCCACCGACCGCGCCCGGACCACGCCCATGCCCCCTCGGGCGCGCAGCCGAGCGCCGCCGCCTCCTCCGGGTCGTCCTCGTCCGCCCAGGCGCAGCAGCGTCGGGCCCGCGGCGATGCCCGCCAGCGCGACGCCGAGCATGGCCCAGCGGTCACGGACCGGCCGGCGCGGCCCGGGGCGGACACGCGAGGGCCCGGCCCCCGAAGGCGCGACGAGCGATTCCCCCGGGCCGCGTTATCATGGGGAGTACCTTGCTTCCCTTCCCCCGCCGCGGACGGCGACGACGCCGCGCTCGCCCTCCTTCACGGGGCGCTCGCGTCGCCGACACGGAGCCGTCGCGACCGGCGCCAGCCGTGACGCGCCTTTCGCGCCGACGTGATCGCGCCGTGACCCGCCCGAGGCTCGCTCGTCGGCGAGCCCCCATGCCCCTCCGCGCCCTCCTCCTCGCCCTGGCCATGCTCGGCCTCGGAGCCGCCCCCGCGCAGGCCGACGGCCTCCGCGTCCTCACCTGGAACGTCTGGGGCGTGCCCTGGGTCAGCCCCGACCTCGACGCCCGCATCGACGCCGTCGCCCCCGCCGTGGCCGAGCTCGGCCCGGACGTCGTGGCGCTCCAGGAGGTCTGGGAGCCCGTGCACGGCGCGCGCCTCGCCGCCGCCTTCGAGAGCGCCGGCTACCCGCACACGCTCCACTTCGTCGAGCCGGGCCGCCGGGGCGGGCTCTTCGTCGCCTCGCGGCACCCGCTCCGCGACCTCGGCTACGTCGCCTTCAGCCAGGGCGGCGTGCCGCTCGTCCCCTGGCACGTCGACTGGATGGCCGACAAGGGCGTCGCCCGCGTCCGCGTCGACGCGCCCGGCGGCGCCTTCGTGCTCGCCAACACGCACCTCCAGGCGACCTACGGCGCCTTCGAGTACACGCCCATCCGCCTCAGCCAGGCCCTCGAGCTCGCCGAGGCCCTCGACGACATCGAGGAGCCCGTCGTCGTCGCCGGCGACGTGAACACGCGCCAGCACGAGCTGCCCTTTCGCGTGCTCCGCGCGCGCGCCGGCCTGACCGACGCGGCGCCGGGCTTCGGCATCGACGCCCTCCTCTACCGGGGCGGCCTCGCCGTGCGCGAGTGGCGCCGCGCGCTCACCGAGCGACGCGACCTCGGCGGCGGCGTCCGGCGCGCGCTCAGCGACCACCCGGCGCTCTTCGTGGAGCTCGACCGGGCCGAGCCGGGCGCGGCTCCCGGGAGCGCGCCCCTGGACTGGGATCGCGTCCGCGAGGAGGCCCTCGGCTGGGCCGCGTCTTCCCGCGTCGAGTGGGATCAGGCGAGCTGGGGCGCGCGCCTCGGGGGCCTCGCCTTCGTCGCCTTCGTCGTCGTGCTCCTCCGCCGCCGCCGCCGCCGCGTCGGCTTCGCCCTCGCCGCATGCGCCGCCGTGCTCCTCTACCTCGGCTTCGTCTACGGCCCCGCCGCCCACCAGGGCCTGAAGCGCACGCTCACGGCCCTCGAAGCCGCCGCCCTCCAGACGCCCCCGCCCCCGCCGAGCCGGGACCCGGAGCCGCCCGCCGCGAGCCCGCAGACCGACGGGGCCTCGCCCCAGGCCGCCCTCACGACCGACACGGACGACGGCGCGCTCCGCGCCGACCCGGCCCCGGGCGCCTGAACCGGTCGGTCGCCTCGGCGCCGACTCAGCGCGGAGAGACGACGAGCAGGACCGCCGCGATCCAGAAGCCGAACATCGCCACGCGCACGAGCGACGCGGTGGCACCCGGGCCGAGGGGGATGGGCCGCGACGGTCCGAGGGCCGCGTCGAGGTGGCGTCGGATGGCCGCCTCGAGCGGAGGCGCGAGAGCCTCGCGCGGGACCACGTAGGAGCGCTCTCCGCCCGGCTCCTGGAGGACGAAGGCCGCCGTCGTCTCCATCCAGCCGCCGAGCCCGACCAGCGAGCGCTCGAAGGCCCCCGCGCCGTCGGTCCAATGCAGCGCCTCGGGCGTCACGCCGATGCGCACCCGGTGGGCCGCCGCCTTCGCCTGCGCCCGATGCTCGGCGCCGCGAAGACCCCACGCCACCAGCACGCTCGCGACGCCCACGGCGACGGGCAAGACGGCCCCTTCCACGCCGAGCGCGCGCCCGGCGAGCACCGCCGCCCCACCGAGCGCCAGCGGGACGAGCGCGAAGCGCGCCGACCTCCACGAGGCGGCGAGGAGGAGGAGCGCCGCCGCGCCGAACCACGCGAGGGCGATCGGCGCCCCGAAGCGCGCGACCAGCCCCGCGGGGGGCGCGAGGATCAGGAGCATGGCGAGCCTCGTCGGGAGCCGGCTCGCGCGGAGGGCGCGGGCGTCCGCTCGGCTCACGGCGGCCCAGCTCGTCTCGAGCGCCACGGGCTCGCGGTAGGGGCTCATGGCGCCCCCACGGAGTAGTTGAAGGCGAGCATGGCGAGCTCGATCAGGAGCGCCGGCACCAGCGCGATCCGGAGCCAGCGATGGCGGGCCGGCGGCGTCGTCGGCGCGCCGAAGAGAGCCTCACAGGTCTCCCGGAGCCCGGAGCGCTCTTCCGGCGCGAGCGTCGCGTCGGGGACGGCGAGCAGGAGCCGCCGGGGCCCGCCGGGGGCGGTCGCTTCGAGCACGACCCCCTCGGGCAGCGCGTACCAGCGAACGACGCGCTCGCGATCGAGGCGCGTCCGCCCCGCCCCCCGCTCGATGGTGAGGCCCCCGGGACCGAGGGCGAGCCGCGCCTCGCTCGCCGCCCCGGCCCCACGCCGCTCGAGCACCCCCGCAGCCAGCGCCAGGACCGCGAGGAGCGGCGGCACCAGCAGCCACGGCCCCGGCGCCGCCCGCGCGACGAGCGCGAGCCCGAGCAGGATGACGACGCCGCGGAGCGCGTCGAGCCCCTCCCGCGGACGCGCGATGCGCCGCGCCAACCGCGCCGCCTCGGCGGGGCGCCATGGGAAGCGGAGCTCGATGGAGGCTCAGCGCACGAGCTCGCCGCGGCGGAGCTTCCGGTACATGCCGAGCGCCTCGCGGAGCACCTCGAGCGTCTCGTCGAGGCCGATGAACTCGTCGACGACGACCTCCTTGTTCTCGAGGATCTTGTAGTCCTGGAAGAACCGCTTCATCTGCCGGAGCGTGTGCCCGGGGAGGTCCTTCAGATCCTTCACGTCCTCGTAGAAGGGGTCGCTCGCGTTCACGGCGATGACCTTGTCGTCGAGCCCCTTGTCGTCGCGCATGCGCATGCAGGCGACCGGGCGCGCCTCGACGATGGTCAGCGGGTGCACGGGCTCCTGGCTGAGCACGAGCGCGTCGAGCGGGTCGCCGTCGTCGCAGAAGGAGCGGGGCACGAAGCCGTAATTCGCCGGGTAGTAGACGGCGCTGTAGAGCACGCGGTCGAGCTTGAGCAGGCCCGTCTCCTTGTCGAGCTCGTACTTGTTCGTGCTGCCCTTCGGGACCTCGATGACGACGGGGAAGGCGTGCTCGAGGAGGTGCTCGTCGATGTAGACGTCGTGCCAGGGGTGCATCGCGGAGCGAGGATGCGCCGCCGCCGCCCTCCCCTCAAGCCGCGACCGCTCGAACCGCCGACCGGCGAACGCCAACCGGCGAACGCCACCGACGGACGCCGCCCCGAGGCCGCCGCCCCAGGGCGCGCCGAGGAGGACCGAGCGGGCCCGAGGCGGGGCGAGGCGAGCGGGTTCTTCAGAAGCTGCCGGAGCCGCCCGCCATGCAGCGCGAGCACTCCTCCTCGAGCTCCGGCGGCACGGGCGGCTCGTTGCAGGCCGAGGGGCAGTAGTTGACGCGGTTGAAGACGTACTCGCCGCCCTCGCCGTCGTCGATCGGGTCGCACTCGACGCTCAGCCCGCGGACGCTCATCTCGCCGTAGCCGCCGCTCTCGGAGAACTGGCGCGCGCAGGCGTGCTCGGCGGCGGTCATCGTGTTCCAGGCCGGCAGCTCGGGGAGCTCCTGGGTCGCGTCGCGCTCCTCGTACCAGGTCTCCGTGCACACGCGCGCCACCACGCAGTCGGCGTCCGAGGGCGACTCGGCGTCGCCGGCCTTCAGCGTGTAGCAGAGCTCGAAGCGGCCCTCGCAGTCGACCGTGAGCCGGTTCGTGCTCCAGGTCGTGCCCGGCATCGGCGGGAAGGGCGGGCCGCTCGAGATGCTCGGGCAGCTCGGCGCGCCGCCGGAGAGGAAGGTCGAGACGGCGCCCGTGACCGTCCCCGTTCCGTCCGAGACGAAGCAGGGGCTGAGGTTGTCGATCTCCCAGCGGCCGGCGGAGAAGCAGCGGCAGGACGCCGGCCCGAGGCGCGCCTCCGGGTCGGGCAGCACGGCGCCCTCGCAGGGCCCCCAGCGCCCCGTGAACTCGTCGAAGGGCTCGCAGGTCGTCACGCCGTCCATGCACTGGCCGCGGTTCCGGTTGACGCGGAGCCCCGGCCAGCAGGGCGCCGTCTCGCCGACCGGCGCGCAGCGGCAGCCCTCCCGGTTCTTGTCGTCGGGGCACTCGGGCGTGCCGCCGGGCGGCGTCGGATCGCTCACCATCGAGCCGTCCTCGAGGCAGAGCATCGGGGGCGGGTCCTCCGCGAAGAAGGCGTCCGGGTTCGGGCCGACGTCCGCCGGGCCGCTCGGGCCCGCGTCCCCCATCGGGTCGACCATTCCGGCGTCCATGCCCTCGGGCGTGCCGGCGTCCATGCCGCCGCTCGGCGCCTCGCAGCGTCCGTCCACGCAGACGGCCCCGCCGACGCACTCCCCCGAGAGGCACTCGCAGCCCTCCTCGCCGGCGCGGCAGCTCGGCCCGCCGCCGCCGCCGGCGGAGCACCCGGCTCCGATCAGACCGACCCAACAGGACGCGAGGGCGACCCAGCGCTTCGTGGCGACCCGGTGCTTCATGGCGTGCTTCACGACGACCTCCCCGCGCGGCGCCCTCGCCCGGGTCCGCGCTTCGGCCCCGAGTCTGCCACCTCGCGGCCCCGCTCGCGTCTGAACGAAGTTCAGCCCGCCGCCACCGGACCGGCGCCCAGCGCCCCCGCGAAACGAAGGGGGCTCACGGCGCCGCTTCTGCACCCGCGCGCCCCCGGCCGCTCGGTCGTCCAGCCGCTTCGTGGGGCGCGTCCCCGGAAGAGGAACGCGGCTCGAGGCGAGCGTGCCCCGGGCGGCGCGGGCGAGGGCACGGGGGCATCGACGCCGCAGTCAGTCGACGCCCGCCTGCTCCATCATCTCCTCGAGCGAGAGCACCCGGTCGGGCTCCTCGGCCGGCGCCGCCTCCGCCCCTTCGCCGCTCCCCTCCTCCTCGGCCTCGCGCATCATCTCCTCGAGCGTCTGCACGCCGCCTTCGTCCTCCGAGCCCTCGCCCTCTTCGAGCTCGTTCATCATCTCCTCGAGCGTCTGCACGCCGCCCTCGTCGTCGCCGCCACCCTCGAGCTCGTTCATCATCTGCTCGAGCGTCTGCACGTCGCCGTCGCCGTCGTCACCATCGAGGGCGCCGTCGTCGAGCGGCTGGAGCGCGCCCCCGCCGGGCCCGCCGGCGGGAATCTCGACCTGCTCGCGCCCCATCACCCAGTGGCCGAGCCCGACCGAGAGCCCGGGCCAGTAGGTGATCACGCCGAGGCCGATCACCATCAGCCCGATGAAGGGCAAGACCGATCGGATGATGTGCCCGAGCGGTCTCTCGAAGAGGGTGCTCGCCACGAAGAGGTTCAGGCCCACCGGCGGGGTCAGGTAGCCGATCTCCAGGTTCACGATGAAGATGATCCCGAAGTGCAGCGGGTCGACGCCCATGGCGACGGCCACCGGCGCGAGCAGCGGCACGAAGATGAACATCGCGCTGAGGATGTCCATGGCCATGCCGACCAGGAGGAGCAGGCCGTTCAGGATGAGCAGGAACTGCCACCCCTCGAGCTCCTGGGACTCGATCCAGTGCGCGAGCTTCTCGGGGATCTCGAGCTCGTGGAGGAGCTCGTCGAGCGCGAGCGCCGCGACCATGATGACGAGGAGCGAGCCGAGGAAGATGCCCGTCTCCTTGAAGGTCTCCGGGATGTCCTCGAGCGTCATGGCGCGGTGGATGTAGACCTCCACGAGCACCGCGTAGACGACGCTGAAACCTGCCGCCTCGACGGTGGTGTAGATGCCGCCGTAGATGCCGCCGAGGATCAGCACCGGGAACATCAGCGCCCAGAAGCCGCGCACGAAGCTCCGCCCGACCTGCTTCAGCTCGAAGGGGTCGCGCGGGATGTCGGGCCGGCCGATGCCGTAGACGACGCAGTAGCCCATCAGGAGCGCCGCCATGACCAGGCCCGGGCCGAAGCCGCTCGCGAAGAGGAGCTCCGTCTCGATGACCGCACCCTGGTAGACGATCGGGTAGATGATCATCGGGATCGAGGGCGGGATGAGGATGCCGAGGGAGCCGGCCGAGCTGAGCAGGCCGTGGCTGAAGCGATCGCCGTAGCCGCTCTTCACGAGGGCCGGGCCCATCATGGCGCCGATGGCGATGACCGTGGCCGGGCTCGAGCCGCTGATGGCCGCGAAGAAGACGCAGGCGAAGACGGCGCTGATGCCGAGGCCGCCGGGGATCCAGCCGACGCAGGAGCGCGCGAAGTCGATGAGGCGGACGCTGATCTGGCCGCGGCTCATGACCGCGCCGCTCATGATGAAGAGCGGGATGGCGATCAGGGTCTTCTGATCGATCAGCCCGCGCATGCGCTCGACCATCGGCGAGTAGCGCGCGATGTCCGTGTAGTCCTTGTAGAGGAAGAAGCCGGCGACGGTGACGATGCCGATCAGCGCGAAGAGGGGCACGCCGAGGAGCGCGCCGCCGAGCACGATGGCCGCCATGAGCCCGCCCTTGCCGAAGACCGGCAAGACCAGGCAGAGCGCCAGGAGCACGTAGAAGACGAGCGACTTCGGCTTGGCCGCCGGCGCCTGCTCGTCCTGCGAGGGAGCCTTCGCCTCACTCACGACTCGCCCTCCGAACCCGAACCCGAACCCGTGCCCGTGCCCCTGCCCTTGCCCGTGCCCTCAGGTCGACGGGGCTCCGCGGAGTCGCTCTCGCCCGACTCGGAGCCCGCATCGTCGCCTTCCTCCGCGTCGTCTTCCTCCGCGTCGTCTCCGCCCGCGTCGTCTCCGCCCGCGTCGTCTCCGCCCGCGTCGTCTCCGCCCGCGTCGTCATCCTCCGCGTCATCTCCGTCCGCGGCGCCGTCGTCGTCATCCTCCGCGTCGTCGCCATCCCCGTCGCCCTCCGCCGCGCCGGCCTCGCTCGACGCCGCGTCCGCATCCCCCGAAGCCGCGCCGCCCGAAGCCGCCACGCGCTCCACGGCCGCGTCTCCGTCCTCGGCCCCGGCCTGCGCCGCCGCCTCCTCCTCGGCCTCCGGCACCTCCTCGCGCGCCGCCGCCGCCACCGCGACCTCGTCCACGTCCGCGAGCCCGTAGCGCCCGCCCATCAGCGCGCTCACGCCCGCCCCGAAGAAGCGCGCCGCCGTCAGATAGAAGGCCAGCGGGATCGCCAGCGTCGCCACCCAGTCCGGGATGCTCGTCTGGGCGAAGACCGCCTCCACGTCGATCTGGAACTTCAGGTAGTCCGTTCCGAGGTACCCGAGGAAGCCCGAGTAGGCCGCCGCCGCGAAGAAGCCCGCGCCCGTGACGAAGGGCCGCAGCTTCTCGGGCACGGCCTTCTGCAGCGCCTCGATGCGGATGTGCTTGCCCGCGTGCACGCAGACGCTCGCGCCCAGCGAGCCGACCCAGAGCAGCATGATCCCCGCGACCTCGAGAGACCAGGAGTAGCCGTCCGGGAAGAAGGTCAGCGCGAAGTAGGCGAGCAGGCCGCCCGCCACGACGAAGCCGGCGATGCGCTTCCACCAGCCCTCGGGCTTGTCGCGGAGCAGCTGCAGCGACCAGGGCACGACGGCCAGGAGGAAGAGCAGCAGGTAGAAGTACTTCGAGGGGAAGACGCGGGCCTCGACCATGGCGCCCCACTCGTCCTCGACCTCCTCGCGCCAGGTCATCAGGTAGCCGAGGCCGGCGAGCAGCCCCGCCAGGAGCAGCGCCGAGACCAGCGGGTGGAGCCGCCGCTTCTCCTCGGCCTTCTCCCCGGCCTCCGCGCGCTTCTTGGCCTCGCCCTCGGCGTGCCGCCGCGCCGAGGCGAAGGCGAACCAGAGGAGCCCGAGCCCGAGCAGCGCGCCGACGATCGGCGCCACCGTCTGGTCGAGCATCGTCTTGGTGTCGCCGCCGTCCACCCCGAAGAGCCGGCCCAGCAGATCGCCGATCTTGCTGTCCGGGGCCGTCAGGCGACGGTCGACCACGTCGAGGAAGACCATCGCCGTCATGGCGCCCAGGAAGGTCACCACGATCGTCTGCTCGACGGAGAAGAGGGCATCGTCCAGTCGGCGGAGGAACGCGAAGGGCCCGGTGTGCTCCCTCTGCCCATTCGCTCCGCCGCCGTCGGTGTCCCCGCGGCTCATCACCCCAGCCATGACCGCCGACCGTAGATCAACGCCTGCATGGGGGGAAGCGAACGCTACCCGCCGCCGCCACCTCGCGCCGCCGTCCCTTCGACCAGACCGACGCCGGCCCATGCCGGGGCCTCACGACGCTTCGTCGTCGCCGCGTCCGCGCCGCCCGAGCAGCCGCCCCCGCTTCACCGTGCCCTTCCCGAAGCGCTCCCCGAGCGCCTGGGTCACGGCCTCCACCTTCTCGCGCCGCTCGCGCCGCTCGTCGGGGAAGAGCGTCGGCGCGACCGGCCCCTCGCTCAGCTCCGAGACCGACACGCCCGTCAGCCGCACGCCGCGGCCGAGCTCCGGGAAGCGCGCCAGGAGCCCCCGCGCCGCCTCGTAGATCGAGTCCGTGTCGCTGACCGGCTCGGGCAACCGCGTCTGCCGCGTCTTCAGTCGGTGCCCGACGTACTTCACCTTCACCGTCACGCAGCGCCCCCGGAGCCCGGCCCGCGTCAGCCGCGCCGCGACCCGCTGCGCCTGGCCGAGCAGGAAGGGCTCGAGCTCCGCCGCGCTCCGCCGGTCGCGCTCGAAGGTCTCCTCGGCGCCGAGGCTCTTCGCCTCCCGCTCCGGTACCACCGGCCGCTCGTCCTCGCCGCGCGCGAGCGCGTGCACGCTCCGCCCCCAGCTCCCGAGCACCGTCTCGAGGTCGCCCACCGGCGTCGACGCGAGATCGCCGAAGGTGGAGAAGCCCAAGGCCCGGAGCTTCGCCGCGGCCTTCGGCCCGACGCCCCACATCCGCTCGATCGGCAGCGGGGCGAGGAAGGCCTCGAGCCCCTCGCGCGCGACGACCACCAGCCCGTCTGGCTTGTCGAGGTCGCTCGCGACCTTCGCGACGAACTTGCTCGGCGCGACCCCGGCCGAGGCCGTCAGCCCCGTCGCCTCGCGGATCTCCGCCTTGATGCGCCGCGCGATCTGGACCTCGTCGCCGAAGAGGCGCCGGCTCCCCGTCACGTCCAGGAAGGCCTCGTCCAGGCTCAGCCCCTCGACGAGCGGCGTGTAGCGCCGGAAGACCTCGAAGACCTCCGCCGAGACCGCTTGGTAGCGCGCCATGCGCACGGGCACGACGATCGCGTCCGGGCAGCGCTGGAGCGCCTCGACCATCGACATGGCGCTTCGCACGCCGAAGCGACGCACCTCGTAGCTGGCCGCCGCCACGACCCCGCGCCGCGAGGGCCCGCCGACGATCACGGGCTTGCCCCGCAGGCGCGGATCGTCGCGCTGCTCCACGGACGCATAGAAGGCGTCCATGTCGACGTGCAGGATGGCCCGCTCCACGGCCCCCGCAGCCTACCCCGCCCCCGCGACGGCGCCCGCCGAGGGCGGAACCCGCGCGATGGACCCGCACCGGCGCAGCGCAACGGCGGACGGACGACGACGGCCCCGCCGCGGGGCGAGGCCGTGTCGACGCGATCGGGAGTGCGTCGCCTACTCGGCGGCGTCGGCGACGCGCGGCACGAGGTCCGGGTTCACGACCGGCTTCTCGCCCGAGTAGTCGTAGACGCCGATGCCGGTCTTGCGGCCGAGCTGGTTCGCGTTCACCAGCCGGCGGAGGATCGACGGCACCTTGTAGCGGTGCGGGTCCCCGAGCTCCTTGTGGAGCGTCGTCGCCATCGCCATCACCACGTCGAGGCCGATGAGGTCCGCGAGGGCGAGGGGCCCGATCGGGTGGTTGCAGCCGAGGAGCATCGCCGTGTCGATGGCCTGGGGCGCCGCGATGCCCTCCTCGAGGGTCGCGAGCGAGTGCAGGAGGTAGGGCACGAGGAGCCGGTTGACGACGTAGCCGGGCGAGGCCGAGACCTCGACGGGCGTCTTGCCGATCTTCTCGCAGAAGGTCTTGGCCGTCTCGATGACGCCGGGCGCGGTCGTCTCGGTCACGCCGAGCTCGACGAGCTTCATGACCTGCGCCGGGTTGAAGAAGTGGAGCGCCAGGAACTGCTCCGGCCGCGCCATGAGCTTGGCCAGGTCGAGGAGCGGCAGCGACGAGGTGTTCGAGGCGAGGATGGCCCCGTTCGTCATGCGGCTCTCGAGGTCCTGGAGGAGCTTCGACTTGATGGGGAAGTCCTCGATGGCCGACTCGATGACGAGGTCGCAATCCGCGACCGCCTCGACGTCGCCCGTGACCTCGATGCGACCGAGGATGGCGTCGTGCTCCGCCTGGTCGATCTTCCCCTTCTTCAGCCGGCGACCCAGCGACTTCTCGATGCGCGCCTGGACCTTGCTCAGGTCCCCGCCCGTCGCCTTGATCGCCTTCACGGCCACCCCGTGGCTCGCGCAGGCCTCGACGATGCCGAGACCCATCTGGCCACAACCCACGACCCCAACCGTATCGATGCTCATCGTCGCTCCTTCCGGGCGTGTCGCCGCCGCGTGTCCCGCTTCTTCGCTCGCGTCTTCTTCGCTCGCGTCACGGCCCGTGTCGTCGTCGCCCTCCTCGTGCGTGGTGAGGAGAAGTCGAAACGTTCGACCGGGCGTCGTGAATTTACAAGTTCACAAACCAAGAACCGGACGCCCAACGAGTTAACGGCCACGACGCGGCGCGTCAAGCGCGAAATTTGCGAGCAAACCCGCATAGAATGCGTTCTTCCTCGGATTTACTGGTAAACGTCTTGTAAAGACCGAACGATCTCGACGGTCTCGCGGTGCAGGGCGCCTCGGGGGCACCGCGCACGGGGCCGATCGGAGCCGAACGTGACGTTTCGGTGACGGACCGGTGCGCCGAGCCCTCCCCCGATCGCGGAAAAGGGCGCCCTTCCGGGGGCTCCCGGGAACGTCGGGAAAGCCGCTCGCGGGAGCGCGTTGACAGCCCCGGGGGCCCCCCGTAGTTTGGCCGCCGGTGCGCGGTCGGCCCCCCGTGCACTCCGCTCGGGCGTAGCCCCTGCGGGCAGCCTCCCGCCCCGGCCTGTCGCCGCTCACGCGCCGGCTTGCCGAAGCGCGGAGCAGCACGCACACGAGCGGGGCACTCTTCCGCACCCACACGCGCACACACGCCGCCCCCATCGAGGGACCCCCCATCGATGGACGGCTCATTCGGACGTCATGCACCGTCGCACCAAGTTCATCTTCGTGACCGGTGGCGTGGTCAGCTCGATCGGCAAGGGGCTGGCCGCCGCCTCCATCGGCGCCCTCCTCGAGGCCCGCGGGCTCCGCGTCACCCACCTCAAGCTCGACCCGTACATCAACGTCGATCCGGGCACGATGTCGCCGTACCAGCACGGCGAGGTCTTCGTGACCGACGACGGCGCCGAGACGGACCTCGACCTCGGCCACTACGAGCGCTTCACGTCCGCGACGATGACGCGGGCGAACAACTTCACGACCGGCCGCATCTACGACGCCGTGATCTCGAAGGAGCGGCGGGGCGAGTACCTCGGCGCGACGATCCAGGTGATCCCGCACATCACCGACGAGATCAAAGCGCGCGTCTACGAGGCGACCCGCAAGGCCGACATCGCGATCGTCGAGATCGGCGGCACGGTCGGCGACATCGAGTCGCTGCCCTTCCTCGAGGCCGTGCGTCAGATGAAGGTGGAGAACGGCCCGCAGAACGCCGTGAGCGTGCACGTGACGCTCGTGCCGCACATCAAGGCGGCCGGGGAGCTGAAGACGAAGCCGACGCAGCACTCGGTGAAGGAGCTGCTCGGCCTCGGCATCCAGCCCGAGCTCCTGATCTGCCGGGTCGAGAGCGAGCTGCCCCAGGCGCTGAAGAAGAAGATCGCGCACTTCTGCAACGTGCCCGTGCAGAACGTGATCGCCGCGCCCGACGTGAAGGTGATCTACGAGCTGCCGATGGTGCTCCACGAGCAGGGGCTCGACACGCAGATCGCCGAGCGGCTGAACATCTGGTCGCGGCAGCCGGACCTGAGCGCGTGGAAGCGCGTGGCGGAGACGTTCCAGCACCCGAAGAAGGGCGCCGTGAGCATCGCGTTGGTCGGCAAGTACGTGCACCTGAGGGACTCGTACAAGTCGCTGCACGAGGCGCTGGTGCACGGCGGCATCGACAACGACGTGCGGGTCGAGCTGACCTACGTGGACAGCGAGGAGCTCGAGCAGCTCGACGACGAGGCGCTGGCGGCGAAGCTCGACGCGCACGACGCGATCCTGGTGCCCGGCGGCTTCGGGGATCGGGGCGCCGAGGGGAAGATCCGGGCGATCCGGTGGGCGCGCGAGACGAACGTGCCCTTCTTCGGGATCTGCCTCGGCATGCAGATGGCCTGCGTGGAGTACGCGCGGCACGTCTGCGGGCTCGAGGGCGCGAACAGCGCCGAGTTCGATCCGGACGCGCCCTACCTGATCGTCGACCTGATGCCCGACCAGCGGGGCGTGCGCGACAAGGGCGCGACCATGCGTCTCGGGGCGTATCCGTGCGCGCTGAAGGAAGGGTCGATCGCCGCGCAGATCTACGGGGCGAAGACCGTGAGCGAGCGGCACCGGCACCGCTACGAGGTGAACAACCAGCACCGGGAGAAGCTCGAGGAGCACGGGCTGGTGCTGAGCGGGCTGAGCCCCGATGGGAGCCTCGTGGAGATGGTGGAGCTGCCCGATCACCCCCACTTCGTCGGGTGCCAGTTCCACCCCGAGTTCAAGAGCAAGCCGCACCACGCACACCCGCTCTTCTCGAGCTTCGTGCGGGCGGCCCTCGAGCGGCGGACCGCGCGGGGCGAGCAGCCGAAGCCGACGTCCCTCTCCGCCGAGGCCTGAGCGACCGGCCCCCGGACGGCCGCGGAAGCCGGCTTGGGCTTGCAGCTCGGCCTCGCGGCTCGGGCTCAGGCTGGCGCTCGAGCTCGCTGCTGGGGCTGGCGCTCGGGCTCGCAGCTGGGGCTCTCAGCTCCTGAGCAGCGCGAACGCTCCCTCCGACTGGAAGGCCATCTCGTAGCCCGAGGCGCGGGCCCACAGGAAGTGCCTCATCGGGTCGGGCGGGCGCGCGGCCTCGGAGAGCAGCGGCCAGCACACGTACTCGGCGAGCTCGTCGATGAGGAGCAGCTTCCGGAAGAGCTCGGAGAGCAGATACCACCAGCGCTCGTGCTCCTCCGACGCGAAGGCTCGAGCCAGGAAGCGCTCCGACTCCATGACCAGCTCGGACAGGCTCGTGTCGAAATCGAAGCTGTCGCGGACACCGACGAACTCGAGCTCGAGCCCGTAGGCGGCGCTCAGCTCCTCCGCCACTGCGGTCATCAACGTACCCGCCTCTTCATCCGGGAGAGCCCGGGCCTCCGGGATGGGAGGTGCCAGCGCGGCCAGGAGGCGCCCCTCGATCGGGCCGCTCCTCGGAAGCGTCCGCACCGCACGCCAGAACGCCCCCGAGCCCGGTCCCGCCTCCGCGAAGGACCACATGACGAGCGGATCGTCGTACAGCTGCTGGCCCCCCCGACCCCCGACCTGAACGCCGAGCGCTTCGAGGAACGACGCCAGGTGCGTCACGGACAGTGGCTCCGATGGTGGCATGATGACCGCGATTCCGCTCCGACGCCGCGATGGGCGCAGGACAGAATGCGCCCCCCGCGTCGCTCCCTTCCATGGGCCGGGAAGCCCGTCTGGGAGCGTAGCAACAGCATGGGGGACCGCGCAGAACGATCGCGGCCCGCGAAGCCGTCGTACCCCTCGGCCGAGGGCATGAGCCAGCAACCCCTGACCGTGACGGTCTCCGTCATGCAGCGCTGCCGCTGAGAGTTGCCGGTGTCCGGTCTTCCCTGCTACCTACAGCCTTTGGAGGTTCGGATGCGCAAGCTTCTCTTTCTTGGAATGGCCCTGGCCCTGATGGCCTGCGGCGACGACGACGGCCGCGAGCCCGGCACGGACAGCGGCACCCCGGGCGTGGACTCGGGCACCCCGGGCACCGACTCGGGCACGCCCGGGACCGACTCGGGCACCCCCGGGACCGACTCGGGCACCCCGGGCACCGACTCGGGCATGTCGACCGGCATGTGCCCCGTCGGTGACTGCGACCTGGTCTCGAACGCAGGTTGCGACGCCGCGATGGGTGAAGGCTGCTACTGGCTATTGCCAATGGAAGGCGCTGACCCAGAGCCGCTGTGCAATCCAGCTGGAACGGGCACGACCGGCACCCCCTGCGATGCACCGTTCGACTGTCAGGAGGGGCTCACCTGTGATGAGGGCGAGTGCAGGAAGGTCTGCTGCGGCGGCTCCGACGCTACATGCGACCCGGGCGATATTTGCATCAATTTCAGTGACGGCGCAGGCATGCTCACGGGATTCGGCGCGTGCCGTACTCCCAGTGACTGCGACGTGATCGAGCAGACTGGCTGTCCGGAGGGCGAGGCCTGCTACGTGATCTCCAACGACGCCAGCGTTGACTGCATCACGCCGCCTGTTGACGGGGGCACGCAGGGTGACTCGTGCGACAGCCTCAACTCGTGTGCACCGGGCTTTCTCTGTCTAACCCCCGAAGGCGGGTCATCTGCGTGTCTGCAGGCCTGCAACCCGATGTCGCCCGTGTGTCCTGACGGCACTTCCTGTGCTCGCGTGGGCTCGTTCCCGGCCGACCTCGGTGCTTGCCTGGCCATGTGAACGAATAGCCGCCGCTTCGCGGCGTCGCACCGGCGTATCGTGCGCGCACGTGGATCGATCTGGATGAGCGTCGTCGTCGTGGCCCTGCTCGGGGGCTGCGGCGACGACGACGCGTCTCCCGACGCCGGCGTGGACGCCGGAGCGCGGGACGCCTCCGTCCGCGTGGACGGGTCGCTCCTGCCCGACGCGGGCGGGGACGCGGACCTGCCGACGATGGACGGCGGCGGCCCGGACGCGGGCTTCGCCTGCCCGGGGATCTGCGATCCGGTCGGTGGGCGCTGCGCGGCGGGGGCCTGCGTGCTCCAGGGCCCCGAGCCGATGTGCGTGCCCATGGGCGGGCGCATCGGCGAGGGGGAGCCCTGCGAGCGCACGGACCAGTGCATGGTGGGCCTCGCCTGCTTCCGGAAGCGGGAGGGCGGGGTCTGCGGACGCATCTGCTGCCCGGCCTCGGGCGCGGCCTGCGACCCCGAGGAGGAGGAGCGCTGCGGCGGGCCCGGTGTGCTGATCGACGGGTCCGAGACGGAGTTCGGCGAGTGCCTGCCGCCGCGGGCCTGCGACGTGCTCGCCGACGACGCCTGTGAGCCCGGCGAGAGCTGCTACATCGTGAGCTCCCGCGGCGACACGGACTGCCGCGAGGCCGGCGAGGCCGACGTCGGCGAGGACTGCGAGGCGCCGAACGACTGCGCCGCCGGCCTGACCTGCTCGGGCTTCTTCGAGCAGGCCTGCGTGCGCATCTGCGCCCTCGAGGTCGAGGGCTCCTGCCCGGCCGACGAAGGCACCTGCGTCGCCTACGCGCAGAGCCCCGAGGGCACGGGGCTCTGTACGCTCGACGCGACGATGATGCGCTAGCGACCGGCCCCTGGCCGGCCGCTCTGGCGAGGTCCGGGGGATTTCGCGGAAGAAGCGAGGGGAGCCGCATGGATCGCGCGTGGATCCTCGACCTCCGATTGCGCCTCTTTGGGCGGCGGGGGCGTGGGGCTTTAGGCTCGGGGGGTGGCCGGGCGCCCGCCTCGCTTCGCCGTCGCGACCTTCAAGCGCGTCTTCGAGACGACGCCGACGCGGGACGTGCTCACCCTCGAGGAGCTCACGGCGGGGCTGATGCGCTTCATCCTCAAGCCGAAGCTCGAGCGGCAGGTCGCCCGCGACGTGATGCGCATCGAGGAGGCCTGGGCGGCGATCGAGAGCGGGGAGCGCCTCGGCGGCCGGCGCTGGTCCATCCTCCGGCGCGCGGAGAAGCGCGGCGGCCGCGAGGAGGCCCGGCGCGCCTACGAGCGGCTCCTCCAGAAGGCCCGCGGGCGCGCCAAGACGGACCTCCGCATCTGGTCGCCGACGCTCTACCGGGAAGGCGGCCGGCGCGAGTCCGACGACGTCGTCCACCTCTCCTGCCTGGTGCTCGACTACGACTCGGGCGTGCCCATCGAGGAGGCCTCGGCCCAGTGGACCGAGTGGTACCACGTGGTCCACACCACCTGGTCGCACCGCCCCGAGCACCCGAAGTTCCGGCTGGTGCTGCCGCTGGCCAAGCCCGTCCTCGCCGAGGACTGGCGCCCCTTCTGGTGGTGGGGGGCCGAGCGGGCGGGCATGCGCAACGACCCGGCGCTGAAGTCCCCGGCGAGCAACTACGCGCTCCCGGCGATCCGCGGGAGGGAGCAGCCGCGCCAGGCCTTCGTGCGCCGCGCCCCGCTCCTCGACCCGCTCCGGGAGGGGCTCGTGAAGCGCGTGGCCGACCCGCCGCCGGACCTCCCGCCCCCCGGACCGTCGCACTGGCGCGGCGACGACCCCGACGAGAAGTTCGTCGACCACCCGCGCGAGCCCTTCGTCGCCGCCGAGCCCCTCTTCGTGAGCGACGAACCGGACGAGAGCGACTTCGACCTCTTCGGCGACGGCGAGGCGAACGCGCGGGAGGAGCGCGAGGGCGGCGAGCCCGACCCCTGGGCCGACGAGTTCGACGACCTCTTCTGAGCCCGGCGAACGAGCTCGCCGCCCTCGCCCTCCCGTGCGTTCCCCGTGCGTTCGCCTCGCCCGTGACTCCGGCGCGCGACCCGGTATGGTCCTCGTCATGGAGCCCGCGCGCGATCGGCTGCTCATCGTGAAGGTCGGCGGGAGCCGGCCGGCCATGCGGGCGGCGCGCGGCGACTACGAGGACTGGTTCCGCGCGGGGCTCGGCCTCTCGCCGGAGCGCGCGCCCGCCCTGGACGTCCGCGATGGGACCGCGCTCCCGGCGCCCGCGGGCTGGGGCGGCGTGCTCGTCACCGGCTCGGCGGCGATGGTGACGGACCGGGCCGAGTGGAGCGTGCGCACGGCGGCCTGGCTCCCCGAGGTCCTCCGGGCTGACGTTCCGCTCCTGGGCATCTGCTACGGACACCAGCTCCTCGCCGACGCCATGGGCGGGCTCGCCGGGGACAACCCGCGAGGGCGCCAGCTCGGCACCGTGGCGGTGCGCCGCCTGCCCGGCGAGGACCCGCTCCTCGACGTCGTCCCGCGCACCTTCCGCGTGCAGGCCACGCACAGCCAGTCCGTGCTCCGCCTGCCCGAGGGCGCCGTGCGCCTGGCCGAGACCGACCTCGACCCAAACCACGCCTACCGCCTCGGCGAGCGCGCCTGGGGCCTCCAATTCCACCCCGAGATGGACGCCGACATCCTGAAGCGGCTGGTCGCGCAATGGGACGCCCCGCTCCGCGCCGAGGGGCGCGCACCGGAGGCGATCGTCGCCGGGCTCGAGGACACGGCGCATGGGACGACGATCCTGCGGAGGTTCGTGGAGCTCGCGGGGTTGGGCGGGCGGTAGGCCGGCGGGCAGGGGCGGGTGGCGGGCGCGACGGGAGCGCGAGCCGAGCAGCAGCGGAGGCATGAGCGATCGCGCGAGCTGGGGGGCCGAGCAGCAGCGTGGGCCCGAGCAGCAGCGGCAGAACGAGCCCAAGCGGCAGCCCGGGCGCTGCGCGCGGCAGCGGGGGCGCGAGCGCGAGCAGCAGCGGCAGAACGAGCGCGAGCCCAAACGCCCGAGGCCAAGCGGCGGCGCGAGCTGGAGCGGCGGCGCGAGCTGGAGCGGCGGCGCGAGCTGGAGCGGCGGCGCGAGCTGTCGTCGGCGCGCAGCGCACGACGACGCGAGACTCCCGAGTGGTTGAAGAGCGTTCGAGGGAGGCGTCGCCGACCTCGAACGCGCCCCGACGCGGGACGCGGGGACCCACGCGACGCCGCGCCCGACGGAGGTCGGACGCGCCCTCGCTCATCGCGGTCGAAGAGCGGGCGAGGGAGGCGACAGCCGACCTCGTCCCGCGCCCCGACACGGGACGGGCTGCGCAGCCTCGTCGTCGCGATAGTCGACGGCGAGGCGGAGGCGGTCGCGGGGGCGGGCGACGCGAAG
>PABA01000094.1 GCA_002699025.1 Sandaracinus sp. | reverse complement strand
CGGCGTCGGCCCCCAAGAGCCGGAGAAGGCGCCCCTCGAGCCCCCAACCGGCTCTCACCAGGCCCTCGACCGGCCCACGCCACCACCCCGGCGCGACCGGACCCGCCCCAAGCCGCCCCCGAAGGGGCCCACCTCACGCCTCACCGGGGAAGGTCCCAAAGGCGCTCAAGAGCCCGACGGTGCGAAGCGTGTACGTGGGGATGTGGTCCATGGTGTCTCCCGCAGACGCGACAGCGCCCCGACCTCCACGAGGGAGACCGGGGCGCCGCACGACGTCTTGCCTGGGTTCACTTGCTGCCGAAGAGCAGCTCCTTGGCCCCGGCCACGATGACGGCGACGACCACGCCGGCCGCCGCGCGCTGGACGCCGTCGTCCTTGGCGACGCGCTTGTAGAAGGGGTCGCCGTAGGGGTTGTCGGTCTGGTTCTCGTTCATGGTGTTCCTCCAGAGGTTGGTGCGGGGCTTCGCCCGCGGGGTGGTGTCGAGACGTGGCCGCGCGGGAGCACGGCGGGGTCGTCCCGGTTCACCCGCTGATAGGAGGAGTGGGCTGCCGTTTCCCAACCGCCGTCTCGCTTGACATCGCAACGTCGCCGGTGACGATCACGGCAAGCGCGTGACCAACTTCTACGTGAGGCCCCAGTGACCGCCGTCGACATCCGAACCGACCTGGAAGGCACGCTCGACCATGTTGCGAGCGCCTTCGGGAAGCTGGTGGCCAACGCGGGTAGAGGTCGGCCCCTCTCGTTTCCCGACCTCCACAAGACCACGGAGGGCCTGTTCCTGAGTGGATGGACCTACTGGGAGCAGTTTCTGCGTCGACTGCTCATTCACGAGGTTTCGGTCGACCCCCACGGCGTCCTTCGCAAGGAGGTCAAGGCGACCGGCTTCCGACTCAAGCAATCCCACATGCGATTGGCTCAGTTGATCACCGAGCATCCCGATGAAGGCAAGTGGGTGGAGTGGTCGAGTATCGATGCGGTCAAGCAGCGCGCTGACGCCCTCCTCGGACCGAACCACCGTTTCGCTAACCTGGCGGGCAACCCGTTGGGAGATGTACGCCGCCTCAAGAAGATAAGAAACGCCGTCGCACACAAGAGCGACCAGGCATGGCAGGACTTTCGCACGCTGGTGCAGAGGCAGCCCTACGGCCTTAGCACCAGGTCGATGAGGGGGCTTACGACAGGCCGCTTTCTCTCCGCCCACAGGGTTGCGGGTACGACCATCTTCGAGCATTCGATAGCTGTTCTGCGCGCGGCTGCCTTCACCATCGTTCCCTGACTGCCAGCGACGCCGCGCGCTTCGTATTCGGTCGTCGTCGACGGCCATCAACGTTCAGACGATGGAGCAAAGGAACCGCCCGACGAGGGCGGCTCCACGCTACCCCGTCTGACGGACGAGGTAGCGGTGCCCGGTCTCTTCCATCGAGAGCCGAGCGGCGGCGGGTCGCGTGCGCGCGGTCGCCGTGATGGCGTTGGCGACGTCGAAGGCCGACACCTCCACCTTCAGCGCCTCCGACAGGGTCCGGCCCGACGCCGCCTCGGTCAGGAGCGCGTGCTCCTCCGCCAGGGTGCGACCGACAGCCTGGACGTCGGCAGTGCTGAGCCCGAAGCCGCGCAGGGACTCGGTCTCCTCGAGGGCCGAGTCCATCAACACGTCGACGGCGCGCTTCCACCTCTCGATGTCGCCGCGGTACGCCGGGTCTCGAGCGCATCCCAGACGCCCCGAGCGACGTCAGGCTCCTCTCACGTCGCGAGCCCGGCCGCGCGCTCGAGGTCTTCGAGAGCGCACCGGAGGTCGTCGCTCAGGCGCTGCGCATCGGGCACCACGTCGCGGCACGCGAGGATCCCGAAGTCGAGCCGGTCGGCGTTCGACAGCAGCGTGATGTTGAGCGCGCAGCCGTGGGAGATGCCGCCCATCGCGTACAGGCCGTCGAGGCAGGCGCCGTTCCAGTACTGGCGCTCGCGCGGCCCCCGCACGTTCGAGACCACGACGCTGTAGGGCGAGAAGCGGTCACCGAACCCGAGCACGGCGGCGAGCTGGGCGGGGGTCAGGGTGAGCAGAGTGAAGAGCTCGATCTCCCTCGCGCTCATCCCGCGGAGCAGTGCCTTGCCCGCGCTCATCGACGCGGCCACGGCCTCGAAGCGCGCCCCGGGATCGGACAGGTGCGTGCCGAGGTTCGCGACGAGCGCGCCGACCGCGTTGCCGACCCTCCCGCGCTCCTCGGTGCGGAGCGAGACCGGGGCCATCGCCCTGAGCGGCTGCTCCGGCAGCTCCCCCCGCACATCCAGATAGCGGCGGAGCGCGCCCCCGCACATCGCGAGGACGACGTCGTTGAGGGTGCCGCCGAGCGCCTTGCCCACCGCCCGCACCCGGGACAGCGAACAGGAGTGCCCGACGAGGCTGCGCCGACCGGAGATCCGGTTCCCGAACCGGGTCTCGGGCTCGGGCGTCCACGCGGTGGGGAGCGCCTGCGCCTCGTCGCTCCACCAGGCGCGGGCGTAGGTCCGGAGGCCCGCGAGCAGCCCGGTGCGCGAGCCCAGGCTCTCGTGGAGCCCCTCCGCCACCGCAGCGAGCTCCCGCGGGGTCGGCGGCTCGCGCTCGGGACGGTCGCGCCCGGCGCCGGCCCGCTCGTGGATGTGCCGCGCGAAGGGGGAACGGTCGTGCCGCTCCGCGGGCTCCGGCGACATCATCTCCAGGGCGAGCCGGACCGCGCTGACGCCGTCGATCGCCGCGTGGTGGACCTTCGAGTAGAGCGCGACGCGGCGGTCCGGAAGCCCCTCGATCAGGTGCACCTCCCACAGGGGACGGCGCCGATCGAGGAGGCTCTCGTGAAGGCGCGCCGTGAGCCCGAACACGTCCTCGCGCCGGAGCTCGGACAACACCACGTGCCGCACGTGGTAGTCGACGTCGAGGTGCTCGGCGGGCTCCCAGTAGGTCGGCCCCGCCGGACCGAGCGGCCCGACCTTCAGGCGGTGGCCGAAAGGGGGCCGCCAGTCCTCTGGTGATCGCAGGATGTCGACCTGCCGGCGGACGAACTCGGCCTCGTCCTCCTCCTCCGGGACCGTGAACAGGCAGAGCCCGCCCACGTGCATCGGGGTCTCGCGGCGCTCGGCGAGCAGGTACCACCGGTCCATGAAGCTGAGGCGTTCCACGAGCTGGAGAGTACCCGCGCCGCCGTCTCGCGCGGGCCACCCCTCGCTTCACTCGCCTCGCCTCGGTTCAGCCATGCTCGGGGCCCATCGGCGACGCGAGCCGCCCGCATGCTCCGGGAGCCCAGGTGTCCCTGGGGCGTCGAGGGGACGCGACCATGCCGGCGTCACCCCGTGGGCACATCGGCGCGCCGCCGGAGCACCACGCACTGTGGTCGCGACGACGAGCACGCGCGGGTCGGGCGAGAAGCCGAACGCACGGACGACCGAGCCCGGGACATGCCGGGGAGCCGGAGCTCCCCCGGGCGGCGCTCTTCCGCAGCCCCCCGATGAGCGACGACCGGCGCCCGCCCACGGAAGAGTGCGTGCCGTGGCTCGGCGCTCAGACGAGGCGCCCGCCGATGGGCTCGAGGTCGTACATCTCGAAGGAGGCGATGCAGCTCATGTCGCCCTCCTCGTGGTCGCGGCGACCTTCCTCGCTCTGGAGGTAGCCGTAGAGGCTCTCCTTCCGGTCGAAGGTCACCCACACGACGACGGCGTTGCGCTCTCGATCGACGCCCACCTGGCGCGCGATCAGGCCGGGGACTTTCCCGTCCATGCGCTCGCTCGGGCGAGCGGCCAGCTCGGCCAGCTCGTCGAGGCGGCCCGGCGCAGCCGTCGACACGCTCACGAAGGTGTAGCCGGGCTTCGTCGGCCCGCTCTCGTTCATCGAACCCGTCTCGGACATCGTCTCGGCCATCGTCTCGGCCATCATCTCCGTCATCATCTCGCTCCTCGCGTCGCACCTAACGATCGTTAGGCCACCCCAAGCTAACGGTCGTTAGGTAGAATGCAAGGGCCCATGCGCTCCGCCGACGCTCCCTTCGAACGCATCGCCCGCACGGCCGCCGAGCTCTTCCTCGCGAAGGGCTACGCCGGCGTGAGCCTCCGAGAGGTCGCCGCCGCGCTCGGCATCCGGGCCGCGTCGCTCTACCACCACTGCCCGGCGGGCAAGGCGGAGCTCTACCGGCGCTCTCTCGAGGTCTTCCTGGCGGACTACCGGGAGGGCCTCGCCGGTTCCCGGGGCCGGGCGCGCTTCCCGGAGCGCCTGCTGCGCATGACGGACTGGATGCTCGAGCACCCGCCCGTGGACCTCCAGCACATCGTCCGCGTGGACCTACCACACCTGGACGAGGCCGCCGGCCTCGCGCTGAACGCCCGCCTCCACGACGCCGTGCTCGGGCCCTACGCGGAGACCTTCGAGGAGGCGAAGCGGACCGGAGCGGTCGTCCCTCGCCTCCAGGCGGGCCTCGCGGCGGCCTGCGTCGTCTCCCTCGTCCATGGCCTCGGCTTCGCCCACGTCGGCGACGGGGAGGAGCGGCGCGCCGCGAAACGCACGGTGCGCGCCGGCGTCCGGCTCCTCCTCGAGGGCGCCCTGCCCTCGCCCGGCTGAGGGTCGCCGGGTCGTCGCTGGAGCGGGCCACGAACCGCCTCCGGAGTCGCGTCCGTCGAGGCGGCGCGATCGATTCCCGGCCGCTCCAGGCGCTCCAGCTGCTCCGTCCGCTCCGGCCGGCTCGCCTACTGGAGCTGGCGGCGCGCGAACTCGACCGCGGTCTCGCTGGCGTCGACGCCGATCTTGGGGATGTTCGCGACCACCGGGATGGGCTCCGCCTCGGCGAAGTCGGCCACGGCCTCGGCGTGGTAGGGGTGGTGGAAGAGGGAGCCGACCGTGCCGGGGAACGAGGCGTCCTCCCAGACGTTGCTCACGAAGACGGGCGGGTCGTCGTCGCTCATCAGCCCGAGCATGTCGACCTCCGCGCGGTACGCCTGGATCTCCGGCGTCTCCAGATCCTCGACGTCCGTGATGCCGTAGAAGTTGAGCATGCGCTGGGTCAGCCCGAGGAACTCGGCGGCCTCGATCGGGTCGAGCTCGTACTCGGCGAAGACGTCCGTGGACCAGCGGAGCAAGTCGTAGGTGGCCTGGGTCTCGATGGCGACGACGGCGCTCGGCCGCGTGGACTCGCGGAGCACCGGATCCTCGGCCTCGCGATCGGCCAGGTCGTCGTGCGTGCCGAGCCAGAGGGCCGTGCCGGCGCCGGCGCTCGTGCCCATGGCGACCACGCGCTCGGAGTCGATGCCGAAGCTGTTCGCGTGGTAGCGGAGGTACTGGAGACACCGGGCGCTGTCGCCGAGCGGCTTGAGCACGCCGTCCGGGTCCACGTCCTCGCTGAGCAGGCGGTAGTCGATGGTCGCCACCACGAAGCCAGCCGCGAGGAAGGCCTCGAGCTCGTCCTCGTAGCCAGTCCAGAGCTCCGTGCGGCTGCCCGCCGTGAAGCCGCCGCCGTGGATGTAGAAGACGAGCGGCGCGCGCTCGGCGCCTTCGGGGACGAAGACGTCGAAGACGGTCTCGTCGTGGGGGCCGCAAGCGAGGCCGGCGGCGTAGCGGGCGGGCGTGTCGAGCTCGACGGGCGCCTCGACCCAGCTGACGTCGAGCGGCGGCGGAGGCGAGGATCCGTCGCCGCAGGCGGCGAGGAGGAGCGAGGAGGAGAGCGCGAAGAAGGCGAAGAGGCGAAGCATGGCGCGACAGATTAGCAGCTGCGCGCCGGCTCGGACCGTGAGCGGCGTTCGGTCCGTGCGCTCGCGCGCGAGTACCGCCGAGCCCGCTCAGCGCGGCATGTTCGCGTCACGGAGCTCCTCGACGAGCGCCTTCGTCACCGCGTCCATACCCCGCTGCCGGGCGGCTTCCTCGGCCTTCCGCTTCGCGAGCGGACGCACGAAGAAGGGCACCTTCTTCATCATGGCCTCGGCCTCGGGCTCCCAACGCATCTTCGATTTCGCCATCGCCTCTCCCTATCGCACGGGCGCCGACACGGGAAGCGGTGCGAGCCGGCTCAGGGGAAGACCAGGCGGAGCTCCCCGGTCTCGCCGACCCCGGTCCGGCCGTGCTCGTAGACCACGGCGAACTGGCCGCACCAGGTCAGCGAGGGCCACCAGTCGACCTCGCCGGTGGTCGTGAGCCGGCGCGGCGCGCCCGCGACGCCCGCGGCGGAGACGGTCGCGAACCAGACGTCGCTGGGCATGGTGCTGCTGCCCCGATGCCAGACGACGCCCCACTCGGTGCCGCCCCAGGCGACATCGGCCTCGCCACCGTCCGGGCCCGGATCGAGCTCACGCTCGCTGTCGGCGATGACCCCGTCTCCGTCGGCGCGAAGGAAGCGGACGACGCCGCCCTGCTGCCAGGCGACGGCGTACTCGCTGCCGGACCAGCCGAGCGCGAAGCGGATGCCCGAGACGCCGAGCGGGTGCCGATCCCCGAGAGAGCCATCGGGGAAGACCTCGACGATCTCGCCCGCCGGACCCATCACCAGCGCGAAGCGATCACCGGCCCACACCATCGGTGTGCCCGTGTACGCGAGCGCGGCAGTGCTCGGCGCCACCAGGGTGCTGCCCAGCACGGCGCCATCGGTGGCGATGCGCGCCACGTGGACGCCCTCGGAGCCCGACCACGCGGCAGCGAAGAGGCCGGCGGAAGGCGCGTAGGCGAGCGCGTGGTCGTCGGCCCGCTCCCCGTCGCCGCTGGAGAGGAGCTCTTCGCGGATCGGCGCCCCCGTCTCGTCCAGCAGCGCGAAGTAGGCGGCACGCCGCTCGCCCCGGTCGTCGAGGTACACGACGCCGTAGCGCCGCTCACCGGCCCGCTCGGCGGCCACGACGCGCGGCCAGATGCTCGCCTCCCCGTCGTCCGGGGTGACCTGGGCGGGCGGGCTCGCCGTCCCCGCCGCGCTGGCGAAGCCGACGAAGCCCTCCATCGGCTCCGCGGCGGTGGGACCGGTGCGCGAGAAGAGCGCATAGGCGTAGCGGGCGCCGTCCCAGGCGATGCGCGGCAAGCCCGGCTGGCGACCCGAGAAGAGCAAGTGGTCGCCGGCGCCGCCGCCACAGCGCGGGAGCAGGAGGCCACCATCGGGGCCGGCGTCGAGCGGACCCGCGTCCCGAACCCCGGCGTCGGGCGGGCCGGCGTCGGTCCCCGCGTCCCCCGGGCCGGCGTCGACGCCGCCGTCGGTGCCTCCGTCCGTCGCGGCGTCGGCCTCGCCCGCGTCGGTCGGGCCCGCGTCGCTCCCGCCGTCCGCCTCCACCGCGGCGTCGACGACCGACGCGTCCCGGGCGCCCGCGTCGACGGCACCTCCCGCGTCCACGCGCTCCGAGCCGCCGCCGCCACCGCAGCCGACCATCCCCACGAAGAGCAGCGTCCCGAGGCGTCGCATCGGCCCACGCTACGGCGGCCTCGGCGTGGTGTCGAGGTCGCCCCGCAGGCGGCCGCTCGAGGCGCCACCCCGAAGCCCGAGCCGCCACCCCAGCCAGGCGTTTTCCCCACGATCTCCAGCCACGCGAAACGGCCCGGCTCTTGCTCCTCCCTCCCCCATGCGCCGCCTCACCCCCGTCCTCGTCGCCCTGGCCGCCTGCACCGCCGCGAGCGATCCCGACACCTCCGTCGACCCGCGCGACGGCGTCGCCGAGGGGGCCCAGGCTTTGGAGGGCACGCGCGAGGGCCACGGCGTGCTCCGGCTCCTGAACGACGGCGAGTCCGCCACCTTCGTCTTCCTCGACGACGTGGTCGCCCTCGACCGACGCGCCGCCGCCCACCTGGTCGAGCATCGCGACGGCCTCGACGGCCGCTTCGGCACGGACGACGACGACCTCTTCGAGACCATCGCCGAGGTCGACGGCGTCTCCTGGGTCGGCCCGGCCGCCCTCGAGCGCCTCGCGGCGTTCGCGCGCTCGAACGACTACGTGCCCGGCGACGACGACCTCCACGGCACCTTCGACGGCGTCTCCTTCACCTGGGCCGAGGCCGAGGCCGTGCTCGCCTACGTGAACGAGGCCGCCCCCGAGGCGCTCCGCGAGGCGAGCGTCCCCTCCCGCGCCGTCACCTCCATCGTCGAGGCCCGGCCCATCGACTCCGTCGCGACGCTCGCCGACCTCTACTGGGTCGGGCCGCGCACGCTCGAGCACCTGCAGGCCGCCGTGGCCGGCCCGGTCGGCGGGGAAGACTGCGCGCGCTCCGACGAGTGCGCCGAGGGGCTCTCCTGCGTGGGCCGCGCGCCCGGGCTCGGCCTCGGAAAGTGCCAGGACACCCGCTCGCCGGAGGGCGCCTACGCCTCGTGCGACGCGGACGCGGCCTGCGCCGAGGGCCTGGTCTGCATCGCGCAGACGGTCTACGGCGAGGGCTACTGCGCCGCCGCGTGGATGCGCGACACCTTCGAGGTGGGCGGCGTCGCGTCGATCCCCGGCGTGGAGATGGACGAGCCGATGGCGTTCCCCTTCTGGGTCTACGGCCAGGCCAGCGTGCCCGAGGACATCCTCCTGGAGGTCGATCTCGCGCACGACGACCCCTCGAGCCTGTGGATCGGCCTGCAGCCGCCGACCGGCCAGGAGGCCGTGACCGTCTGGGACGGCGCGACGGCCACCGAGCCCTTCCCCGGGCGCTTCGTCGACCGGCGCATCTACCGCGACGACATGGTGAACGGCGAGTGGGCGCTGCTCGTCCGGAACGTCGGCGGGCGCGGCGAGGGGGAGCTGCGCGGCTTCGCCCTGACGGTCAGCTCGCGCTGGGACTGACCCGGATCTCCCGAGGGTCGTCGGCGTCGCGCGAGCATCCGCGCCGAGACGCGTCGAGCCCCGGCTCAGCGCGAGCGGGGCGCCACCGTGAGCTCGGCGGGCTCGAGGGTCCGCTGGCGCCGGGCCCTCAGCGCATCCCGCTGCCGATCCCACCAGGCCGTCGCCTCCTCGCGCCCCCAGGCCCCGGCCGCCGGGCATGCGAGCAGCGCGCGGCGTAGCTCCCCCGCCGTGGCCGGGCGCGCGGCGGGCGCCTTCTCGAGGCAACGCAGCACGATCGCCTCGAGCGCGGGCTCCACCTCCGCCCCCAGCTCGCTCGGCGGCGTCGGCGCCGTGTGTAGGTGGTGGCCCAGCACCTCCACGAGCTTCCCCTCGAAGACGTGCCGGCCCGCCAGGAGGAAGTAGGCCACGGCGCCGAGCGCGTAGAGGTCGCTCCGCCCGTCGACCGCCGCCGGATCCGTCAACGCCTCGGGCGCCATGTAGAGCGGCGTGCCCTGGAGCGCGTCATCCCGGCTGAGCGCCACCTCGTCGGGCGCGCCCACGTCCTTCACCAGGCCGAAGTCGAGCACCTTCACCACGTCCGCGACGCCCCCGCGCTCGCAGAGCATGATGTTGTCGGGCTTCACGTCCCGATGGACCAGCCCCGCCTCGTGCGCCTCGGCGAGCGCCTCGGCCGCCTGCGCGAGGAGCGCGATCACGCGGCCGGGTGGCAAGGGCCCGTGCTCGTCGACGAGGTCCTGCAGGCTGATGCCGTCGAGGTACTCCATCGCGTAGTAGAAGACGCCGTCGGCGGTGCGCCCGAAGTCGTAGATGGCGACCGTGTTGGGGTGCGTGAGGCGGCTCGTGTGGTGCACCTCGCGCTCGAAGCGGGCGATGGCCTCCTCGCCCGCCTTGCGCGGCGGAAGGAGCTTCACGGCCGTCGGGCGCCGCAGCAGCCGGTGTCGCGCGCGGTAGACGACGCCCATGCCGCCCTCGCCGATCTTCGCCTCGAGCGTGTACTGCCCGAGCTGCATGGCCTCGCGCACCTTGCTCTGGAGACCGTGGACGACGTGCGAGACGACCGCGGCGACGAAGGCGAAGGCGAAGGTCGTCAGGACGCCGAGCGAGACGGGCACCATCCAGGGCTCGATGCCGTCCTCGAGGAGCCGGTTCACCATGCCGATCTCGACGCCCTCCCAGCCGAGGGCGCTGCTCGCGGTCATGAGCGCGCCCCAGGCGAGGGTGAGGGCGGCCGAGAGCCAGGCGGGGCTCGGGATGATGGCCGCGCGCAGGAGCACCAGGACGGCCATGGGGACGGGGGTGAACATGGCCATGACGCCGCCCACACCCGGGATCGGCGGCACGAGCGGGAGCGTCGCGAAGACGGCCATGGCGGCGAGCATGGCGAGGAGCTCGAGGCCGCGGCAGAGGGCGACCGAGCGCTCCCCGCGCCGGGTGATGGCCCAGACGGCGCCATGGGTGACGAGCACGACCATGGAGGCGATGCGCGTGCTCGAGATGAGCGGCTCGCCTTCCGCGGGCGTGGCGAAGTCGAGCGCGAGGAGGAGCGCGAAGAAGACGAAGGTCACGCCCGTGAAGAGCGCGACGCGCTTCTGCAGGTAGGCCCGCGGATCGGTGAGGCTGTCGACCATCAGATCGCCCCGGCCCACGCGCGGCGAGGAGATGCACGCAGCGCGAAGAGGCGAGGCGACGGAGGCATGCCGCGAGCAGGCTACACCGGAACGCGCCGCAGCGACGGGGCCGAGAACCTGCTGGCCCTTCGCGGTCCGTTGCGGGCCCGGCCGATCCTGCTGCGCGGGGCGCCGCCGCGAACCTTTGTTCCTCGGCGCTGTCTCTTCGGCGTCCACCGCGCGCATACTCGGCGCGGGGAGGGGAGAGAGATGCGCGCATTCACGATCGCCACCGCCGCCGCGGCGCTGGCCCTGCTGCCCGCCACGCGGGGCCACGCCTTCTGCGGCTTCTACGTCGCCGGGGCCGACGCCGAGCTCTTCAACGACGCGACGAACGTCGTGCTGCTGCGCGAGGGCACGACCACCGTGCTCTCCATGCAGAACGACTACCGGGGCCCGACCGAGGACTTCGCCATGGTCGTGCCCGTGCCGGTGATCCTCGAGGAAGGCGACGTGAAGACGCTCCCGCGGGACGTCTTCGAGCGCGTCGACACGCTCGCGGCGCCGCGCCTCGTCGAGTACTGGGAGCAGGATCCCTGCGCGGGCGGCGAGGGCACCATCGGCCTCGGCAACCTCGGGACCATCGGCTTCGGCGCGGGCGGCGGAGGCGCCGGCTACGGGCGCGGGGCCGGGCGGCTGCAGGTGCGCGTCGAGGCGGAGTTCGCGGTCGGCGAGTACGAGATCGTGATCCTCAGCGCCGAGGACTCGGGCGACCTCGACACCTGGCTGCGCCAGAACGACTACCGCATCCCCGAGGGCGCGGGGGAGGCGCTCCGCCCCTACGTCGAGGGCGGGATGAAGTTCTTCGTCGCGAAGGTCGACGCCGAGCGCGCGCGCTTCGAGGACGGCCGGGCGGTGCTCTCGCCGCTGCGCATCCACTACGACTCCGAGTCCTTCGCGCTCCCGGTGCGCCTCGGGATGCTCAACTCGTCCGGCACCCAGGACCTGCTCGTGCACGTCCTCGCGCGGAACCAACGCTACGAGGTCGCCAACTACGAGAACGTGACCATCCCGACGAACATCGACGTGGCCGACGCGACGCGGGAGCGCTTCGGGGAGTTCTACGCGGCGCTCTTCGACCGGACGCTCGAGGCCCACCCGAACGCGGTGGTCACCGAATACGCCTGGCAGGCCACGGGCTGCGACCCCTGCCCCGGGCCCGTGCTCTCCGCGTCGGACCTGATGACCCTCGGCGCCGACGTCGCGCTCGGGCTGACCCCACCGACCCCGCCCCAGCCGACCGAGCTGCAGCCCGGGCCGCCCGAGACCGGTGAGGGGCTCCCGAGCGAGGTCGTGCGGCGCGTCGTGCGGCGCCACCTGAACGAGCTCCGCTTCTGCGCCGGCCAGGGTGGCCTGCCCGGGGCGGTCGTCGAGCTGGGCTTCTCCATCGACCCGGCGGGCGCGGTGAGGGGCCCGTCGGCCGGGGGCGTCGACCACGCGCCCCGGGTGAAGGGCTGCGTGGAGACGGCGCTCCGGCGCTGGCGCTTCCCGCAGCCCGAGGCGGGCCGCACGGTGCCCGTGCGCTACGTGCTCCGTATCCCGGCCGGCGGCGGGAGCCCCGGCGGACAGCTGAATCAGTTCGTCCTGACGCGGCTGCACTACCGCTACGGGCGGGGCGAGCTGGGGGACGATCTGGTCTTCCGGCCGGCCGAGGCCATCGTCGGCGGGCGCGAGCGGCGGAGCGCGGAGGGTGAGCTCGAGCGCGGCGCCACGCCCGACACGTTCAACAACTTCCAGGGGCGCTACGTGATCCGGCACGCCTGGGAGGGCGAGGTCGCCTGCGAGAACCCGCGACGCGGCATCTGGGGAGGGCGCCCGGCCGGCGAAGGCGAGGAGCGCGCGGGCGCGTCCGAGCCGGAGACCACCGCCGCCACGGGGACGGCGCGGGCGCCGCGGGGCGAGCTGCGCCTGGCGTCGCTCCTGAAGCAGGCCATCCCCACCATCGGGATCGCGTCGCTCGAGCTGGGCGCCGCGGCCGACGCGGAGGCGAGCGGCGGCGGGGAGGACGAGGCGTCCGGCGCGGGCGACCTGCCGCCGAGCCCCGAAGACCCGGAGGAGGAGGAACGGGCCGGCGGCTGCGGAGGCTGCGCCACCGGTCGGCCCGCGGCGGGGCCGACGCTCTTCTTCGCGGCCGCGGCGATCGTGCTCCTCGGGCGGCGCCGGCGTTGAGGCGCGGGCGACGGGCCCGGCCGCCGCACGGCGACCCGGCCGCCCGCCGTCCGCCCTCAGCCAGCCGCGCCGCCCTGCGAAGCCGCGCTCGAACGGCGGAGATGCTCGACGACGTCACGGAAGACGGGCGCGGCGACGGCGCCGCCAGAGGCCTCCGCGCGCCCGATGACGCGCACGGCGACGACCCAGCGGGCCTCCTCGGCCGGGGCCGCGCCGACGAAGAGCGCGACCCAGCGCCGCTCCGGGCCCTCCCCGAGGTGAGCCGTCCCCGTCTTGCCGGCCACCCGCAGCGCGGGCGAGGCGGCGCGCGCCCCGGTGCCCTCCGGACCCGTCGCGTCCGCGAGGAACGCCATCGTCCGCGCAGCCGCCTCGGGGCTCACGACGCGCTCGTGCTCGCCCCCGCCCGCGAGGGTGGGCGCCACCCGCTCGCCGTCGTTCGCCAGCGCGCCGAAGGCCACCGCCAGGTGCACGAGCGACGCCTCGCCGCCGTGCGCCGCCGCGTCGCGGCCCGGGGCGCCGAGCCAGTCGGAGGGGAACGCCGGCGGGTCCGTCTCCCGCTCGCCGACGCGCCAGGTCCGGTCGAAGCCGAGCGCCGTGGCGGCCGCTCCGAGGGGCGCCCCCCCGACCGCGTCGAAGATGTGCGTCGCGCCGACGTTGGAGGAGCGCACCAGCGTCGTCCGCGCGTCCTGCCAGGGCTCCGGCCGCCAGTCCCGGACCCCGTCGAGGGCCGCGCCCGGAAAGCGACGAGCCGGGTCGAGCCCCGCGTCGAGGGCCGCCGCGATCGTCACCGCCTTGAAGGTCGAGCCGGTTGGCGCGCTGCGGAAGGGCTCGGCGTCCCCCTCCGGGCCGAGGCCGACGGCCGCCAGGAGCCGGCCGGATCGCGGGTCGAGGACGACGACGCCGGCCCGCTCCACCTCGCCGCGCTCCGCGAGCCCCCGGAGCCCGGCCGCAGCCGCCGCCCGCGCCGCCTGCGTCTCCGCGTCGGGCGAGCGAGGGGCGGGCGAGCGAGCAGCGCCGGCCGGGTCGCTCCGGGCCGGGCCCGCGGGCTGCGGCGAAGAAGCGCAGGCGATCAGGAAGAGTGACGCGAGCGAGACGGTGGGACGCGATGCCATGACGCCGCGCCCAACGGAGCCCGGCCGCCCGGGCATTCCCCCCGCCGCGTCGCCTCCCGTCCCGCCGCGGTGCCACGCCCCGACGGGGCAGGCCGCCGACCGCGACGCTCACGCGCCGCGTCGGCCGCCGGTGGGTGGGACAGGGGTCGAACCTGCGACGTTCGCCGTGTAAAGGCGACGCTCTACCGCTGAGCTACCCACCCGGGAGGCGGGAGCATAGTCATCGCCCCTCCCCCTCGCCAGCCTGCACCTCGCCCCCATCCGCAGCGCCCGCGCGTCAGAGCCCGGGGACGGGCCGCGGCACCAGGATCTCGCTCTCCGACTCGAAGCCGATGGGGACCTGCAGCGGGTTGCCCCACGCCACGACCTGGTCGGCGGTCAGCGCGAAGTGCCCCTCGTTGGCCGCCGCGAGCGCGCGCGGGAAGGCGAGCCCGGGCACGAGCTGCGGCTCGGCGCCGAGGCTCGTGACGCGGTTGGTGAAGCCCCGCCCGCCCCAGCACCACACGTTGCCCGTGGCGGTCGAGGCGCACGTCCGCATCAGCCCGGCCGCCAGCGCCTCGGTCCCGGCGAGCGCGGTCGCTCGCACCGGCGCGCTGGCGCATGGCGCGAAGCCGCATGCAGGCAGGCGCGCCGTCGTCCCGAGCGTGCCGCCGAGGTCGGCGCCCCAGCACCAGACCTCCCCGCTGCTCCGCCGCGCGCACACGTGCAGGCCCACGCCGCGGAGCTCGACCGCGTCGTCGATGCCCTCCACCAGCACCGGTGCCGCCGAGTCGACGCGCGTTCCGTCGCCGAGCGTCCCGAGCCCGTTCGCCCCCCAGCAGGAGACCCGCCCGTCCGCGAGGCGCGCGCAGCTGAAGCCTGGCTCCCGCAGGCTGAGGAGCCCCCCGAGCGCCAGCTCGACCGGCGTACCCGGGAGCCCCTCGACACGCCGCGGCGTGCGGGTGCAGGGCGTCCCGGCGCAGTCGTCTCCACCGATGGCCCCGGTCGCCCCCGCCGCGCTCTCGCCCCAGCACCACACGCTGGCATCGTCGCCGATGACGCAGCCGTGCGCGTTGCCGACCGCGAGCTCGACCGCCCTCGGCAGGCCGGGGATGGCGTAGGCGTCGTCCGACGGGCGCGCGCTCTCCCCGCCGAGGAAGCCGTAGTCGTCGTCGAAGCTCCCGCCCCAGCAGCGGACGGATCCGTCGCCCCCGCGCACGCAGACGCTCGAGAGACCGACGGCCACCTGCGCGGCCTCCGCGACGCCGGCCATGGGGAACGCCGCCCGGGCCGGATCGGGCCCGACCTCGCCCCGATAGAGGTCGCTCCCCCAGCAGGCGACCCGGCCGTCGGCGGTGCGCGCGCAGCCCCCGAGGAACCCGGCGGCGATCTCCACCGGCGGCGCCGTACGGGGGATGGGCAGCGGGAAGCGCGCGTCGAAGGAGGTCGTGTCGAAGCCGAGCTGCGCCTCGTCGGCCCAGCCCCAACACCAGGGCCACCCCTCCGCGAGGGCGCAGCTCACGGAGCTCCCCGTCGTCACGGTCGTGAAGGGCGCCGCGCCCTGCGGCTCGACGATGCACGGCCGGTCGTCCCCGTAGCAGGGCACGCCGGGCGTGAAGGCCTGGTCGCCCCAGCACTCGAGCTCCCCGGAGAGCCGGCGCCCGCAGACGTGCTCCTCCTGCCCGTTGCGCTCCTGCATGGGCGCGACCTCGGCCCACGCGCCGGGGATCGGCTGCGCCTCCTCGTAGGCGAAGTCGTCCAGGAGCCCGCTCCCGAGCACGCCGTTGTAGTTCACGCCCCAGCACCAGAGCGCGCTCCCGTCGAGGGCGCAGGCGATCTCCTCGCCCACCTCGACCGCGTCGGCCCGCAGCAGGGCCCCGCCGCTCCGCCGCACGCGCGTGGCGCGCCGCCCATCCGTGCCGTGAATCGTGCTGTCGCGGCCCCAGCACCAGACCTCGCGATCGCGGACGGCGCAGGCCGCCTGGGCGCCCCCGTCGAGGTCCGTCACCCGATCGAGCGGCGCGCCGCCCGCGCGCTGCACCACCACCGGCTCGTTCGAGCCCTCGTAGGTGCCGTCCCCGAGGCCCCCCGAGCCCCAGCACATCACCGCGTCCGTGTAGCTCGTTCCGCCGACGTCGACGCCCCCGCGCACCAGGCAGCCGTAGCCGTTCCCGAGCGTCAACCGCGACGCGTCCGTGATCGGGCTCCCGCCCGCGAGCACGGGCAGCGGATCGACGACGAAGACCTCGTCGCTCCCGGTGGCGCCGCACTGCGAGGGCTCCCCGAAGCCGTCCGTGTTGCCCATGCAGACGACGGTGCCGTCGTCCTTCAACGCGCAGAGGCACTCGCGCCCGATGCCCACGTCGACCACCCCGGAGAGCAACCCGCCCCGGTCGCGGAGCGGCGCCGGCCGCGCGTGGCTCTCGAAGGGCAAGACCTCGCCCCAGCAGATGGCGTGGCCCCCGTCGGTCACCCCGCAGGCGGCGCTCCCGTTCGCGCGCAGCGCCACCATGCGCTCGTCCTCGGCCAGCCCCGGCTCCGGCGCGCAGAGCCCGTCCACGCAGCTCCCGGAAGAACACGCGACGCCGCAGCCCCCGCAGTTCGCCGCGTCGCCCATCGTGTCGACCTCGCAGCCGTTCGCGACGACCCCGTCGCAATCCGCGCTCCCCGCGCCGCAGGCCGAGAGCACGCAGCTCGCCGCCACCCCGCAGAGCGCCGTCGCCTCCGTGTCGTCCCCGAGCCGCGCCTGCGCCGTGCACCAATCGTTCGCCGCCTCCTCGTCGATGGCGCCATCGCAGTCGTCGTCTACGGCGCTGCAGCGCTCGACCGCGCCACCGTGGGCGAAGGGGTTCCCGTCGTCGCAGTCGTCCTTCGGGAAGGGGCCTCCTTCGCAGGGCGCGTCCACGCGCAGGTGCCCGTCGCCGTCCCCGTCCTGGTCGAAGGCCGTCGCCGGGTTGCAGTCGTTGTCGACGCCATCGCAGACCTCCTCGGCCCCCGGGTGGGTCGCCGGGTCGCGGTCGTCGCAGTCGTCGGCCTGCCGGCGGAAGAGCGGGTCCTCCACGCACGCCCGCTCGACGCCCGTGGAGGGGTCGCCGAAGCCGTCCCCGTCGAGGTCCCGGTAGAAGACCTCCGTGGCCCCCTCGTCGAGGTCGCCGTCGCAGTCCTCGTCGATGCCGTTGCAGGCCTCCACGGCCTCCGGCGAGACGCCGTCCCGCGTGTCGTCGCAGTCGAGGCCGCAGCGGGTCCCGTTGCAGCAGGCCAGGGGCGCGTAGCCGTCCCCGTCCTCGTCCGGGCCGAGCGTATCCGGATCGCAGTCCTCGTCCTTGCCGAGGTCGTCGCAGAGCTCGGCGTTCCCCGGATAGCGCTCCGCGTCGCCGTCGTCGCAGTCCTCGCCCCCGCAGTCGATGGAGTCGACGCCGTCCCCGTCGAGGTCCGGGCTCGAGCAGTCCACCGTGACGCAGCGCCCTTCGTCCTCGCTGCACTCCTGACCCGCGAAGCAGGGCGCCGCTCCGGTCACACAGCCGCGCGCGTCCGCCCCGCTCTCCTCCGGCGCGCAGCGCTCCGCGCCGTTGCAGAAGACCCCGTCGGAGCACACGGCGTTCGAGGTGCACAGGGTCACCCCGCCGTCCGGGTCACCCACGTCCTCGCCGCCCCCGCAGGCCCCGGCCAGCACGCCGATCCAGAGCCACCCCACCCCCCAGACGATCTTCTGCATGAGCGGAATCGTACCGCAACGTCAGACGAGAACGGGCTTCGCCCTTCTGGTATAGTGGAGCGACGCTGATGTCGGATCCCCCGGACGCCGGAAACGCCTTCCTCGACGCGCTTCCCGCCTGCGACGACTTCTTCGAGCTCACGGACCCGGCCCAGTACCGCCCGGCCCCCGACCGCTGGCTCGTCGTCGTCACCGACGTCATCGACTCCACGGCCTCCATCGCGGCGGGACGCTACGCGGACGTGAACGTGGTCGGCGGCGCCTCCATCGCGGCGATCCTCAACGCCTGCGGACGCCGGCTGCCCTACACCTTCGGCGGGGACGGGGCGATGGTGCTCGTCCCGCGCGAGACGCGCGGCCAGGTCACGGAGGTCCTCAACGAGCTCGTCCGCGTGGCCCGCGAAGCCTTCGACCTCGAGGTGCGCATCGGCGCCGTGCCCGTGGAAGACCTCCGCGACCTCGGCCACGACGTGCGCGTCGCGCGCTACGCCCTCTCCGAGCACGTCTCGCTGGCCTTCTTCGCTGGCGACGGGCTCGAGGCCGCCTCGCGCCTCATCAAGGACCCACGCACGGCACCCGCCTACACGCTCTCGCGGCCGGGCCTGCAGCCCGATCTCGAGGAGCCCTTCGAGGGGCTCCACTGCCGCTGGCAGCCGATCCCGAGCCGCCATGGGGAGATGGTCTCGCTGCTCGTCCGCTCGACCTCCAAGGACACGGTCGAGCAGCTCCGCACCTACGGCGCGATCGTGGTGAAGCTGCGGCGGCTGGCCGGCGACGCGGACCTGCGCCCGGTCTCGGAGGACACGGCGCACCTGAAGAAGCGCCCGGCGGATCTCGACTCGGAGGCGCGGCTCTACGTGCCCGAGGACGGCTTCGGACGGAGCATGTTCAAGGCGAAGGTCGCCACGGTGACCAGCGTCGGCTCGCTGCTGATGGCGCGCGGCTGGAGCGCCGGGGACTTCGACGGGGCGAGCTACCGGCGGGCCGTGGTGAAGCAGTCGGACTTCCGGAAGATCGACGGCACGCTGCGGATGGTCGTGGACCTCACGCACGGCGCGCGCGCGGAGCTCGAGGACTTCCTGGAGAGCCGCTACCTGGCGGGCGAGCTCGTCTACGGGTTCCACAGCAGCAGCCACGCGCTGATGACGTGCCTGATCTGGGACTACGAGGGCGACCACGTGCACTTCATCGACGGCGCCGGGGGCGGCTACGCGCGGGCGACGGCGGACCTGCGGCGGCGCATGGCGGAGCTCGGCGTACCGGACTCGTCCAGCTACCCGCTGACCGAGAGCCGCTGAGCGCGCGTGAACGAGCCGCGCGCGGCCCTCACTCCCGCTCCTCGAGCCCCCGAGACGTGACCCCGCCTCCCGCGGTATCCTCTCCCCCGGAGGTGGGATGATGGATGGTGGGGTCGACGTACCGCCCGAGGCGGACGAGCGCGCGGACGCGATCCGCGCCGGAGGCGACGGCGAGAAGAAGCAGGGCAGGCTCGGGCGCTGGCTGAAACGCCTGGGCCTCGGGCTCCTCGTCGTCGTCGTGGGCTTCGGGACCTTCGTCTGGCTGCGCAGCGAGGGCGTCCGCGGCGAGCGCTTCCAGGTCGCCGTCGCGCCGGTGAGCGTGGCCCGCGACGAGGCGACGCTCGCGCGGGGAGAGCACCTCTACCTGGCGCTCGGCTGCGCCCACTGCCACGGCGAGGACCTCGGCGGCGCGCGCTTCATCGACGACGGCGCCTTCGGTCAGTGGTACGGCACCAACCTCACCCGCGGCGAGGGCGGCGTCGGCGCGCGCTACGGCTCGGCCGACTGGGTCCGCGCCATCGCGCTGGCCGTGGGCGACGACGGGCGCGGCCTCTACATCATGCCCTCGTCCAACTACGCCGCCCTCTCGGACGGCGATCTCGGCGCGCTCATCGCCTACATCGAGGCGGCATCGCCCGTGGATCGCCGGATCGAGCAAGCGCCCGGCCCCATCGCTCGCATGCTCATGACCTTCGGCGCCCTCGCCCCGAAGCGCTCGGACGCGCGCGACTCGGTCGGCGACCCGACGCCTGCCCCCACCGGCGAGCACGGCGCCTACCTCGCGCGCGTCGCGGGCTGCCAGGACTGCCACGGCGAAGCGCTCGAGGGCGCTCAGCCCCCCGGGGGCGCTCCCTACGCGCCGCCTCTCCGCCCGGCCACGGGCTGGGACGCCGAGAGCTTCGACGTCGCCGTCCGCCAGGGCCGAAACCGCGCGGGCCGCGCCCTCGACCGGTTCATGCCCTGGGAGAGCTACGCCCACCTGGACGACGACGAGGTGGCCGCCCTCTGGGCCTTCGTCGGCGCGGAGTAGGGGCGGCGAGACGCGCCGGTCGAGCGCCCCGCGGGGCTTCTCCGCGGGGCTTCTCCGCGGTGCCTCTCCGCGGTGCCTCTCCGCAGAGGCTCTCTGCGGGGGTTCTCCGCGGTGCCTCTCCGGTGGCGCCCGACCGGCGCGCCCTCCCCCCGCTACGCGGCAGGCGAGACCGGCGCCACCACGAGGAACGGCGACGGCGCCCTCCCCTCGGCGATGGCCCGGGCGAGCGCGTCGCGCGCCGCCCTCGGAATTCGCTCTTGGAGCGGACGAAGGCGCCGGTCGAGGTCGGCGCGGATCTCCTGGAGCATCCGCCGCTCGGGCTCGGCGAGGAGCCGCGCCAGCCCGGCGTCGAGGCGTGCCAGCACGTTCTCCAGGACCAGCAGGCTCGGCCCCCAGACGTCGAGGCTCGCATCCGCGTCGCGCTCGAGCCCCATGGAGATCGACTTGCAGCACGGTCCGATCTGCTCCGCGAGCCGCTCGACCTCGAGACGCTCCGCTCGAGGCGCCACCCCCTGGATCTGGGCCCGGACGAGCCACCCGTAGGTGGTCCCACAGCCCCGGAGCATCGCGCTCTCGGACTCCATGAGCGCCGCGAGCTCCGCGGCTCCGATCTGGGTGACGACGAAATCGGGCGACCCGGGCGGCTCCAGGGTCGCCGGGTCGGCGTGGGGCGCGGCGAGCGCCAGCGACTCCTCCCCCGTCGCGAGGGTGGCGGCGAGGGAGCAGCGCCCGCGCTGGGGGCAGCGCTCACAGCGCCGATCGCAGTAGCGCTCGGGCCGCTCGAAGATCGCGAGGGGCCGGGCGCTCACGCCGCCCCCGGGTAGCGGATGGCGCGGCGCTTCGCGACGCGGACGGCGAGCAGGACGAGGGCGACGAGGATCGGAATCAGCGGGTGCGCGAGCGCGAGGATGCCGACCGCCGCCTCGGCGAGGCGGAGCAACACCATGACGCCGAACGCGAGGCCCGCGCCGATGCGGAAGCCCCGGGCGAGCACGAGGAGCTGGAGCGCGAGCGAGACGAGCAGCGCGATGGCGGTGCCGGCCTGGGGGGCGACGAAGAGCGCGACCAGCGCCGCTCCGAGCATGCCAGCGGCGACGAGGCCCGCGGCGCGCCAGCCGGTCTCGGCGCGGGGCTCGAGATGGCCGACGATCATCGGGGCGGCGGCGAGGTGGAAGAGGAAGGTCGTCCCGAGGAGCGGGACGAGGCCGAGGAGCACGTTCGGATCGGGCACGGGAAACCTCCTGAGAATGGCTTCCTGCTCGCCCCGGGGACGCCCGGGTTGCTCAGCGACGCCGAGCCGCGAGCCCGTCGGTCCGAGGAGGCACGCCGCTCCCCGGCCCGGCCGAGTGGCTCACCGACGCCGAGCCGCGAGCCCGTCGGTCCGAGGAGGCACGCCGCTCCCCGGGCCGACGAGTGGCTCACCGACGCCGAGCCGCGAGCCCGTCGGTCCGAGGAGGCGCGCCGTTCAGGGGGCGCGCTCGGCGAGGACGGGGATGGCGGCACGGCGCTCGGGGTCGAGCGCGTCCCAGAGGATGCCGGGCGGGCGGGGGAGGCGCGCGAAGCGATGGAGCGCCTCGGGCGTGGCGAGGAGATCGAGGGCGATGTCCCAGGCCTCGCGCGGGGCCGCCTCGACGCGCTGGCACGCGTGGGCGGTGCTCGCGATCACCGTGCCCTCGCCGACCTTGCCGGCGTCCGCCAGCACGCCCCACTCGAGGTCGCTGTAGCCGCCGCCCTTCCCCACCCGCTCGCCGCGCGCGCCGATGACCACGCAGCCGGTGACGATCAGCGCGAGCGGCTCCACCTCCTCGAGCCCGACGGGCACGCCGACCTCCCCCGCGCCGCGGATCGACGAGGCGCGCCAGGGGTCGTCGAGCCGCGCCGGGTCGAGCAAGAGGAAGGGCTTCGTCTCGCGGAGGCGGGGCACGGCCATGTAGACGCGCTTGCCGGCCTTCAGCGCGGCGTGGCGCACGGGCCGCTGGGGCGCGTCCGGGTTGCACTTCAGCGCCTCGGCCGCCTCCCACTCGGGCGTCTGGCTCAGGCGCGTGGCCGCGGCCTCGGCGCCGACGAAGTTGGGGATGCGCCCCTCGACGCCCGGGAAGCGCTTCGCGCCGGCGTCGCGGATCGCCTGCCAGCCGGCCTCCCGGAGGGCGGCCTTGGTCGGCGCGCTCATCCCTCGCTGGGCGCCACGCCGAAGCGGCGCAGCACGGAGTCGAGATCCACGGCCGGCGCGCCGCGGCTCCGCGTCAGGTACCAGCCGCGGCGCGGGCGCACCTCGCTCGTGCCCCCCGGGCCGAAGAAGGCGCTCGGGTTCGCGAGCGCCGACTGGCTCTGCTCCGGCCGGGCGGCGCACTCCTCGAGGCAGTAGAGGACGTCCGCGGGCGAGTTGCCTTCCCGCGTGCACTCGGTGCTCGCCTGGCTCGGCTCGGCCTCGAGGCGCACGAGCACGTCGACGCGCCGCGCCGCCTGGCACTTGCCCTCGGCCGGCTCGTCGTCCTCGCCCACCGGCGCCGGGCAGGTCGCGCCCTCGGCGCTCGGGTCCGGGAGCAGCCCGCGGAGCCAGCTCGACGAGGCGCCCACGGCCGTCGTGCGCACCGGCGCGCCGGGGCCGAGGCCGCTCTTCACCGCCGCCGCCGCCCGGGCCGCGCGGCACCAGGCGAGCCGATCGTTGGCCGCCTCCCGATCGCGCATGCGCCCGCGGATGCGCCCCGCCCAGGGCGGCGTCGCCCAGCCCTCGGCGAGCAGCTCTTCGCAGCTCAGCGCCCGGTCGCGCGGGAGCTGGAGGTCCACGTGCCCGATGACGGCGACGTCCACGTGCTCGAGGTGGCTCGCCATCTCCCGGAGGCCCGCGCCGAGGCACTCGAAGGCGCTGTCGCCGCCCTCGCACTCGGTGGCCTGGTCGAAGGTGTGGCGCCCGCTCGCGAAGAGGTCGTCCGAGCCGCAGCTCACGATCCATTGGAGCGGCGTGTCGCCGATCAGCTCGATGGAGCACATGCGCCCGATGGCCGCGCGCACGCGGCTGAGCGCCTCGGCGGCGTCCTGGAAGGTGGTCGCGGGGATGGTGCTCCGGCAGCGCCGCTCGAGCTCCTGGATGCGCGCGACGGGGGCGGGATCGGAGGGCGCCGGGGCCGGCTCGAGGGCGGGCGTCGTCGTGCCCGATTGGGCCTGGTAGGTGGTGCCGCCGCAGGGCGAGAGGCGGCCGGCGAGGAGCGCGAGGACGAGGGCGAGGCGCATCTCAGCGGCCCCCGAGCAGATCGATGAGCGAGGAGAGGTTCACGCCGGCGAAGAAGCTCCAGATCTCGTCCTGGTCGTTCGGCCAGGGGGTGTTGATGAGGAAGGCGAAGGTGAGCAGGCGCGGGGCGACCTCGGGCCAGCCCCAATTCATGGCGAGCATGAGCGCCGGACCGACGCGGCTGCCGCCGCCGTCCTCCCAGGAGATGGCCGCGGTGACGGGGATGGAGGCCTCGAAGACGAAGCCGGCGTTCAGGTGGAGGTCGGCGTAGAGGAGCGGCCAGGCGACGCCGATGGCGCCGGGCTCGGGCTTGCTGAAGAAGACGCCGACGCGGGCGTCGCCGAGGAGGCCCAGGCGGAACTGGCGGCGCTCGGAGCGGCCGACGTTCGCGACGACGCGCGGCTCCCAGGCGCGGAAGGCGGCGACGGCGACGCAGCGGGGCTGGCGGCCGTCGTCGAGGACGAGGTGGGTGAAGACGCGCTGATCGACGAGGGCGTCCTGGGAGCCGAGGAGCTCGGGGCCCTCGGCCTGCTCCTCGCCCTCCTCGCCCTCCTCGACTCCGGTCGCTTGGACGAGCGGGCAGGCCTCCTCGGTGGTGATGCGCGTCGAGAAAGCGGGCGGCCGGGCGTGGCCGTACTCGCCGGGCTCGCCGGTCACGACGGGCGCGAACTGGGAGACGGCCGTGGGCGCGCCCTGGCCCGGGTGGTTCCAGGCGCTCGCGAAGCCCTCGGGCGTGGTCATGCGGAAGCGGAGCGCGTCCCGGCGGCGCACGCGCGCGAAGGTCTGCGGGTCGTCCACGGGGATGCCGCGCCAGGCGAGCGGGCCCTCGCCCTCCTCGGGGTCGTCGCGCTCCACGCCGGCAGGGATCCAGTCGATGGCCGGGTCGACGACGGCGAGGCGCGCGAGCGACGCGGCCTGGAGCGTGCGGCAGCCGCCGCGGGTGGCGACGCGCACGTCGTAGAAGCCGCGGCCGGGGGTGTAGCCGGCCTCGCTGGCCTCGACGTCCTCGCGGCCGTTGCAGAGGAGCGCGCCCTCGGGCACCGAGACCGTGGCGCCCACGACGGCGGCGAGCACGGGCGGGGCGGCGTCGGCCGCGACCGAGACGCACTGGCGCTCGCCGGGCTCGCTGGTGGTGCCGCCGGGGGTGACGCGGACCCGGGCGTGGTCGAGGCAGAGCTCGGCGCTCTCGAAGCGCTCGGCGAGCTCGGCGGTGCGGGCGACCTGGGCGAAGCTCTGGCCGCGGGCCTGCTGCGCGCCGCGCACGCCGTAGCTCGGCGCGAGGCAGAGGTGGAGGCCGTCGGCGAGCGCCTTCAGCCGGCCGAGCCCCGGCGCGACCCGGAGCCCATCCTCGCCGTAGGCGCCCCGCATCTCGCCGGCGAGCCAGCCCTCGTCGAAGGCCAGGCCGCTGCCGGTGACGACCACGGGGACCTCCTCGCCCTCGCCGGCGCAGGCGCTCCGGGCCGTGGCGCCCTGGAGGCGCACCAGGCGAGCGGCGCCCGCGGCGAAGGCGGTGCGGAGCTCGGCCCAGAGGTCGTCGTCGCCCGTGGCGCGGAAGCGGAGGCCCTGCTCGCCCTGCCAGTCGGGCTGGAAGAGCGGCGGCGCGTCCCCGCGGCCGAACCAGGCCTGGAGCGGGGTCTCGCCGCCGGCCTGCACGCGGCCGAGCGGGTACGGCGGCGCGTCACCGGCGCGGGCCTCGACGACCCAGCCGCTCGTGCACTCGGGGAGCTCGAGGGTGGTCGCGCCGGCGGCGAGGCTGCGCTCGCCGGGGCCGGAGGAGGCGAGGCATTGGAAGCGGAGCGAGAGGGCCGCCGCGCCGCAGCGGCTCGAGGCGCGGCGCACGCGGAGGGTCCCCGGCGCGTCCCCGGGGCCGACGGCGAAGGCGCCGCCGGGTTGCAGCAGGTAGTCCGTGCAGTGGTCGACGAAGACGCTCGCGACCTCCTCGGGGGTGTCGCGGCGGCGGCCGTAGACGGTGGTCGAGCCCTCACCGGTCCAGCCGAGGCCGTCGAGGAGCGCGGTGATCGAGCTGCGATCGTTCAGCGGGCGGTAGGGGCCGTCCGGATCGCGCGCGTACTCGCAGACGCCGCCGACGGCGACGGGCTCGCCGAGGGTGAGCGGCGCGGCGCGGACGGCGTCGCCGCCGAAGCAGCGCGGGTTCGAGGACTGCGCGGCGGCGGGCGCGGCCGGGGCGGCCAGGGCCAGCGCCACGAGGGCGGCGGTCGGGAACGATCGCATCGGGCGTGTGGTGCCCCAGGCGGGCGCCGGCATCAAGGCCGGGCCGGGATTTCCAGGGCGGGGCCCCCGGAGGCGCCCGCGTCGCCTCTTCACACTTCTTCACGAAGCCCCCCACAGAAGCTTCATGCGCGCGCCGCACGAAGAGAGGGCCACACCCAGGAGGTCCCTCTCATGTTCGGATTCGTCATCGGCTTCGCCAGCCTCGTCGGCCTCATCAGCGTGCTCCGGAAGGGGCGCTGCGCCGGCCGCTTCCACGGCGGCGACTGCGGCCACCATCACCACCACCACCACGGTCACGGCGGCCCCCCGTGGGCGCGCCACGGCCGCGGCCCACACCGCTGGATGCATCGGCTCTTCGAGCGCCTCGACACCACGCCGGGCCAGGAGAAGGAGATCCGCGCGGCCGTCCGCGACTTCATGGACGAGGCCTGGGATCTCGGCGGGCAGCTGCGCGATCTCCCGCGGAGCGCCTCGGAGACCCTGAAGGGCGAGCTCTTCGACGAGGCCCCGCTCGACGCGCGCTTCGACGCCCAGGACGCCCAGCTCGCCCGCACGCGGGTGGCCCTCAAGGAGGCGCTCCGCCGCATCCACGAGGCCCTCGACGAGGATCAGCGCAAGGAGCTCGCCTCCTTCCTCCGTCGGCGCGGCCGCCGCGGCGCCTTCCCCTTCGCCCCCCCGCGCCGCCCCGGCCGAGGCTTCGGCCCTTATCGCTGAGCGGCCGCCCTCCCCCCTCTCTCCCCTACCCAGGAACCATCCCATGAAGCGCAACATCCTCCTCGCCCTGCTCTCCGTCGGCACGGTCGGCGGCTTCGGCGCCGGCTTCGCCAGCCTGCATCACCACCACCGCCACCGCCGCGCCCACTTCGAGCGCCACGTCGCCCAGGTCTGCCTCGAGGCGGCCCGCGAGCTCGAGGCCGACGAAGCCCCCCACGCGCCGCCGCCCGAAGCGCGCCCGCCTCACGCGCACGGCGAGGAGCGCGCCCGCCGCGGGCGTCGCCACCGCCGCCCGCACCACCCGCCGCCCCATCGGCGCCACCCGCGCCACCCGCCGCCCGACCGCCGACCGGCCCCGCCGGCGCCCGGCGAGTAGGATCCGCGCGCCATGGCCACCCGCGCCCTCCTCGTCGACGACGACGCCCGGCTCCACGAGCTGCTCGAGAAGTACCTCCGGCAGCACGACGTGAGCCTGGACTACGCCCCCGACGGGGGGCGCGGGCTGGCCATGATCGCCGAGGGCGCCTACGACGCCGTCTTCCTCGACGTGATGATGCCGGGCATGGACGGGCTCGAGGTGCTCCGACGCATCCGCCAGACGAGCGCCATCCCGGTGCTCATGCTCACGGCCCGCGGGGACGAGGCCGACCGGGTCGTCGGCCTCGAGCTCGGCGCCGACGACTACGTCCCCAAGCCCTTCTCGCCGCGCGAGCTCCTCGCGCGCCTTCGGGCCGTGCTCCGGCGCCTGCGCCCCGGGCTCGCGAGCGAGCGGCTCTCGGCCGACGGCGTCGTCGTGGAGGTCGAGGCGCGGCGCGTCACCGTCGACGGCGAGGAGGTGCACCTCACGGGCATCGAGTTCGACATCCTCGTCGCCCTGCTCCGCCGCGCCGGCCGGGTCGTGCCGCGGACCGCGCTCCTCGCCGAAGCGGGGCGCGACGAGGTGGTCGGCGAGCGCACGGTCGACGTGCACATCTCGAAGCTCCGCAAGAAGCTCGGCGACGACCCGCGCCGGCCGCGGCGCATCCAGACCGTGCGCGGCGTCGGCTACGTGCTCGCCGCCTCCCACGAGGAGGCCGCCCCATGAAGCGCGGCGCCCCACGCTGCGGCCGCTCCCGCCGGGGGTGCCGAGGCCGCCCACGGGGGAGCCTCCGCGGGGTGCTCTTCGCGTGGTTCCTCGTGGCCATCGTCGCGACCGCCCTGACCGTGGGGCTGGTCTTCCGGGCCGCCGGCGGCGACCGCTGGGAGCACGGCATGCACCGGGTCGAGCGCTTCTTCGCCGGCCGTTTCGCCGCCGTCTGGGACCGCCCGGGCGCGCGGCGCGAGCTCCTCGACGCCGCCCAGCGCGACCTCGGCGTGGGCGTCGCCCTCTACGATCGTCGCGGCCGGGTCGTCGAGCCGATGCGGGGAGAGCGCTGCCCCCACACGCATCGGGTCGAGGTGCCACCCCACGGCTTCCTCCGGCTCTGCCCGCCGCCGCCGCCGCCGATCGCCGGGAAGATGATCCTGGCGCTCCTCGCGGCCGTCGTCGTGCTCGCCGGCCTCAGCGGCGCCCTCGCTCGCCGGCTCTCGCGCCCGCTCCGGCACCTCCGCCGCGTCGCCGAGGCGATCGGCGAGGGCGACCTCGACGCCCGCGTGCGTTTCCGCGGCAAGCCGCGCGGCGAGGCCGCCGTCCTCGGCCAGACCCTGAACCGCATGGCCGATCGCATCGAGGCCCAGATCCGCGACCAGAAGGAGCTCCTCGCCGGCGTCACCCACGAGCTCCGCACGCCCCTCGGGCACGTGCGCCTCCTCCTCGAGCTCGCCCGCGAGGGGCAGCTCGACGACGCGGCCATCGACGAGCTCGAGCGCGAGGTCGTCGAGATGGACCGGCTCGTCGGCGAGCTCCTGGCCCGCTCGCGCCTGGAGTTCGAGACCCTCGACGCGCGGGACCTCGACCTCGTCGACCTCGCCGCCCGCGCCCTGACGCGCCTCGATCTGCCCGCCGAGCGCCTCGACGCGCCGGCCCCCGTGCGCGCCGTCGGCGATCCCACGCTGCTGGGCCGCGCGCTCGCGAACCTCCTCGAGAACGCCGAGCGCCACGGCGAGGGCCTCGCGCGCCTCGGCGTGCGGAGCGCGGGGGACGAGGTGGTCTTCGAGGTCGACGACCACGGCGCCGGCTTCGGCGAGGAGGCCTTCGATCCCTTCGTGCGCGAAGGCAGCGGGCGGCACCCCAGCCTGGGCCTCGGCCTCGCGCTGGTCCGGCGCATCGCGCACGCGCACGGCGGTGAGGTGAGCGTGCGACGACTCTCCGGGGGGGCGCGGGGCGCGCGGGTCGAGCTCCGCGTCGCCGCCCGGGCGGTCGGCGTCGGGGCGGCGCCGGGCCCGCTTGCTCCGCCGCCCGAACGCGCCTAGACGGGACCCCGACGCGGCGCCGCCGACCCCCCTGCCAGCGACTGACCGTGCGTCAGCGTAACGCCGCGCCCCCCGAAACAACCGAGGAATCCCACCCCTCCTCTGCTGACCGCCGGTCAGCCCTCCTCCCCTCGCCCCCCGCCATGAGCGTCGCCGCCGCCCGCCGAAAGCGTGAAAAGGAAGCCCGCCGGGAAGCCATCCTGCGCGCCGCCGACGAGGTGATCGCGCGCACCGGCGCCCGGCACCTGACCATGGACGAGGTCGCGCGCGCGGCCGAGCTCAGCAAGGGCACGCTCTACCTCTACTTCGCGGGCAAGGACGCCCTCTTCGCCGCCGTCGCCGAGCGGAACATCTCCGAGAAGCTCCCCGCGCTCCGGGCCGCCGTCGAATCCGCCGAGGACGGCCTGGGCGAGGTCCTCGCGCTCCACGACGCCTGGCACGTCGAGCTGAGCCGCACGCCACACGTCTTCCGCTTCATGATCGAGTGGTTCCTCGAGCCGCGCATCGACGACCGGAGCGAGGCGTTCCAGCGCTACCGCGCCCGCGTGCGCGAGACGATCGGCCTGCTCGTGCGCGCCCTCGAGCGCGGCCAGCGCGACGGCTCCATCCGCGCCGACATCGACATCACCCACCACGCCATGCACATCTGGTCCAGCACCCTCGGGGTCATGCTCATGCATCGGAACGCCGAATCGGTGAGCAAGCGCATCAGCCTGCCCGTCGAGCTCGGGCGCCTCCCCGACCTCCACCGCGACACGCTGAGGCGCACGCTCGCGCCGGCGTCCGCTTCGCCCGGCTCCTCGTCGAGCCCCGCCGAGGGGGTCGCCTCGTGAAGCGCGCCGCCCCGCTCCTGGCCTTCGCGCTCGGCTGCCTCCCGCACGGGCGCGTCGAGACCCCCGAGCCGGACTACGCCATGCCGGATCGCTTCACGCCGCCGGCGGAAGGGGTCGCGGCCACGGCGCCCGCCCCCGAGGAGGGCGACGATCGCTGGTGGCTCCGCTACGAGGATCCGACCCTGCACGCGCTGGTCGAGCAGTCGCTCGGCGCCAACGTCAGCCTCCGCGCGCGCTGGGCCGCGCTCCAGCAGGCCCGCGCCCTCGCCACCCAGGCCGCCGCCGCGCGCTACCCGCAGGTCAGCGCTCAGGGCGGCGTGAGCTTCAACCGCAGCTTCAGCGCCATCGGCACGTCGCGCTCGCTGCAGGTCAGCGGCTCGCTCCCCGTGAGCTACGAGGTCGACCTCTTCGGCCGCTGGCGTGGGCAACACGAGGCCGCCGAGCTCGACGCGGAGGCCACGCGCCTGGACATCGAGACGCTCGCGCTCTCCACCTCCGCTCAGGTCGCCGAGGCCTGGTACTCGGTGGTCGACGCCCGCGCGCGCCAGCGCATCCTCGCCGAGCAGCTCGAGGTGAACGAGCGCTACCTCGAGCTCACGCGCCTCCGCTTCGAGCAGGGCCTCGCGAACGCGCTCGACGTGCACCAGCAGCGCCGCCAGACGCAGGCCTCCCGCGCGCAGCTCGAGCTGGTCGACGACGAGGTCGCGCTCCTCGTCCAGCAGCTCGCCGTGCTCCTCGGCCAGCCCCCGAGCGAGCTCGGCGGCCTCGAGGCGCGCGACCAGTTCCCGCCCCTCGGCCCGACGCCCGCGACCGGCGTCCCCGCCACCGTCGTCTGGGCCCGCCCGGACGTGCGCGCCGCCCAGCAGCGGGTGCGCGCCGCCGACTGGCGGGTCGGCTCGGCCATCGCCTCGCGCCTGCCGAGCATCCGCCTCTCCGTGACCCCGGGCTACGCCTGGCAGCGCAACGAGCTCGACAGCCCGGCCTTCCCCGATCGCGGCGCCCAGACCGCGAACGACTGGACCTTCAACGCCGGCGCGACGCTCACCGTGCCCCTCTTCGACGGCTTCGCCGGCCGCGGCCAGGTGGAGGCGAACGAGGCGGCGCTCCAGGCGCAGGTCGAGACGCTCTCGCAGACCGTGCTGAACGCGCTCCTCGAGGTCGAGGGCGCGCTGGTGCAGGAGCGCCAGCAGAAGCGGAACGTGGAGCTCCTCGAGGAGCAGGTCGCCATCGCCGAGGAGACCCTGACGAGCGCGCGCGACCGCTACCGCTCGGGCCTGAGCGACTTCCTCCCGGTGCTCACGGCGCTCGTCGCCCAGCAGGGCGCCCAGCTGAACCTCCAGGCGGCGAAGCGGCAGCTCGTGTCGCGCCGCATCCAGCTCCACCGCGCCCTCGGCGGGGACTGGCCCGCCGACCTCGAAGCGCCCGAGCCCACGCCGCTCCGGGACGGAGACGAAGAGCGATGAACGCCAAGAAGATCGTGAAGGTCGTCTCACCGATCGTGGTGCTCGTGATCGGCTTCGGCATCTTCCGCGGCCTGGTCGCGACCCGGCCCGAGCCGCCGCGACGCCCGCGGGGCGAGGACGGGCTGCTGGTCGAGGTGATGGAGGTGCAGGCCGGCCGGCACGAGGTCGCCGTGCGCGGCAGCGGTCAGGTCCGGGCGGCGCAGCAGGTCGTGCTCAGCCCCGAGGTCACGGGCACGGTCCGCTGGCAGTCGGCGCAGCTCGTCCCGGGAGGCCGCTTCGAGCGCGGCGAGCCCGTGCTGCGGCTCGACGCCCGGGACTACCGGCTGGCCGTCGAGCAGAGCGCCGCGGAGGTGCAGCGCGCGCAGCTCGAGCTGGAGCTCGAGCGGGGACGCCAGCGGGTGGCCACGCGCGAGTGGGAGCTCTTCCAGGACGAGGACGAGGCGAGCCCCGACGATGAGGCCGGTCGCGCCCTCGCGCTCCGGGAGCCCCAGCTCGAGACCGCGCAGGTCTCCGTGCGCGCCGCCCAGAGCGCCCGCCAGCGCGCGCAGCTGAACCTGCAGCGCACGACGATCCGCGCGCCCTTCAACGCCATGGTGCTCGAGGAGAACGCCGACCTCGGCCAGCTCCTCGGGCCGAGCTCGCAGGTCGCCACGCTCGTCGGGACCGACGCCTTCTGGGTCGAGGTCTCCGTGCCCGTCGAGGCGCTCGAGCGCATCCGCCTCCCCGAGGGCGAGGAGCCGGGCTCGACGGCCCGCATCCACCAGGTCGTCGGCGACGAGACCCTCACCCGAGATGGCCGGGTGCTCCGCCTGCTCCCGAGCCTCGACCCGATCGGCAGCATGGCGCGGGTCCTGGTCGAGATCGAAGACCCGCTCGGCCTGGAGCAGCCCGAGGAGGAGCGCGGGCTACCGCTCTTGCTCGGCTCCTACGTGCACGTGGACATCGACGTGGCGCCGCTGGACGGCGTGGTGGAGCTGCCCCGGCTCGCGCTCCGCGAGGGCGGGAAGATCTACGTGATGACCGACGCGGGGACGCTCGAGATCCGCGAGGTCGAGCTCGCCTGGACCCGGGAAGAGAGCGTGCTCCTCGCGCGCGGCGTGACCAGCGGGGAGCGGGTCGTCACGAGCCGCGTGCCCAACCCGGTGAACGGGCTCGAGCTCCGCACGGCGTCGTCCGAGGACCCGAGCGGGCCGGCCACCGCGCGCGCCGAGACGGGCGCGGAGGCAGGCGCCGAGTCGGGCGCGGAGGCGTCGCCGTGAACGAGCCGACCCCCGGCCGGCCCGAAGGCCCCGGCCCCTACCGGGAGGCGGAGTCGAGCACTGCGGAGACGCCCGAGCGCTCGGGCTTTCTCGCCTACTTCGCGCAGAACACGGTCGCGGCGAACACCATCATGCTCGTCCTGATCGCGGGCGGCCTCGCCATGCTCTTCACCACGGTGAAGCAGGAGGTCTTCCCCGAGGTCGACATCGACACCGTGCTCATCAACGTGCCCTACCCGGGCGCGTCGCCGGCCGAGGTCGAGGAGGGCGTCGCCCTCGCGATCGAGGAGGCCGTGCAGGGCCTCGATGGGGTCAAGGAGGTCCGCACGACGGCCGTCGAGGGCAACGCCGTGGTCGCGGTCGAGCTGCTGATCGGCACCGACAACGACCGAGCGCTGAACGACGTGAAGAGCGCCGTCGATCGCATCACGAGCTTCCCCGAGGACGCCGAGCGGCCCGTGATCTCGCTCGCCACCAACCGGCGGCAGGTGATCAGCCTCGTGCTCCACGGGAACGTGGAGCAGGCCGAGCACGTGCTCCACGACCTCGCCGAGCAGGTGCGCTTCGATCTCCTCGAGAAGGACGGCATCACCTACGTCGAGATCGACGGGACGCGCCCGCTCGAGATCAGCGTGGAGGTGCCCCAGCGGAGGCTCCGCGAGCACGGGCTGACGCTCGGCCAGGTCGCCCAGTCGATTCGCCAGGCGAACGTCGAGATCCCCGGTGGTGGCGTGAAGACGCGCTCCGGCGAGGTGCTCCTGCGGACGACCGAGCGGCGCGACCGGGGGAGCGAGTTCCGCGACGTCGTGCTGCGGAGCCGCGCGGACGGGAGCCAGCTGCGGCTCGGCGACGTGGCCGAGATCGAGGACGGCTTCCGCGAGGAGGATCGCGAGTCGTTCTTCAACGGGCAGCGCGCCGTGATGGTGAACGTCTTCCGGGTGGGCGAGGAGACGCCCATCGAGGTCTCGGACACGGTGAAGGCCTACCTCGAGGAGGAGCTCGTCCACCGACTCCCGCCGGGCATCGAGGCGACCACATGGAACGACCAGAGCGAGGTCTACGCCGACCGCATCGACCTGCTCGCCCGGAACGCGTGGATCGGCCTGATCCTCGTCTTGGTGATCCTGGGCCTCTTCCTGGAGCCGCGGCTCGCCATCTGGGTGACGCTGGGCATCCCGATCAGCTTCGCCGGCTCGCTGCTCTTCCTGCCGAGCGCGGACGTGTCGATCAACATGATCTCGCTCTTCGCGTTCATCGTGACGCTCGGCATGGTCGTCGACGACGCCATCGTCGTGGGCGAGGCGATCTATCAGAAGCGCTCCGAGGGCATGGGCTTCATGGACGCGGCGATCGCCGGCGTGAAGGAGGTCGCGGTCCCGGTGCTCTTCGCGATCATCACGACCTGCGTGGCCTTCTCGCCGCTGCTCTTCGTGCCTGGCGTGAGCGGGAAGTTCTTCCGGAACATCCCCATCGTCGTCATCTCGGTCCTGCTGATCTCCCTGATCGAGTCGCTGCTCGTTCTGCCCGCGCACCTCAGCCACAAGATGCCGTGGCAGCTTCGCTTCCTGCTCTCGCCGCTGCTCGTGCCGCTGGAGCTGCTCGCGAAGCTGCGCGTCGACAAGGGGCTCGCGTGGTTCATCCGCAAGGCCTACCGGCCCTCGCTCGGGGCTGCGCTCCGCTGGCGCTACCTGACCTTCGCCATCGCGTGCGCCCTCGGCCTGGGCACCTGCGGTCTCCCGGCGGGGGGGCGGCTCCAGTTCACGTTCCTGCCGAAGATCGAGGGCGACGTGATCAGCGTGCAGCTCCGCATGCCGGTCGGGACCAGCGTCGAGGAGACGCGCATCCACCAGGAGCGCATCGTCGAGGAGGCGCAGGCGCTGATCGACGAGCACGGCGGTGAGCGCATCCTGCGGGGTCTCTACTCGCAGGTCGGCGTCGCGCAGGGCTTCGGCGGCGGACCGCGGGGCAGCCAGGGCAGCACGGGCTCGCACCTGATGAGCGCGATGGTGTACCTGGTGCAGTCCGACCAGCGCGAGGTGGAGACGCGTGACTTCGCCGAGGAGTGGCGGCGGCGGATCGGAGAGATCCCCGGCGCGGAGGCGTTGACCTTCAGCTACTCGATCGGCGCGAGCGCCGGCTCGCCGGTGGACATCCAGCTGAGTCACCCGGACAACGACGTGCTCGAGGCGGCGGCGGAGCGCCTCGCCGAGGAGATGGGCGAGTACCCGGGCCTGCGCGACATCGACAGCGGCGTCTCGCCCGGCAAGGAGCAGCTCGACCTGACGCTGACGCCCGAGGGGCGGGCGCGGGGGCTGACGGAGGCGGAGCTCGCGCGGCAGATCCGTGACGCCTTCTTCGGCGCCGAGGCCGTGCGGCAGCAGCGAGGGCGCGAGGAGATCCGGGTGTACGTACGGCGACCGCTCGAGGAGCGGACGTCGATGGAGCACATCGAGCAGCTCGTCGTGCGGACGCCGGATGGGGGCGAGATGCCGCTCGGGCAGGCGGCGGAGGTGGCGCGCGGGCGGGCCTACACCACCATCTCGCGGGTCGACGGACGGCGGGTGATCAGCGTGACCGCCGACATCGTGCAGGGGGAGGGGAACGCCAACCAGATCGTCGCGGCGCTCACCGCGCCGGACGGAGAGGTGACGGCGCTGATGGACGACGTGCCCGGGCTCTCCTACGAGCTCGGCGGCGAGCAGCAGGAGCAGGGGCAGAGCCTGAAGAGCCTGGGGATCGGCTTCATCCTGGCGCTCTTCGTGATGTACGGGCTGCTCGCGGTGGCGTTCAAGAGCTACATGCAGCCGATGATCGTGATGTTCGGGGCGATTCCGTTCGGGATCGTCGGCGCGTTCGGCGGGCACATCGTGATGGGGTTCGGGCTGAGCATCATCAGCTTGATGGGCGTGGTGGCGTTGAGCGGCGTGGTGGTGAACGACTCGCTGATCCTGGTGGACGCGATCAACCGCTATCGCGAGGAGGGGATGGGGGCGGAGGAGGCCGTGCGGGCGGCCGGTGAGCGGCGGTTCCGACCGATCCTGCTGACGTCGCTGACGACGTTCTTCGGGCTGGCGCCGATGATCCTCGAGCCGAGCGTGCAGGCGCGCTTTCTGATCCCGATGGCCATCTCGCTCGGGTTCGGCGTGCTCTTCGCGACGGCGATCCTGCTGATGCTCGTGCCGAGCGCGTACTTGATCGTCGAGGACATCAAGCGCGGCGTCGGCAAGCTCTTCGCGCGCGCGCCCGAGCTCTTCGACGAAGACGACCCGGAGCCGACGGCCGAGCCCATCGGCGGCGAGTAGCAGGCGCTCGCCGCTGGGGGAGTCGGCCCGCCCGCCAAGACCACCGTGCCCCCCCCGGGTCGTCCCGGGTACGGCCCGACCGAGCGAACCGGGTTGTCCCGGGTACGGCCAGACCGAGACGCGGAGCCGTCCCGGGTACGGCCAGACCGAGCCGCCTGAGCGCGAGGGTCGTCCCGGGTACGCGGAGCCGTCCCAGGCACGGCCAGACCGAGCCGCCTGAGCGCGAGGGTCGTCCCGGGTACGCAGAGCCGTCCCGGGTACGGCCAGACCGAGCCGCCTGAGCGCGAGGGTCGTCCCGGGTACGGCCCGACGGAGCGAGTTTCTCCGCTCCATCCGGGGTGGCGGCCCGCCACCCCTCCGCCGCCAATCCGCCGATTCGTCGCCGCAAGTACGCGGAATCACATGAGCGCGCGCCCGGCACGGGGCGTGAAACGTTGCGTGGGGATGCGCTGCGGGAGCACCAGGGCGGACGGGGGCCGGGGGATGAGGGCCGGATGACGGCGCCGCGAATCGTGGTGGCGGGGGCGACGATGGCGCTGACGCGGCGGACGGTGTCGCGGCGGGCGTATCTGG
>PABA01000093.1 GCA_002699025.1 Sandaracinus sp. | reverse complement strand
CGCGCCAGCTCACACTCCGGCCGCTCCGCGAAGGCGGCATGGACCGCCGCAGCCGAGCGCCAGCCCGGACAGCGGAAAGCGCACGGCAGACAGCCGCGCGACCGCAGGGAGCGCGCCGGGCGGTTCCCGTGAACGAGGGCCACCGATCGCGCCGGCTGTACGAGGCGCCCGGCTGCCCGACGACACGCAGAGCCTGCGTCTCCCCGCCGCCGTGGCGCGCAGGATGTGCGCTACGCCGGCGCGGCGACCCGTCCGCCGAGGACCATCCCGCATGGCCCGGCCGTTGCTGTACCCTCGCCGCATGGAGCTCGACCAGCCGATCCTCGCCGCCATGCCCATGGACGACTCGACGCGCTTCGTCGCCGAGGCCGCGACCGAGCTCGCCCGGCGTCTGGGCCGTCCCATCGTCCCCATCCACGCCCAGCGGGACTGGCCGCCCGTCGACGAGAACGCGCTCGCCGCTGACGCGAAGACCGTCCACGACGACATCCTCGCCTACTTCGGGCAGGCCCTCGACGAGGGCCTCACGGTCGCCGAGCCGATCATCGAGCCGGGCTCCGCCACCGACGTCGTGCTCGAGGCCGCCGCCAAGCTCGGGGCGCACCTCATCGTCGCCGGCCCCGGTCGCCCCGAGACCGTGCGCCAGTGGCTGCTCGGCAGCGTCGCCCATCGGCTCGTCCGGCACGCGCGCCAGCCCGTCTGGCTCGCGCGCGGGACGCTCCCCACCTTCCACCGTGCCATCGCCTGCCCCGTCGACCTCTCGCCCCACTCGCGTCTCGGCCTCGCGGCCGCCCTCCGCATGGCGCGGGTCTTCGAGGCACCGCTGAAGGTGATCCACGCCGTCCACGCCGACCGCCACGCGCGCCTCAGCCCCAAGAATGCCGCGGTGAACGCCGACCGCATCGACCAGGCCGAGGCGCGGGTCCGCGAGATGCTCGAGGCGCACGACACGGAGGGCGTCGACGTCTCGATCGAGGTCGACGCCGGTCGACCCTCCGAGGTCATCGTCGAGCACACGGCCCTCGGCGCGCAGCTCCTCGTCATCGCGAGCCGGGACTTCCACTACCTCTTGCCCGGCGCCATCGGCAGCACGACCGAGAAGGTCATCCGCGCCGTGCGCTGCTCCGTGCTCACGGTCCGCGACGCCGACCCCGAGCGGGACGAGCGCGAGGCGACCGTGCAGCGCACCGTGTCGCTCCGGGCCGAGGCGCAGCAGGCCCTGCAGGCGAACGACCCGGTCCAGGCCGAGCGCCTCACGCGCCTCGCGTTGATGTACGCGCCGATGAACGCGTCGCTCCAGGAGCTCTTGGCCGAGACGCTCGACGCGCAGGATCGCGGCGTGGAGGCCCAGTCCGCGCGCGCGCTCGCGAAGAAGATCCGCGCGAGCTTCAGCTGAGCCGGCGCCGGGTCGCCGGTGCCGGGTCGCCGGGGAGGGGCAGCAGGTCGAGGCCGGGCGTCCGCCGAGCCCGGTCGGGCTTCGTCGAACGCTCGCGCCGGGGCCGGGGCCGGGGCCGCGGGTCGGCTGGCTGCCGGGCGTCACGCGCTCCGAGTGGCTCGGCGGGACGCCGTCCGCGGAGCCGCTAGGAACCGCCGAGCGCGCCCGCCGCCCACCAGGCGAGCACGGCGACCAGCGCCAGCAGGGAGCCGCCGGCCACGATCAGCGCGTTGACGCTGGACCACCAGCCCGGCGGGCGCCCCGTCGCCTGGACGATCGGTCGCCCCGTCGCCAGCACCAGGGCACCCAGCGGGCTGAGGACCAGGCCGAAGACGAGCGGCAGGAACGCGACCCAGGGCGCGTGCTCGCCGCCGACGCCGCGGAGGGCGATGAAGGCCACGGCGCCGAGGAGGGCGAGGCCCGCGGCGAGCAGCCCGACGCCGGGGGCGCGCCCGCGCTGATCGAGCACGACGGGCTCGGCGGCGATCCGCGCCGCGTTCGCCGCGATGGTCCCGCGGTGGCGATCGAGGAAGGCCTGGAGCGCCTCGGCCCCGACCGGCACGTGGACGCCGTTCCAGGTGAAGGCGCCCGGGTCCTTCCACGCGAAGGTCCGACCGTTCATCTCGAACGCCCCGAGCCGCGCGAGCTCGAGGGCGCGCTCGGGGGGCGTGCGCGCGCGGAGCTCGCGCTCGAGCACCTCCGCGTGCGGCTCCGCGAGGCGTGGCCGGATCCAGGCCTCGAAGCGGTCCTGGCCCACGTCCAGGGCGTCCTCGCGACCCGCGGAGACGCCGGGCGTCACCGAGAAGCCGTCGTGGGCCACGAGAAAGACCCAGCGCGGCGTCGCGACGATGGACGCGCGCGTGAGCCCCGCCTGCCTCGAACGTCCGTGGAGCAGGTCGGCGCCCCCGAGCAGGCAGAAGACCTCGCCCGTGTCGAGCACCTCGGCGTTCCGCGCTCCCAGCACGGCGCGAGGGTACACGCTCGCCCGGGCCCCCGGCGTTCTCGAGTCGCTCGGGACCGCACCGAGGCGTCGCCGAAGCGCTCGGTGTCGCCAGCTCGTTCGAGGCGCCCGGAGTCAGCCGGGGAGGGGGTCCTCGGAGAGCGCGTCCACGATCGTGAGGGCCAGCGTGCGCGAGTCGAAGGGCTTCGTCAGCAGCCGGTGGTGGTGCGTGTCCGCGGCCCGACGCGCCTCCTCGCTCGCGTAGCCCGTGATGAAGATGACGCGCAGGTCGGGGAAGCGGGCGCGCGCGTACGCGGCGAACTCGAGGCCGCTCTGGCCGGGGAGGACGACGTCCGTGACCAGCACGTCGAAGGGTCCCCGCTCCTCGAGCGCGTGTGTCGCGTCCATGGGTGTGCCGAGGTCCACGACCACGTAGCCCGCGCGACGCAGAGGCCGGGCCAGCGCGCGCCGCAGCGCATCCTGGTCTTCGAGAAGGAGGACGCGCACCTCCGCGGGATGTCGGAGCCCGGAGTGGCTCGTCGGCCGCCGTCGCTTCGGCGGCGCGTCCGAGCCCGCGCGGCGCAGCCGGATCCGGAACGTCGCCCCCGGCCCGCCCTCGTCGAGGAGGAGCTCGCCGTTCGACGCCTCCACCAGGCGCTCGACCGTGGCGAGGCCGAGCCCGGTCCCGCCGGAGCCCTTGGTGGTGAAGAAGGGCTCGAAGATCTTCTCGCGGAGCTCGGGCGGCACTCCGGGCCCCGAGTCCCGCACGTAGAGCTCGACCAGGTCGGCGTCGCCCTCGCGCACGCCGCGGACGCCGACGGTGATCGTGCCCTCGCCCTCGATGGCGTCACGCGCGTTCACGACGAAGTTCACCAGCGCCTGCTCGAGGATGGTCCGATCGACGAAGGCCCAGTGCTCCTGTCCCGGGGGCACGACGACGAGCTCGATGCGCGACTGGAGCAGGCGGCGGAGCATCCGGACCGAGTCGTCGACCACCGCGTCGACTTGAGTGAGGGCCGGCTCGGGCTCCTGCGGCCGGGACATCGCCAGCAGGCGCCGCACCAACGTGGTGGCCTTGCCGATGGCGTCGGCGAGCCCCTCGAGGGCCTCCTCCGTCTCGCCGCTCAGCTCGAGCTCCTGTCGAAGGAAGGTCGCGTCCATGCTCATGGCCATCAGGACGTTGTTGAAGTCGTGAGCGACGCCGCCGACCAGCTGGCCGAGCGCGTCGAGCTTGCTCGAGTGGAGGAGCTCCGCGGTCTCGACCGCTCCATCGCCCGCGCCGTCGTCCGGGCGCCCGATCGTGAGGACGAGGTGTTCGACCGCCCCCGCGGCCCCACGGACCGGCGTGCAGGCGATGGCGGCCTCGAAGGGCTCCTCCGTGTCGCCGCGACGAAGCCGGACGACCACGGCGGCCTCCCGCCCGCTGGCGAGGGCGAGGGTCAGCTCCTCGTAGGCGGGATCGCCGGGCTGCGCCGGCGCGAGGAAGAGCGCGGGGTGGCCGAGCAGGTCCAAGGGCGCGAGCCCGGTGAGCGACTCCACGCCTCGGCTGGCCCAGAGGACCGGCTGGCCCGGTTGGTTCGAATCCACGATCAGCACGCCCACCGGTACGGCGTTCAGCGCCGCCTCGAGCCGATGGAGGTGCGCCGTGCGCGCTCGTTCGGCGGAGACGTCCTCGACGCGAACGGACACGAAGACGACGTCGCCGCCTCGCCGCATCGGGGAGACCACGAGGCGCATCCGTCGCAGCTCGCCCCAGACGCGGAGGCCGAGCTCCCACCGCGCGCTTTCTCCGGCGAGCGCCTCCTCCAGCGCCGCGGCGAGGGCGGGGCGGTGCTCCGAGGGGAGGATCTCGACGAGGGCGTCCGTGCAACGCCCGCCGATCGAGGCCACCCACGCCTCGGCGGCCGCATCGAGCGCGTACACCTGCCCTGCTCGATCCGCGATGATGATGCACGGCGACGGGGTCATCGCGGCAGACTCGTCCCAGAAGAGGGACCCCGCAATCGCCTGATGGGGGGGGCGGGTTCTGCGTAACTCGGATGAGGTGGGTTGGCGTTCGTGGGGCGCGCGTTCGAGCGCCCGGTCGTTCGGCGCCGACGTCCGCCGCCGGCCCCTCGCGCGCACCCGCCTCGGAGCCGCTCGCTCCGGCGCCGCCACGAGTGATCCACCCTGGGACTCGCAGGGGGATTGGGTCCGCGGACGGAGGAGCGTCGTTGGGCCGATCGGGGGCTGGCAGAAGGCCGGCGTCGACCGCGGCCATGACGCCGGCGCCCGTCATACGTCCTCGACGGCTCCGCGCGCGGGCCTTGGAAGGCCTGCGCGTGAAGCCGTCGAGGAGCTCCCTGCGGGGGAGCTTGCGGGGTACCTGACGGAATACCCCTGCAATGGCGGTGGAGGCGCGGGGAATCGAACCCCGGTCCGAAGACGATCCAGAGCGGCGTCTACGTGCGTATTTCGTGTTTTGAGAGTTCGCGTCCGGTCTCGCCCACGAACAGGCTGTCTGGGACGCTAGCCACCCAAAATCTCATCACCGTGGCGGGTGGCGCACACGGTGACCAGTCAGTTCGAATGACGTCTTCCCGGCGAGCACTGACAGGCTTTCCAGGTCGACGGCTCTACGGCTGTTCAGGCCGCGAGAGCGACTGCGTTGTCGTTGGCAGTTGTGGGTTCCCGCATGGATTTGCGCCGTAGCGGGCCGGCGTACACGCAACCGATCCTTCTTCGTCCCCGTCGAAACCGATCGCCCCCGAGAGCGCGGCGGCCTCCACTCTCGTCGTGGCCGCTGCGCTTCTTCGAGGTCCTCAGAGGGCCTCGCGGCCACTCGCGGAGGCGAGGGCGCGGGCCGGTCTGGCGGGGCCTCGATTGTCAATGAACGCGCCCAACATGCGCACGCGAGGCGCCTCCCGCAAGGCGGGGAGTCGAGCGGGGCGAGGGCGGCCGTCCGGCGGTGTCAGGACGACGCGCGTTGGCGTGGGGAGGCTCGACGCGCTAACACTGCGAGGTGGGGACGGGGAATCACAGGCTCCCGGACAAGAAGGACGTGGCCCGCGGGCTGCTCCTTCGCGGCAGCGTCTTCGTCCATCTCGACCCCCGCGTCGACGGGGTCGTGGTGCCCAGCTACCTGCGCAAGCAGCCGCAGCTGGTGCTCCAAGTGGGCCTCGACATGCCCATCCCCATCCCCGACCTCCGGGTCGATGACGACGGCGTCTTCGGGACGCTCTCGTTCAACCGCTCGCCGTTCACCGTGCTCGTGCCCTGGGACGCCGTGTACGCGGTCGCCGACGACGAGGGGCGGGCGATGGTCTGGCCGGCCTCGCTGCCGGACGAGCTGCGCGCCGAGGTGGAGCGCGAGATGGGGCTTCGCCCACCGCAGAAGGGCCTCCGGGTCGTCGATGGGGGGGTCGAAGACGACGCGGACACCGACGCCGACGGGCCGTCCGAGCAGGAGCGCCGCTCGAGCGCGGCCCTCGAGTCGGTCCCCCCGCCTCCGCCGGAGGATGACGATCCGGACGACGAGTCGGGGGAAGGCGAAGGCGGCCCCGGCGGTGGCCGGAAGCTGCCGCCCTACCTCCGCGTCGTGAAGTAGGCGCTCGGCCTCCGCTGCGCTCCCCTCCACGCTGCAGCGGCGGCCGACCTGCGCCGCCGACGCGCCTCGGAGCGTCGGGTGTGATTTTCCGCCCAGTTCACAGTTGAAATGGGCGATTTCAGATCCGAACGATTCCGTGAGTCGTCCGAGACAAAATCATTGGGAAAATCGGGTGGCACACAGCGTGCTTTGGTAGGGGGCAGACGGTCGCCGGGTCGCCATACTCCCTCCCCCCTCCTGCATGGCCCGGCATCGGACTTCGACGGCCCGCTAGCGGAACCCCCCCTCCCGCAGCGGGCCGTCGTCTATTAATCCGGTGTCCATCGATCCGGTCCGCCGATCTGTCGCCGGCCGCGCCCAGGCCGGCCGTCGCGGCGCAGCCGCGGCTCTCTCGAGGGTCCCGCGGAGAGCGCTGCCGACTGCGAGGTGACCCGAGGTCATCGACTCGCGGCAGGGGCCGCCACTCGAAGGCCACGAGCGCCGCCACGGCCACATCGGCGCGGTCGAACCCCCGTATGTTCGACCCCTTGGCTCTTGGTCCCGGGGTCCGCAGGACGCGTGGGCAGGGTCCGGGAAGGGGTCCGCAGGACGCGTGGGCAGGGGTCCGCAGGACGCGTGGGCAGGGTCCGGGAAGGGGTCCGCAGGACGCGCGGGAAGGGGTCCGCAGGACGCGTGGGCAGGAGTCCGGGAAGGGGTCCGCAGGACGCGTGGGCGGGGTCCGGGAAGGGGTCCGCAGGACGCGTGGGCGGGGGTCCGGGAAGGGGTCCGCAGGACGCGCGGGGAGGGGGCCCAGGCCTGGCGCCGGCTGGGCGGTTCGCTGGCGTGGGCCGATTGTCGGGCGGGTGTCTCGGGGGCCGGCGCGTCGACGGGGGGCTCGCTCCGGCCATCCTCGGATGGGGGCGTCACGGAGTGCCTCGACCCACCCCCGGGGCGGCGTATACTCGGCCGTCATGAGCGAAGGGGAGGACCAGCGCGCGTTCGTCGTCGCGCGGCTGGCAGATGAGTCATGGGTGACGGAGCTGCCGGCGAACGGGGCGCCGGTCGTGGTCGGCTCGGGGGCGGAGGCCGATGTGCGTCTCGCCGACCGTGGGGTGGCCGACCGTCAGCTCGTCCTCTCCTGGGACGGCGAGAAGCTGGTCCTCGAGAGCGAGGCCGACGGCACCTACCTCGGCGGCAAGCGATTCGAAGGGCGTGTGGAGCTCAAACCCGGTGACGAGCTCGCCTGCGGTGCCGCGCAGCTCGTCGTCGGCGTCTCGGCTCCGCTCACGGCCGGGGGTCGTCGCGCGCTGACCCACCACGAGTTCCGCGAGCGCCTCTACGAAGAGCTCGCCCGCGCCGCCCGGGGAGGCCGCCCCACGGCGCTCCTCATGCTCTCCGCCCGCACCGGCGAGGGGGGCCGCGTCACGGCGAAGGCCCTCGAATCCTTCCGCGCCGGCGACGTCGTCGCCACCTACGCCTCCGACGAGCTCGAGCTCCTCCTCCCGGACACGGACGGCCCGACGGCCCGCGCCGTCGTGCAGCGCATCCTCGCCGAGGCGGAGCTCGAGGCCTCCGTCGGCCTGGCCGTGGCGCCCGACCACGGCGACTCCCCGGAGCGCCTCATCCGCTCCGCCCGCCGCGCCCTCGCGGCCGCCGGCGAGAACGGGGGCTTCGCAGAGCCTCCCGAGCGAGAGGCCGTGGTCTCCGATCCGAGCGATCACATGGAGTCCCGCGACGAGGCCACCCGCGCGCTCCTCGCGGACCTGGAGGACGCGGCCGCGGACGACGCCCCGGTGCTGCTCCTCGGCGAGAAGAGCGCCGGCAAGTCCATCTTCGCGCGCTACCTCCACCGCCGCTCGAGCCGGCGCGAGGGCCCCTTCGTCGTCCTGCCCTGCGCGGCGCTCCTCGACGAAGAAGTCGCCCTCGAGGTGCTGACGGACGAGCTCCTCGAGCAGGCGCTCGGGGGCGTGCTCTTCCTCGACGAGGTGGTCGAGCTCGACCGCGCTGGCCAGCGACGCATCGTCGAGTGGGCCGAGGCGGCCGAGCGCGACGTGCGCTTCGTGGCGACGACGCACCGGGCCATCAAGGCGCTGGTGGAACGGGACGCCTTCGACCGCGCGCTCTACGAGCTGATCGCCGTGCACGTGGTCGAGGTGCCGGCGCTCCGGAACCGGCCGGAGGACATCCTCCCCCTCGCCCGACGCTTCGCCGTCGAGGCGGGCGCGAGCGAGCCCGTGCGCTTCTCGGCGGCGGCGCTCGCCCGACTGCGGAGCTACCCCTGGCCCGGCAACGTGCTCGAGCTCCGCAACGCCATGGAGCGGGCCGTCTGCCTCGCCCGTGACAGCGAGATCCTCGCCGAGCACCTGCCGAGCGAGCCCATGCCCATCGCCTCGAGCGAGGGGCGCCTGCGCGAGCACGTCGACAACGTGGAGCGCGACGCCATCATCAAGGCGCTCGCCGACTGCAACCACAATCAGACGCACGCCGCGAAGCGGCTCGGTATCAGCCGCCGCGCCCTCATCTACAAGATGGAGAAGTACGGCTTGAAGCGGCCCCCGCGCGGCAGCCGCCGGAGCTGAGCGGAGCGCGCCGGCCGGGGCCGCGAGCCTGGCCGTGGCGTGATGCGCCCGCGCGACGACCCGGTGCCGTTCCCCTCCCCGAGCCGCACGAATCCGGCTGGGGCGATGGGCGCGCGGCGCTCTCCCGCCGCTCGTGACATCGGGGCGCGGCGCTCTCCCGGCGCTCCGCTCAGGGGCGGCAGACGCCGTGGGTGGGGTGGCCGACGTCCAGGCAGTCCTCGACCGGGCCGCAGTAGGTCGTCCCGAGCGGGCAGATGTTCGTACAGCGCCCGTCGAAGCAGGCGAAGAGGATGTCGCAATCCGTCCCCGTCGTGCATGGCTGCCCGAGGTTGCCGCAGCCCTCGCAGCTCTCGCAGCGGCTGCTCGAGGCGTCGTAGAAGCGGCAGACCGCGATGCCCGCGCACTCCCCGGTGCTCCCGGGCGTCGCGCAGATCTCGCCGCTCGGGTCGGCCGTCGCGAGGCGCGGATCGAGCGCATCGGCCGGGCCTGCGTCCCCGCCCGCGTCCATTCCGCCCCCACCACCGTCGCCCCCGCTGCCGGCGTCGCTGCCGGCGCGGCCCCCGTCGTGGCCGCCGCCGTCCAGCGTCCCCCCGGCGTCCCCGCGCGCGCCGCCGTCGCCACGCCCGCCCGCGTCTCCCCCGGCGCCTCCCGCGTCGCGACCCACGCGCCGATCCGAGTCGTCGCACCCACCGAGGGCCACTCCGTAGGCGAGGACGATCGCGAATCCGAGGCTCGAGAGGCGCACGAAGACGAGGTGCCCCAGCCTTTGCGCGGCGTCAACGCAGCTGAGCTCTCTTCCCTTCCGATGCACCGTCGCGCCTGTGTTACGCTCCCGCATCATGGCCATCGCGCCCCGCTCTCCGGAGGAGCTCCTCCGTGACGTCACGAAGCTCAACGAGCTTCCCCCCGCGGATCTCAAGGCCCTCGCCGACGCGGCCGAGATCCGGAAGGCCCCCAAGGGCGCGCCCCTCTTCGCCGAATCGCAGGCGGCCGAGGGTCTCTTCGTCGTCCGCACCGGTGAGATCAAGACCACCAAGAGCGGCAAGGACGGACGCGAGCAGATCCTCTATCTGGCCCGCCCAGGCAAGGCCATCGTGGAGGGCATCCGCTTCGACGGAGGCAACTACCCGGCGACGGCGATCGCGATGCGCGCGGCGAGCGCCGTGCTGATCTCCAACGACTTCCTCGCCTCCTACGGCGAGAAGCGGCCGAGCGTGCTCCGGACCGTCATCGATCTGCGCGCGAAGCGCTCGGACCGGACCCTCGCGCTCGTCAGCGACCTCTCGCTCCGCACGGTGCCCGCGCGCCTCGCGAGCTTCCTCTGCACGCTCGTCGCCATGCGCGAGGCCAAGGGGCAGGACGCGAAGAACCTCGTGCGCGACCTGACGACCGAGACCGTCGCCGGCCGCCTGGGCACGGTCCGCGAGGAGATCTCGCGCGGCCTCGCCTACCTCGAGCGCCAGGGCGCGCTGAACGTCAGCCCGGATCTGATCGAGATCAAGGACCTCCAGCGCCTCGAGCAGATCGCCTACGGCCCGAAGAAGTCCCTCTCGAGCTGAGGGCGGTTTCCGCGACGTCTTCCGCTCGCAGCGCTCGCTAATTGGGCTTACCAGCGGGCCCGTGGGGTCCTCGGCGCTCGCTTCGCTCGCGTCGTCTTCCGCTCGCTGCGCTCGCTATCTTTGGCTTACCAGCGCCGCCGTGGGCGGCTCGGCGCTCGCTTCGCTCGCGTCACACGGGTCGGTTCTTCGTGGGTACACGAACGCGGCTCCGTGG
>PABA01000092.1 GCA_002699025.1 Sandaracinus sp. | reverse complement strand
GACGAAGAAACCGGCGAGGGACATCACCACCTCGGCGAGGTCGAGCCCATCACGCAGCCTGCGCGGAATCGGCCCCGAACCCCTCAGCAGGGGTGCGCGTTAACACCTTGCTCGGGCCTGATCAGGCCCCGCTTCCACCTTGCGGCGGAAAAGATGTACTTCGTCGTGCCGGGCTGGTTCCTTGAGGTGACGGTGCCGAACGGGGAAGTCATCGTTCGGTTGCGCCCGTCGCGACCGACTTCGATGTCGTCGAGCCGAAGTTGGTCCAGGTCTTTCCGCAGCCTCGCTACCGGCCGGAGCTCCGGAAGGACTCGGGACATCCCGTCGAACGTCTCGGAGGAGAGGCTCACCCTTCCGGTCGGCGTGCGAGGCCAAGCATCGGCAGCCCCCGAGCGGGCGAGGTACTCCTCGAGCCTCGCGGTCCGGAAGGATGTGCCGTCGTAGAGGCCCAAGGTGTCCGCCCTGGAGATGAGCGAGTTCACGATCTGGCTCCTGCCGATACGCATGGCCTCGAGGAGCTCGAGATCGATCGGGATACCCCTGCGCTCCATCGCCGCGACGACCCGCAGGTAGTCGCCCCTGAGTAGTGCGTACCGGTAGTTGAGAGATGGCCCCATCCGGCGAAAGAGCCGCTCCAACGCATCAACGTCTGAGGCGCAGTAGTCAAGGATCGCTTCTCGCTGTCCGGCGGTGTAGTCGACCCGGTGCAGGATGAGGTCGCGCATCGCGTCCTTCTCCATCATGTCGAGCCCCGCGACACCCAAGGCCGTGCATGCGCCCGCGAGGCCGAAGCCGGCAGGCGGACGTCGACCGTTGAACGCCCCTCGGAACTCGACGTAGAGGTCGCAGATGTTCGCCGGCATCGGCCAGTCCATGGCCAGGAAGAACGAGAGCTCCGCCACGGCGTAGTACGCGACGACCAACGTGCTCGACCCCGTCAAGAAAGGAGGCTCCGACCCGAGCTCGCTGGCCCAGTACCGGTGCCGACGCCCCGACCAGAGCTCGTGCGCCACGAGACACACCGGTTCCGGAGTCTCTCCGGGCGGAGAGCGGAACTCGGTGTCGACGAGAATGATCTCGTCAAACGACAGGTCTCGGGTCGCCCTCACAGCTCACCCCTGAGATGCTTGAGCACGTGGTGCTCCCGGTCGTCGATCAAGCGATCGAGCACCGCCTGCTCGACAAGCTCCTCCATCGACTGGTCCGGCCACTCCGGCATCCGCGAGTCGAGCTTGTGGAGATGGATATCGTACTGGCGAGCCGGCATGTTCGAGGACACGCGTACCCAGTGCTTTCGAGCGTGCTGAGCGGCTGCGACCGCAGATGCGTGCCAGGAGTTCACGCGGCCGGTCGAGTCGATCACAGGGACGGGCCAGAAGAAGAAAGCGCCACGTCGCGTGATCGTGGGCGCTAGAGACACCGGCTTCGCGTCGTCCACGACCTCAGCCATCACCTTGCGGGAGACCACCCAGAGCTCCTGTTCGACGTTGAGCAGGCCGACCGCCAGCGAGTAGCTCTCGTGAACGCGGATCCACTCCGAGCGCCTCGGCTTCCTTATCGGGACCACGCCGATGACGCGCGTGACCCCGGCCGTCGCCGCGAAGTCTTGGCTGATGGCGACGTCGTCGAGGTTGAGCCGCTTTCTCGCCGTGGGGCCGCGCTCCTCGGGCTGCTCCTGCGAGCACGGCCGACTCTCGTCGGCCTGGGAATGCTGCTTGGCGGGCACGGGCTCACCCTTGCCGTCACCACACTTATCGGACATGATTCAAACTCCTTGCGAGCGAGGCTCGCCGTCTGCTTCGGGTGGCACCCCGAAGTTGTTAAATATGAGCACAAACACACAAACCGGGTGTGCGCCAGTGCATCAACCACTGATGCACTGGCGCACTACTCGACATCCTTCTGTCGCGATCGCCGGGGCGACCGATCGCCACGAAGGAACGCAACAAGAACAGACCTTTCGACGAGGACTCGCCGACCCGGCCGATGCGCGTCGAGCTTCCCCACGCGGATCCAATGCCGCACGGTGGACGGGGAGGTACGGGCCACCTCGGCCGCCTCATCAAGCGTCAGGAACTGCGTTTCCATGCCGACAGCAGCTTAGTGCCGTCGACTGGATAAGTCGGACCGCAGGAAACCCCGATAGTTGCGGAGAGGAAGCCTACGTCCCGATCTTCTTCTCGATTCTCGCGATGAGGTCGACCAGGTAGCGCTCAGATGTATCCAGCTCCAGGAGCTTGTGCATCGCTACCGCAATCCGCGCCTTGGGGCCCTTGAGGTCGGTGAGATCTTCTGCGTCGAGTAACTCTGGCAAGACCTCGGCGAACTCGCGCGCCTTGTCCTCGATCTCTTTGACCGACGCGCCGCCGTCGAACAGCGCCAGTTTCAGCGCCATCCGGCGGTACGCCAGGTTCTCAGGCGATTCTCCGTACAGGAACCGCTCGAGAAAGGTCTCGACGTCGTGCGCGTCAGTACCCGGCGGTGCGCTGGCAGGCTTCGGCTCACGATGTTTGAAGAGGTCCCGGAGGCGATAGTCGTCCCGGAGCCGTCCGTGAAGCTCCGTCGCGCGGATGTTCCGGATGACCTTCATGGCCTGCTTGAGCGACGTCGCCTGCTTGAGGAGAGGCTCCAGTTTCGCGAACAAGAGCAGCCGCTTCCCACTCGTGGTCGACGGATCTAGAGGACGCTCCGGCGACAGTTCTCGCTGATAGTCCGCGACCTCGAGGTCGGAGGCCGCCTGCATCACCAGCTCCTCGTGAAAGTCCAAGATCGCGCGCCACATCCTGAACATCTCGAAAAACTCGTTGATTAGCTCCGGCGTGAGCTCCTGGAGCTCTCGCTTTCGCCCTCCGCGGGGACGTTGCGCCATGTCTCACTCCTTCCGGGACGATACGGTCCCGCCTCCGCCGGATCCTAGCGAACCGGGGTCCGAGCGCCCTGCGATCTCCGCCCATCATGGACACGCAACCCTTGAGCCGCCCGCCTTGCCGACGCAGGCAACCGATGGTCGCGAGGCTCCGTCAGTTCGCGATCGCGAGAACCGTCCCACGTGTGATAGATCCCCAGGCTCTCTACAAGGGGGAGAACGCATGGAAAGTGGGCAAGCACGGGCCTACTACGAGGCGGCGCTCAGCGCCCTGGCCTACATCGAAGGACGACAGCCCACCGGGCGCCGGTTCGGCGCCGAGGCGGACGCACGCTGGTCCTCGTTCAAGGGCGACCTCACGACTGCGGACCGTATCGATCTCCTCATCCGCGACGCGGACGCGCAGTGGCCCGCGGCCTTCGGCGCCAGGACCGTGTTCGCCAAGCGCGCCGTCGCCGAGGACGAGCCCTTCGGGGCCGACTGGGAGCCGCTCGACCCGGTCGAGGCCGAGGAGATGTGGCGTGCTCGAGCTCAGGCCGAGTCACCTGCCTCTCCTCGCCAGACCCTCGAGGCCACCGCTGCCGCCTGGGACCTGAACCTCACGCCGTTCGATCCAGGCACCATCGGCGCGGCCGAGAAGCTCGTCGTCGCCGGACCGAGCGCCATCGCCGCTGCCATCGTGGCTTTCCACGAAGGCTCCGACCTGGACTGGATCGACCAGGTGACCGTGGTCGCGACACCTCCGGCCCACCGCCAGCTCGCCGCGCACGCCGGCGCGCTGCTCAACGCCACCAAGCCGGCGCGCATCTTCACCGCCGAGCTGGCCACCGCGAAGCCGGGCGCGCGGCTGTTGCTCTCCGACGACGCCACCGACGAAGACGCCGCGAATGCGCGGGAGCTCGCCAAGGCATGACGCTCGCCACCTCGCGCATCGTCTTCCAGGGAGAAACGCCCTACGCGCACGAGCGAGAGGCGATCGACTTCGCAATCAAGGCACTGCCGAACAACGACCCGTACCACCTGTGGGCGCTGCTCGAGCTGCTCGACCCGTCGACGGGGCGCCTCTACGAGCTCGACCTGCTCGTCCTCGGCTACTCGGCCCTCTACCTCGTCGAGATCAAGAGCGGCCCCGGTATCTACGAGGGCGACTACCAGGACTGGTACCGCATCGACCCGGACGATGAGCGCTCCCGGTATATGGAGAACCCGTACCGGCTGACCAACCACAAGTCGAAGGTCCTCGCCTCCCGCCTGCGCTCGAAGATGAAAGACAGGCGCCTGACCCCTTGGGTCGAGCCCCTCGTCTTCTTGAGCGCCGAGAACATCGAGCTGCGCTTCAAGAACCACGGTGACGTCGGCGTCGTCACCCGGGACAACTTCGTCCGCGCCGTCCAGCACCACGACTTCCCGGGCGCCGACACCTCTCGGCATCGCCGCCGCATCTCTGCCCCGGCCGCTCGCCAGGTCGCCGCGGCCATGAAGGCGCTCGGCCTCCGCCCACGGAAGGGAAAGGCTCACGCGGGGGCCTACGAGCTGGGCGAGATCCTCGAGGACGGCCCCGGCTACCAGGACCGTCTCGCCGCCCACCGCAAGCAGAAGACCATCACCTGCCGCGCGCGCACCTACCTCGTCCCCCAGCAGACGAGCGTCGAGCGCCGCCAGCAGCTCCTCCGCGCTGCCGACCGCGAGAGTCAGCTCCTTTGGGACGTGCGGGAGCACCCGAACATCCTCCGCGTCGCGGGCTACGAGACGGACGCCCCGCTGGGTCCGACCGTCCTCTTCGACTCCTTCGACGGCGGGGTGCCGCTGTCCACCTTCCTCCGACAGAACCCGAAGCTCCCCTTCATGGACCGGGTGGCCATCGTGGAGCAGGTCGGGCGGGCGCTCGCGTTCTGTCACCGCAAGCAGGTCGTCCACGGCGCGCTGAGCCCCGAGGCGGTCCTCGTCCGCCGCAAGCCCGACGACCAGAGCATCGAGACGCGGCTGTTCAACTTCCAGCTCGGCGTCGGCACCGAGGTGGAGGCGACCACCCACTGGTCCGCGCTCGCGTCCGAGCCCTGGGCGGTCTACCAGGCGCCGGAGCTACGCCAGGACCCGACCGCGCGCACTCCGCAGTCCGATGTCTTCAGCCTCGGAGCCCTCGCCTACTATGTCTTCACGGGCGAGCCGCCCGGTGAGGACTACGTCGCCGTAGCCCGCCGCCTCCACGACGAGCACCACCTCGACCCCCGCGCGGTCGACGACGGGATGCAGGAGGACCTCGCGAACCTCATCGCGTTCGCGACCGAGCTGAGCCCCATCTCTCGTGCCGACGATGTCGACGAGTGGCTCGAGCTCGTGCTCGCCGAGATCACCAAGCCCGAGCCCAAGGCCACGGAGCCAGAGACCGATCCCCTCGAGGCCCGCAAGGGCGACAACCTCGGCGACGACCTCCTCGTCGACGGGGTCCTCGGCCAGGGCGCCACCTCTCGCGTGCTCCTGGTCGGCCGCGTCTCGGACGGCCGCCACTACGCCCTCAAGGTCACCCTCTCGAACGACCACGACGAGCGGCTCGCCGCCGAGGCCGATGCGCTGGCCAAGCTCCGGCATCCGCGCATCGTGCAGCTCGTCGAGCGGTACGAGTTCGCGGGCCGCACCTGTCTCCTGCTCTCGGTGGCTGGCGGTGAGACGCTCCACCGTCACCTCGCCCGGGAGGGCACCGTGTCCCTCGAGCTCGCCGAGCGCTACGGCGACGACCTCCTCTCCGCGGTCGAGTACCTCGAAGAGCACCAGGTCATGCACCGCGACATCAAGCCGGCGAACCTCGGCGTCGGCAGTGTGAGCAAGACGCGGGCGCATCTGACGCTGTTCGACTTCTCGCTCGCGGCGTCGAGCCGCTCCGACCTCAAGGTCGGGACCGCGGCCTACCGCGATCCGTTCCTCGACCTGCGCGGCTCCTGGGACAACGCCGCCGAGCGCTGGAGCGCGGCCATCACGCTGCACGAGATGCTCACCGGCGTGCGCCCCATCTTCGAGGGGGTCGCCATCGACGCGGACTCGAAGCTCGTGCTCGCCGCGGAGCGTTTCGACCCGTCGGTGCGGGACTCGCTGGTCGCCTTCTTCGAGCGGGCGCTGGCACGTGACACCGAGCAGCGCTTCGTCTCCGCCGAGGAGATGCGCCGCGCTTGGGTGACCGCCCTGGCGGCGCCGGCTCGCGCCGCGGCGCAAGCCACGCCGAGCGAGCACCCCGAGGCCGACGAAGAGCTGACCGAAGAGCAGCTCGGCGCCATCGGCCCCGAGACACTCATCGAGGCGCTGCCTCTCTCGCCTCGAGCGAAGAACGCCCTCGACCGAGCCGGTCTGCTTCGCGCCGAGGATCTACTCGACCTCCCGGACAACCGCCTCTCGGCCATCCGCGGCATCGGTCGTCGAGTCGCGCAGGAGATCCTCGGCTTCCGCGACCGCTGGCGCGCCGCACGAGAGCTCACGCCGGTCGCACCCAAGCCTTTATTCCCTGGGTACCGAGGGGACGACATCCTCGTCCACACGGCCGGCATCGAGGAGGAGGTCGCCACCGCCCTTCGCGACGCGGGGCTCAGGAGCCTGGCGGTCGTCGCGGCGGCACCGAAGCACCAGATTCGCGCGCTCGCCAAACGCCACGACTTCGACGAGCGTCCGCTCCGCGAGCTGCTCGACGCCGAGAACCGCAACGCCAACGAGCGTGAGCGCCCCTCGACCATCGAGGGCTGGCTCGACGCGCTCATGCCGAAGCGCAAGCGGCGCATGAAGCATCCACGCCTCCTCTACGGCATCGAGGGGACGTTCGCGGGGCGCCTCGGCGTCGCCGTGAAGGATCTCGCGGATGACCAGGGCGTGACGACCGCGGCCATCTACATCGCCCTCGGCAAGGCCCGCGACGAGTGGGCCAAGCACGGCGCCATCAGCGAGCTTCGCAAGGAAGCGCACGCCGTGGTCGACGCCGCCAGCGGGGCGCTGCCCCTCGACCATGCAGCCCGGCACCTGCTCGCCCACATCCCACACGATCGGACCGCCGCCGACGAGCTCCTCGCGGCCCGCGCGGCGGCGCTGCTCCGTATCGTCGTCGAGGTCGACAAGGTCGAAGGCGACGGTCTCCAGTACATCCGCCTCGGCGCCGACCAGCCGTGGCTCTGCGCCTCGGATGCCCACACCCGCGCGGTGAAGGCGCTCGGCGAGGCGGCCGATGCGCTCGCTGCGCGGCCGGTACTCGCCGGAAAGGGAGAGACCGAGCGGGTGCTCACCGACACCGCCGCCGACACCCCCCTCGCCAACGTGTCGTCTCAGCGCCTGGCCGAGATCGCGGCGCTCGCCAGTGAGGGCGCGGCCCGCTCCACCCGCCTCGAGATCTACCCGCGCGGCATGTCGCCCGAGCGGGCGCTCTCGTTGAGCGCCTCGCTGCTCAGAAGCGGGATCGGCCCGCAGGAAGTCTTGCGCCGGGTGTCCCTCCGCTACCCGGAGGCGGCCGCCCTCCCGACCCGGCCGGAGCTCGACGCTCTGCTTTTCCGGCACGGCCTCACCTGGAACGAGACGAAGCAAGCCTACGAGCGTCAGGGCGCGCTCGAGAAGACCAGCTTCCACACTCGAGTCTCCTCGCTCGGGCGCTCGATGACGGCACTGCCGTCCCAGGCGCTCTCGATGGAGCCCGAGGCGGTCATCGCTCGTCGGTTCGACGAGCGGCTTCGCAACGCCGTCGAGCGGCATCACCTGCGGGTTCTCGGCGTCCGAGCCGATCGAGCGCGAGAAGCTGCCCTGGCCCTCGGACGCCGACTCGACGTGGAACCCGTGCCCTTCGATCGGCTCCTCGTCGAAGCCATCCGGGAGCAGCTCGCCGAGGCCGGCATCGAGGAGGACACGATCGTCCACGAAGCAGACCTCGGTGGCCGCCAGGGAGAGGACTGGCCGAACCTGCTGAACCTCGTCGAGGCGGCCGCGGAATCGATCGCCGAAGAGCTGCTCCCCCCCAAGGAGCCGCTGCTCCTCGTCCAGCCTGGGCTCATCGCCCGATACCACCTCGACTCGTTCCTCGAGCGCCTCGTCGAGTCCGCCAAGTCCGCCGAGGCACCCATCCTGCTGCTCGTCCCGGGACACGACACGGGCGGCATCCCCCGCATCAACGGCGAGCTATCGATCCCCGGCCTGCATCCGTCGCAGGCGCTCTGGGTCCCGCTCGAGTGGCTCGCCAACCGCCACAACGCCGCTGCGTAGGAATCGCCATGGCCAGTCGACTCTCAAGAGACGAGAAGAAGCTCCTCGCTGAGGTTCCCGATTCCGGGGCTCGGGGGAACATCTCCATTCAGAGAGCACTGAGCTGGAAGAAAGACCGCTACCTGAAGGCCCGCGAGAAGCTCCTCGCCAAGGGCATCCTCGCGGTCGGACGGGGCAAAGGAGGGAGCGTCCGTCGTCTTGACGCTGATGTCCGTGCCCTCATCGAGACTATGCCGGCTAACAGAACCGTCACGAATCCGTGGCTCCAGAAAGAACTCGGGTGGGACGACGACGTCGATCGTTATTGGGAAGCCCAGCGCCGTGCCCGAGACTTTGGCCTGATCCAGGTTGGCCCAGGACGCGGCGGAACGCTCCGTTTGGCGGGCCGCGCCAAACTCGTCGCGTCACCGTCGATCGAGTCGGCCGAGTCCAAGTACTACGAACCACTTCGCCGCACGCTGGTCCGTCACTGGGTCAAGGAGAACAATCTCGACCAGAGCGTTGTCGATGTAACCGCGTGGCAGGGCAGCAAAGACACCGGGGGAATCTGGTCTCGACCAGACATCACGGTGTTCTCGCTGAGACAGTTTGACCTGCTTCCCGGCAACTACTTCGACGTGTGGACGTTCGAGGTGAAGCCTCCGGATAGCTGGGACATCACAGTAGTGCATGAGGCGCTGGCGCACGCGCGCTTCGCAACGCGTCCGTACGCTCTCGTCGTGCTTCCCCCGTCACTTCATGAGGACCCACACCAAGACCTTCGCTTTGTCGAGTGTGTGAAGGCCGCCCGCAAGCATGGAGTCGGCTTCATGACGGTCGATAAACCCAGCGACTTCGAGACCTGGGTGACATGGGTCGAAGCCGAGCGCCACGAGCCGGACCCCCAGCTAACCCACGACTTCCTGACTCAGCAGCTCTCGGACAGGGCCCTCGACAGCGCGTTCGAGCTACTCACGCACTGAGCAGAACGATGGCACGACGACGCAAGAAGCCGAAGCTCGCCGACCTCCCCGGTCAGTCGGACCCGACCGCGCCGCTCGACAGCGCGCTCTTCCTCTCCGCCGCCCAGCCGGTGTTGAAGAAGCTCGACGCGGACCTGCTCAAGCGCGCGAAGGAATCGCCCGCGGTCACGGCGACGCTGAAGGCGCGGCACACCGAGGAGAAGGCGGCCGAGCGGACCGCCGATGGGTTCGTGCAGTGGCAGAAGCGCTTCATCGAACAGGTGAGCGCGGCCTGGCTGCTCTCGTGTGTCTTTGCCCGCGCCCTCGAGGATCGCGAGCTCCTCGAGCGGAACCGCATCGCCGGCCCCGGCGCCGCCGACACCCAGCGACTGTTCTTCGAGCTCGCGCCATCGCTCACCGAGCGCGACTACCTGCTGACGGTCTTCCGGGAACTGTCCCAGTACCCGGCGGCCAAGGATCTCTTCGGGCCCGAGCACAACCCGGTCTGGCTGCTGGCGCCGAGCGCCGCAGCGGCGAAAGAGCTCCTCACGCTCTTTCGTTCACCGAGTACGGATGAGCCCGCCTTTCGCTTCGGCGTCAGCGACACCCGCTTCCTCGGCGACCTCTACCAGGACCTCAACGAGAACGTCCGCAAGCGCTACGCGCTGCTCCAGACGCCGGACTTCATCGAGGCGTTCATCCTCGACCGAACGCTCGAGCCGGCGATCGAGAAGTTCGGCCTCGACGACGCCGACCTCATCGATCCGACCTGCGGCAGCGGGCACTTCCTGCTCGGCGCGTTCGACCGCTTCTTCGAGCACGTGCAGCGCGCGAAGCCTGGGCTGAGCGCTCGGGAGGCGGCGGCCGAGGCGCTCGACAAGGTGTATGGCGCCGACATCAACCCCTTCGCGGTCGCGATCGCCAAGTTCCGGCTCACGCTCTCGTTCCTGGGCAAGGCAGCGTTCGACAAGATCAGCGCGGCTCCGAAGCTTCCACTCCACGTCGCGGTCGCCGACTCGCTCCTGTACAACCCGCAGCACGAGCAGGGCGCCCTGTTCCATCAGAGCGACGCTCGGGTTGTTGACTGGGATCGGAAGGTCTTCGCACTGGAGGAAGAGGCGCAGGCACGGCAAGTGCTTCACCGCCGGTGTGCTGCCGTCGTCGGAAACCCTCCCTACATTACGCCAAAGGACCGGGTTCTCCGTGACCGGTATCGCGAGCTCTACGTTAGCGCCTCCGGTAAATACGCGCTGTCGGCGCCCTTCTGTGAGCGCTTCTTTCATCTCGCGAGACCCGGCGGTCTAGTTGGGCAGATTACTGCGAACTCCTTCATGAAGAGAGAGTTCGGAAAGAGCTTGATTGAATCATTTCTGTCGACGGTGAACCTCGAGCTGCTCGTGAGTACCGCGGGAGCCTACATTCCTGGCCACGGCACGCCGACGCTGATGATGTTCGGCAGCAATGAGCCCCCTCGCAGCGCAACGGTGCGATTGGTCTTGTCGGAGGGGGGCGAACCCGCGGAGCCCGTCGATCCGTCGCGCGGGTTGGTCTGGTCGAGCATCGTGGAACACTGGTCATCTCCGGGCTACGTCGATGAGTTCGTGTCCGTCGCAGACTGCGACCGCGAACTTCTTGCGGCGCACCCGTGGAGCTTGAGCGGAGGGGGCGCACTAGAACTCAAGGCCCATATCGAGGCCGAGGCGCGAGAGTCGCTGGGCGATCTGGCGACCGCCATCGGTTTCGACGCGATCATGGGCGAGGACGACCTGTACTACGGTCCCCCCGACTGGCTTGCGCGACTCGGTGTACCACCCAAGTACACTCGAATGCTTGGGATTGGCGAGAATGTCCGAAACTGGAACATTCGCCACTCGGCGTCAGTACTTTTTCCATATGACGATTTTCTCGAGCCCGCCCTTCCGGAACACGAGCCCACCCGGCGGCACTTCTGGCGTTACAAGACAGTGCTCGAGAGGCGAAGACAGTTCGGCAAGACAACCCTCGAGGCGGGGCTTGAGTGGTTTGAGTACCGGAGTTTTTACAAGTCGAAACGAAGTGTGCCTACCAGCATCGCCTATGCCTTCGTGTCAAGCCGAAATCACTTCGTCGTGGACCGGGGCCAGCGGGTCTTCAACCAGTCGGCTCCAGTAATAAAGCTGCCGCCTGGCTGCTCAGAAGACCAGTACGCTGCCCTGTCCTGCTTCTTGAACAGCTCCATCTCCTGCTTCTGGATGAAGCAGGTTTCCTATCCAATGGGTGGCGACCAGATGGGTGACGGTGGCAGGCTATCGGCGACCACTTGGGCTGACCGCTACCAGTTTGCTGGGCGCGCGCTTCTTCCTATGCCCCTCCCCGAGGGGTGGGAGGTTCTGGCCAACTTGGGTTCTGCCCTTCTGCAAGCCGCAGAATGTCGCGACGCTGCGACGCCTGCGCGTGTCGCTGAGCGTTGGTTCGCGGGCGAGCTCGACGGGCCACTTGCGGAGGTCCTCAACACAGCTCGGCAAGACGAGGCGGCAGCCTTCTCGGAGCTCGTTCGGCTCCAAGAGTGCGTCGATTGGACGTGCTATCGGCTCTTCGGCCTCTGCGACGATGGGCTCGCGCCGGGCCCGAGTGCCGATGATATCGCTGGGCGACGGACGTTTGAGCATCTCTTGTGGCAGCGGACCATGGGTGAGGGACCAGACGCAACGTGGTTTGAACGCACCGGAGCGAGCCCCCCAGATGGCGTGCGTCCGGGAAGGCTCCAGGCACAGCGCATTGCTGCCATAGGCGGATCAGACCTGCTCGCGGCCGTCGAGCGGCCTGACTTCAAGCGTTGGTGGCGCGCGACTGACTACGACGCCGAGATCGCCGCGGCCCTCCGATTGGTTCTTGAGCAAGCAGCCGAAGCGGAACTAGCGGGGGAGCAATCACTCGTTCTCAGCGAATCGGACGTGGAGCGGAGGCTTCGCGAGGACAGTCGGGTGGTCGAGCTTCTGGAGCTGGCTGAGCAGTTCGGCGGACTCCAGATCGCGGAGGTGCTGGCTACACAGGCTGCGCCCTTCCTAGCTGCCCACCGCTACACCGGAAAGGGCCTCGAGAAGCGGCGTGAGTGGGAGGCGCTCTGGCGGAGCCAGGCCGAGGGCCGGTCCGCCACCCCCCGAACGCCGAAGTACTCGCCCAAGGACATGCGCTCGGGGAGTACCTGGCGGCTGCGCGGCAAGCTCGACGTTCCGAGAGAGCGCTTCGTCTCCTACCCGGGCTGCGAGTCCGACGAAGACCGAAAGGCGGCGTACTGCTGGGCAGGGCTGGACCATCAGCAGCGCGCCAAGGCCCTCGCCACGCTCTACTACGACCGCAAGACCAACGAGGGCTGGGAACGGGACCGCCTGACCCCGATGCTCGCCGGGCTCCTCGAACTCCAGTTCTGGCTCGAGCTCTGGCACGACAAACCGTCCGAGGACTACGGGGGCGTCTCGCCGGCCGAGTACTATCGGAGCTTCGTCGACGGCGAGTGCCAGGCCCTCGGCCTGACGCACGACGACCTGAAAGCATGGCGCCCGCCGGAGAAGACGAAGCGAGGCCGTAAAAAGTCCTCGAAGAAGAGCAAGAAGGCTGACCAATGAGCGAGCAGCGCGTGAAGCCGCTCTTCGACCTGCCGGAGAGCATCCACAAGATCGGCTTCGTCGAGGTCCTCAGCCAGGCGATCGAGCAGCCGAAGCAGACCGCGTCGACCTACGTCGTCACCCCGCCAATCCGCGACGCCTTCGAGAAGGCGCTCAAGCTCGTCGACACGTCGCTGCAACAGAACCGAAGCCAGGCCACCTTCCTTCACGGCAGCTTCGGGAGCGGCAAGTCGCACTTCATGGCGCTGCTGTCACTGATGCTCGACGCCAACGAAGACGTCTGGCGCATCCCGGAGCTCCACCCGCTTCGCGCCCCGTTTGACTGGGTGGGCGAAAAGAAGCTGCTGAAGCTCCACTTCCACATGGTGGGACACGAGAGCATCGAGGAGGCCATCTTCCTCCGGTACATCGCCCATGTCCGCGAGCACCACGACGAGGCGACGGTTCCCGGCCTCTTCGCTGACGAGCAGCTCTTCGCAGACGCGAGGCAGATGCTCGAGGAGCTCGGCGACGATGCCTTCTTCGGGCCGATGAACGAGCTGGCCGGGGGCGGCTCCAGCAAGCAGGCGAAATGGCGCAAGTTCGCCAAGCGCGGCTGGGACCGGGAGCGTTTCGACGCGGCGACCGAGTCGAGCGATCCGAAGGTGCGTGAGGAGCTCTTCAGCGCGCTCGTGAAGACCCGGTTCAAGGCATACGCGGAGACGAAGCGGCAGTTTCTCGACCTGGACTCGGGCCTCGGCATCGTGGGCCGTCACGCCAAGGAGCTCGGCTACGACGGCATCGTCCTCTTCCTCGACGAGCTCATCCTCTGGCTCGCGTCGCGCGCCTCGAACGTGGAGTGGTTCCATAACGAGGTGCAGAAGATGGTGAAGCTGGTCGAGGCGCAGGAGTCGCACCGCGACATCCCATTCGTTAGCTTCATCGCTCGCCAGCGCGACCTCGCCGAGATGGTAGGCGAGGACTACATGGGCCTCGAGAACAAGCTGGTGCGGGATTCGCTCCAGTGGTCCGAGGGTCGCTACGAGACGATCACCCTCGAGGACCGGAACCTCCCTGCCATCGCAGAGAAGCGCGTGCTCAAGCCGGCGAGCGACGAGGCGAAGGCCACCCTCGACCAGGCGTTCGACAAGATGAGAAAAGGGGCGGCCGATCCAGCGTGGAAGACCATGCTCGGCCATCTCGACGCCGCGGACTTCCGGCGGCTCTACCCCTTCAGCCCGGCGCTGGTCGAGGCGCTGGTGGCTCTGTCGAACTCGCTCCAGCGCGAGCGGACGGCGATCAAGCTGCTCACCGAGATCCTGGTCGAACACATCGAGGACCTCTCGCTCGGCGGCGTCGTCGGGGTGGGTGACCTCTACGACGTGCTCGCCGGCGGCGAGGACACCGCCGACGGTGTGATGAAGTCGCGCTTCGAGTCGGCGAAGCAGATGTACACCTACCGCTTCCTGCCGGTCCTTCAGGAACAGCACGAGACCAACACGCCGGAGAAGTGCCAGCGCCTGCGGCCTGACCATCCCGCACGGCTCGGGTGCAGTAACTGCGAGCGCACCGCGTGCCGTACCGACAACCGGATGGTGAAGACGCTCATCATCGCGTCGCTCGTCCCGGAGGTGTCGGCTCTCAAGGACATGACGGCGGCCAAGTTGGTGCAGCTCAACCACGGCTCCCTTCGCGTCCCGATCCCTGGTACCGAAGCGAACCTCGTCGCGCAGAAGCTGCGGAACTGGGCCAGCCAGATCGGACAGCTCCACGTCGGGTCCCAGGCCGACCCGACGGTCCGCCTACAGCTCGAGGGCGTCGAGCTCGAGCCGATCCTCGAGCAGGCACGTCACGTCGACGGCCCGGGCGCCCGGCAGCGAGTGCTCCGGGACCTCCTCTTCGAGGCCATGGGCGTCGAGTCCATCGCGGACTGGGGCAGGGACCACAAGTACAAGGACTGGCGCGGAACCGACCGCCTCGGACACATCCGCTTCGGCAACGTGCGGAAGATGGGCCCTGAGGCGCTCCGGTGCCCCGAGGGGCACGACTGGCGCCTGATCGTCGATTACCCATTCGACGAGCCGAACTTCGGGCCCCACCACGACGAAGAGGTCCTCGAGAAGTTCAAGGAAGAGACGGGCGGCTCGTGGACGTTGGTGTGGCTCCCGAGCTTCTTCTCCCACTCCATCAACCAGATGCTGGGGGAGCTCGTCATCCTCGACCACATCCTGGAGAGCGCGAGCGTCACGAAGGGGTACGTCTCGCACCTCAGCGTCGAGAACCAGGTCCGGGCACAGAACGACCTCGCGAATCTGCGGACGCAGAAGCAGTCGCGCATCCTCCAGGCGCTCGGCCAAGCCTACGGGCTCACGCAGCCGAAGGAGGGCGACCTCGACACGGGGCAGTCCGTCGAGAACCACCTCGTCGTGCTCAAGCCGGGCGCCAAGGTGCAGACCTCGCTGGCTGCGAACCTTGCCACTGCGCTCGACAGCTACATCCCGGCGCTCCTCGAGGCGCGCTATCCCCGACATCCCCGCTTCACGAAGAAGCTCACCACGGCCCGGCAGAAGAACCTGATCGCGCGCTTCGGCGACATCATCGACTCGGATGAAAAGCGCATCCCTGCCGACAAGAACCTCGGCGAAGAGATGCGCGGGACGCTGGGGGAGCTGGGGCTCGTCCGCGTGACCGAGACCGCCGTCCACCTGCTCCAAGACCAGACCCTTCAGGAGCTCGAGAAGAAGCGGCAGCAGAAGTCCGCCGAGCGACCGGAGGTCGGCGAGGTGCGCCGCTGGATCGATGAGAGTGGCCGAATGGGGCTCCAGCCGGAGGCGTTGGACCTCGTTGTCCGCTGCTATGCCCGTTGGTCCGCTCGAACGTTCGTGAGCGGAGACCAGGCGTTTGCGCCCGTCGCGGGCAAGCCCATCCCCGACTATATCGTCCTCGAGAAGCCGGACCTGCCGACGCACCAGGACTGGCTCGCGGCCAAGCAGCTTGCCGGGACCGCGTTCGGGCTCCCGAACATGGGGAACGCGCTCCACGCCGACAACCTCAAGCGCTTCGAGTCCGAGCTCGCCAAGATGCTCAAGGCGAAGGTCGCCGACTGCACCAAGCTCCCTGGTTTGCTGAAGCAGCGCCTCGGCCAGCTCGATCTCGACACCGACGTCGACCGCGTCACGACGGCGGAGTCGGCCGACGCGATGTGCGCCGGCCTCCAGGGCAAGAACGGCAAGGCCCAGGTCGAGTTCCTGGCCGGCTTCGAGGCCAAGACGAGCGCGCGCGCGGTCGGCGCCAGCATCGGGAGCGCGGCCCAGGTCGCGAACGTGCTCGATGACGCGCTCGTGTTCGGTGCGTTCGACCAGCTCAAGGGTCGACAGACTGAGCTCGAGGGCGTGACGGAGCTCCTCGACAAGGTCTCGGGCGTGCTGCGCCAGGACGAGCTCAACCAGGCCGCCGCGGACCGCCTGCGCGGTCTTGCCGAGGAAGCGCAGCGTATCCTCAACCCGCCGCCGCCGCCGGGTCGGGTCGTCTTCGAGGGCTCGCTTCATCGGCAGGGGAAGGCCGAAGTCATCGCACACCTCGAGTCGGCGCTCGCGAAGGTCCGGGAGACGCTCGAAGGCGAGGGCGACGAGGTCACGATGACCGGCCAGATTCGGATCACTGCGCCTGGGAACAAGGGGCCGGGCAAGAAATGATGGAGGGCGTCCCGCACCTGAACGCGCACGACCTGCGCGCCGATCTCGAAGAGGCGTATCGGCGCAAGCGCCAGCACCACCTCTTCGCCTACTTCGGCACCGGCGACGAGCAGATGCTCAAGCTCGCCAACGTGGGCGACTTCCACGTCGTGCCCGTCCGGAGCGAGCTCGAGCTACGCGAGCGCCTGCCGGACCTGGCCGAGGATGACGTCCGCATGGCCTTCCTCGTCCCGTGGACGGACGACATCCCGCTCGACATCTCCGGCCGCTTCGCCCTCAACGGCCGGGTCCGAAGGATCGGCAAGGACGCGCGCCTTCGGCACCTCTTCGCCGTGGGCGAAGTCGAGGGAGACGCTCTCCGATCCCCGCTCGTCGGCTACCTCCTGCGCCCCGGCAACACCGGCCGCTATCCGATTGGCGACAGTCGGCTCACCGCCGACGCGATGTGGGACACCTGGCTCGCGAGAGACTGGTCCGTGCCCACCGAAGGCGGGCTGGCGCTCGACACCCTCCTCGGTTGGGCCGCCGTCGACAAGCGAGGGGCGCGTTTCGCCGAGGCCATGAAGGCCGAAGAGGCCCGGGGAGTCCGGGACGCGCTCATAGAGCATCTGTCCGTTAGGACGGGTCCAACGGGGCCTATCATCTGGGCGGCGTGGGAAGAGAGCCGGGGAGCCACGGTCCTCGAGCTGGCCATACTCTTCGAGACCCTCGCCGAGAGCCCCCTCGCGGCTGTGCGCATGTGGGTCAAGACGCGGGTCCGAGAGGTCCTTGGGGTCGAGGACGAGGCAAAGGTGCTCGAGGTTGCGAGGAGCCTGGGACGAGAAGCTCCGAGCGCGCTTCGCTACGTAGAGCGGAGCGCCGGAGCGCCCGACGCGCGAAGCATCGCGAAGGCCGCCGACGACCGCGTGAAGGACGAAGAGGTCCGCGCGGCGCTGATCGAGAGCACGCGGCTCCCGGCTGCCTGGGCTCAGCGGCTCGACGCTGTCGGCGATGTGCTGCTGCGCGCGTCCAGCGAGCCGAACGCCGAGCTGCTCGAGGAGGCCACGCAGGCGCTCCGGGCGCTCGAGGGTCACGTCTGCTTCAAGGACGAGGAGCAGCGGCAGCCGCTCCAGCGCGCCGAGATGGCGGTCCGCCTGCTCGCCTGGCTCGTCGCTCGCCCGGACCAGGCGCTCGAGCCGAGCCCCACGCCCTACGGCGACGCCGAAGAGCTCGGCCGCTGGTACGCCGAGCAAGGCGGCTACGTGGACTGGGCCCGCCGCTGGGCTCGCGGCACCGCGGACTCGAAGCTCACCAAGGGCGTCCAGGCAATCGTTCGCGCGGCGGACGAAGCGCGCGTCGAGCTCGACCGGCGATTCGCCAAGAGCCTGGTCGGATGGGTCGAGGCCGGGCTCCCGTCCCACCAGGTCCTCCCGATCCAGAATGCAGTCCAGCGCCTGGCCACGAAGTTCCTCGACGAGGAGCCCGAGCGTCGGCTGCTTGTCCTCCTGATGGACGGCATGGCCTGGGCGCAGGCCGTAGAGCTCCTCGAGTCACTTGGGAGCCGAGCCGCCCCGTGGGGCCCGCTCGCCTGGCACTCGACCAAGGCGGGCCGCGTCGGCGAGGCACTCTATCCGGTGGTGTTCGCCGGCCTTCCAACGGTCACCGAGGTGAGCCGTTCCGCCTTCTTTGCGGGCAAGCTCATGAAGCCGGGCTCACGCTTGGACACCTCGAAAGATCCCGACAAGTGGGCCGCCAACTCCGCGGTGAAGAAGTACGCCGAAGGAACCGACACACCTCGACTGCTCCTTCGGAGCGAGGGGCACACCAAGGGAGGAAGCGCATCGCAGGAGGCGCTCTCGCTCGTCGGGGACCCGAGCCGTCGCGTCGTCGCGATGGTCGTCAACGCCATCGACGACAGCCTCAAGGCGAGCCACGCCGTCCGCCACCCGTGGCGCGTCGAGAGCATCGCGTCGCTGCCGGACCTCCTCGAGAAGGCTCGTGAGCACGGTCGCGCCGTGCTGCTGGCCAGCGACCACGGACACGTCCCCGCGGACCGGATCGAGCGCGTGAAGGACCCGCACCCCGGAGCCAAGAAGTCCGGGGGAGGCACGCGCTGGCGGCCGCTGCCCAAGGCTGACTCGCCGGTAGCTGACAACGAGGTCGCCTTCGTGGGCAGCAAGGTCTACACGCCCAAGGGCGCGCACGGCATCGTCCTGCTCTCCGACGACGCCAGCGCCTACGCCGGCAACACCCACGCAGGTGAGCACGGCGGCGCCACCCTCGCCGAAGTCGTCGCGCCGTGCCTGATCGTGGGTTGCGAGGAGAGCGCCACCGCGAGCCTCAGCAACGACGACGGCCTCGGGGTCCGCGCGGCCTTCGTGCCTCGCTGGTGGCACTTTGACGTTCGCGAGGAGGTCGTGGACCTCGACGCGGAGGTGGCCCCCGAGCCGCCCAAGAAGCCGAAGAAGCCCAAGGACGACCGCCAGCTCGGGCTCCCGATCGCGCCAAAGAAGCCGAAGACCATCCCGCCCGCGCCGCTCAGCGCGTTCTCGAGCTCCGATGTCCTCGCGGCGCGGGTCCCCGCGGCCGCCGCGCGCGCCGAGGTGGTCGTCGCGGTCGAGACCCTGCTCGCCCGCCAGGGCGTGATGTCCGCCAGCGCCTTCGCCGCGGAGATGAAGGTGCTCCCCTTCCGCGTCGGCGGCTTCATCTCCAAGCTCCAGGAGGTCCTCAACCTCGATGGCTACGAGGTGGTCCGATACGACCCGGCGGCCCGCCAGGTCCATCTCGACCGTGAGAAGCTGGCCCAGCTCTTCGAGGTGAAGCTGTGATGGAGAAGGCTCATGCCACTGACTGAGCTTCAGATCTCCACACTCGTGGAGCGGTACGCCCGGGAGAGGGATCGGTTCGAGAAGATGGCGTCTACCGCGTCTCGACACCTCTCGGCCGCCCTCCGCGACGCAGCGGTCCCCCACGTGCCGACTTTCCGAGCAAAGTCGCCGGAGAGCTTCCGCGGCAAGCTCGAGCGCAACGTGGAGAAGTATGAACTCAAGTCCTTCGAGCGCGAGTTTGGACCAACGGTACTCGATCTCGCCGGGGTGCGGGCTCTCCTATACCGACCAGCGGATGCGGACGTGGTGTGCAAGACAATCGAAGACCTATTTGTAGTCCCTGATGGTGATCGGTTTCGCCGTCATCACGACAATCAGGAAGGCTACCAGGCACACCACCGGGTCGTTCAACTATCCGTTGACATGCTGGCAGCGGATCCAAGACTGGCGAACCTCGATGGCGTCTACTGCGAGATCCAGGTAGTGACCATCGGCGACCATATCTGGAACGAGCTCGAACACGATATCAAGTACAAGACCCCAGACGGGAATCCCAGCGAACTTCAAACCGGTCTTCTTCGAGTCCTTCGCACTCAGCTGAATGCGACGAGAGGCACGGTCGCCCAGTTGATGGAAGAGACAGACCGTCGCCGGCAGGAGAACCTCTCCCGAATCGAGACACCGGAGGACCTGCAGTACGCACTGCGAGCAAGATCCGGCCGCTTCCTCCGCGGAGACCTAGCTCGGCTCCTCGAGCTCCTTGAGAAGGTCCTGCGGGAAGTGACGCCTGCTGAGCTTCAGCGTCTCGCGCTCGGGCCCGATGACATCGAAGCGGCGACGAGACGGCTTGGAGTTGTGGGCCTATCGGTGGACGAAGACGACCCGGTGCTGGTGGTGGCAGCTCTCTGGGAGGACCTCGGCCCGGAGTTCGAGAAAGTCGTGAAGTCTTGGCCTGGAAAACCGGGCCCTGTGAGCCGGGCCGTGCGAGCGCTAGCCCAGGCCGGCGAGGCCTCCTAGGATGACGGCATGCCCTCTCTAGGCGACATCGCGTCAGTGCTTGAGGAGCATCGGGGTCGGTTTGAGGCTCTAGATGCCTTCGTCGATGACGTGGAAGAGCTGCGGGCACACGGCCTGGATGCAAGGGTCCTCGAGCACCCCAACCGCTTCCTCGTGCAGACGGGTCGGCGGAAGATCGATGTTCAGGTCTTTCCGGACCAAGGGGTCGCCCGCTTTCGGCTCGCTGGCCCAGCCGCGGCGACAACGTCGGGGGCAGCGGACGGGGCAGCCCTGGGAGCAGTCGTCGGAACTGCCATCGGCGCGGCGCAGAACACGAAGGAAGGGCTGCTAGGCGGCCTTCTGCTGGGAATGCTGGTCGGAGGCGCGTTGGGCGCTGCGAAAGGTAGCTCGGAGCCGGAGCGGGTGCTTGCGCTGCAGTTCGAGCCCACGTCGAGCCAGTGGCACCTGTACGATGGCCCTCTGCTTCGGTGGGCGAAGCGGACACTACAGCCTCCCCAGACGGCGCCGAAACGCTAGGCGTCCACGAACCACAGAGGCGGTTGGATGGACCCCCCCAGTCCTCTCAGACGTAGGGAGATTGTTGATGCACTGCGAATCGGTGCGGTGCCGCGTCGCGGTCTTGAGCACTTCGCCGTGGGCCTCGAGCGCTTCGAGAAGGCCATCGACGAGGAGCTCGACGCGGTCGCCGCCGGCCGAGGGAAGTTCAAGGCCGTCCGAGGCGAGTACGGGACCGGCAAGACCTTCTTCTCGCGATGGCTCGAGCACCGAGCACTCCAGCGCGGCTTCGCGACGACGCTGGTGCAGATCTCAGAGCGCGACACGCCGCTCTACAAGATGGAGACCGTCTACCGCCGCGCGGTGGAGGGGCTCCAGACGAAGGAGTGGTCCGACGGCGCCTTCCGCAGCCTCATCGACCGTTGGTTCTTCAATCTCGAGGAAGAAGTGCTCGGCAGCGGGCACGTCGACGTCACGAGCGCCGACGCCGTGGCCAAGGCGGTCGGCAACCTTCTCGAGCAGCGCCTCCACGAGGTGAGCAAGACCCAGCCGCAGTTCGCGGCCGCGCTACGTGCCTGCCACACGGCGCGCGTGAAGGAGGACCACGCCATCTCCGAGGGTCTGGTCGCGTGGCTCATGGGTCAGCCCAACGTGGGTGCCGGCATCAAGCGCACCGCGAACTTGAAGGGCGAGCTCGACCACGACGGCGCCGCAGGCTTCCTCCGCGGGCTGCTCGAGGTGCTGAAGCAGACCGGGCGCAAGGGCTTGGTCCTCGTGCTCGACGAGGTCGAGACCATTCAGCGGGTGCGCGCCGACAGCCGGGAGAAGAGCCTCAACGCGCTCCGCCAGCTCATCGACGACCTCGTCGCCGACCGTTACCCCGGCCTCTACGTGCTCATCACCGGCACCCCGGGCTTCTTCGACGGCCCGCAGGGAGTGAAGCGCCTCACCCCGCTCGCTCAGCGCCTCCACACCGAGTTCGGCGACAACCCCAAGTTCGACAGCTCCCGAGCGCCGCAGATCCGCCTCCAGCCTTTCGACATGGAGAAGATGATCGTCGTGGGGAAGCAGATTCGGGACCTCTACCCATCGGAGGCGTCCGACCGCATCCAGGCGAAGGTCGACGACGCGACGCTGAAGGGCCTCGCCGAGGGTGTCTCCGGTCAGCTCGGGGGCAAGGTCGGCATCGCCCCCCGCATCTTCCTCAAGCGCGTCGTCGATCTCGTCGACCGAGTCGACGAGTTCCCCGACTTCGAGCCGGCCAAGGACTACAAGCTCGTGGTCCAGCCCGGGGAGCTCACGCCAGAAGAGCGTGCCGCCGCGGGAGCGTCGGTCGACCTCGACGACATCGACCTCGACCTCTCACAGAGCGACGACCCACGCGGGGAGCAGGACCTGGGCTGAGACGATGGCGGGGGGATTCGACCGGCTGAGCGGCGCGCTCCAGTACCAAATCGTCAACACCCTCGGGTTCTCGAGCCTCCGCCCCGTCCAGGAACAGACCATCGAGGCCATCCTCGAGGGCGACGACTGCGTGGTCCTCGCTCCCACGGCGGGTGGAAAGACCGAGGCCGCCTTCTTCCCGCTGCTCTCGCGGATGAACGATGAGGACTGGACCCCTGTTTCCGTCCTCTACCTCTCGCCCATTCGCGCCCTCCTCAACAACCAGGAGGACCGCGTCCAGCGCTACGCGGGGCTCCTCGGCCGCCGCGCGTTCAAGTGGCACGGCGACGTCGGAGACAGCGCACGGAAGACCTTCCTCGCCGAGCCGACGGACTTCCTGCTCACCACGCCCGAGTCGCTCGAGGCGATGATGATGAGCCCTCGCGTCTCGGCGCGGGAGCTCTTCACCGGCCTACGGGCCGTGGTCATCGACGAGGTCCACGCCTTCGCCGACGACGACCGAGGCGCGCATCTGGCCTCGGTGCTCGAGCGGCTCTCAAGGTTCGCCGGGCGCGAGGTCCAGCGCATCGGCCTCTCGGCCACCGTCGGGAACCCCGGCGAGATCCTCACTTGGCTGCGCGGAGGCTCCGAGCGACTGGGCCGCGTCATCGATCCCGGGGGCGCCAAGGTAGAGCCGGTCGTGAGGCTGGACTACGTCGCCACGGTCGAGAACGCCGCTCAGGTCATCGAAGCGATGCACCGGGGCAAGAAGCGCCTCGTCTTCGTCGACTCCCGCCGCGGCGCAGAAGAGCTGGGCGCCAAGCTCCTCGAGCTCGGCGTGATGGCCTTCGTCTCGCACGGCTCGCTCTCCGTCACGGCCCGCCGGGACGCCGAGACCGCATTCGCCCAGGGCGAGAACTGCGTCATCGTCGCCACCAGCGCGCTCGAGCTCGGCATCGACGTCGGTGACCTCCACCACGTCCTCCAGATCGACGCTCCACCGTCGGTCGCCAGTTACCTCCAGCGCATGGGACGCACCGGTCGGCGCGCCGAGATGGGGCCGGCCAACTGCACGTTCCTGACGACCCGGGACCAGCGCCTCCTCCAGGCAGCCGCCATCGAGCGCCTTCGCCAACGCGGCTTCGTGGAGCCCGTTCGCCCCTCGCGCCGCGCAAGCCACATCCTTGCTCACCAGATCATGTCGCTCGCCGTTCAGTCCGGCGGCGTAGGGCGTGAAGACTGGTGGGGCTGGCTCGAGGGCGCCGCTCCCTTCGAGGACCTCACCTACGAGGAGCGACAGACCCTCCTCGACCACATGCTCCACAAGGACATCCTCACGGACCACGAAGGGCGCCTGTGGCTCGGGGAGAAGGGCGAGAAGAGCTACGGCCGCGCCAACTTCCGCGCCCTCTACGCGGTCTTCGAGGCGCCGCGGCTCATCACCGTCCGGCACGCCAGCCAGGAGATCGGCACCATCGACGCAACCTTCCTCGCATCCCTCGAGGAGGACGACGAGCCCAGCTCGTTCACCCTCGGCGGCCGCAACTGGCTCGTCCTCGACATCGATTGGCGACGAGGGCGATGCGTCGTGAAGCCCGCCGACTCCGGCAAGGCCGCCCGCTGGTCGGGTAGCCCGCGGCACCTCAGCTACGAGCTCTGCCAAACCATGCGCGACATCCTCCTCGACGACGAGGTGGACACCGAGTGGTCCGCGCGCGCTGAGAAGGTCATCGCCCAGCTCCGCGCCGAGTTCTACTTCCTCCGCGACGGCGACGAGTTCGTCCACGACAACGACGAGCAGATCACGTGGCACAACTTCGCCGGGGGCGCCGCGAACCTCCTCCTAGCCCGCCTCCTCGAGCGCGAAGTGGGCGGCCGCGTCATCAGCCGCAACACCTCGCTCACCTTCACCAAGGACGGCGGCAAGAGCCTCGTCGCCATCAAGCAAGCGATGGAGAAGCTCCGCGAGGCCGACAGCCCCACGTGGAGCGACGCCCTCCGCTTCGCCCCCGACGCCACCAAGAGCCGCGTCTCCAAGTTCCAGCCCTGCCTCCCGGACCACCTCGCGAGAGACCTCCTCGTCCGGAAGACCGTCGACCTCGCCACCGCCCGCGTCATCCTCGGCCTCGACCCCCACGTCGACGAAACCGCGACCAAGTTCGAGTACGCCAAGCCCCGGAACCCCATCCAGTGGGTCCGCAGCCCCGACGAGCTCGCCGCCATCGCCGACAAGCTCCACGCCGAGCCCTTCATCGCCCTCGACGTCGAGACCACCCTGACCGACCAGAGCCTCTGCCTCGCTCAGGTCGGCACCCCCGAGACCAACTACCTCATCGACCCCTTCACCGTCGGCGACCTCGCCCCCCTCGCCGCCGTCCTCGAGTCCGACAAGGTCGAGAAGGTCATCCACAACGCCCAGTTCGAGAAGACCGTCCTCGGCAAGCTCGGCATCGGCATCGAGAACATCTACGACACGCTGACCGTGTCGCGCCGAAAGTACGGACCCCTCGCAGCGGGGCACAGCCTGCTCGCCGTCGTGCGGCGGGAGCTCGATCTGGTGATCGACAAGCGGTGCCAGACGTCGGACTGGCGACGGCGGCCTCTCGACTCCGCCCAGGTGGAGTACGCGGCGCTCGATGTCGAAGTGCTGTGGCGGCTCAGGAGTACGTTCTCTGACAACCGGCCCGTCGAATGACGACAGAAGCACCGGCAGACGAAGAGAAGGAGCGTGAAGCCGGAGCAACGGACGGTAAGGCTACTGTCGTCCGGACCCGCGCCAAGCTGGCCTTGCAGGCTGGCGAACTCGTGAGGATCGCACGGGCCGTGCTCGAACGCAGTTGGCGTGCGGGAGCCATCCTCGCGGGGCTTACCGTCTTCCTGCAATCGCTGCTACGTGCGCACCCAACCTTCCGTGCGTCGATAGGCAGCATGACGCAACGCGCATGCACATGGGCTTCTCAGGAGGTGCCCGTCGCCGGCTGGTTGGGACTGGCGGCCACCCTGGTAGTCGTTGGGACACCCAGCCTTCGTGCGTGGCTCCGAAGCCTCCGCTCTCCCGCACGCACTCTCGCCGCTCTAGCCTGGGCGGCAATCTTTCTCGGCGCTTACTTGCTACTCGTTGGCGGTGGCGGGTCGTGGTTCCCGGCCGTGGTGGCAGTCATCGCCGCAACCTTCTGGGGCGCAAGCAGGCTGGCCGTCGAGAATGACCGTCAGGTCGCTGTCGGCAACGTCGACATGCCGATTTCTTCGATCGACCAAGACCTGTTTCAAAGGGATGCGCTCGTCACGCGCTGTGCGGCCTACCTGACCAGTACCACCATTCGCTGCCCGCGGGTTGCTCTGCTCGCCAAGGTGGGAATGGGCAAGACCAGCGTCGCGAACCTGCTCCGCGAGCGACTTGAGAAGGAGGGCCATCTGTTCGCACGGTTCGACCCATGGCATCACGAGAACCGCGAGGACCTCTTCTCGGCACTCATGGCGACGGTCGATGACGCTCTGGTGCACCAGAGCATCCACTCTGGCTTGTTCGCGAGGCAGCGCACGGTTCTGAGAGACTGGTTGAGAGGGGTTCTCGGAGGAAACTCCTGGGTCTCAGGCTTCCGTCTTCCCGTAGAATCCCGCTTGGCAATTAGTCAAGCCGAACTCGCCGACCGTATCCGAGAGAGCCTCGGCCCAGATCGTCGCCTAATCATCTTCGTGGACGACCTAGAGAGATGCAGCAAGGCAACTGTGCTCCGCATGCTGGTGGACACGCGCGAAGTAGTTGATGCACCGGGCATCTCCTACTTGTATGCGATTGACGACTCGCGCATCGAGGTCGACGAAGACGACGCTCAATGGTTGTTGCAGAAGATCTTTGATCTCCAGCTAGGTGTCCCGGAGCCGCACCCGACTGAGCTAGCTGAACTCGACCGACAGATTCTCACGCAACTTGGGGCACCCAGCTTGGAGACATCTCTCCTTGACCTTCAAAGCGCGCTTCCGGGTTCCCCGCGAGAGCGCAAACGCTTCATCACGCAAGTGGTGTCGTGGCCAGTCAGTATCACGAAAGCCCCGGGGGGAATGAGCGCCACTCTGCTCTTGTCGCTCTTACTCCTAGAGTTTCGGGCGCAAGGGTCGCTCAGCTTCGTAGCTCGCAACGAACTTGTGATGACGGACCTCCAGACGGGGGCTTTTCGTCAGATGGTAACCGGTCCACGCGGAGGCAAAGAGGAGGAGGGCGGGGAGAAGGCGTTTCCCGATGCTCCGTGGGCCGAGTCAGCCGAAGGCGGAGAAGCCTACGCACTTGCTCAAGGCATCGGAAGCGATGTTCGAGACGTCCGCTCCCATGTGGAATGGTTGCTGACAGGGCGCCTATCACCTCGTCAGCAGCTCGTTCGACTCCTCCGCGACGTCATCGGCTCCGCGGCGGGACTACAAGACCTGCTTGACGTTCGCGGGAACGTAGCTCGTGCTAGCGCCCAGGACATGCAGAGTGCCCTCATCCAGCTCCGCGCGCTGCTTGTCTCCGAGGCAGCAGATGTCATTCCCCGCGCAGAGCAAGATCGACTACTTGGGAGAGCGGTCCTCGTGTCGGAGGCCCGGATGAAACTCCTAGAAATGGAGCCGGACAGCCTGCGCGATCAACATCTCTTCCAGATGGCGCTTGGCGGCCTGCTTCGCTTCGCCAACTTCGGGGGAATTTATGGGTCAGCCCATGAAGCGGAGTGGGCTGTACTACAGAAGATGGCCAGGGCTGCCCCCAAGTTCTCGCTACGCCTATGGGACGAGGTGGAGCAGCGAACCCACGGTGGACTCGACTACCCAGCCCAACAGTCCTGCATCGTAGCGCTACGTGAGATTCTCAAGCCCCAAGCCGCAGCCCGCCTAGTCGAGATGCTGCCAGCGGGAACGATACTCACGACCAAGGACACGACTTACGAGCGCCAACGCGAGCTGCTCCTTGATCCTGACGGGCCGTTCCACGATTCCGACCTGAGGAAGCAACTCAAGCAAGTGCTTCAGGATGTCGAAGTCGCTCAGCCCGCCTGGGATGCCGCTCGCCGAGTTTGGGAGACCTTCGTCGACGCGGCCGAGAGGGGACACGGCGGAGCCCGGCGCCTCGCCGAGGACCAGGAGTGGGTCGAGATGGTTTGGGGTGCCCTAACTCGTCATCGCATCAACAGACGCATGGCGGGCAGCCTGGAGAAGTCGGTTCAACGTCTGGCGGGGGCAGTAGAAAGGGCATGCGCGCCTCCAATGCCCAAATGGTGGGATGACGTCATGGCCGAGACGGAGCGCCCATGGCAGCCGGTCGCATCCGAAGACCGTGAAGACGAGAGCTCGACCGGCGACGAGCCAGAACCCGCAGGCGAGGACCTCCAGCCCGAAGATGTTCCCGACGACAGTGAAGAGTGACGGTTCCTGCCACTGTGGCCTGTCGCCGGTGCCGAGTTCGTTTCGCGCCGCCAAGCCTGACGAAGTCACTCTCTTTCGAGCACAACGCCCAGCCCATCTTCCTCGATGCCACGGTCATGAAGTGGGGCGAGACGGTGGCATCCTCGTCCAGCAAGTCACCGACTAGCTAGCTAGTTAGCACTAGCGGTATGAGATCGACGCGCAGACCCGCTGGCACTACCCCCACGAGGTCCTTGAAGCGAGTCGGGCTGGTTGCCGGAGGGGCGGTTCTCGGCGGTGCCGCGCTCGCTGCCACCGGGGGGATCGCAGCACCCGCCATCGGCGGGGCTCTCGGGAGCGTGATGGGGCTCTCCGGTGCTGCCGCGACCACGGCGGGGCTCGCTGCTCGGCGGCGGCTCGCTCGCGGCCGGAGGGTTTGGCATGGCCGGCGGAACGGCGCTCATCGCCGGCGTGTTCGGCGGCACTGGGGCAGTGACCGCGGCGGTGAAGACGGCACGCCGAACCTCGGGCGTAAGCCAGTTCGAGTTCATCGACCTCGGCGGAAACCGATCCGGAGTACTGGATCTAAGCGCCAGGCAACAGAGCCGCGTTCGCCTCGCCTATGCCGAGGTTGCTCGCACCCTTCCAAGGCGCGGTCGAGCGATGGAGTCCTGATGCATGAGGGCCGGACCATGGGAGCGTCGTCCCAGCCGACCTGCAGGCCGCCCGTTCCTGTCGCCGGTCCCTCGGCTACCGAACAGACGCTCCGATGTGATGCCTCAGCACGTCGTCTACCGCTGCCATCTGGGCTCGGTCGGGTGGGTGGTTCGCCGACCTCCTAGCCCAGCGGAGGAGCCTGCGGGGCATCCACAGCGGCGCCGAACACGCCCCAGATGTCCCAGATGTCCCACGGCTCTCGGAGGGGGAACGGCAACGCCTCCGTATCCCGGCTGAGAGTTCGGAGTTCGAAGTCGGCACACGGGGTATTCTCTCTTCCTGGGACACTTGGGACACTTGGGACAGTAGACCGAGTTCCCCGAGAATCCAGAGCTGACAGCAGAGCTCGGTCGTCCTGACCCGATCCCGCTCGTCCCATTCGGAGGGGCGGGACGGCCGAACCTCGGCGGAGCCCGCTCGACTGGCTGTCGGGCCGCTTGATAGACCAGCTGGTACGACAGGGCGAACAGCGGGAACCGCCACGGTCTCGTGTGCGCCTTCAAGCCCCTCCTCGAGAACGCGGCCATGAAGCGGCTGAAGTCCTACCGGCATAGAACGTTCCAGACTCCGTCGGGCCGGCGGCTGCTCGGCTACGCTCGAGGCCAACTCGTTCTGGCTCGGCCTGAGGAGCTGGTTCGCCAGGACGTCATCCGCTCGTTGGTCGAGGAGTACGGATACCCGTGGGACTACGTTCTCTCCGAAGAGCCTATCGCTCGGGGGACGGCCGACCGCCGCCGAGCCGACGTCATCGTGCGGCTTCCCCGGGCCCGGATAGGTACCGTTTCTCTCCACGAACCCGCTCGAGACGAGCAGCGACCCGATGACCGCCCGAGCTACGAGCGAGACGCCACTCGGATTCGGCAACTGCTCTCGGGGTTCGACTCCCTCGAGGTGCTCGCCATCCCGGAGCGCTTCACCGCGGAGGTCGATGGTGTGCACGTCGAGCTGGAGCCTCTTGGGTTCGAGTGGTGCGACCTGAGCTTCTCGCTGGTCGCCAGGGACTGCGCCAACGCCCTCCGAGAAGCGCCTCCGCAGTTGGTGTTCCAGCTCCTCGGGTGTGGCGTGACGTCCGCAGAACAGCGAATCGCCCGCGAGCTGGGCATGGCGCAGGTCACTCCCACGGACCCAGCCAGCGACCAGTTGACTGCCGATGTCGACGAGCTGCTCGAGCTGCTGGGTCCCGAGGCGTGGGTCACGAGGGGCCTGTCGCACGACGGTTTCACGGGTTGGGTCCTAGTTCGCCACGTCGACAGCCACGCCGACGTGCTCGTCCGCGCCGAGACCGACTCGGACGAGTGGGCGAAGGGAATCTACCGAGCTGCGGAGAGCGCCCCTCGACTCGAGCTCCCCGACGGTCGCGTGGCCGACCGCGCGCGCCTATCGTCCCTCGAGACGGGGGCTCGAGTCGCGGTCGAGCTCGCGGACGGCAGCTTCGTCGAGGGCATCGTCGAGGAAGTGCTGAAGAGGGCTGCGCGCGTTCGGACCTCCGACGGGGTCATCGTTGCCACCCAAGAGCTCCGTGAGGGCCAGGCGTGGTTGGTGGGTGTAGTCGAGGAGGACCAAGCCGACTCGAGGCCCCGAGACGAAGCGCCCGTCGATGCGGACGACCTGGCTCCGCTCCTCATCGTGGAGTGCAAGGCCCCAGGCGTCGCCCTGACACGAGAAGTGCTGCGGCAAGGCGCCGACTACGCCGAGACCGTGGGAGCGAGATTCGTGACGGTCACCAACGGTGACGCAGCGCAGTCTTTCCTTCGCGAGAGCGGGGAGCTCACCTTGGTCGAGGACATCCCCAGCTACGAAGAGGTCCTCTCTCGACCCGAGCTCGAAATCGCCAGAGCTGCCGTCAGCACCCCCGGGGTCCCACCGCTTCCGAAGGCTGCACGATCTCGCGAGGGACTCACCCGTCTCCACGCTCGCTGGCGGGGTGTGGTGGGTGACGACCTCGACCAACGCCACTGGTGGCCGGTCCTGAAGCTTCAGGACGCACTCATCTACGCGACGTGGCCACGGGTCGCCCCGTTCCGCAAACACGGCGTCGAGATCCTCGAGGACTTGGGCCTTCGGTTTCATGCCGCCGGCAACGCAGGCGGCGGTACCTGGGCAGGGTTCTATCGAGACGTCTTGATTCGCGACCCGTCTGGCGATGAGAGGGTCATGGCGTTGATGGTCATGGCGAGTCAGAAAACCATCGAACACCCACATTGGGGAAACCGTCGTGGGCGCTCGCAACTGATCGTGGCTCTCTCGCGCGACGCCCGGTTCGAGTCTCATCTCCAGGCCGATCTCGGGCGCTCACTCGAAGCAGAGGGCGATCTCCTGCGGTTGCGCCACAGCGGCCGGATGACGGCCGGTCGCGGCGGAGTGAAGATCTCGGAAGTGCTGGGCCACGTGTCCGAGTCCGTCCCCGATCTCGTTGGCGGCGGTCGGGTCGAGCTCGGCCGAGTACCAGTCGGCAGAGCGCCCGAGTGGGAAGAGGCTGCGGAGGTGCTCGCGCGAATCGCGGCCTACATCACGGCGAGAGAGCAGCTCAAGGCGATCGTCAAGGCCCGCCGCCAGTCGTAGCGCCACTCGTCCCTCGTCGACCTCGGGGAAGGCGAGGTAGCGGTCTCTCACCATGGAGACCCACTCGGCATCCGCCGTCGCCTCGATGGCGTCGGGCAGCTCCTCGAGCGTCCAGGCGATGAAGCTCTCGGTCCCGTCGCGGAGGCAGGTCGAGACTTCCCTGGTCTCTGCCGCTGCGGACGAGACCGCTCCTCGCGAAGCGCCACGCGAGGCTCGACCGGTCAGCGAGCCCCGGGAGGTCATCGCCACCGTCGCACTCGTGATGTCGACACGAGCTCCGCCGCGCCGACTGCGAAACGAGGAGCCGTTCCCCCTATCAGCGCGTGAGGCGACGTCCGCCTCCAAGCATCTCCCCGAGGAGGAACCCATGACTGCATCCGCCCCCGCCCAGCGGCGCGTGATCGCGCTCGCGCCCCTGCGTCCCCTACCCGACCAGCCGGAGCGCTGGCACAGCTTCTCGACCCCCATCCCGTTCGACGAGGCCGCCGACCGCGTCCTCGACGCCCACCGAGCTGATGGCGAGCGCGACGACCTGGTCGCGACCGACCTCCGAACCTGGGCCTTCGGCTCCACTGATCAGAGCACGATGGAGCTCGTGCGCGTGCCCTTTCGGGGCCGCGACCCCGGAGAGCCGCTCCCCCTGCGCGAGCTCGCCTTCTCCCAGCTCTGCTCGAGGCTGAGTGCCCCGGCGCCGTACCTTCGCTCGCTCCCGGCCAAGCTGCAGATGGCGAACCTCAACTGGGCTCTCAGCCGAAGCGAGGCTCCCGCCCTGCTGCGCCTCGCTGGCAGCGAGGTACGCGCGGTCCTCAGCGAACGGTACGCGGCGGCCGACGACGTCTCGCTCCTCGACATGGTCGCCGACTGCCTGGACCGAACCGGCTACCGCCGCGACGCGATGGTCCGGTCGATCGGCACCGGGCCGCACACCCTCCTCCGCATCACGCTCCCCTCGGAGGGGAAGGCAGTGAAGGTCGGCGACGTCATCGAGCACGGCATCGACATCGGCAACAGCGAGCTCGGCCTCCGAAGCGTCCAGGTGATCCCCGTCACCTACCGGCTCGTGTGCACCAACGGTATGCGCGCCTGGCGCAGCGAGGGCGCCGTCCGACTCCGACACATCGGCGATCCGGCTCGACTGCACGACCAGCTACGCGACGCCATCCCCGTGGCCTTCGCGGAGGCTCGGGGAGACATCGAGCGCTGGCAGCGTGCCGTGGACGTCTTCATCGACTCCGCCTTGGATGAGATCGAAGCCCTACGAGGACTCGGCATGAGCGCCCCCGAAGCACGAGGAGTCGGCGAGACCCTGGCCCGCGAACAGGGCCTCCTCCTCACCGACAACTCCGCCAAGCCCCTCGAAGCGCTCCTCAGAGACGCGAAGACCACCGCCTTCGACGTCGCCAACGCGATCACCGCCACTGCCCGTGAGCGGAGGACCGCCCCACGCCTCGGGCTCGAGGAGACAGCTCACCGATACCTCGTCGGCCGCACCGCAGCGTGACGAGCAGGAACCGCCCCGGCGGTTCCTTTTTGCTCCGACCGAGGTGGGAGCGATGCGGCCAGCAGGACACTCAGATTCTCGGAGCCAGACGGCGAACGCTCACGGAAGACAGCTCTTCTCAGACTTCGTCTCCCCGGCGCCTGAGGTCAGCTTCTGGCGGCCACGAATAATGCCCGAGCAGGCCACCGGTGTCCTCACCTAGGTTCCGCACTGTCACCCGGTCTGCGAGGGTGATGTTGGGCGGGTGGGCGATGTTCATGGAGTTGTAGGCTGGCGCGTTGAACCAGATTGTCAGCTTCTCTGCGTGGTCGACGCAAAGGGTCCAATCGCTCCAGCGTGCCTTTTCGGGCCCTCCAGGGTCCCGATACCCCTCCACTCGACCCACCCTGATGGAGAACAATCCAGGGTGAAGCCCACTTTCGATCTCGAGCCACGCTTGCATATGCTGTTGCAGCCGTGCGGCGAAAGTCTGAGCCGCTGCCTTGCCGACGTAGAGCAAGCAAGCCGTATCGCTCCCGTATACCGGGTGGTAGCCATGGATCTGGTAGAGACCGTAGTCCTCCTCTCCATCCAGCTTCAGACCCTCCTCCAACGAACAACGCTGCCAGCGCACTGAGAGGGCCCTCATCGTCGATTCCGTGGTCATGTGCCGGATGGTACAGACATGGTCGCCCATGTCTATCTTCTGCTCCTGAGCCCTTTGGACCACGGCCTCGCGGGCACCGACCACCCCCCTCGCACGCTCGGACACTCTCACGATCCCCCAAAGCTCACCCGCCTCTGACCAGTCTCCTCCGCTCGAGACATCGACGGGGAAAGGCAGGGTCGACTGCACGGTCTTGGCCATCGAATCCTACATGACCCGCTCGATGACCTCCTGGACTTCCTCGACCTCCGTCAAGTGGCACTCGAGGACGACCTCGTCGTGGACCGGCAGCAGTAGGCGCGCTCGGTGACGCGCCAGGGCACCAGGCAACGCCACGAGAGCCACCTTGAACCCGTTTGCCGCGAGCATCTGGATGGGTGAGTTCAGCCGCTGCTGAGGTCGCGCGCTAACACGAAAGGACATGCACCTCTACTCGCGCGCGTACGATGGGCTCTGGTCTGTGCAAAGCGGTGGGCGAGCCCCCGTAGGCTGCTTCGCCGGGGCCAATGGAGCGGCCATGTGGCTGGACGGGAAGCGTATGGCGTTGGCCGAGGCCCTCGTCGTCCGCGACCTCAGCCGCAACCCACCGCTCCGGCTCGGAGCAGATGGCAATCACGTGCCTGATTGGTTCGAAGACCACGAGGCTGCGGAGCAGCGTTGGCACAGGATCCATAAGCGAGGCTGAGGGAAACGATATGGCCTCATGGTGTGCTTGGCGTCTTCCGTCAGGTCGCCAGACAGCCTCCGGCGCGCGCGTGACCGCAGGGGTTCGCCGACGCGAGTACAGAGAATCCGTCGACGCGCTCTCCCTAGGACGCATTCACCTACGTAGTCGGCGAAATGACGACCGGCTCTGTCGTACTCGACCACGCGCCCCTTCGAGCCAGACCTACGTATGCGGTCCGACTCGAAGGGGTGCGGTCGTAGTCAGGCTGCGCTCTGCACGACGTGACCGAGGCAGCGGCTTCGGTACTCGCACGTCTTGCACGCCCAGCTCGGGGCGGGCGGGAAGTGACCCGCGGCGATGGCGCGCTCGATGGCGAGCGCGGCGTCGAGGAACCAGCGCACTCGCGTCGGGCTCGGCTTCACCTGGAGCTCCTGTAGGCGCGGCGAGCGGGACTTTACGAGCACCAGCACGTCGAGGCTCTCGAGGTCGAGTGCTTCGATGGCCGCCGCGTACGCGCCGAACTGGAGGTTGCCGGCGAGGTCGGCGGGCTTGTACCCGCTGCGGCTGGTCTTCAGCTCGACGAGTCGGCCGCCTTGCAGCCGCAGGTCGAAGTAGCCCAGCAGCGGCCTCGGGAGCGGTTCTCCCGTGGTCGGGTGCGTCAGGTCGACGGTGAAGCGCTGCTCGACGTCCTCGACAGGAAGGTCACCGCGCTGCTCGAGGAAGAAGCTGACGAGACGCATGGCGTGGTCGAGCAGGTCGGCGGGCGTCCAGCGCCCCCAACGTATCGGCGGGCCGTCGACCTCGGCCGCGAAGTCGGCGCGAGCGAGCTCGGCCGCGTCCACGGGAGCGGGGCTTTCGCCGGTGATCTTCGCCTCGAAGAACCAGCCGATGGCCGAGTGCACGACCGAGCCCAGCACGAGGCTTGGGCTCCGGTCTTCGGGGGGCGTCTTCTCGAGGTAGCGGAGGGAATACTTGCGCGGGCAGCTCGCGTAGGTGTTCAGCTGCGAAGCGCTCGTATGCTCAGGCAGCTCCACGCCCACCCCCTTCGCCCGCCTGGAGCTCGTCGATGAGGCGACTCGCCGCGCGCATGGTCGGTGCCTCGCCGGGGGCGAGACCGAGAGCGTCCTCCAGATAGCGCCGGGCCATCTGCCCGTGGTGGCCGCGTCGCTGGAGGAGTCGGTAGAGGAGCCTCTTCTGCGCGGAGGACCAGAGGCGTTCGTCGGGGTCGCGACCGCGCGTCTGTTCGGTTGACGCCGCGCCGGTGGGCTCGGCGCCCGCCAGCTCGCGCAGGAGCTTGAGCGGGATGCGGATGATCAGGGCTTGTTCGTCGTGTTCCATGGTGTGGGTTGGGGGTTGGGGGTTGGGAGAACGACGAAGGCCCCGACACACCGAAGTGGCATGCCGGGGCCTTCGCCTCGCGAAAAGGGTCGGAGGCTACGCGCTCTGGCGGAGTGGCGCCTCGAGAAGACCGGCGTCGAGGAAGCTGAACCAGCTCCCCCCGCCGACGATCACGTGGTCCAAGAGGTCGAGGCCCAAGAGCCGTGCCCCAGTGCGCGTCTTCCGGGTGAGCGCCACGTCCTCCGGCGAGGGCTGCACGTCGCCCGATGGGTGGTTGTGCAGCATGATCCCCGCGGGACAGGCGTTGAGGACGAGCACCCTCAGGATGTCGCCCGGTGCCGCCATGCAGTGCGACGGACCGCCTCGAGCGACCTGTCGCGTGACGCGAACCTGATGGCGGGCGTCCAGGCCGACGACCCAGAGCGACTCGATGGTGTCGGCGCCGAGCCTCGGCACGAAGTACGCAGCCACGTCGCTGCTCGACGCCACGCGTCCCGTGAGGGGCTCCGACACCGCGCCACAACGCACCAGCTCGCGCAGGGCGCGGACCTTGGGCGCGATGCTCTTCGGCGGCTCCACCGCTTCATCGAGCAGCTGCGAAGGGCGAAGCCGACGAGGCAGCTTGCTCCGCGGCAGGATGGTGGCGACGAGCTCGTCGATACGCGTCACGCCACCCTCCCGAAGGCATCGATGACGTGGTCGAGGAACGAACGCGTCCCGATGAGCTCTTCCTCATGCGGAGGAGGCACCTCGACGAGGTGCTCCTCCGGAGGCGGCCGGAGAGGAACCTCCACCACATCGTCCCGTGGCAACGCCGGCTGGAGTACGAAGCGGTAGTGACCTCTGCCGACCGCCGTCCGGTAGTCGAGGCGCAGCTCACAGGGTGACACGAGCGCCCGGACCACCTCCGCGGTGCGGCAGGCCTTGAACGCCCGGTAGAGCAGAGCGAGGTCCAGGCCTCGCTCGAGGTGAGGCCCGAGGAAGAGCAGCGTCGCGTCGAGCCGCTTCGCCGCCACCTTGCCCAGGAGGTTCGGCGACAGCTGAGCGCCGCCCTCCCCCATCGTCGCTTGGCGACCCAGCTCGAGAGCCAGCCGCCGGGCTTCGGTGAGGCGATCGTGTCGGCCGCGGGTTCGGCGGCGCGACCGAGAGCTCCGAACGAGCTCGGCGACCCCGTCGGCGGTTGCGAGCGAGTCGACCTCTGCCCGGTCGACGCCGAGCGCCTGCGCCAGAGCACCGGGGCGGTCCCGGGCGAGCTCGATGAGAGAAGAGCCTGCGCCGTCGACGCCGCGTCTGTGGAGACGCGCCAGGCGCTGGAGGCTGGATGCGGTCACCATGTCCGACCTCCCCTCGGATCTTCGGACCACCCCGGCAGCCGGCAGTCGTCCTCCTCTTCTTCGACGGACCAGCGCGCGCGGCTCGGAGAAAGCTGCTCGGTGAGCGAGGGCGCCGACCTCGACGCCGTGCCGGTCCGCATCACGAGCCCAGCTCGCACACGGCTGTTCTCGATGAGCAGGAGGCCCGTGTACGCATGGCCTTCGCTCGAGACGACCTTCAGGTCGTCGGGCGGCTCGAGGACTCCGCGAAGCTGGCGCCAGGTCTTCCGGGCGCCTTGCCGCGCGGTCTCGGCGGTGACGACGAGCAGTAGCCCGAGGCTACGCATCGTCTCTCTGGGTAGGGGATCGTTCATATGTTCTGACCTTCCTGGTGACGGACGCACGACGCCCCGACCTCCGTGAAGAAGCCGGGGCGCCGCCTTGGTCCTGGGAGTGGCTTCAGCTCTTGAAGACCACCGCCTTGGTCACGGCCACGATGGCCGCCACCACGACACCAGCGGCCGCCCGCTGGACCCCGTCGTCGTGCGTGATCGTCTGAACGAGGCTCTTCTTGGACTCCTGATTAGACAGTGAATTGGACATGAGTGAGTTCTCCTTCTCTCGGTGAAACAGCGCGCGGATGCCCGCAGGAGGCAGTGGCGCCTCACGCGCTTATAGGGAAGAAAGGCGGTCTTCTGACGCGTCCCGGCGAAACGACCCCTGTGCGAGCCTGGCGCCCCCGACGTGTCACCCGCCGAGGATGCGTCGAGCGGTTCCTCGGCGTCGGCCCCCCGGTCTCGCCCCCCGCAGCGCTTTCGACGGCGGCCTTGACAACCACGGATTCGGCCGTCCTACTGACTGAGCGGGGTTACCCCTCTTCGTGTCTCGATTCGGGTCCGGGACGATGGCGCACCCACCGGTGCCCCAGTGAGGACGTACCCCCGCCGGAGAAGACCCGTAACCGCCACCTCTGACCTCTTCTGCGCTTCCGCGCACGCCCGTGCTCCAGGCGACCTCCGAGACCCACGGAGGGGATGACGGTCCGAGATGGCGACGAATCTTGGAGCAGGAATTGACCAAATCTCGTTCGAAGGCGGCGCGCGACAATCGCGCCAATCAGCTGAATCCCAAGCACCCGGCCTATCACCGGTCACGCGGCGCTTCGCGCACTGATGCGAGCCGCCAGGCGCAACTGAGCGGTCCCAGCCGCACCGCGGGAGACAAGAGCGCACGGCCATCGTCGCCGAGGTCCAGCACGTCCTCGGACGCGCCCGAGTGATCCCGTAGGCGCTGCCCCGGCGCCCTCCGGGGCAGCGCCGTATTTGAAGCGAGATGGTCCTACAGAGCACGACCCCCAGGCCGGCAAGCCACAGTGCCGCCCTGCACCCTCACGACCTGACCCAGGTCGCCCTTCGCCGTGAACGCGCTCAGGCGACGAGTCGGAGGTGTTTCGCGAGCGAGGTGCCGACCAGCCCCACGGCGGTCACGCACCAAGCGGCTTTGGACTCGTGCCGCCCAGCCGCAGTTCCACGCATGTCTCGCCCGGACCGAGGTGTGGCGGAGCACTCCAACGAGCCCCCGCCGAAGGGAGCGTCTCGCTCATGCGAGTATCTTCCTCGTCACGCGCCTTCAGTAGTCCGCTCGAGATGCGCGATGGGCGAACCGCCATTCGGAGGCCACGGGGTGAAAATCCTCAAGGGCACCCACCGCCATCAGGAGGCCACAGCGTGAAGATCCTCAAGGTCATCCACGGCTACCCGATGCGCTACAACGCCGGCTCGGAGGTCTACAGCCAGACCCTCTGCCACGCGCTGGCCGAACGACACGAGGTTCACGTCTTCACCCGCGAAGAAGACGCCTTCGCACCAGACTTCCGGATGCGCACCGAGCGCGACCCCGACGACCGCCGCATCACGATCCACCTGGTCAACAACCCGAGGCTCAAGGACCGCTACCGCGCCACCGCCATCGACCAGCGCTTCACCGAGGTCCTCGAGCAGTTCCGTCCGGACATCGTTCACGTCGGCCACCTGAACCACCTCTCGACCTCATTGCTGAAGGCGGCTGCGGCCCGCGAGGTGCCGATCATCTACACGCTGCACGACTACTGGCTGATGTGCCCCCGGGGCCAGTTCATGCAGATGTTCCCGAAGGACCCCGACGAGGTGTGGGCGGCCTGCGACGGACAGGACGATCGGAAGTGCGCCGAGCGCTGCTACGCCCGCTACTTCAGCGGCGCCGCGGACGAGCGCGAGGCGGACGTGGCGTATTGGACCGACTGGGTCGCGCGCCGCATGGCTCACGTGCGGGAGATGGCCAGCCTGGTCGATCTGTTCATCGCTCCCGCGCGCTACCTGCACGATCGCTATCGGGACGCCTTCGGCCTCCCAGAGCGGAAGCTCGTCTACCTCGACTACGGGTTCGACCGGGAACGGATGGCCGGGCGGTCGCGCGCCGACAGCGAGCCGTTCACGTTCGGCTACATCGGAACGCACATCCCTGCGAAGGGGATCCACGACCTGATCCGGGCGTTCGGGAGGCTCGAAGGAGGGCCCAGGCTGCGCATCTGGGGCCGACCGCGCGGACAGGACACGGAAGCGCTGCGGTCCATCGCCTCGGCGCTGCCGACGGGAGTCGCGGAGCGAATCGAGTGGCTCCCGGAGTACAAGAACCAGGAGATCGTCCGCGACGTCTTCAACCAATGCGACGCGATCGTGGTCCCGTCGGTCTGGGTCGAGAACTCCCCGTTGGTCATCCACGAGGCGCAGCAAGCCCGGGTCCCGGTCGTCACCGGAGACGCAGGCGGGATGGCGGAGTACGTCCAGCACGAGATGAACGGGTTGCTCTTCGAGCATCGTTCGGTCGAGGCCCTTGCCGAGCAGATGCAGCGCTTCGTGGACGACCCGGTGCTCGCGGAGCGCCTCGGCGCTCGCGGCTACCCTCACACCTCCTCCGGCGACGTCCCCGACATCGAGGATCACGCACGCGCCGTGGAGCGACTCTACGAGAGAGCTCTCGAGCGGCGGGACACGGCGCGCGTGCGGCGACGCCCTGGGCCGTGGCGAATTACCTTCGACACGAACCCCGACACCTGCAACCTGCGCTGCATCATGTGCGAGGAGCACTCCCCGCACAGCTCGCTTCAGGTGCTTCGGCGAGCCGAGGGGCGCCCTCGTCGACTCATGCCCTTTGAGCTGATCGAGCGCGTCGTCGCCGAGGCAGCCCCTCACGGCCTGGAGGAGATCATCCCGTCCACGATGGGCGAACCCCTCCTCTATGAGCGCTTCGAGGACATCCTGAAGCTCTGCGACCGGTACGGCGTCAGGCTGAACCTCACGACGAACGGCACCTTCCCTCGACTCGGAGCGGAGGCGTGGGCCCGGAAGATCGTCCCGGTGACCTCCGACGTGAAGGTCTCTTGGAACGGGGCGACGAAGGCCACCCACGAAGCGATCATGCTCGGAGCGGGATGGGAGAAGGTCCTCGAGAACGTCCGAACCTTCGTCGCGGTGCGTGACGAGCACGCCGCCGAGGGTGGGAACAGGTGCCGGGTCACCTTCCAACTGACGTTCATCGAGCGGAACGTCGCCGAGTTGGCAGACATCGTCCGGCTCGCGATCGACCTCGGCGTGGACCGGGTGAAGGGCCACCACCTGTGGGCGCACTTCGACGAGATTCGAGACCAGTCCATGCGCCGTGACCCGGAGTCGGCTCGACGATGGAACCAGGCCGTGCTCGAGGCGAGGGAGGCCGCCGGCGAACGCACGCTCCCGGACGGGCGGCACATCCTGCTCGAGAACTTCTTCCTCCTCGAAGACGAGGCCGCCGCCGAAGAACTGGCCCCCGGCGGAGCCTGTCCCTTTCTGGGTCAGGAGGCCTGGGTGAGCGCCGTTGGCCGCTTCGATCCGTGCTGTGCTCCGGACGCCCAGCGGCGGACGCTCGGCGAGTTCGGCAGCCTCCACGAGAAGAGCTTGATGGAGATCTGGAACGGCCCTGCCTACGGCGAGCTGCTCTCGACCTACCGCAACCGCCCGCTCTGCCTCGAATGCAGCATGCGGAAGCCCGTGGTGGATGATGCATGAGGCAGACGCTCGGGTGGCATGCGAGGGAGCCTACCGCGTGAGATGGCGTTCTCTCCGAGTCTCGCCTTGTCGCACTCACCACGTCGACGAGCAGCAGCAGCCGGCCTACGACGAGCGCTTCGACGAGGTGCTGAAGTTCCATCCGCCTGGGCTCGCCCCCGTTCTGCGCAGCGGCGAGTCGTGGCACGTGGGGAGCGACGGGACGGCCGCATACGCGAGACGTTTCCTCAGCGCGTTCGGCTTCTACGAAGGACTCGCCGCCGTCGCAGGACCAGACGGGTGGCACCACATCGGTGTGGACGGACTAGACGTCTACGACGCCAGGCACGCGTGGTGCGGCAACTTCCAGCAGGGCCGGTGCCTCGTTCGCGGCCACGACGGGCTCTACCACCACATCACGCCCGAAGGCGTCGCCGCCTACGCGGACCGTTGGCGCTACGCGGGCGACTACCGGGACGGGATCGCGGTGGCTCAGGCGGCGGACGGCCACTCGACCCACATCGGGCTCGATGGAGATCTCCTTCATGGGGCGTGGTTCGTCGACCTCGATGTCTTCCACAAGGGATACGCACGTGCTCGCGACGTGGACGGGTGGATGCACGTAGACCTCCAGGGGCGCCCGGCCTACGGGCGACGCTTCCACGCGGTCGAGCCCTTCTACAACGGGCAAGCGCGGGTCGAGCGGTTCGATGGAGCCCTCGAGGTCATCGGCGAGGACGGCACGGCCTTGCTCGAGCTGCGGCCCGCCCGGCGCTCCGAGTTCGCGAGCCTCTCCGCAGACATGGTGGGGTTCTGGCGAACCCAGACTCTCGGCGCCGCGGTCAGCCTTGGCGTGTTCGAGTCGTTGCCGGCGACGGCGTCGAGCGTCGCGCGCCGCTGTCGACTCACGGTCGACGGGGCGCGGCGACTCCTGCGAGCGCTCGGCGAGCTCGGCGTCGTCGCTCGTCGAGGCGACCAGTGGGCGCCCAGCGCGCGGGGCGAGCTACTACGGGCAGACCACCCCCTCACGTTGGCCGACGCCGCGACGGAGTACGCGGGACCGCTCTCCGAGATGTGGCGAAGTCTCGCAGACGCGCTTCGGAGCGACACCGACTGGAGCCCGCCCGACGCTTTCGGGGAGGTGGCGCGCGACGAGGAGCGCAGGGCTGGCCACCACCGCATGCTTCGAAGCTACGCGCGGCACGACTACGAACGAGTCTGTGAGGCGCTAGAGCTCGAGGGTGACGAGCACGTGGTCGACGCTGGGGGCGGGCTGGGCGTTCTCGCCCGCTCGATTCTGACGGCCCATCCTTGCTGCGAAGTCACGGTCCTCGAGCGCCCCGAGGTGGTCGCGATGAAGGGCTCCCCGACGCCGAGGTTGCGCTGGAGACGCGGGGACCTCTTCGAGCCATGGGAACTGGAGGCCGACGCGGTGCTCCTGTCGCGCGTTCTCCATGACTGGGATGACCCTGACGCCATCCGGATTCTAGCGCGCGCGCGGGCAGCCCTCTCTCGAGGCGGGCGCGTGTTCATCGTGGAAATGCTGGTTCCCGAGGAGGGCGTCGCGGGAGCACTCTGCGACCTGCACCTGCTCATGGCGACCGGCGGGCGCGAGCGCTCGGCAGAGCACTTCGGGCGCTTGCTAGCCGCCGGAGGCTTCGACCTCGTCGCGGTCCGGAGGCTACCCGCTCTCCCCTCGGTCATCGAAGGCAAGGCGGTATGAACGACCTGCAGTGGCGGATCCCTCCGTCGGTCCTTCGCCTCGTCGAGAGCGCGCCACACGACCGCGCAGTCGTCGTGCTCTTGCGGCATTCGATTCGCGACCCGCTTCCGCAGGCAGACGCGGGCTACGTCCTCCCCATCACGGACGCCGGGCGCCGCCTCGCGCGCGAGCTGGGTGGCCTGCTCCGCGGCCGCCTACGCACGCTCCACACCAGCCCGCTCGCCCGGTGCACCCAGACCGCGGAAGCTCTCGCCGAAGGCGCGGGAGCCGAGCTTCCGATCGTCGCGAGTCGCCTCCTTGGAGACCCTGGGGTCTTCGTCCTCGACGCTCAGCTCGCGTGGACCAACTGGGAGCGGCTCGGGCACGAGGGGGTGATGCGGCACCTCGTGTCCGAGGGGGCGGCGCTTCCCGGCATGGCGCGACCGGACGACGCCGCACGCTTCCTCGTCCGGTCGATGCTCTCCACGGCGGAGAACCAGGCCGGAATACACGTCTTCGTGACACACGACTCGCTGGTGACGGCGACCGCGGCGCACCTTCTCGGAAGGGAGCTCGAGGTCAAAGACTGGCCCTGGCGCACCGCCGCGACCCGGCCGACGTCGAGGCCCACTGTTAGCGCGCGCGCTCCACTACGCCCACCGGCTGGACGAGGCCCTCCGCGAAGCGACGACGCTCGCAGAGCGGGATAGCGCGACGGCCTCGGACCGCGCTTACCGGGACCAGCTGGCCTTGGCGCTCAGCCGCGTCCCGGCGACCTCCCCTGAGCGTGGGGCGCTCCCGCGCATCTCCGACCCGATCCTCGGCGACGAGGGCCTGGCTTTCGTGGAAGGACGCCTTTGCTCTCGGTCGTGATCGAAGACGCCGCGAATCGAGAACGCCGTGAATTGAAAACGCCGCGGCCCTCGGGGCTGCGGTGTCTTGATTTGGGTGCGGGGGCCCGCAACGCGGTTTGTACCACCTGGTCGAGCAGCGGCTGGAGGTGAGCCTTGCAGCGTGAGCTTCCGGTCGCTGCCGCCAAGTTGGCCCGGCTGGGGCCCGAGGACTACTGACCGTCCAGGTCTGGTGAACCTCCTGGGCCGCCGGTGCCGACGGCAGAGAAGAAGCCGAGGCCGTCGACATCGCGCCGAGGCACGGGGGGATGTGACCGGGGCACCGATTGACCGGGGATCTCCGGGACTGGAGTCGTGGCTACGCAATCACCAATCGATGGACCGAAGGACGTGGAATCCGGTGCGTGGGTGTTCCCCCCACCGGCCTGCGCCTCGCCGCATGGAGCGACGTACTGAGCTAAGTTCCGCCGGACGAGGGGGCACGTGCGGCCAGAGCGGTTGTGAGCGAGGCCCTCGGAAGGAGGCGGTTGGGCTGAACCTCAGCGGTCGGCAGATCCAGCCGCAATCATCTCGAAGTTGGCGAGCGGGGGTCATCACGTCAGATGGCGGAACTCCCCAATGTCTAGCGCGAGTCTCCAGTCTGTGCCGGCAGAGCAGACCCGCCATCTCTTCCTTGGAGCTTCCGATCCTGCTCTGACCGATAGCCATAAGGGTGCAGTGGCTCAGGCTACATGCAGAACGCAGGTCAGCTCGACCTCCCGACCGTCCTGCATTGGGCACACCTCCAAATCGAACTCTTCGGGCTCGGGAGCCATACGCATGACCGCTTCGGTTGTCGTCCCGTCGACCCCACTCCGGCTAACGTACTGACAGCAGAGGGCACGATAACGAAGCCGCAGAGTCTCGTGAGGAGTCGAACGCTCGAGGTCGTCGTCGATGATCTCGATGCCGACATGGTCGTCGGGGAGAACGGACGCAGGCCGCCCGACATCGATCCAGGTGAAGGCCGGCTCTCCCTGGGACAGTGGCAGCTCGACGAGGCGCTGGAGCACGATGCGGTAGCGCCAACGTCCTGCGACCGTCGAATCGGCCACGGCTAGGTGCCGAAGAGCGTTGCGCTGGGTCGTCACCACCCTTACGCGGACGCGCGGAGGCACGATGCCGTCTACAAGCTTGAGATCGCTAGGGCCTGCGCTCGCGACGATCGGCGGCGTGCGCGCCAGTATCCAGTCTGTCCACCCTGTTGGACGCGAGCTCAGGTACCGCCACTCGTCTGGAGTGGCGCCGGACGGATCGAGATCCAGAGCGAAGGCGGCCTGGTACCGGTACTCCCAGTTCCCGTCCATCGCGCGCTCCCGGTCGGGCGGGAGATGGCGAAAGTAGTCGACGAAGGCTGGCGTTCCGTCCTCGCCGACCGTGACGAGGCCGTCACTGGCGGAGAGCTGCGCAGCGGCGCCGATCAGAAGCCCACGAGCGTCGGCCTGCTCGTCGTCGACGACCACGGTGCTTCCCAGGAGCCATCCATCGCGCAACACGTCCAGCGCTTCGGCCCTGAGCCGGGCCCCCGCCGCCGCTTGCTCGATCTCTCGAAGCGCTTTCCACGGCGATAGTACCCAATGGGACAGCCCGGGAGGCTCCACGCGCGCCGCTTGTCGCTGTTCCCGGGAAACCTCGACGTAGAGATGTTCATCGGCCAGCCCCCGCCACGTGAGGACGACCCGAGGTGAGAACCGGGCGCTGTCCTCTGAATCGATTGCGGTCGGGCAATGAGCACTGTGCTCTACAGGATCGAGGGCGGGACCCGTGGGCCCGGGGCTGAACGCCCGGAGAGAACTCGGTGGAGTCGGCGCAATAGAAGCTCGAACGTCCAGGTACACGGCGGGCGAACTCGCTGCGCTCGATTGAACGCCCTGAGCGGAGACGCTGACGACCCAGTAGACGAACAGCTCCGCCGGGCCACCCCCTACCGGCAGCGAGACTTCGTATCGGGTAGGTGCTTGGTAGCTCTTGATGTCGATCGTCGCGAGGGGCTGGGACACAAAGAAGTGGAGTTCCGCCTGCTCTGGCCAACTCACGTCCGCTGAGCGCGGCGTGATCTGGAACTCGACATCACGCCCCGACCGACTTGCGTTCGCAAGGGATCCGACCAGCACTTCGATGCCCTCCAGCATGACGCGAACGCACGCCAGCCGCTCGTTCGCGACCAGTGACGTGAGCACGTCGTCCCCCTCCACCCATGACGCGCGATAGCGGCCGTCTCCCATGTGGTGAGCTTCTGCGCGGAGGCTCGGCGCGCTCGCCCCGCGCGCAATCCGCGCACCATCCACACGAAAGTGCACTGCGTCGGATTCGTCCACCAAGCGACGATCCACGATCGGACTGTACGACCAGACCAGCTTCTGAAGACCGCGAAACCCGACAGTCTGATTTTGCCGGTAGTCCGTCCCCTCTCGCTCCTCGACGAAATCACGAGCCAACATCGCTCGCGCAACTCCCAAGGCGGGGTCGGAGGGGTCGGCGGCAGAACGTTCGAGTGCCGACTCACACATGGCGGTCTGTCCGAGGGATAGCTTGACACCGGTGTCCCGCCAGAGGGTCGGTTCAAGTGGCAACCCGGCCCGCGAGAACCCGCGGCTCATCAGCTTCATCAGCAGGAGGTCGCGCTCCATCCGCGGCGGAGCGAGTACTGGGCGCGCCGCCGAAAAGGAGCAATCCGAGGCTTGGAGCCTCGGTGCGCGCGGCCTGGCGGGGTCCGGGATCGGCACCGCGTCCGTGACCGCGATCTCCGAGGCCCATGGCAACTCAGACACACGGCGAGTGGACGGCGCATACTCACCCTCGTCGGTTCGTAGGATGACCTGCGCACGTCGGCCTCCGCAGGGGCCGTTCAGCGTCGCCGCGCCTGTCCAGAATGCCCGCGCAGACTCGTCGATGTGAAAGCCGACCGCGGCGACGTACTCGAAACCAGGATCGACCCCTTCGACCGGGATACGAAGGGTCCAGGTGTGGCCTTTGGGTGGCCGCGGTACGCGATAGTCGTCGCCGACCTGGCGGTACGACTCGGCATTTAGTTCGGCCACCGCCGACTCCCACGGCTCCAGCTCCTCCAGATCGAGAGAATGGAGCGGTGGCTCCTCGACCTTCCGAGTAAGGCGCCTCCGGAACAGCCGCGCCGTAGCCACGAGGTGATTGGTGCGCACTCGATCCGTAACCGACGACGACTCCGAGGTCCCGATCCGACCACCCACCTTTGACTGGAACGGTGCCTCGAAGCTAAGGAGGAGGCCCCCTTCGTCATTTGCGAGTGAGAACGAGGATGATCTCGTGTCGATCGCGTCACGGGGCGGGGGTCCCAGCGGTGCTCGATACCTCGGTTCGAACACCACCCCTTCGCGTTCCCCTGCATCTTCGTCGTGCGTGTGCACGGGCGCGGGAGCGCTCTCCTGGTTGAAGAAGTCGACGGCGGTGACCCAGAACCGATAACGCTGGGGTCGGTCGGCGCATGCTTGGCCGACTCGGTCCAGCTCGGGGGTCCAACGGAGCTCAGCCACAGCGCCCGGATCCCAGTACCCCGGCGGCGGCTCGCCCCCGAAGCGCATTCCGGTCCTCAGGTCGAAGGACCAAGTGGTCAGCCGCTCCCCCGTCTCCGGGTCAATGTGGTGGTCGTCGGGGAGTCCGGGGGCCTCCTCACGGGCCTCGGCGGCGGCGTCATAGCTGGCGTCGGGGCGCGCGAGCACCGGTCTCGAAGGAGGGTGACTCAGCACTCGCGCGCGGGTCATGTCTCCTTCGGCCAGCCCGCCCTCGAGGTCCCGCCGGTACGAGTACCGGCGAGTGAGCAAGAAGGGCCTTAGCTCGTCGAGTGATGGCTCGAGATCGGGCTTGAGGAAGAAGCGATCGGTGGCTTCGCTCGCCCCCTCCCAGACTCCGTAGATGTTGAACCCGAATGACGTTCGAACGCCGTCTGAGTCGAGCGATGGGATCCAATCATACGCCGGGTGCCGGTCCGGAGCGATGACGAGCTCGATGCGTCCGTCTCCGGTTCCATATGCCAGATACTCTCCGTGCTCCTTCAGCTCCGATGGCGAGCATCCCGCGTTCGTCTGCAGCAGGTCAAAGCTCACCCGGGCGAGGCGGGGAGGCAGGATTGGACGACTCGTGCCGACTTCGCGTGCCAGTCGAGCCTCCGCTTGAAAGAGAACGGCCTCTCCAGGCTCGAGGTCGGGGGGATCGACAGTTGGGTCGTGCAGGTTCCCCGGCCCCGATTGAGGCTCGAAGCGCTCGGCGGGAAGGTGCTCGACCGTCATGTGGAGTTGGTCCGACTCCCAGCCCTTCACCAACGCATCTGAAAAGGAGCCGACGCGGAACCCGAGGCCCATTACCGTCGCTGCCTCGTGCACCCGGACGTCAGTCGGGTCGCCCCAGTAGTCGATCAGCTCGCCTCCGGTCAGTGCGGTCAGTTGGATATGCTGGCGCGCTTGGCTCGCGCCGGTGACGGTCCGGTCCAGCTCCTGGATCAGGGACTCATCTGTGAGTGTGCGCATCAACGCAGCGGCGAGCTCCCACTCGGCGACGAGAGGCGCTCCGTCGAAGGGCGCGAAGAAGCCGAGGGGGTCGGCATTCTCTGCTACCCGGGAGGTGCGGTCCGCCAGCGCCCGGTAGGCGCGGGTCGCGACCTGCGGTAGGTCCAGCGGTCGAGTCTCATCTGCAACGATCCGTGACGCGATGCGTCGCGCGGACGCTCGAATCACCTCCGGAGAGAGGAAGCGGGCTGCCAATCCCTCGGCTTGGTTGTGGGCTACTGCCTGGCGAAGGCCGTGCTCGAGCATGGTCGCGACCCGCCAGCGGACACGACTGTGATCCGACTCCGCCAGGAGATGACAGATCCCCAACGCCTCAGTGCGGTCGCCTCTTGCGAGCGTTCCGTCATCGGCTGCGGCGCAATCCACCGGACCCTTTGGCCGCTCCGCGACCAACCACTGGTCCGTGGCTCCCGGGAGCGGAATTCGCTGGGCGCGTCGAGGGGGGTCGGCCATCGTCATCCGCATCGGGGCGACGAGAATGTGAGCGTGGGGATCCTCGACGAACTCTCCGGCCGCAGAGAGGCGGCGGCCGCGCTTCTGCTCGCGGACGGTGATGCGGAACCGGTCTCCGTCCCGCGGCAGCCGCTCCGTCGTCCCCATCCACCAACGAAAGACCAACTCGAATCGGTCATCGTCTGAGCGACGTCGAAGAACCATCGTCGGGTGCAACTTCTTGTCGTCGTCTCCGTTCATCGCTCGCTTCCTGCGGTGGCGCTGGAGCGCGACAAGAGGAGCTCCGTTGGAAGGGTGAACCGCTGGCACCGCCCGCGCTTGAGCCAGATGTCGATCTCCGCGTGGGCTCGAAACCTGACGCAGCCGATCTTCACCTCGATCACGAACCCTCCGCGAGCCAGTGCCATCGAGATGCCCCGTCGGAACGTCCCGCAGACCCGGAAGCGCGCGTAGAAGCGAACCTCGATCGACGTCAACGTGACGCCCAGGAACTCAGCAGACCCCTTCCCCCATGCGTCGGCGTAGAGCGCGACGTCGAGACCTGGGTCTATTGCGTTGAGTTGAATCACGGATGCGTCGGCCAGCTTCTTCGCCCTCATAATGACCGCCAGCGCCTCGGCATCCTCCAGCTCCCCCGCCCGCAGCGGCGCCGCCACGCCCTGCGCTTCGGAGGGTACGGACTCGGGGGCAAGGTGGGAGGACTCTCGGACGAGGTGGTGCTCAGCCGTGGCGGATGCGCTCATAGTGCTCGTGAGCAATGGGCTGGGGGCCAGCTCGAAGGCTGACCCCCACCCAAGCGTGAAGTCGACCACACCTCCCACGGTGAGGCCGAGTTCCGCGGAGGCACGCGCGACATCCCCCGGTGCGCGCGCTTCGAACGTCTTCGTCCAACCGGCTTTCACAGCGTAGCCGAACCGGAGCATCTTCTTTTCGCTGTCGACTTCAGCGCGGTAGCCGCCGATGAAGGTGTTGATCGGCCAGAGGTCGTCCAGCTTGACGGTGACCGACTTGCTCCAGTCGCGCTCGATGGGCGAGTCTGGCAACAGCTCGGGCCACCCGATGCCCACGCGAAAGTAGTAGGGCTTCCGGTAGCCAAGACCGAGCGAAAAGTAACCTGGATCGATCACATACTTGTGCGGTGCGACCGGCGGGATTTTGATGGCCGGGATTCGTACCCCCACGTTCAGTCGTCCGCGACGGGTGTCGATGGCGAGCGCCCACTTCAGCACCGTCGACTCCATGAACCGCGCGTAAGCGTCGAGTCGAACCAGCCCGGAGTCGGTGAAGAGGAGCCCCGTCAGGAAGTCGTCACCCTCGCCCTCGGCTCGCTTTGGTGAGCTGGCGACCACGTCGTTGAAGTGGAAGTAGCCACTCCCCGCGACTAGCAAGCCCAGATCGGAGGAGGGCGCCCACTCGGCCAGCCATGCCGCGAGGTCGCCTTTCGGGCGGACCCTCTTCAGGGCCGAGGTCTCCACGTTCGCCAGTGCTTCGCGCAGCTTCCCGTCCTTGTCGGAGGCGTTCTTGGCAAGGAGTAGACCGGGCTCTCGTAGTTCGGCCGGCCCGAGGGGCAACGGAGGTGTATCGAGCTGGAGATACCCGACCCAATACGTCAGCTCGCCTTTGGAGCCGACGCGGAACGCGAGCTTTCCGCCGAGGGGCACATCGCCGCCCAGGCTGAGGTACCCCCAAAGATCTCGGTCGCGTGCACCGGCCAGCTGGTCCTTGGGAACTGGGTCGCGCTGGGGAGTGCCTGAGGCCGGCAGGGCCTTCGTCCACGACAGGGCTCCGGCGAGTTCGAAGGCACCCAACTGGATTCGGCCAGCGAGCTCGCTCAGTTCGACGTCGAGCGTCCAATCCCCTCCGCTCCCACGGAGCACCACCGCCGCCCCCAGCCTTGTGAAGTCTCCTAGGCCGAGGTCGATCTGCCCGCGGAAGCGAAGGTCGTTCGCGGCGCCAAACCTGGCTGCGATCCCTTGAACAACCAGCGGCCATTTCCCGAATAGCTTCGTCTCGATCTCGGAGGGCAGAGAGAGGCGGAGTTCGAACCCGGGGGAATCCCCCAAGTCGAAGGCGAACGATGCGTCGATCTCGTTTCGCTCGCCCAGAAAGGGGAGGGCAGCCATCACCTCGGGAGAAGCGGTCAACGAGACGTGAAGCGAGAGCGATTGGAAGTCGGTCTCCACCCGCCGGACGCGAACAGACTCGAAACCAGGTATGCTGGTCGTCGCAAAAGGCAGGTCCAAGGCAGCGTTGACGCGTGCGAACTCGCCCGTGACCACGTCGAACTCGAACGACGACCGCAGCGCCAGCGGCGAACCGTCCGAAGCGGTGAAGCGGAGAAACTGGATCTCCACCTCTCCCTCCGACGCCACCACCTTGCCGCCGGAGCCCTTGGTCACGAACCGGGTAACCGCAAAGGAGAGGTCGTTCCTCCAGGCCGAGGGCGTGAAGTCGATCGGCTGCTCCGCTGTCACCGACGCGACCCATGATGAGCCCGTCTCGTCTTTCCAGCCGTACTCGAGCTCCAGCCTCTCCTCGATGACGGCGACGAGCTTCTTCAGGAACGGAAACTTCTCCAGCTTTGCGCGAGCCGAAGCGTTCAGCTGGAGCACCATGGGCATTCGCCGCATGAACACTCCGCGCCAGAACACGACGCTCGGGTCGAGACGAGCCCCAGGTTGCCCGGAGCCCCTAGGCCACACTAGAGCGTCGCGCCTCTCAGCTCGCTCGTCGAACTCGCACTGGGTCCAGTCGAGGTCCGCTAGCGCCAGCTTTTCGAGGTTGCTCTGGTCGAACGCGAGGATGGGCGCGGGGCGGCCCCGGCTGGCCATGATGTCGTCGCAGTAAGCACCCCCTTGCTCCTTCAGGAGGACGGCCAGGCCCATGGCGAAAGGCCAGGTGATTCGATCAGCGTTGGGTACCGCGCCTTCGATGAACGCATGGAGAGGGGCGGGATGGTCGCCGTGGTAGACGAGCTGTAGGTCGTCGAGCCCGTTGCGCTTCACGTAGGCGGCCGCAGCGGCTCCCGCGAGGTCGCGCTCCTTTAGTTGAATCTCGTCGTCGTGCAGGCACTTGGTCTTCGGGTCCGGCATGCATTCGATTGCGACGTAGGACAGTGTCGCGAAGAAGGCGGAATAGGCTAGGCATTCCCGAGGCGTGGGCTCGTCCACGCGCAGGGTGGTCACCATAGTGCGTTCCGCATCGCTGGCCGGTGCGACCATCCTGGGACCGTGCTGGTCGATGCTGACCCGAGCCCCGGGCCGTTCGAGGATTGCGTAGGCGCGCGGAACCGATCGAAATGCTTCGGTCCAGTTGTCGGCCGGGGGCGCTAGGCCTTCACCCGTCGACTGTAGCGAGAGGGGACCGCGAGTTTCGTCCCATCGCATCACCCAGGGTTCGTACACCTGCCCGAGGGTGGTTGTTGCGCCAGCCGACAAGCCAAGGGGCCGCCCCTGCAGCATGGGTCGGTGAAGGCGCAGCGCGGAGTCCTCGGTCGAGAACGACAACCCAGTCACGAGAGCCCTTGCTGGCTCATCCACCATGAGCCGGAGCGTTCCGAGGGGGACCTCGAGCTTCCGCCGACGCTTGGCGTCCCGCAGGGCCGGCTTGGGGACTAGGACTGATGGCTCCTGCCTTCCTGCGCCAACCCCGATGTCGCCCCCAGCTCGGAACTCGAAGCTCGCCCCACCAGGCACGTCGGTCGAGTAGACCAGCTCGATTGACGCAACGCTCGCGTCGAGGAGCTCGTACCTGCGCGATGTGGTCCGCAGTCCACGCACATGAAGGCCGAAGAACCGATCTTGATGACTAGCGAGCTGCGAACGCAGGCCACTCACCGAAGGATCGCGATACACGAAGCGCGCCGGTGCGGAGTCGACGGGGGCGGACGCGGCTTGCTCGGGAATCTCGATCTCAAACGTCAGTCGTTCGCCGGGCGCGCGTAGAAATGTGGGGCGGAGCCCCGAACGGGACTGGGGGCCGTGCTCCCTCGCCAGAGTAAGCACTTCGTCGCTGAACCGAGCTACCCTGATACGCTGATCCGCGACAACGATCTGGTCGACTGCAAACTTCCGCGATGGTCCGCGAGCTGTCTCGACGACCAGGCGTGAGTGATTCGACAGCTGCATGAAGAGCGCGTTGGGCGACCCGGACCCGTCCAGGCCGACGGTCGCCGGCGCATCGTGCGCGACAACGCGGAACTCCATGCCCGCGCGACGATCGACGTGCAGCACGGCGTGCGAAGCAATGTTGACGAATGCGCTCTGGCTGACACCTCCGGTGAGGACCACGAGCTCGCCATCCCGGTAGCGCAGGAGGTAGCCTGCGTCACCGCTACCGGGGTCGAACCACTTCCGGAGTCGACGAGTGTAGGGCCCGCGGGCGGAAGGCAATCGAAGTGTCCCCGGGTCCTCGGCGGGGGGGCCCGCCAAGCTGAGTGCGAGATCCTCCAAGGACACCAAAGCATCCGCCTCAGCGTCCACCTGCCGCATCCAAAGCCGCGGCGATCGGAGGGCAGGCCCGACGGACGGGGCCCCAAGCGACAGCGCTGGTTCGAACGAGAGCGCAACTCGCTGAAGGGAGCTCAGCCAGAGTCGGCCTTGCGCGTCCCGGATGGCGCGGGCCACGACCCCGCCAGCATCCCCGAACGTCACGGGTTCGGTGCGGGTCCCCAAGATCTCCACACAATGACGGCCGTGAAGCGAGACCCCATCACCGGAGGGTCGGGCTTCTGCTCCATCCAGCGCCACCAACTGGGCCGCGGGGTGCAGTCCGCGTAGGTGAATGATCTGTTCGTAGACCGGCATCACGCTTCCCTTCAGCGATGGAGGTAGGCTGGAGCCCCTCGGGTCACCAGGATGGTGTCCCCCGGAAGGATCCGAATGTCATGAAAGGGTGACCAACGCGTCGTGTGGTGCCGCGCGAAGAATGGCAGCGGCCGGAGCTCACCCGCCCGCGGGTCCCGCGGAATCACCGTGATGTAGGGACGCTCAGCGAGCCACGCGATGGCGGTTCCAGTCACCCGCCGGTACGCACGGTGGACGCCCATCGCAACGCTCTCACCCTCACGGTACTCGACCGGGTGGCGACCGGAGCCGGACACCGAGAGCCACCATGTGGGAGCGATGAGCTCGATCTGGTGGACCAAATTCGACACCCTGTGATCGCTGTTGCCCCTGAGGCCTGGATCGAGCTGCAGGGGGGAGCAGTCGGATGGTATGGCCGCGTCCGGGTTCGCGTGGATGTCCAGGCATCGCTCGAGCAAGGCCAGGCTCACACGCGTGTGTCGATCGTACACACGGACCGACGCTTGAGATCGAACGGCGCCACCATACAGGTCGGGCAGAAACTGGGGCTCCGCGAGCGCCCGGTCTGGGTCGAGGGGTGGAATGGACAAGAAGCCGTCGTCGTCGACCGTCGCAGTGAACTGTTCGCTGATCCAACGAGGGGTCGCCGCCGGGTCGGCCAACGCCGACAGATCGAAGGACCGCACGACTCGGACCTGGTCGCCCGGTCCGAGGGGGGTGCTCGGACGCCGATGCACCATCACTTCCAGGTCGCTGTTCGCCTGCTCGATCGTCTCGACCAAATCAGAAGCGCAGCTGTCCACGCATGCGCCGCCCGCGCATGGGTCGATAATGAATGGTGCCGCTGTGGCCGGCCGTACCTCAAGCGTGCGGACGGCGCGCAACAGCGAAACGGGCAGGCGAGCGCGTTCTACATCGCGCGTGAGGATGTCCCACTGGGACCCCGACACCAGCCGAAAGCGCTCAGCGACGCCATTCGGCGCGTATCGGAGCTCGACCCAGTCATCCGGTCCTACCTTGAGATCTTGGTTCCGATGCGAGCACCAGCTGATCGCGCGGTCGGGCCACTCTCCTCTTTCCAGCTTGGTAAGGTCATGAAGAACGACGCGGCCCCCGCAGCCGAGTGACACGACCGCGAGGGCCACCAGCCCTTGTGCGGCAGCGGTCGCAGCGGCGCCCATCGATCGCGGGCGAATCACGGTCCCGCCTCCCCACTATCGAGTTCCGCTTGACGTCGAAGGGCGTGGACTTCTCCTCGCTGCTCAGCGACCTGCGCTCTCTTCTGGAACCAGTCCGGGCCGATGAAGGCCGCGAACGCCGCCGCGAAGAGGTCGCCGATCGTGAGCACCAGCTTCTGCTCCTCGTCCCTACCGACGATCGCAAGTCCGGTGATGTCGGGCAAGAGAGCAAGCGCGATGACACCTATGAGGGCGGCGACGGTCAATGACTTGAGCCAAACCTTTCGAGTCCGTTTACCGTCCAGCTCCCTGTCGACAAGAACCGCCAACACCCCGCCAACGGCCCCTGCGATCAACTCGAAGGCTGCAATTGGTTTTAGAATCCTCATCGTACTAGCCCTCAACCAAGTGCTGAAAAACCGCGCTTGATGGAATTCACCTGAAAAGCCCGGTGTTGCTGGGGTTGCGAAGCCAACCAACAGCGCCGGGGAGTTTTATCAGGTGAGCCGAACCATACGACGTACGCTCGCTCGTGACGAGCGGAAGATCAGACGACGGCTGAAGGACGCCAAGGGCGGCCAAGCGCCGCGGAGAGGCTACCAGCCGGAGTTCTCCGGCAACCCGGAGTACGAGTACTCGGAGCGGACTCGGGCGATGCCGTACGGGGGCGCGGGCTTGATGTTGAAGCTCGCGCGGGACGTCGGGCTCGCGAAGAAGCTGAACGACGAGTTGATGGTGCTGAAGTGGCCGCGGCCGTACACGGACTTCGATCACGTCTTCAACATCGCGCTGAACATCCTGTGTGGCGGG
>PABA01000091.1 GCA_002699025.1 Sandaracinus sp. | reverse complement strand
GCTCCGGCTTGGGCTGATGCTCCGGCTTGGGCTGATGCTCCGGCTTGGGCTGATGCTCCGGCTTGGGCTGATGCTCCGGCTTGGGCTGATGCTCCGGCTGGCGCTTCGGCTCGGGCTGCGGCTTCCGCTCCGGCGGGTGCTCGACCGGCTTCCGCCCGCTCCCCGCCTCCGGTCGCCCCTCCCCGCACGTGCTCGAGGTACGTCCTCTTCATCGCGTCGATCTGCACCAGCAGCTGCTCCCGCTCGATCAAGAGCCGCCGCAGCAGCCTCCGCCGCGTCTGGAACAGCGTCCGCAGCAGGATCCGGTCCGCGTACTTCGCCAGCCGCTGCGCGTACCGCAGAAACCACACGCCCGCGATCGGCAGGCTCATCAGATAGAGCGTCAGCGCCACCCACGACCCGGTCCCCGCCCACACCGCCGACCCGTAGAGCGCGTACGCCAACCCGAAGAAGCCCGCCCCGCCGACCACCGCGCGGATCCCCCGGATCGCCTCCTCCGGCGCCCCCAGCGCGTACCGCCGCGTCACCCGGTACGGCACGAAGTTGTGCGCCAGCCCCCACACGGCCACCGGCGCGAGCAGCGCCGCATAGAGGCTCAGCCCGATCGCCGCCCGCCGCTTCGACACGGTCCTCGCCGGCCGCTCCGCGAAGTCGGCCCTGAGCCGTAGCTGCGCGAGGTGATCGCTGTAGCGATCGATGCCGCGCTCGAGCCGCCGCAGCGTCTCCGGCTCCTCCCGCTCGAACCACGCGATCGCGTCCGCGATCCACTGGCGCACCTTGAAGCGCCCGTCGAGATCCTCCCGCTCCTCGCCGCGCCCCGTCACCCGCTGCAGGAGCTTCTCGTCGAAGGTGCGCAGATCCACCTGCCCCACGAGCTCGGCCTGCAGCTCCTCGCCCACCAGCGCGTCCACGTCGTGCAGGAGCTGTGTCCGCTCCTCGTCGTGCACGTGCACCGCCTGCTCGCGCATCGCCTCCTGGATGCGCTCGGTCATCGCCCGCGCCGCCGCCCGCGGGTCCTCCGCATGCGCCTCGGCCCACTCCGCCGCCGCGATCGGCTTCCCGAAGCGCACCAGCACGCGCGTGAGGAAGCGGTCCCGCTCCTCGTAGTTCAGCCCGACCGGCACCACCTTCACGCCCGCGGCCGCGCCCGCCGCCTCCGCCCCGAGGGCGATGCGCGCCACGCCGGTCTTGATGTCCCGCACGTGGCGCACGGGCGCGTTCCGGCCCTCGGGGAAGATGCCGATCACGTCCCCCTCGCCGAGCACCTCCCACGCGGCCGCGAAGGCGTCCTCGTTCCCGCCGGGCCGCGCCGGGCCGTCCTGCCGCCGGTAGACCGGGATGGCCCCGGCGCCGCGTAGGAGGAACCCCACCGCCGGGTTCGCGAAGAGCCCGCTCCGGGCCAGGAAGTGGATCGGTCGCGGCACCTGCGAGCCGAGCACGAGCGTGTCGAGGATCGAGTTCGGGTGGTTCGCCGCGAAGAGCACGGCCCCCTCGCGCGGCACGTTCTCCGCGCCGGCGACCTGCACGTCCAGGAAGTAGAAGTCGACGGCGCGCCGGAACACACGGCGCGCGACGCGGTAGAGCCACGGCACGGAACGTCATGCTCGGCGAGGCGCGCCCGTCTCGGCAACTGCGGCGCGCTCGCCCGGGCCCGGACTCGTCACCGGTCGACGCGCCCTCGCGATCCTCACGCCGCGCCGGGGTGCATCCGGGCAAATCGCTTCGGAGAGAGCACGCCGCGAGCCTCGACCGGTCCGCGATGCGTGGGGGCGATGCGTGGGGGCGATGCGTGGAGGCGATGCGTGGAGGCGACGCGTGGGGGCGATGCGTGGGGACGACGCGCGAGGATCGTCGCGTCCCGCCGCCCACACGCCCACGTCCGAGCGCTCGATCGGAATCCGCGAGGAGCGCGCTCGCCGTCGGGGCTCAGCGGAAGGTCGCCTCGTCGACCGTGATGCGGATGAACTCCCCCTCGCTCTCGAAGCGCTCGGTCCCGAAGTGCCAGCCCACCCGCAGCTTCGACGGAACCCGGTAGGCCCCGAAGCGCCGCTCCTCCTCCACGACCCCGCCGAAAGGCGCGTAGTGCCAGGCCTCGCCTTCCGGGTTGCCCCAGCGCTCCATGGCGCAGGCCTCGAGGCGCCCCTCCTCGTCGATGGTGAAGCGAAGGTCGCTCTCCTCGTCCGCCATGCGCGTCTGCACGTGCGGATGCGCGAGGTCCTCCTCGGTCCAGGCCACCTCGGGCCCGACCAGCGCCGAAGGCAACCAGATCGACTCGATCTGATGCCGCCCGGCCGCCGAGCGCGTCACCTCGGGGCCCTCGGCCGTCATCACCGGCACCACGCCGAAGAGCCGGAAGTCCATCTCGCCGGCGCCGTCCACGAGCCGGTCCGCCCCGCGCACCGGGAGCAGGCCCATGCGCGCCCTCGCCTTCCAGATGAAGCCGCGCTCGGCCCGGAGCACCTGCTCCGCCTCGAAGGGCACCCAGCCCTTCAGCTTGATCTCGCCGTGCATGCGCAGCCGCACCGCCGTCGCCAGGGGCGCGTCTTCGTCGATGGCATGCCGGAGGTAGCGCCGCGCGGCCGGGGGCAGGGCCGCGATGGCGTGGTCGCCGAAGAGGCCGCGGGGCGGTGGGTCGGCCTCCCAGAGCTCGTCGAGGGTCGGGTGCTTCATCGCCCCCGAGCGTGCAGGGCCGCGCGGGTCCGCCGCTACGATGGCGCTCACGCCGCCGAGATCGCGGCGGCGCGCTCGGGGCGCGGCTCCGGGGCTACGGCGTGCGGGCGGCGCGGGCGCGGAGCTCGGCCCAGCCGGGGAGGCCGCGGAGCGGATCGAGGTCGTCCTCGTCGTCGAGGAGGCGCACGTCCGAGAGGCCGCTGTCGAGGGCCCGCTCGAGCCAGCCGAGCGCCTCGTCCGCGCGCCCGAGCCGGGCCAGCGCGCAGGCGGCGTTGAAGGCCGTCAGGGGCTCGCCGGTCTCCTCGAAGGCCCGCTCGCCGATGGTCAGCGCCGCCATGAAGTCGCCGGCCTGCAGCGCGCTCGCTTGGAGCCGCGAGACCGAGCTGGTGGGGAGCACCTCGCCGTGCTCCGCGAGGAAGCGGGCGGCGCGGCCGTAGTCGCCGCTCTGGATGACCGCGTCCACATAGCGCTTGGTGACGAAGGCGCTCGGCCCGGCGGCGAGGGCCCGCTCGAGCGGGTCGAGGGAGAGCGTCGCCCGCCCGAGCGCCAGGAGCACCGCGCCCTCGAGCGCCGGGTCCGGCTCGCGCTGCCCGCTCAGCCGGTCGAGGGCCTCGCGCGCCTGCCCCGGCTCGTCGGCGAGCAGGCGCCCCCAGGCGAGCAGGTGGAGCGCCTCGTCACGCGCCGTGTCCTCCTGCGCATGCCGCAGGAGGAGCATGGCGATCTGCGAGGTCTTCTCTCCGTCGCCCTCCTCGAGCGCCTCGTAGCCGAGCTTCACCAGGTCCTCCGGCGAGCGCACGGCGTCGAGGCCCGCGTCGCGGAGCGTCTTCTCCGCGCGGAGGAGCTGCACGTTCTGCATCGCGAAGAGCCCCAGGAAGACGGCCAGGAGCGGCGCCTCGGCCCAGAAGGCGAGCACGAGGAGCACGGCGATGAAGACGAGGGAGACGTAGCGCGCCGCGCGGATGCCCTTCTCGCGCGAGAAGAGCTGGAAGAAGGCGGCCATGATGTTGCCGCCGTCGAGCGGCATGATCGGCAGGAGGTTGAGCACGCCCCAGCCGAGGTTCACGAAGACGAACCACTCCCAGGCCCAGCGGCGGAGCGAGCCCTCGTCGCCGATGTCGAGGAAGGCGCCGGCGAGGAGCATGGCGCCGCCGAGGACCAGGCCGACGAAGGGGCCGGCGAAGCTGACGGCCATGCTCTTGCCGGGCGTGAGCTTCGCGCGGACGCCGCCCTGAAAGCGGGTGACGCCGCTGAAGAACATCAGGTCGATGGTCGGCTTCAGCCCGAAGAGGCGGCCCATGAGCGCGTGGCCGAGCTCGTGGAAGAGCACGCCCTGCAGGACGAGCAGGAGCATGATCGGCAGCGACTTGGCGCCGTATTCGGAGCCGGCCATCCACCACAGGAGCAGTCCCGTGGCGAGGAACCACAGGTGGATGCGGACTTGGACGCCGAACAGCCGGAGCTGGAGGAGCACGGTCTCTACTTTGGGGTCGCGCGCCGCCGAGCGCTACTTCACGGCCGGCGGGGAGGCCGGGGAGCCGTCGTCGTTCCAGGGGGCGCGGCCCTCGAGGGCGGCGCGGACGAAGTCGAGGCGATCCTGGCCCCAGAAGAGCTCGACGCGCTCGCCGCGGGTGACGCGGAAGGTGGGCGCGCCGGGGACGTCGCCGTCGATGGCGGCCTGGGTGGCCTCGCGGAGGGCGTCCTTGATGGAGGGCTCGTCGACGCGCTCGAGGAGGGCCGGGTCGAGGCCGCCGTCTTCGGGGCAGGCGTCGTCGAGGCAAGCCGCGAGGGTCGCGCGGTCGGGGGCGCGGTCCTCGACCCAGAGGGCGCGAAAGAGGCGGTGGATGAGCGGGGCCGGGCAGCCGGCGGCGAGGGTGAGGCGGAGGGCGTCGACGGTGCGGAGCGGGAAGCCGCTCGGGAAGCGGAGGGGGACGCCCCAGTGGGCGGCCCAGCGCTCCATGTCGGCGCGGAGGTAGCGGCGCTTGGGCTCGGGGAAGGAGGCGATGGGGACGAGCGGCGTGCCGATGGCTTTGAAGAGGGCGCCGAGGAGGAAGGGGCGCCAGACCAGGGTGGCGCCGGTCTCGGCGGCGAGGCGCTCGGCCTGGGTGGAGGCGAGGTAGGCGAAGGGCGAGCTGTAGTCGAAGAAGAGCTCGAGGGTGGGCGCGGCTCGGTCGCTCACGAGCGGGCCGCCTTCTCGGTGGTCTTCTTCGCGGCCGTCTTCTTCGCGGCCGTTTTCTTCGCGGCCGTCTTCTTCCGCTTCTTCGGCGCGTTCTTCTTCGCCTCCTCGGCGATGCGCTTCTTGGAAGCCGCCCAGCCGCAGATGGGGCAGGTGCTCAGATCGTGGCCGCGGGCCGGGCAGTGCTCGCGGCCGAAGTAGATGATCTGCAGGTGGAGATCGTTCCAGAGCTCCTCCGGGAAGAGGCTCTTGAGGTCGCGCTCCGTGGTCGCGACGTTCTTGCCGCTCGAGAGCCCCCAGCGGGCGGCGAGACGGTGGATGTGGGTGTCGACAGGGAAGGCCGGGACGCCGAAGGCCTGGGCCTCGACCACCTGCGCCGTCTTGTTGCCGACGCCCGGGAGCGCGACGAGATCGGCGTGGTCGCGGGGGACCTCGCCGCCGTGCTCCTCGACGAGGATCGTGGCCATCTTCTTCAGGTTCTTCGCCTTGGTGGGGGCGAGGCCGATCTGCCGGATGAGCTCGCGGATCTCCTCGACCTCGAGGGCGGCCATCTTCTCGGGCGTGGGCGCCACGGCGAAGAGCGCGGGGGTGACCTCGTTGACCTTCTTGTCCGTCGTCTGCGCGCTGAGCATGACGGCGACGAGGAGGGTGAAGGGATCCGTGTGATCGAGGGGGATGGGCGGCTCGGGGTAGAGCTCGGCGAGCTGCTCGGCGATGCGGGCGGCCTTCTCGGCGCGGGTCATGGCGCGCAGCTTGCGCGAGGACGGCCGCCGGCTCAACGGCGCGGCTGTGTCGTCTGCGCCGGCGGACGTCGTCGCGGCGGGGACAGCTCCGGTGTGGGCGGCCGCGGGGGCCGGGTTTCGCCGCCTTCGGCGACGAGCCTCGCTTCGCGCGGCGGGAGCCGGGGAGCTCGGGCGGGTCGGGCGCTTCTCGGGTATTCGAGAACCGAGTCGGGGCTGGCTCCGCTCGGCGGATTCGAAGCTCGCTTCGACCTGGTTCCCGAGCGGCGATAGGGTTCGGCGATGAAGCTCGCTCTGGTCGCGCTGTCGTTCGTGCTCCTGACGGCTTGCTCGAAGGACGACGGGGAGACCCGGCGCGAGCGGCGCGCGGAGCCTCGGCGGGAGGAGACGACCCTCGAGCTCGCGGGGATCCGGGCCACGGTGCCTTCGGGGTACGAACGCCTCGACGAGGCCGGCCGGGAGCGTCTCTCCGCGGCCGCCTCCCGCCGCGATCCGGGGGCCGAGGTGCGGGTCGCCGGAGCCCAGCCGGCAGGCGCCCCCATCGGCCTCGTGCTCACCCACATCGTCCACGATCCGGCCTACGGCGCCGGGTATCCGGTGAGCGAGAGCGCGCGGGACGCCGAGGATCTGGCCCGCGTCGCGGCCGAGGCCCGGGGGATCGTCGCGGACACGGAGCGCTCCTGCGGGCCGCGCTCCTGCGACGTGGTGATGACCCTCCAGGGCCCCGCGCTCACCACGAGCACGCACCTCCGCATGTGGCGCGTCGACGGACGCCTCGTGGAGGTGGGGTGCCAGTGCATGACGAACGACGCGCTCGACACCTGCGCCCTGCCTTGCGAGCTGCCCGAGGCCCCGGGCGACGCGACGCTCGAGTAGCGTTCGCTCGAGAGGGCGGGGTCGTGTCGGGCGGTCCCGCTCGGAGAGCGTTCAGGGGGTCGGTTGGCGGCGGGCACGGGCGTGGGCGTGGGCGTGGGATGGGCCGAGGTGGGTGTGATGGAAGCCGCTCGCGTGCTTCAGGCCGTAGCCGAGGGCGCGGTCGAGGCCGATGTGAGCGGCCCAGATCAGCCCGCCCAGGAGGAGCGAGGGCGGGCCCGCGCCGAGCGCCAGGGCGCCGAGGGCGAGTGGGCCGAGCTGCGTGTGGGCGGCGTTGTAGGCGGCGGCGCCGACGCGCGGACCGGCGAGGTAGCCGAGCATGGAGAGGTCCGGCGCGAGGAGGAGCGCCGCGAACCAGCCCGCCGTCCCACCGAGGGCGAAGTAGGCGGTGGTGGACACGGCGAGCAGGGCGAGGCCCTCGAGGCGGAGCAGGAGGCGGGGGGTCATGACGGGCGTCCTTTCGCCTCCACTCTGCGCCGGGGCCGCGCTCATGACGATTGTATGAATGCGTTCATCCGCTCATAAAGAATGGATGAGCACGCTCCGCGGCCCCGACGCACCCAGCTGGGCGCTCCACGAGACCTTCCTGGCGGTGATGGAGGGCGGCAGCCTCAGCGCCGCGGCGCGGTCGTTGGGCGTGGCGCAGCCCACGGTGCGGCGGCGGGTCGAGGCGCTCGAGGAGGCGCTCGACGTGGTGCTCTTCACGCGGGCGGTGAACGGGCTCGTGCCCACGCAGGCGGCGCGGGCGATGCGGCCCCACGCGGAGGCCATGGCGGCGACGGCGCGGGCGATGGCGCGAGCCGTCTCGGCGGCCCGGGACGCGGAGCGCGGCACGGTGCGGATCACGGCCAGCGACGTGATGGGGGTGGAGGTGCTGCCGCCGATGCTCGCGTCGCTCCGGGCGCGGCGACCGGGCCTACGGATCGAGCTCGCGCTCGGCAACGCGGCGCAGGATCTCGTGCGACGGGACGCGGACGTGGCCGTGCGCATGACGCGGCCGACGCAGAAGGCGCTGGTCGCCCGCCGCGTGGGCACCATCGACGTGGGCCTCTTCGCGAGCGCCGCCTACCTCGCGGGGCGTGAGCCGCCACGGCGCCGACGCGACCTCGGGCGGCATGCGCTGATCGGCGCCGACCGGGACCGGGCCGTGCTCGACGCCCAGGCCGCCGCGGGAATGCCCACCGGCGCCCGCGCCTACGCGCTCCGCACCGACGACGACCTGGCCACGCTCGCCGCGATCCGCGCGGGCGTCGGCATCGGTGCCTGCCAGGCTCCCCTCGCCGCCCGCGAGCCGGCCCTCGTGCGCGTGCTGCCACGGCTGAGCCTCCCCCTCGAGGTCTGGCTCGTGACCCACGAGGACCTCCGCCACGTCGCCCGCGTCCGCGTCGTGCTCGACCACCTCGCGGAGGCGCTCGCGGCGTACGTCGGCTGAGCGCGCGCCCGATGCGTACGCCGCCGGCGCGCGCGACCGGACCTGCGGCCCCCGGGCCGAGCGCCGATCCGCGGGCCGAGCGGCCGAGCGGCCGCGCTCGGCGGACAGCGCGGCCATGGGACCGCGACCTCGAGGAGACCTCGAGGAGACCGCTCAGCGGGCCAGGGCGCGCTCGGCGGCTTCGCGGACGGCGGGGGCGAAGTAGCCGTCCTCGTTCTCGAGGATGCGCTCGAAGACGGGGACGGCGCGCGCGTCACCGACGCGGGCCAGCGCCTCCACGGCGGCCCGGCTCACGTCGGCGTCGGGGTCGCGCACGGCGTCGAGGAGCCGGGGCAGCGAGCGCCGATCCGCGAGCTCGCCGAGCGCCTCGACGGCGGCCGCGCGCACGCTCGCGTGGAACCAGCTCGCGTCGGCCACGACCTCCTCGAGCGCCTCCCGGGCCGCGCCCCGGCCGCGCCGCCCGAGGGACCTCGCGGCCTCGGCGCCGACCTCCGCGCTCGCGTCCCGGAGCGCCTCCTCGAGCGCGCGCCGGCTCGCCGGATCCCGCCGCGCGCCGAGGCTCCGCGCCGCGGCCACGCGCACCTCGAGCGGGCCCTCGCGCAGATCCGCGCGCAGCCGCGCCTCGTCGTCGAGCGGCGGCCGCTCGCCGAGCGCCTCGAGGGCCGCGTCGATCGCCCGCCGCGAGGCCCCGGCCGTCTTCGGGCGCGCCAGCTCCAAGGCCGGGACGGCCCGCCGATCGCCGAGGCGCCCGAGCACCCCGGCCGCATGCTCGCGGACGAGCGCGTCCTCGTCCCGGAGCGCGTCGCAGAGCAGGAAGAAGGCGCGGCGCGAGCGGGGCGCGAGGAGCGCGAGGGCGCGCGCGCGGGCGCGGCGGACGGGGCGGGGCATGGGCGGCGGGGCGAGGGTGAGCATGGCAGCGACGCAGTCTGCGCCGGCCCGCCGGGAACGCCAGGTGTCCGTCCCGTGACGTTTGGCCGCACCCCGGACGCCCCGCGGGACCCGCCTCCGGCGCGCGGCGCCTCCGGGATCCCCGTCCCGGGCGTCGCGCCAGCCCTCGAGCCCCCCTCCGGCGTGCGGCGCCTCCCCTCGCCGCGAACCCGGCGCCCGCCGGCAGTGGGTTTCCACACGCGCCCCCCTGCCCGTTCGCCGCGCTTTTCCTTACTTTCCGTGCCCCATGCAGATCTCCTTCGACACCCACCCCGACCGCTACAAGCACTGGAAGCTCGCCTTCGACGGCGAGATCGCCCGCCTCACCATGGAGGTGCAGCGCGACGGGGGCCTGAAGGACGGCTACGACCTCAAGCTCAACTCCTACGATCTCGGGGTCGACATCGAGCTCGCCGACGCCCTCCAACGCATCCGCTTCGAGCACCCGGAGGTCCGCGCGGTCGTCGTCGACAGCGGCATCGACCGCTGCTTCTGCGCCGGCGCGAACATCCCCATGCTCGGCAGCTCGACCCACGCCTTCAAGGTGAACTTCTGCAAGTTCACCAACGAGACGCGCCTCTACATCGAGGACGCGAGCGCGCACAGCGGCATCAAGTTCCTCGCCGCCCTCAACGGCACCTGCGCCGGCGGCGGCTACGAGCTCGCCCTCGCCTGCGACGAGATGCTCCTCATCGACGACGGCTCGAGCGCCGTGAGCCTCCCGGAGGTCCCGCTCCTCGCCGTCCTCCCGGGTACGGGCGGCCTCACGCGCCTCGTCGACAAGCGCAACGTGCGCCGCGACCGCGCGGACATCTTCTGCACGACCAGCGAGGGCATCCGCGGCAAGCGCGCCGTGGAGTGGGGCCTCGTCGACGCCATCGCCCCGCGCAGCAAGTTCGAGGAGGCCGTGGCCGAGCGCGCGAAGACCCTCGCCGCCCAGTCGGCGGACGTGGAGAAGGGCCCGGGCATCACGCTCGACCCGGTCGTCCCGGAGCGCGAGGGCAGCACGCTGAAGTACCGGCACGTCACGCTCGAGCTCGACGCCGACGAGCGCGTCGCGACGCTCACGGTGCACGCACCGAGCGAGCCCCAGCCGACCGACGCCGAGGGCATCCAGGCGGCCGGCGCGGACCAGTGGGCGCTCCGGGCCTTCCGCGAGCTCGACGCGGCGATCCTCGAGCTCCGCTTCCACTACCCGGAGGTCGGCCTGGTGCTCCTCCACACGCGGGGCGACGGGGAGGCCGTGCGCCGGGTCGACGAGACCCTGCACGCGAACCGCGAGCACTGGCTGGCCAACGAGATCCTCCGGCTCCAGGCGCGGGTGCTCCGCCGCCTCGACGTCACCTCGCGGAGCTTCTTCGCGATCGTCGACGAGGAGAGCTGCTTCCACGGCGTCTTCTTCGAGCTCGCGCTCGCCGCGGACCGCTCCTACATGCTCGAGGACGACGACGAGAAGGTGACCGTCGCCCTCTCGAGCGCGAACGGCGGCACCCTGCCCATGGGCACGGGCCTGAGCCGGCTGCAGACGCACTTCTTCCACGAGCCCGAGCGGGTCGAGAAGGCGCTCGCCGTGAAGGAGCCGATCGCCGCGCAGGACGCGGACGAGCTCGGCCTGGTCACGATCATCGCCGACGACATCGACTGGGAGGACGACGTGCGCATCGCCATCGAGGAGCGCGCGAGCTTCTCGCCGGACGCGCTCACGGGCATGGAGGCGAGCCTCCGCTTCCCCGGGCCGGAGACGATCGAGAGCAAGATCTTCGCGCGCCTGAGCGCCTGGCAGAACTGGATCTTCCAGCGCCCGAACGCCGTCGGCCCGGAGGGCGCGCTCACGAAGTACGGCGAGCCGGATCGCCCGACCTTCGACTGGGCCCGCTGCTGAGCGTGGCGACGGCGCGCGCAGGGCGGCGTCGGCCGTCGAGGTAGAGAAGCGCATCGAGCAGCGCTCGCGGCGAGGCGGCGTCCGGGCGCGCGCTCGCGGCGAGGCTCCGTCCGTCCTCCCGCCGTCCGTCCCCCGCGGGGTCCCCGAGCGCGCGCCGGGCACCGACTCCGCCGGGCACCGACTCCCCCGCGACCTGCGCTTCACCGATTCACCGATTCACCGATTCACCGATTCGCACTGCGCGAGTCGGGCTCACCCCGACTCCGAAAGGGCGCTCGCCCGTGCGGCGGGCGTCCCCGTCCATGTATGCTTGCGCGCATGATGCGGGCTTCTCGGGTGCGGCACCTCTTGCCGGGGCTTCTCTGTGCGCTGCTCTTCATCGGCTGCGGCGACGACGACGGCCCCACCGGCCCGGGCGACGACGCGGGGTCCAGCGGCGACGCCGCGACCCCGCCCGCCGACTGCGTCCCCTCGCGCGCCCAGTGGGACGAGGCCGTGCGCCCCCTCGTCGAGGACGCCTGCGGCACCTGCCACGGCACCGAGCCGGACTTCGGCGCACCCTTCTCGCTCCTCGACTACGACGCGCTCCTCGCGGGCGCCGAAGGCGAGCGCGTCGTCGACGAGCTGGTGCGCCAGGTCGCCGCCGGGACCATGCCCCCCGTCGGCGCGCCCCTGCCCTCGCTCACGGAGCGCGACACGCTCACCCAGTGGGGCTCCTGCGGGGCCGTGCGCGTCGAGAGCCCGGTCGGCGTCGACGCGAACCGCCCGCCCTTCCGCGCCCCCGACGAGCCCCCGACCGGCCTCGAGACCATCGAGCTCACGGCCGGCGACTACGCCGTCGGCCCGGACGTCCTCGATCGCTACGTCGACTTCGACTTCACGAACCTCACGGAGGAGGACGTCTTCATCCGCCGCTTCGAGGCCATCGTCGACGAGAGCCGCGTGCTCCACCACCTCACGCTCCGCCGCGGCGACCCGGCCATGGGCGACGCGGGCATGATCTACCTCTACGCCTGGGCTCCCGGCACGGGCGCCATCGAGTTCCCCGAGGGCGGCGTGCGCCTCCGCCCGGACGACACGCTCCGGCTGCAGATCCACTACAACAACGGCGCCGGCATCGAGGACGCCGTCGACGACAGCGGTATCCGCCTCTACGTCACGGCGCCCGAGGGCGACGAGTACGTCATGGTCGACCCGGGCCCGGGCGCCTTCGGCTTCACGATCCCCGCGCGGAGCGAGGGCACGGCCGAGCGCACCTGCACCGTCCGCGAGCCCGTGCGCGTGCTCGCCTCCATGCCGCACATGCACGAGATCGGCAGCCGCTTCGCCCTCGACCTGACGCGCGACGGACGCCGCGAGAACGTGCTCGCGCTCGAGAGCTGGTCCTTCGAGACGCAGCTCTTCTACGACCTGCCCCTCGAGCTCGAGCGCGGCGACGCGCTCACCGTCCACTGCGAGTACGACAACCCGCGGGACGAGGTCGTCTCCGCCGGGCCGCGGACGCAGGACGAGATGTGCTACGCCTTCACCTACGTCACGCCGCCGACGGCCGACTTCTGCGGCGAGAGCGCCCCCGAGCTCGACTACCGGCCGGGCGCCTGCATCGCCGAGCCCGTCGGCGCGCCGCCGGAGGTGGTGGGCGAGGTCACGGACAGCGGCCCGAGCTTCGACGCGGGGGGCGCCTTCCCCGAGGGGCACTTCGTCGTCGACCGGCTCGTGCTCGTGAGCGACTCGGCCGACCTGCTGAGCCTCGCCGACTTCACCTACGCCGGGCAGCTCGTCTCGGCCGGCGGCGCGCTCGAGATCGACGGCGCGCTCCACATCGTCGCGCCGACCGCCGACCTCCGCGACGGGAGCCAGACGGACATCTCCTTCGGCGGCACGCTGGACGCGGCGGAGGGCCCGACGACGATCACGACGAGCTGCCCCGCCGGCGCCGACTACGGCTTCCGCTTCGGCACGGTCGACGGCGTCCCGGCCATGACCCAGACCATCGATGGGGACGGAGTGGGCTTCGACATGTGGGTCTTCTACGGCGACGACGCCTGAGCCCGGCGATCCGCTCCCGGAGCGGGCCCGGCCTCCTCCTCGAGCGAAGTCGAGGCGGACGCGCTCGAGGGGCGGGCCATAGTCAGGGCACATGGCAAACGTCGCGCACATCCATGGGCGCGATGGCTCCCGGGGCGCGACCCTGGAGCCATGACCGCTCGACACCTCGCGCTCCTCCTGCTCCTCACCGCCTGCGGGAGCTCCTTCGAGCTGGCCGACGCGGACGCCGCCGCGGCTCCGGACGGCGGAGGGCTACGGGACGCCGGCGCGCGCGGCCCCGACGCCGGCCTCGCCGAGGACGGCGGCCGAAGCGACGGCGGCGCGCTGCCGAGCTGCGTGCTCGAGCCCGTCGGCGAGACCTTCGGCGAGCCCTGCTTCTGCCGCGGGCCGGTGGTCTTCGCGGGAGGCCACCTCTACCACCAGTCCATCGGCGTCGACGTCTACCGGGTCGAGGACGGCGACCCGCCCGTGGAGGTCGGCCACGTCGAGGAGCGGGCCTCCGCCTCCGGCGGGCTCGTGCTGGCGGCGGGGCACCTCGTGAGCCTCGTCGACTTCGTGGACGAGCCGCTGCGCGTCTACGCCCTCGACGACCCGGCCCGCCCGCGGGAGGTCGCTCGCCTGGACGTCGCCGTGCCCCCGGGCGAGCGCCTCCTCGCCGCCTGGGGCGACCGCGTCTTCGTGGGGTCGCGCGATCTCGAGGCGGGTCGGAGCGCCCTGGTCGCGGTCGACCTCGCGCGCCCGGACCGACCCGTCGCGCGCGACCCCATCTCCTTCGAAGGGGCGCTCCGCGGCCTCGCCGCCGGCCCCTCGGGCCTCGCCGTGCTCCTCGAGCGAGGCACGCCGGAGCGGCCCGAGACCGAGCTCCGCTGGCTCGACGCGGACGGCACGGCGCGCGGCTCGCGGAGCCTCCCGGGGCGCGCCTTCCCGCGGGCCCTCGCCCTGACCGAGGACGCGCTCCTCGTGGGCGGCGGCGACGGGGTGCTCCTCGAGCGCTTCCGGCTGGACGGGACGCTCGCGCCCTGGGGCGCCCTGGCCCACGAGGGCGAGTGGTCCCCCGGCGGGGCCGTGCTCGTGCGCGGCGATCGGGCGCTCGTCGCCGGGCTCGCGGCCCTGGTGCACCTCGGTCCGACGCTGCGGGTCCTCGGCGAGGGCGAGACCATGCCGGGCGACGTCGGCGCGGCGGCGGCGCCCGGCGGGCCCTTCGAGCGGGTCTGGCTCGGCGCGGGCGGCGGCGTGCGCCCCTGGCGCGTGCGCTGCGAGTAGCCGCGAGCCGCCGCGACGCGCCGACGCGCCGACGCGACCGCACGAGCCGCCGCGAGCCTGGGCTCGCCCCCGAGAGGCACCGCGACCGAGCCGACGGGAGCTCCGCGACCCGGTGCCGCACCCGAGAGGCGCGCAGCGGCGAAACGCGGTATCACCCCCGGCGCGCCGCTCTTCGTGCTCGGGCTCGAGCGGAGGGGCCCGCGCCCCGCCTCACCCGCCTCGTCTCGCCCACTCGTCTCGCCTCATGTCGCCGCCCCGCGCGAAAGGCCCCACGACGCCACCGCACGGTCGTTCTCCGCACGGACATTCTCCGCACGGTCGTTCTCCGCACGGACATTCTCCGCGAGGTCGTTCTCCGCGAGGCCGACCTCCGAGAGGCCGCCCCCCGCGCGACCCCTCCCCGCCTGATCGCGCGCCGGCCGATCCCGCGCCGGGCGGCGCCGGCCCGGCCCGGGAGACGCTCCTCGCCTTCCTCGCGCTCGCGCTCCTCTTGACGGTGATGGAGGTCGCGGCCCGCTACGCGCCCAACACCTGGATCAACCGCGACGGGCGCTTCTACACGAACTGCAACGTCACCCTCGTCGAGGACCTGAGCCTCGACCAGAGCGAATTCTGCGCGAGCTGGTACGACGGCGAGCAGGGCTGGAACCGCAACCTCGACGCCGGCTGGAGCAACGTCGCCCTCGGCACGGACGGACGGCGCCTGCCCAAGCACCCGGTGCTGATGCCCATCCTCTCGACGCCCCTCTTCTGGGCGCTGGGGCTCCACGGCACGCTCGTCTTCAACGTGCTGGGCTTCGCGCTCTGCGGCGCCCTCGCCTTCGCCTTCGCCCGGCGCTTCGCGCCCCCGGGGGCGGCGGCCGCCGCGGGGCTCGCTTTCGTGCTCGCGACCGGCATCCGCGACTACGCCTACGACTACCACGTCGACATCCTGCTGCTCTTCTTCTTCCTCGCCGGCCTCGTCGCGCTGAAGGCGCGGCGCGGCTGGCTGGCGGGGCTGCTCCTCGGCGGGACCGTCGTCCTCAAGCCGACGGCGCTGATGTTCCTGCCCTCCCTCGCGATCCTCGCCTCGCGGCGCCGCGACCTGCCCGTGCTGCTCCGCGCGCTCGGCTCCGGCACGCTGGTGCTCCTCGCCCTCGCCGCCGCGAACTGGGCGCTCTTCGGCAAGCCCTGGTGGGCCGGCTACAACCGCGTGCTCGTCGTCGTCGGCGGGGAGCCGCAGGTGGCCGACGTCTCCAACGCCTTCTCCGTGCCGCTCGGCGAGGGGTTGAAGTCGCTCTGGAGCGGGCCCTTCGGGATCCGCGATCGGCTCACGCTGATGTTCTTCGCCGTGCCGGGCCTGCTGCGCCTCTGGACCCGCTGGCGCTACGTGCTCGCGACCCTGCTCGCGCTCGCGCTGAGCATCGGGATCTTCGCGAAGTACCAGTGGTACGGGGACCGCTTCCTCTGGCCCGCCTTCGCCCTGCTCACCCCAGCGCTGGCGGTGAGCTTCGAGCTGGTCGCGGCGGGCCTCGCGCGGCTCCGGCGTCGGGCGGCGGGCTTCCGGCCGCGCCCGGCGGCGCTCGTGGGCGTGGCCGCTGGCGCCGTGCTCCTCGCGAGCCTCGTCGGCGGGGGCCGGCTCGAGGATCGCTGGCCGAAGGACGGCGCCTACCACGGGGCGACCGCGCTCGCGCAGGGCCAGCTCGAGCTCCGGAACGTCTTCCCCGAGCACGAGCTCGCGCCGCGCCGCGGCCTCGCTTGGGGCGAGCGCGCCGGGGGCGGCTGGCTGGCGCGGGTCTCGCCGGTCGTCTCGGTCGTGGCGGCGCCCTTCGCGCTCGGCGGCGAACGGGGCCTGGCGCTGCTCGCGGTGCTCCTCTTCGGGCTGCTGGCCTGGGCGACGGCCCGGCTCGGGGAGGCGGCGGCGCCGGGGGCGACGGCGGCCGCCGGGGCCCTCGCGCTCGCGCTCTTCCCCGGGCTCGCCTCGCGGGCGTCGACCGATCTCGTCGGGCTCCTCGTCGCCGTCTTCGCGCTCGGCGCCCTGGCGGCGGCGCGCGCGCGGCGGGGCGCGCTGACCGGGGCGCTCGCCGCGCTGGCTCCGTGGGCGGCGGGCGCGGCCCTCCCCGTCTTCCCGCTCGCCGCGGGCCTGCTCGTCGCCACGCCGGGCCCGCGCCGGCGGCCGCTCGCGCGCCTGCTGGTCGCGTTCCTCGTGGTGGGCGGGCTGGCCGCGGGCGTGAACCTCTGGCTCTTCGGCGGCCCCTTCGCCACGCCGCGGGCGCTCGCCCCCGAGCACCCTCCCCTCCCCGCGAGCGCCCTCTGGGAGTCGCTCACGCAGGCGGCCCCGGCCCACGCGCCGGCGGGCTTGCCGCTCGCCATCCTCGCGCTCGCCGCCCTCGCGGGGCTCCTGCTCGGCCCCCGACCGGGCGCGGGCCGGGGCCGCGTCCAGCTCGCGCTCCCGCTCGCCCTCGCCTTCGCCGCGCTGCTCCCCGCCGCCGCCGAGCGCGTCGTGCCGCCCTTCGCCCTCGCGGCCCTCGTCGTGCCCCTGCCCGCGCTCTGCGGCGCCCTCGGCGCGCTCGGCGCGCGGGCGCTCGCGGCGCCGCTCCGCCTCCGGGCCGCCGGGCTCGCCGCGCTGGCCCTCGCGCTCCTCGTCGCCGGCGTCGTCCCCCGGGTCCGCGCCGCCCAGGCGCCGCTCCGCTTCGCCTCCGCGCGGGGCCTCCGGGACGCCGACGTCTTCCTCGGCCAGGCGCCCTGCGACTTCTTGAACTGGCAGCACCTGAACTGGGAGTGCGCCACGAAGGACCACGGCGTGCGCGGCATGGTGGGGCTCGCCGTGACCGAGCCCATCGAGGTCGGGGGCATGCCGCGGGAGCTCTTGCTCGTGCCGAACCAGGGCCCGTGGAACCGCCGCGTGCGCTGGCCGGCCGTCGCGGGCACGGAAGCGCTCGAGCTGATCTGGGCCGTCCCCGACGGCATGCGCGGCGGCGGAGAGCTCGTGCTCCGCGTCGACGGCGAGCCCATCGGCCGCGTCGAGCTGCCGGACGCCCCCGACGGCGCGCTCCACGTGGAGCGCGTGGAGACCCCGGACGCGGCCGGCCGCGAGGTCACGGTGGAGCTCGAGCTGATCGGGCGCGGCGCCGCCGTGGCGATCGACGGTGGCTTCGTGGAGTAGGCGATGGCGACTCGCGCGCTCTCGCGACGACGACCGAGCCCTCGGCTTCCGCGGGGCGGCCCGGCGTGCGGTAGAATCGCCCCATGAGGCGACGCGCCGCGACGCGGGTTCTGGGCTGGGGGGCGCTCGCGGCCTCGCTCCTCGGCTGCTCGCCGGACTACGTGGGGAGCTGGAGCGCCCCGGCGGAGTGGCGCGCCGTCGCCTTCCACGAAGACCACCGCTTCGAGCTCGTCGACGAGGGCGCGCCTCGCAGCGGCACGTGGGAGGCCGTCGACGACGGGCGCGTGCGCTGGACCCTCGATGGCGAGGAGACCACGGCGAGCGTCTCCGTGGACGGAGACGAGCTCACGCTCGAGCTCCCCGGCGCGGACGCTCCCCTCGTCTACCGGCGAGACCCGCGGAGCCCGCGCGAGGTGCACGAGACGCTGCGCGTGACGGACACCCCGGCCGGCCGCGAGGCCGCCCGAGAGGAGGCGTCGAGACTGGAGGCGGAGGCGCGCGCGCTCCGGGAACGGCAGCGCCGGGAGGAGGCCGCGCAGGCGCCCGAGGAGCCGGCGGATGCGCCGACGGAGGACGCGCCGCCGGGCGACGCGCCGCCGAGCGCCGGTCCCGAGGACGGGCCCCGCCCCTGAGCGGCCCTCCGCTCGCGCTCGGGGCTCGGGCTGGAGCTGGGGCTTGGACTGGAGTGTTCGGGCTGGAGCTGGGGGCTCTCGCTCGGGCATGGGCTCTCGCTCGGGCTGCGCTCATCGCTCGGGCTCGAGCTCCTCTCGCTCCCCGTCGTTCTCCATTCCGATCTGCGGGCACGGGCACGGGCAGGGGCAGGGGCAGGGGGGCCGTCGCCCGCTTCGCGGGCTTCGGCCGGGGCTCGCTTCGCGCGCTTCGGCCTGCTACTCCCCCTCCCCGTGTCCCGCGAGGTGCGAGAGCAGGCCCAGCCCACCGGTAGCCGCGTCCTCGAGATGCATGCCGGCACGCCGCGCCTGAACGCCTGGTACTACGCCAAGTTCGCCGACCGCATCCGCGGCGACGTGCTCGAGCTCGGCAGCGGCATCGGCAACATCAGCCGCCTCCTCGCCCGCGACGCCGACAGCCTCGTCGCCACCGACGTCGAGGACGCCTACCTCGACACGCTCCGCGCCGAGCTCGCCCCCCACCCCCACGCCGAGGTCCACCGCTTCGACCTCGACCACCCGCCGCCCCCGGCCCTCGCCGCGCGCCGCTTCGACGTCGTCATCTCCATGAACGTCCTCGAGCACATCCACGACGACGCCGCCGCCGTGCGCCAGCTCGTGGACCTGCTCCGCCCCGGCGGCTGGCTCCTCACCTACGTCCCCGCTGGCGCCTTCGCCTTCGGTCCCATGGACGAGGCCCTCGGCCACTGGCGCCGCTACTCGACCGGCGCCTTCCGCGCGCTCATGCAGGGCGCCGGCCTCCGCGTCGACCGCCTCGAGTACATGAACCTCCTCGGCCTCGCCGGCTGGTGGGTCAACGGCAAGCTCCTGCGCCGCCGCGTGCCCGACCCGAAGCAGGTCCACACCTTCGAGAAGCTCGTCCCCCTCGTGCGCCTCGAGGACCACCTCCGCGTGCCGCTCGGCCTCGGCCTGATCTGCCACGCCCAGAAGCCCGCCTGACGGCATGCGCGCGCTCGCCCGCGATCTCGCGGCTCCCTCGGCCCACGCCCAGGCGCGCCTCGCCCGCGATCGCGTCCTCCCCTTCGTGCTCGTCGGCACGCTCCTCAGCCGGCTCCTCTACCACGCCCTCGGCGTCCGCCCGGACCTCTCCACGCTGCCCTACTTCTGGCAGTTCCTCGATCCCGAGCTCCTCGAGCACGACCTCTGGCGGAGCGTCTTCTACGACCACGCCCAGCCCCCGCTCTACAACCTCTTCCTCGGCGCCCACGTCCGCGCGGACGACCCGGCGCTCGCCTTCCTCCTCTCGGGCCTCGCCCTCGCGCTCCTCCTCCACGGCGGCCTCTACGCCCTGCTCCGCCGCCTCGGCACCCGCCGCTTCGGCGCCGCCACGGCCACCCTCCTCTTCGCCTTCAGCCCGGCCTCGATCCTCTACGAGCGCTGGGTCTTCTACAGCTTCCCCGTCGCCGCCCTCCTCGTCCTCGGCGCGCTCTTCGCGCACCGCGCCGTCGCCCGGGGGAGCGCCCGCGCCGCGGCCCTCGCCTTCGTCCTCTTCGCGCTCGTCACCCTCGTCCGCAGCCTCTTCCACCCGCTCTGGCTCCTGGCGGTGCTCGTCACCGTGCTCGCCTTCGCGCGGCCCTCGCGCCGCCGCGCGCTCCTCTGGGCCGCGCTCCCGGGGCTGCTCCTCGCGGCCAGCGTCCCGGCGAAGAACCTCGCCCTCTACGGGCGCCCGACGGCGAGCAGCTGGCTCGGCATGAGCGTCGCCAAGCTCGCCGTCGCCGAGGCGCCCGGCCCCGTCCGGCGCGCGAAGGTGCGCGAGGGCGCGCTCTCCCGCCTCTCCCTCGTCGGCCCCTTCGCCGAGCTCCGCCGCTACCCCTCCGCCTGGCGCGCCGTCCCCGCGGACTGGCCCGAGCACCCGGTGATCCGCGCGCCCTACAAGTCGAACGGTCACCCCAACTACCACCACGCCGCCTACGTGCGCATCGCCGAGCGCTTCATGGCCGACGCGCGCGTGATGCTCGAGGACCACCCGGAGGTCTACGGCGAGAGCGTCCGCAAGGCGGCCGAGATCTTCTGGAAGCCGACCACGGACTACGCCTTCCTCGCCCCGAACCGCGCCCACCTCGGCCCGCTCCCGCGGATCTACGACGCGCTCTGGGGCGTGCCCTACGCCTTCGCCGGCGACGAGACGCGCGCCGCCTGGGGCCCCCGCTCCTGGCCACACGTCGCCTGGGGCTGGCTCGCGCTCGTGCTCCTCGCCGCGCTCTGGGCGCTCTGGCGGACCTTCGTCCCCGGCCCCGAGAGCCGCGCCACGCGCGCCACCCTCACGCTCCTCGGCGGCACGGCCCTCTACGTCTGGCTCGTCTCCTCGGTCGTGGAGATCGGTGAGAACAACCGCTTCCGCTTCCTCGTCGAGCCGCTCCTCTTCGCCCTCGTCGTCGCCGCCTCGAGCCGGGCCCTCCGCGCGCTCGGCCGGCTCCGTTGGCGCGCGCTCCGCCCTTCCGCCGCCGACGACGCCCGCGCCGCCCTCTGAGGGCCGCGCCCGGGGCGCCCGGGAGCCGCTCGGGAACGCGCGCCGAAGGGAGCCGGGCGGCGGCGGGAAGCGAGCCCGAGCGCTGGCACCGGGCGGGGATCTGTGCTTCATGCGCTCGGTGCGTCTCAGCGTCGTCATCCCCGTCTTCAACGAGCTCCAGACCATCGACGAGATCGTCGACCGGGTGCAGGCCGTCGAGCTGCCCTCGGCCTTCGAGGGCAAGGAGCTGATCCTCGTCGACGACGGCTCCTCGGACGGCACGCGCGATCGGCTCGCGGCCCTCGAGAAGGTCCACGACAACGTCGTCGTCATCCTGCACGAGCGGAACCAGGGCAAGGGCGCCGCGCTGCGCACGGGCTTTCAGGCCTGCACGGGCGACGTGGTCATCATCCAGGACGCGGACCTCGAGTACGACCCGAACGAGTACCCGCGCCTGCTCGAGCCGATCGTCGACGGCCGCGCGGACGTGGTCTACGGCTCCCGCTTCATCGGCGGCGAGTCGCACCGGGTCCTCTACTTCTGGCACATGGTCGGCAACCGGTTCTTGACCCTGATGTCGAACATGATGACCAACCTGAACCTCACGGACATGGAGACCTGCTACAAGGTCTTCCGCCGCGAGGTGATCCAGGCGGTCCTGATCGAAGAAGACCGCTTCGGCTTCGAGCCGGAGATCACCGCGAAGCTCGCGCGCCAGGGCCTGCGCATCTACGAGGTGGGCATCTCCTACAGCGGCCGGACCTACGCCGAAGGCAAGAAGATCGGCTGGAAGGACGGCGTCCGCGCGCTCTACTGCATCGCCAAGTACAACCTCGGCAAGTAGGGGCGCGATGACCCGCGAGGAGCTCGAAGCGGCGCTGGAGGCAACGGACGAGCTCGAGGGCGAGACGCTCCGCGACCTGAGCCTGAGCGGCGCCGAGTGGCGCAAGAAGCGCTTCGAGGGGTGCCGCTTCGAGCGCTGCACGCTGGACCGGGCGACGCTGCGCGGCGGGGTCTTCACCGAGTGCGAGCTCGAGGGCTGCGACCTGACGATGCTCGCGGCCTACGACGTCGCCTTCCGCGACGTCCGCTTCACCCGCTGCAAGCTCATGGGCGTCGACTGGAGCCTCGCCTACGCCCTCGGCTTCGAGGTCGCCTTCGAGGGCTGCCAGCTCCGCTACGCGAGCTTCGCCGGGATGAGCCTGCGCGGGCTGCTCATGCGCGACTGCGTCGCCGACGAGGCCGTCTTCACGGGGGCCGATCTCCGCGACGCCTGCCTGCGCGGCTCGCGCTTCGCCGGGGCGACCTTCCAGGAGACGACGCTGATCGGCGCGGACCTCCGGGACGCCGAGGAGGTGGTGATCGACCCGCGGAGCAACACGCTCGGCGGGACGAAGCTGAGCCTCGACGCGGCGCTCCGGGCGGCGGCCTTCCTCGGCGTCGAGGTGCCCGAGCTCGAGGGCTGACGCGCGCGGGGCTTTCTGCGCGCGGCCGCATGACGCAAGCTGGCCGGCGGTGCGCCTCTCCTGGACCGTCATCGCCTCGGGGCTGGTCGTCGTCGCGGTGCTCGGCGCGTCCTGGGCGCTGGCGCGCCGCGCCGAGGCCGGCCCGGAGCCCCCGGTGGCGCCCGCCTCGCCGCCGCCGGTCGGGCGCGCGGGAGAAGCGCTCCAGCTCGCCGGCTCGGGCAGCAACCTCCCGCTGACGCGCCGGCTCGCCGCCGCCTTCGAGGCGGAGACCGGGGAGCGCGTGCGGGTGCACGGCTCGATCGGATCGGGCGGCGGCGTGCGCGCGCTGCGGGACGGGGCCATCGACGTGGCCCTGCTCTCCCGGCCACCGAGCGAGGCGGAGCGAGAGGGGCTGCGCACGGTGACCTACGCGCGGGCCCGGGTCGTGCTGGCGGCGAACGCGCGGGCGCCGAGGCGCGCCGAGCCCTGGGGCGAGGAGGAGCTCGTACGCCTCTACCGCGGGGAGGCGGGACGGGTGGTGCCGCTGCTCCGGGAGCTCGGGGACTCGTCGGTGCGGGCGCTCCGGGAGACCTGGCCGCGCGCCGCGGAGGCCCACGACGCGGCCGTGCGCGCGCAGCGCTTCGAGGTGCTCTACACGGACGGCGCGATGGTGCGGGCGCTCGACGAGGTCGAGGGGGCGATCGGGCTGACGGACGCGGCGCAGCTGCGGCTGCGGGGGGCGCGGGCGCAGGCGGTGGCGTTGGCGACGCGGGTGACGAAGCCGCTGATCGCGGCGGCGCGGGCGGGTGACGCGCGGGCGAGCGGGTGGATGGCGTTCCTGGAGGGGGAGGTGGCGCGGGGGATCGTGGTGGAGGCGGGGTACGAGGGCGTGGGAGCGCGGGGCGCGGCGGGAGACGCCGTGGGCGCGGGAGACGGTGCAGACGCGGGAGCGGGAGCCGAAGCGGGAGCGGGAGCTGGGGCCGAAGCGGGAGCTGGAGCCGAAGCGGGAGCCGGTGCAGAAGCCGGAGCCGGTGCAGAAGCCGGAGCCGGTGCAGAAGCCGGAGCGGGCGCCGGGGCCGGAGCTCGAGCGGGACGGGGTCGGGACCGAGAGGGGACTCGGGCACGGGCAGGGGCAGGGGCACGGGCACGGGTTGTGGGAGGGCGCGACTGATGCCCCTCGGCCTCTCTCGAACGCTCGCGGCGCGGAGCCTGCCGGTGCTGGTCGCCCTGGTCGCGGTGGTCGGCGCGAGCGCGCCCACGGCCTACTACGTCGTGCGCGTCGACGAGCTCCGGGAGCGCGGCGCCGGCGTGGCCCGCGAGCTCGCCGCCACGCTCGGTCACGAGGCCGCCCGTCGGCCCATCCTCTGGCGCTACGACTCGCCGAAGGTCGTCGAGCACCTCCGGCGCTACCGGCCCGAGCCCGCCGCCGCCGCCGTGCGCGTCTACGACGACCGCCGCGTGCCGGTCGCCGACTCGGGGCGGGCGCCCCCGGCGCACGTCTGGGAGCGCGCTGCCCTCGGCGACGCGGGCGAGGTCTGGGTCGCCGTCGGGCTCGCGAGCGCCCGCCGCGCCGCCCTCGGCCTCGCCCTCCCCTTCTTCGCGCTCGGGCTCCTGCTCGCGGGGGTCCTCTGGCTCCTCCCGCGCCGGGCCCTCGGGGCCGCCGAGCAGCGCATCCGCGACCTCATCGACGATCTCCGCGCCTCCCAGCGCGAGCTCGAGGCCCTCAACGCCGACCTCGAGGGGCAGGTCGCCGATCGCGTCGCCGACCTCGAGGATCGGGACCGGCGCCTCCGCGAGCTCAGCGCGCGCGCCGTCGCCCTCCAGGAGGCCGAGCGCCGCTCCATCGGCCGCGAGCTCCACGACGGCGTCGGTCAGGTGCTCACGGGGATCCGACTCCAGCTCCAGCTCCTCGCCGCCCGCGAGGCCGCCGCCGAGCGCCCCCTCGCCCTCGTCGACCAGGTCATCGACGAGGTCCGCGGCGCCGTCGAGGTGCTCGGCCCCTCGGTGCTCGACGAGGTCGGCCTCGGGGACGCGCTCGCCCGCCTCTGCGACGACCTCGGCGAGACCAGCGGCCTCGACGTGCGCCTCGAGGCCCCGGCGGAGCTCGACCTCGCGCCGGCCCTCGAGACGGCGACCTACCGGGTCGCGCAGGAGGCGCTCCACAACGCGCAGCGCCACGCCGACGCCGAGCGGATCGAGCTGCGCCTCGCGCTCGGCGAGCGGCTGCGCCTCGAGGTGCGCGACGACGGCGTCGGCTTCGACCCCGCGGCCGTCGAGGAGGGCGGCCACGGGCTCCGCGGCATGCGCGAGCGGGCCGAGCTCCTCGGCGGCTCGCTCGAGATCGCGAGCGCGCCGGGCGAAGGGACGGCTATCCTGCTCGAGCTGCCCATCGAGGAGACGCCATGATCCGAGTGCTGCTGGCCGACGACCACACCATCGTACGCGAGGGGCTCCGGGCCCTGCTCGCCGAGGAGAGCGACTTCGAGGTGGTGGGGGAGGCCTCGGACGGGCGCGAGGCCGTGGCGCTGGCCGAGGAGCTCGCGCCCGACGTGGTGGTGATGGACCTGGCCATGCCGAAGCTGAACGGCGTCGACGCGACGGCGCGCATCCGGAAGGCCTGCCCGGACACGCAGGTCGTCGTGCTGAGCATGCACGCGACGGCGGCCCACGTGCGGCCGGCGCTCCGGGCGGGGGCGCGCGGCTACCTGGTGAAGGGCTCGGGGCTCGGCGACCTGCGCAAGGCCGTGGAGGCCGTGGCGCGTGGAGAGGCCTTCTTCAGCCCGGCGGTGGCGGCGATCGTGCTCGACGCGGACGGCGGGGCCGACGAGGCGCGGCTGACGAGCCGCGAGCGGGAGGTGCTCCAGCTCGTGGGCGAGGGGCGCTCGAGCCCGGAGATCGCGCGGGCCCTCGGCATCAGCGTGAAGACCATCGAGGGGCACCGGAGCCGGCTCATGGGCAAGCTCGGCGTGTCGAACGTCGCGGGGCTCGTGCGTTCGGCCGTGCGCCTCGGCCTCGTTCAGGTCTGACGTTCAAGTTCGACGTCCAAGTCTGACGTTCAGGTTCGACGCGGAGGCTCGGACGCCGAGCCCGACATCGAAGTGAGCGTCGGATCGTCGCCGCGCGCCACCGATCGTTCCACCCACCTTTCCGGCTCGCCGAACCGTGGCCTCCGGGAAACGAGCCTGCCGAACGATGGCGCCCGAAGCCAGGGTTTCCCCTCGTCCCGAAAGGGCGCTTCCCCGGATTGCCGCGCGCCCTCCGGACCGGGGACGATCCCTTCGTGCGATTCGGAACGATCTCCAGCTTCGCCCTCTGCGTATCGCTCGCCTTCGGCTGCGGCGACGACGACGGCACGACCGACCCGGACGCCGCCGTGGGCGACGACGCCGGCACGACCGACGACGCCGGACCCATGGCCTGCATGCCCGTCCCCGCCGCGGAGCGGCCCGAGGCGCCGGCCGGCTGCATGGCCGCGGCCGACGACTACGCCCCCTGCGAGGACGACGCCTGGCCCGAGTGCGTCTCCGACGGCAACGAGTACGTCCGCATCCAGGACTCGATCAGCACCATCGCGCGCGTCCGCGGCTTCGAGGAGATCGCCGAGCTCCTCTTCGACCCGACGAGCGATCCCTCGAGCGACGACTTCCTGATGGCGCGCGGCATCTACCAGGAGGAGGAGGGCCTCGATTCGCGCGTCGTGCGCCGCTACGACCCGCACTTCGAGGTGCCCGAGGGCACGGACTGCACCCTCGAAGGCAGCCCGGAGATGTTCCCGGACTACTGCGTCGGCCCCTCGACGCTCCAGCCCATCCTCCTCGACGCCTTCATGCGGGGCATCGACGAGGAGGCGCCCGCGCGCATCCAGGCGGCCCGCATCGAGGGCGCGCTGCTCTGGTTCCTCTACGCCTCCACCTACAAGGAGGCCTTCAGCTGCACGACGACGGCGAAGGACTGCGACTCGGCCTACGCCTACTACGCCGGGGGCGAGGAGGCGCGCGGCGGCATCGGCCTCGCCCGCTACGTGCGCGAGGTGGCGCCCTACGCCCACGACCGGGCCTGGGACGGCATCTTCGCCGTGCGCTGCTGGCGCGACCTCGACGACGCGGACACGGCGACCATGCTCGACCTCCGCGATCGGGCGCGGGCGCAGCACGACCGCGCCGTGCTCACGGGCGTGGCGCGCATCGTCGCGGAGCGGCTGCGCGAGGTCGGCCGCACCAGCGGCGACGAGCAGCTCTACCACTGGGCCTTCGTCCAGGTGCTCGGCCAGGCGCTCGACCGCGGCTACACGGAGCGCGACGGCGACGGAGCCGCGGCCCTGCGCGACGCGCTCTCGAACGAGGACCCGAGCGGCGTCGATCCGGGCGCGCTGGCCGACGCGATCGACGCGACCTTCGACTGCGCCTGAGGAGCGCCGCCGACTCACGCGGGCCGCTCCACCCCCCCCACCACCCCGAGCCGCCCGCCGCGGACGCGGGGCGGGACCCTCCATCTCCGGTCCCGTCCCGCGGACGCACCTTTCGCCGAAGCCGCCGGGAGGCCGGGAGGACGCGCCGTTCGGCGGAGGCGAACGGCCGCGAGCGGGGCAAGACGTCACGGATGGACGTGCAGGAGCAGACCGCCGCGCCGTGGCAGGCGGCTTGCGACGACGGAGACCGTGGCACGCACGACGCTCTCCCTCGCCCTCCTCCTCCCGCTCCTCGCGCAGACCGCCGCGGCGCAGCGCGACCCGCGGGGCACCGCGCCGCCGAGCGCGTCCTCGCCGAACGAGATCGCCCAGGAGCACGAGGCCGCCCACGACGACGACGAGTCGCTCCAGACGGCGGATCCGGACCCGACACCGCCCGTGCCCGGCGTGCTCGAGCGGCGGGACGCGGCGCTCGACGTCGTCGAGCAGGTCGGGGTGGGCGGGCCCACGGCCTACGGCTCGGCGGGCGTGCTCGAGGTCGGCGGCTCCGGCGCCCTCCTGAAGGGCCGCGACTTCGTGACGGCGCGCTTCGCCCCCGCCATCGGCTGGTTCTTCGCCGACGGGCTCCAGCTCAGCTACGTCAACGAGATCTTCGGCGGCAAGACGGGGCAGCAGACGCGCTTCGCCATGACGGCCCTCGTCGACCTGAGCGTGCACGCGCCGCTCACCGATCGCTTGCTGGTGATGGGCGGCGTCGGCGCGGGCGTGCTCTACAACGGCAGCGACTGGGGCTTCGTCACCAAGCCGCGCGTCGGCCTCGACGTGCTGATCGGCCGCTCCGGCCTGATCCGCCCCGCGTTCTTCGTGCAGTGGTCGCACGCGAGCCTGATCGACCTCGAGGGCGAGGACGTGCGCGACGAGAACTGGCTCTACGGCGTCGAGGTCGCGTACGCGGCGATGTTCTAGCGCCCGCCCGTGCCCGTGCCCGTGCCCGTGCCCGTGCCCGGGAGGACGAGCACCACGCGCTGGCCACTCGCCTTCGATGCTCGGGAGGCGCGTGAGTGATCCGCCGTTCGCGGGCATCGGGGCCGCGGCTTCGATGCGTGCCCCGGCTCGCGAGGACACGCACGACGCGCAGCCCGGCCGCGTTCGATGACCGGCGATCGCGTGCCCTCGACCCTCGATCGGCCCTTCGCGGGCAGGGGCAGGGGCAGGGGCACGGGCACGGGCGCTGGCTCTTCGACTTGCTAGGGCGTGGGCGGCGGGACCGACCAGGTCTCGCGCGCTGCGGCGCAGGCGCCCTCCCAGGCGGCGTCGCCGTCCTCGCGGAGCCAGCCGAGGAGGCAGCGATAGCCCGGATCCTCGACGCTCGCCCAGACCGCCTCGCCGACGTGATGCATGCCACCGGCCTGCTCGGCGAGGGGCTTGAGCACCGAGAGGTGCGACTCCGGCTCGGCGCCGGGATCGACGCCGACGAGCGCCCAGGCGTTGGCCATGCGCTCCTGAGGCTGGAGCTCGGCGTCGCGCTCGACCCCCGGCGCGCGGAGGCCCGTCTCGGAGAAGAGGCGGAGCGGCCGGCCCGCGTCCCCGTGGCAGTCGAGGGTCGCGCAGCGCGCCTCGAGGTAGGGGTGGAGCGCGTCGTAGCGACCGACGTCGGGCGCGCTCATGGGATCGGAGCCGACCTCGGGGCCACAGGCGAGGGCCGCGCACGCCAGCGCGAGGGTGAGGCGAGCGTTCACGGCGCGCTCCCGTCTTCGAGGACGATCCGGCCGGCCGAGTCGGGGCCGACCTCCGGGCCGTGGCAGTGGGCACAGCTCCCCTCGCGCCAGATCCGGCTGCGCATGGGACGGGCGATGCCCTCGTGCTCGATCTCCACCTCCAGCGGATAGGCGAGCGCGTAGGGCAGCTCGACTTCGCCGTCGTCGTCCTCTTCCAGCTCGCCCCCGCGGGTGACGTAGAAGTTGCCGCTCGAGTTGGTCGTCGCGGTGAAGCTCCGGCCCTCGCCGTCCATCACGTGGACGCGCGCCCCCGGCACGCCGGCGCGATCGTCCGCGAAGCGGTAGACCGTGCCGGCGAGCTGGAAACCGTGGCAGAGCAGGCAGGGCTGGCCCGGCCGGTGCTGGGGGCCGGGCTCGCCGCCGAAGTGGTGGTCCGTGTCGCCGAGCGCCTCCGCCTCGGCCTCGTCGGGCGTGGAGCCGAGGCAGCCGGCGAGCAGGGCGAGGGCGAGGGCGAGGGCAGCGCGGCTCATAGGGTGATCCTCACGCCGGCCTGGGCGAGCAAGGCGGTCAGGGTGTCGAGGTAGAGGAAGTCGTCGTACCAGGTCTGCGCGACCGCAGCGTCGAGGTAGACGGCCCAGCGCTCGTTCCGCCAGGTCGTGCGCAGACCGAAGGTGAGCGTCGTGTAGGGAGAGAGGTCGCGGTCGACGCTGCGGTAGTGGGGGAGCGTGCCGAGGTCGGGCACGACGTAGGCGCGCTGCCAGAAGGAGGCGCCGCTCTGCCGGTAGGCCCTCAGCCAGCCGGCGAGCTCCCAATGCTCGCGGATCGCGCTCCGCACGACGGGCTCGAGCGTGTGGGCGCGGACGTCCCAGTCGTCGGCGTAGAAGCGGTAGTCGAGCCGCAGCGAGGTGCGCGTGTCCGGGAAATAGGCGAGCGCGCGGAGGGCGGCGGCGTGGCGGACGCGCGTGTCCGGGACCTCCTCCGGGGGACGCACGTTGCTGCGGAAGGCGTCGAAGGAGTCGAGGTCGAGCCCGCCCGAGGCCTCGGCGGCGGCGGCCTGCGCCTCCGTGAAGAGCGGCACGTAGCGGTAAGGCTTCTCCATGTAGCCGCGCTGGTAGACGAGGTTGTAGGCGCCGCGGAGGAGGAGGCGGGGGGAGAGCGTCTGGGTGTAGGCGAGGCTCGCCGTGTGGGTCTGGAGGTGCTCCTCGAAGGCGTCGCGCGGGGTGCCCGATCGGCCGACGCGATCGAAGGTGCCGCCCCAGCCGAGCGCGAGGACGCTGTCCGGGGTCCCGAGGCGGCTCGTGAGGCCGACGCTGACGCCGTGGGAGACGTAGTCGGGCTCGCGGGAGGCGCGATAGGCGAGCGAGGGGGTGTGGTCGCCGAAGGCCTTGGAGGCGGCGAGCTCGGCCTCGTAGCGGACCTCGTCGAAGCCGTTCGTGGCGTGGGTGACGACGTCGACGCTCGCGGCGCTGATGACGTCGACGACGGCGCGCGCGGAGATCTCGCCGCCGTCCTCGTCGAGGGCGTAGCGGACGCTGAGCTGGGGGGAGACCACGCGGACGGCGTTGTCGTCCGAGTAGACGAGCACGTCGGTGGCGGCGCGGAGGCGGCCGTCGAGCGGCATGGCCGGCGGCGCGGCGCCCGCGTCGTCGAGCTCGTCATCGGAGCCGGCGTGCTCGGACCCGGCGCCTTCCGAACCGGCGCCTTCCGAACCGGCGTCTTCCGAACCGGCGTCTTCGGGTGCGTCTGGCTCCTCCGCGGTGCCCGCAGCCGGGGGCGGCTCCACGGCGTCCTGCGCGAGCGCCGGGCCCACGCCGAGCACCAGGCCGAGCGCCAACAGCAGGCCGAGCCCCCACGGCAGGCGCGCGGCTCCACACCGAGCCCAGGCGCCCTCCTCCGGACTCAGTTGCACCCGCAGCCTCCGCCCCCACCGCCGAAGCCGCCGACCGCGCCCTCGCGCGTACCCAGGTAGTGCTGCCGGAGCGCGCTCCGATCCGCGTCGTCGTCGGGCGCCATCTCCGGGCGCGCCAGGTACTCGCGCTCCCAGGGCTGCGTCGTCGCGCACCCCGAGAGACCGAGGATGGCGCCGAGCCCGAGCGCGACGGAGAGGAGGCGAAGCATGGCCCTCGCGCGTTGCAGGGAGCGAGCCAGAGAGCGCGCGAGGGCGCACGCCGGCCGCGCACGCGCCGCCTGGCGGGCCCCGTCTTCGCGGCCCTCTGGGCGAGCCGCCCCCCTCGAGCGCCTCGAGCGTGGTCCGCGCGAGAATTCTCACCTTCGCGACGGCCCGCGTTCGCAGGGGTCCGCGCGCCTTCCTGAGAAGCCTCTCAGGAAGCTCTCAGGGGCGTCCGCGGCGGGATCGCTACACCGGGACCATGCTCCTTCGGCTCCCGCTCGCGCTCGCGCTCCTCGCCGCGCTCCCGTTCGCGCCGGGGCACGCCACAGCGCAGAATCTGCGTTTCGACGAGGCGCTCGAGCGCGCGACGTCGCACCCGCGAGTCGCCGAGGCCGACGCCCGCCTCGGGGCGCGCGCGAGCGGCGACGCGGCCCTGAGCCGCGCCGGCGGGAACCCGACCCTCACGCTCATGCCGGGCTGGCGCGCGGCCGGCGACGACGAGCGCGGCGCCGAGCTCCAGGCCTCACTCGTGCAGAACCTGCGCCTCGGCGGCTACGGGCGCGCGCGCCTCGAGGCCGCGCGGACCGAGCGCGAGGCCCTGGTCCGCCAGGTGGACGCCGAGACGCTCCACGCGCGCCTCGAGGCCGCGCGGGCCTGGCTCGATCTGCGCGCGGCGGAGGAGCGCATGGCGCGCCTCGACGAGGACCTCGCCCTCCTCACCGAGTGGCGCGCCTCGCTCACGCGCGCCGAGGAGCTCGGCGCGGCGACCCGCGCGGACGCCGCCAGCCTGCGCGCGGCCGAGGCGGAGGCCCGCGAGCTCCGCGCCCGTCACGCGGGAGCGCTGCAGACCGCGCGGGCCGCGCTGGCCGAGCGCGTCGCCGCCCCCGCGGACGCTCTCCTCGCCACGGCGGGCCCGGCGCCGGAGCCCGAGCTGCCCCCGAACGCCGCCCTCGCGCGGGAAGACGTCACCGCGCTCCCCGCGGCCGAGCTCGCCCGCGCCGCGCGGGAAGCCGCCGCCGCGCGGCTCGACGAGGCCGACGCGAGCGGCGCCACGCAGCTCGGCCTCGGCGCCCAGGTGCAGCTCGATCAGCCCGGCGGCGCGGGGCAATCGGCGGCGCCGCATGGCTTCGCCGCCTTCGCCGTCGTCTCGGTCACGCTCCCGGCCTTCGAGCGCAACCAGCGCGCCCGCTCCCGCGCCGCGGCCGAGCTCGCCGGCGCCGCCATCGCCGAGGCCCGCGCGCTCCGCGAGGCCCGCGCGCTCTGGCGCGCCTGCCTGGCCGAGCGCGCCGCCGCCGACGCCGCCCTCGCGGCGCTCGAAGAGGAGGTCGTCCCCGCGCACGAGGCCGCAGCCGAGGCCTGGGCCCGGCGCCGCGCGCTCGGCGCCGCCACCGTCTTCGAGGAGCTCGCCGCCCGCCGCGCGCTCCTCGCCGCGCGCCAGCGCGCCCTCTTCGCCCTCCGCGACGCCCGCTGGGCGCGCGCTCGCATCGCCCTGCTCCGGGGCGCCCTCCACCGGGAGAACGCACGATGAACCGCCCCCTCCTCTCGGCCCTCGCCCTGCTCGCCCTCGCCTGCGGCGAACCCGACGCGGCGCCCCCGCCCGCTCCCGATCGGAGCGCGCCGCCGAGCGCCCGGCACGGCTGGGCCCGCGTCCACGCCCCGGGCGACGCCACGCTCCTCCGGGCCCTCGGCCGGGTCGTCGGCCGGGGCGCCGCCGCCGGCGCCGACGTGGGCCTGCCCTTCCCCGCCCACGTCCGCGCCGTGCACGTCGCCCCGGGCGATCGGGTGGAGGCCGGCGCGCCGCTCGTGGAGGTGCTCGCGCCCGAGCTCGCCCTCGCCGTCGCCGAAGCGCGCGGCGCGCGGGCCGAGCTCGCGGTGCATGCCGAGCGCCTCGCCAACCTACGCACGCTCCGCGGCGAGAACCTCGTGCGGGCGAGCGCGCTCCACGAGGTCGAGCACGCCATGGCCGCGCTCCGCTCCCGGCTCGGCGTCGCCGAGGCGCGCCTACGGAGCGCGGGGGTCGGGCCGGCGGAGCGGCGCGAGCTGAGCGCGCGGGGCGCCCTCACGCTGAAGAGCCCGGTGGACGGCACCGTACGCGCCGTCGACGCGCGCCTCGGCGCCGCCGTCGACGAGGGCCT
>PABA01000090.1 GCA_002699025.1 Sandaracinus sp. | reverse complement strand
TGCTCCGCGAACGCGGCATGGACCGCAGAAGCCGAGCGCCAGCACGGACAGCGGAAAGCGGACGGCGGAACGCATCCCGACCGAAGGGAGGGATACCCCGAGCGCCCGCACGGAGAGCGGGCGCTCGGGCGACCTCAGTTGATGTAGCCGAGCTCGCGCAGCTGCTGCTGGAGCTCGTCGTCCACCTCGGCGTCGCTCGCGTTCAGCTGGACGCCCTCCTGCTGCTCCGCGCTCAGCCACTCGGCCCGGTTCTCCGCGCCGAGGAACTGCCCCTGCAGCACCCGCAGGTAGCGCGTCGCGATCGGGTGGTCGTTCGCGTCGAGCTGGTTCTCCTCCCACGGGTCCTCCTGCAGGTCGAAGAGGCTCGACGTCAGGTTGCCGCGGATGAGGAACTTCCAGCGCCCGGCCACCGCCACGCGCCGCTCGTCGAGGAAGTCGCTCCACGCGACCTGCGGCCCGCTCCGCCGCTGCCCGGCCAGGTAGGGCACGAGGCTCCGCCCGGCGATGTTCGGCATGGGCGGCACGCCGGCGATCTCGGTCACGGTCGGCGGGATGTCGAGCGTGTTCACGGCCACGCTCGCCGGCACGCGCGAGGCCTCGATCTTCCCCTCGAAGTGGAACATCAGCGGCACGTTCAGGAGCTCCTGGTAGATGGAGTGCCCGTGGCCCCAGCTGCCGTGCTCGTTGAACTCCTCGCCGTGGTCCGAGACCAGCACGAAGAGCGTGTCCTCCCAGAGCCCGGCCTCCTTCATGCGCTCGACGAAGCGCGCGAGGTGCACGTCGTGCTGCGTGATCTCCCCGTCGTGCAGCGCCTTCAGGCGGATGATGTCGCTCTGCGTGAAGGTGATGCGCCCGCCCTTGGCCTCGTGGAGCAGGTCGCCGGTCGAGCGCGGCGAGACCTGGCCCTCGTAGTTGGAGCGCGGGTCGTACATCTCGAGGTACTCGTCGCCCGGGTCGTAGGGCACGTGCGGGTCGATGGTCTGCACGTAGAGGAAGAAGCGCTCGTCGCGGTGCTCGAGCGCCCACTCGGCGGCGTCGTCGAAGAGGTCCTCGGCGTCGCGCGCGAGGTTCTCGCGGATGTAGTTCCGGTAGAGGTCCCAGCCCTGGTCGAAGCCGAACTCGCGGCTCACGTAGCCGTTGGCGATGAAGCCCGCCGTGGCGAAGCCGTTCGACTTCATGTGCTCGCTGAGCATCAGCGCCGAGTCCGGGAGCGCGGCGGCCTGCGTGCGCGCGCCGTGGTCGACCGGGTGGAGGCCGGTGAGCACGGACGCCACCGAAGGCTTGGTCCAGTTCTCCGGCGACTGGGCGCGCTCGAAGACCACGCCGCCCTCGGCGAGCGCGTCGATGGCCGGCGTGCGCACGCGGCTCTCCGGGTTCCAGGCCTGGAGCTTGCTCGCGCGGAGCGTGTCGATGAGGAGCACGACCACGTTCTTGGCCTGCGCGATCTCCGGCGCCGGGCGGGCCGGCACGGCGATGCGCGGCGCGGCCCAGGCGACGCGGCCGGCGCCGCCCTCGGCCTCGAAGCGGAGCTGCACGATGTTCCCGGCGTGGGCCGAGAGGTCGAGGTTCTGCGCGTTCCAGCCGCTCGTGAGGCTGGCCTCGAAGAGCTTGGCCTCGCTGCCGCCCTCGGGCGTGGCGAAGACGCGCGCCGTGCCGCCGGCCTCGCCCTCCTGGCCGACCGAGAAGGTCAGGCGCCCGTCCTCGGGCACCTCGACGTAGTAGGTGAAGGTGACGGGCGTCGCGTAGACCAGGGCGCGCTTCTCCGCGCCGCCGAGGCTCACGTTCGCGACCGTCGTGCCCCAGGCGGGCGCCTCGTAGCCGGCGCCCGGGGCGCTCTCGCCGACGTGCACGCTCGCCATCTGCACGCTGACCTCTTCGCCGCGGATCGTCTCCACGCCGCCGAAGGTGAGCAGCAGGTAGTTCTCGCCGCGGCGCACGTGCTCGGCGGGGATCTCGAAGTCCACGTCCTGCCAGCTCTCGCCCTCGAAGAAGATCGACTGGAGCTGCTCGTTGTTCACGTAGGGCGTGAGCGCGCCCGTGCCCTTGGGGCGGAGGCGCAGGCGCACGTGGCGCGCGCCGGTCTCGTCCGCGTGGAAGTAGATGCGCCCGCGGCGGCCGGCCTGCGCGTAGGTCACGTCGCCGTCCGTGCCGCGGCTCCCCCAGCCGCTGTTCCAGTCGCCGGACGTGTACTTGTCCTGCGCCGGCGTGCCGAAGTCGATGTAGAGGCCGCGGTGGTCCACCTCGGCCAGGTGCGCGTGCTCGAGCAGGTCGAAGTCCGTGTCGAGGTTCGCCGCGGCGCCCTCGCCGCTCGCCTCCTCGCCGCTGGACTCGCCGCTCTCGTCGTCGTCGTCGCTGCACGCGGCCAGGCCCACGCCTGCCACGGCCATTGCCCACACGAGCCAGGCGCGCAGTAGCCACGCCCGCTCGCCCGAACCGATCATCGCCCTTCGGTCCACGCTCGCCTCCGCAAGTTGTCGTTGTCCGTGCGCGAGGACCGTCGCCCCGGCCTCTCGCAGCCTTCGGCGCTAGCACGCGGGCGGATCGGGCGCCAAGAAAGCGACGAGCCAGCACGAGGCGCATGTTTCGCTCGTTTCGACGAGGCTCGGAGGGAGCGAAGAGCAGCCCGAAGGATCGCCCGGGCGGCGCCCTACCCGGCCTCGTCGCCGGCGGCGCGGATGGCGACGAAGAGCGCGCCCCGGCCCCGGCGGACGCGGAGGAGCGCCTCGCCGTCCTCGAGGGCCGCGCGCACCTGCTCGGGCCCCTCGACCGGGCGCCGGTCGGCCTCGACGATCACGTCCCCCTGCATCAAGCCGGCGCGGGCCGCGAGGCTGCCGGGGCGCACGGCGACCACGTGGGCGCCCTCCGCCGCCTCGAGGCCGCGCCGCCGAGCGAGCGCCGGGCTGACCGGCTCGAGGGCCAGCCCGTGGGGGCCGACGCGCGCCATCGTGTTCTCGCCCGTTCCGGAGCGGACGGCCTGGCGATCCGGTCGCTCGCCGGCCCGGATGCGGAAGCGACGACGGCGGCCCTCGCGGAGCGCGAGGAGCCGGAGCTCGGCGCCCGGGCGGACCCGGACCACCTGGCGGAGCAGGTCGTTCCCCTCGCGGAGCCGGCGCCCGTTCACGGCCACGATCACGTCGCCCGGCCGGAGCCCGGCCTCGGCCGCCGGGCCGCCCTCCATCACGTCGCTGACGAGCGCGCCGCGGGTGCCGGGGGGCGCGCCGACCTGGCGGGCGACGTCGGGCGTGAGGGGCTGGAAGCTCACGCCGATCCACGCGCGCCGGACCTCGCCGCCATCGATGAGCTGCTCGGCGACCTGCTGCGCGAGGTCCGAGACGACGGCGAAGCCGATGCCCGTGCCGCGGCCGACGATCATGGTGTTGATGCCGATGACCTCGCCGCCGAGGTTCACGAGCGGACCGCCGGAGTTGCCCGGGTTGATGCTCGCGTCCGTCTGGACGTAGTCCTCGATCTCGTTGACGCCCACGCCGCGGCCGACGGCGCTGACGACCCCGGCCGTGACGGTGTAGTCGAGGCCGTAGGGGGAGCCGATGGCGATGGCCCACTCGCCGACGCGGATGCCGTCGCGCGACGCGAAGCGGGCGACCGGGAGGTCCTCGGCCTGGACGCGGACGACGGCGAGGTCCGTGGCCGGGTCGAGGCCGACGACCTCGGCGGGGAGGCGGCGCCCGTCGCGGAGGTGCACGGTGATGCGGCGCGCGCGGGCGACGACGTGGCGGTTGGTGAGGATGTGCCCGTCGGCGCGGACGATGACGCCCGAGCCGCCGCCGCGGAGCACGCCCGGCCCGCCGCGACGGGGCCCGAAGCCCGGGAAGCCGCGCCCCATGCGACGGCGGCGGCGATCGGCCGGCACCTCGACGCGGAGGGAGACGACGCTCGGCGAGACGCGCTCGGCGACGGTGGCGAAGGCGTCGCCGAGGCGGCGCGCGAAGGCGACGGTCTCGCGGGCATCGGCGCTCTCGGCGGCGGCCGGCTCCTGGGCCGCCGCGGGGGCGGCGAGCGCGAGGAGCGTGCAGGCGACGAGGAGGCGGAGGCGCATGGGGAACAGTATGGGGCGGGGACGGCGGGGCGACAGGGGTGGGGTCGGAGCGGTGGAGTGGGTCGCAGAACCCGTGCCCCGGGAATTTGCCGCTCGCGGGGCGGCTCCCTATCACGAACCCATGCCCTCCCTCCCTCAGACGCCCGAACGCTACCTGCGCGCGCCGCGCCTCCGCTCGACGCCGGGCGGGGCCGAGCTGCGCGCCGTGGCGTGGGACTGCGAGGAAGGCGTCGAGCGCACGCTCCGTTGGCAGCTCGACGAGGACGGCGCGCTCGAAGGGCCGGAAGAAGGAACGGCGCACGCCGCCATCCCCGTGCTCGACGAAGACGGCCAGCCGGCGGGCGCGGCGGCGGAGCTCCGGGCGCGCGAGGGCGACGCGGAGGTCTGGGTGCGCGTCGAGGGCGGCGTGGCCGAGGTGCGGCTCCGGCGCGGCGAGGACGACGTGCTCGTCTGGCGCGCGAAGGGCACGGCGGCGGCGCCGGCGCTCGCGCGCGCCGAGGGCGGCCACTGGATCGCCTGGCACCACGACGTGCGCGAGGACGACGCCCGGCCGGACGTCGCCAAGTGGATCGCGCTCCGCTTCGTGAGCGACGCGGGCGAGGTGCGCGCGCCGAGCGCGCCCATGAAGGAGCGCGACCGCGACCGCGAGGGCGTCGAGCAGAGCTTCGAGTTCCCGGCCCTGGTGGTCGGCGACGATGGCGCCGTGGCCCTCTTCGGGCGCGGCTCGCACAACTTCTGGCGGCAGGACCTGAGCGCCGCCGGCTGGGGCCCGCGCGTGGGGCTGAGCGACGGCGAGTGGGGCAGCCGCGGCCGCCGCTGCGCCGCCGCGCGCCTCGGCTCTCGCCTCGTCACCGCCCGCCGCGAGCGGCGCGCCATCGAGGTCGTCGTCCAGGACGCGCCCGCCGGCGGCGCCCCGGCGCTCGCGCCCGCGACCATCGACCTCACGGCGCGCCAGCGCTTCGAGCTGCCCGCCCTCGACCGAACCCGCGACCCGGCCCGGCGCCACGGCCTGAGCACCTACTTCGGCGACATCCAGCAGCACAGCGCCCACAGCGACGGCGTCGGCGGCGCCGACGAGGCCTACTGGCGCGCGCGCTGGCGCTACGGCGACGACTTCGTCGCGCTCACGGACCACGAGTCCTTCCTCGGCAAGCGCACGGGCCCCGGCGAGTGGGAGTACCTCCAGCAGGTCGCCGACCGTCACGAGGCCCCCGGCGCCTTCGCGACGCTCCTCGCCTACGAGTGGACCGGCAAGATGTACCCGGGCCCGGGCCACAAATGCGTGTACCTCCCGGAGCGCGGCCTCCCCCTCGTCTCGCGCGACGAGCTCCCCGAGGGGCGCGCGCTCGTGCAGCGCATCAAGGAGCTCGGCGGCATCGCCGCGCCGCACCACATCGGCTGGACCGGCTGCGACGAGGAGGGCCACGACCCGGAGGGGCAGCCCTTCTGGGAGATCGTCAGCTGCCACGGCTGCTACGAGCACGCCGACCACCCGCTCGGCATGCGCGGCGAGCACACGCACCAGCTCGCCGACGTGATGCTGAAGAAGGGCCACCGCTTCGGCTTCACCGGGAGCACGGACAGCCACGGGCTGCTCTGGCACCACGGCGAGGCGCGCAAGCGCGACCCCTACCGCACGGGCCTCTGCGCCGTGCAGGCGCCCGAGCTGAGCCGCGACGCCGTCTTCTCGGCGCTCCGCGCGCGCCGCTGCTACGCGACGAGCGGCGTGAAGATCCTGCTCGACGTGCGCGTGAACGGCGCGCCCATGGGCAGCGAGATCGAGGCCTCGGGCCCGCTCGAGGTCGAGGTCGAGGCCGTCGCCGAGGGGCCGATCGCGCGGGTGGATCTCGTGACCGAGGCGGGCACGATCACGAGCGCCCCCGGCGAGGGCGACGCGGTCCGCTTCGAGGGAGAGCTCGAGGGCCGCTACGTCTACGCCCGCGTCGTCCAGGAAGACGGTGAGATGGCCTGGTCGAGCCCGGTCTTCGTGGACTGAGCGTCGAGGCGGTCCGGAGGAGCGCTCCACGGCCACCGGGTGCTGGATCGACCCGGGGTCGCGCCGACGTCGCCCGGCTCCGACGGTCGCGGCTTCGACGCTCGCGCCGCCAGGCCCCTCGCCGCGAACGGCACCGGGCGGGCTTCTCGGCGGCCGCGGACCGGGCACGGCTGGGCACGGCTCGGCACGACCGGCATCGCCGGGCTTCTCCTCGGCCGCCGAAACGGGCAGGGTCGAGGCATGCGCTCGCCCTTTGCCCTCGCGCCCTTGGCCGCCCTCCTCCTCGCCCTGCCGCTCGCCGGCTGCGGGGACGACGACGGCGCCCCGGCCGGCGCCTGCACCACCGCCGCGGAGTGCGCGGGCAGCGAGCGCTGCGTGGACGGGCGCTGCGTGCCGACGCCGGAGACCGACGCGGGCACCGGCACCGACGCGGGCACCCCACCCTGCGCCGCCGGCCAGGTCCGCCGCGACGGCGTCTGCGCGAACGACTGCGGCGACCCGAGCGCCGTGGCCTGCGAAGCGGGCTTGGTCTGCAACTACGCCACCGGCGCCTGCGCCGACGCGGGCGCCAGCGGCCTGCTCACCGGCGAGGGCGAGGCCTGCGGCGAGCGCACCTGCCTGCCGGGGACCGAGTGCGCCGGCGGCGAGTGCGTCGCGGCGCCCCCCTGCGCCGCCACCCGCTGCGACGAGTCCGCCTGCTGGGGCCGCGCCTGCGCGAGCGAGCGCCCGACGGCCCTCTGCGCCCCGGCCCCGCTCGAGCGCATGAACGAGCCCGACTTCATCGCGGGCGGCGACGGGGGCGCCTTCGACCTCGAGTTCGACGACGCCTGCAACGCCTACGTCGTCACCATGATCAGCGGGCCGGACTTCCTGCGGCAGCTCGAGCCCGACGGCACGCTCACCGTCTGGACCGGCGTCACCAACCTGAACATGGGCGAGGTCGCCGTCCTGCGGCGCCCGGGCGGCGAGTTCGGCACCGGCGATGGGGAGCTCGGCGAGGTCGCGCTCACCTACGTCTGCTGCGCGAGCTGCGGCTGCGTGGGCGACGACCCGCAGGGGGTCGCGCGCCTGGTCCGCGGGGCGACGGAAGAGCTCCCCATGGAGGTGATCGCCACGCCGAGCCCGGGCGCGGGGCCCTGGGGCGTCACGGCCGTCGACACGGGCCCCTACGGGCTCACCTACGACGCGCGCGATCGCCTCTACGTCGGGAACGTCGAGGCGAACGGCGACCTCGTGCGCGCCGACGTGGCCGCCGGCACGAGCGAGACCCTCACCACCTTCGAGGAGCGGGTCCACGCGACCGCCGTCTTCGGGCCCCGCTCCATCCTCGTCGCGCTCGCGGGCGGCGCCGTCGTCGAGGTCGATACGGAGACCGGCGCCACCACGCCCTTCGCAGAGCTCGCCACGGACGTGACCAGCATGGTCCGCGACCCCTTCACGGGGCGCGTCTACGTCTCGACGCCCGAGCCGGCGATCCGCGTCTTCACGCCCGACGGCGAGCCGCTCGACGCCCTCGAGGCGCCCCCGGCGGCGGGCCGCCTCGCCTACGCCCCCGACGGCTTCCTCTACTACCTCGTGGTCGGCTGGCCGACGACCGCCCAGGTCCTCCGCTACGCCCTGCCCGAGCGCCTCGGCGACTGACGCCGGCGGGCGTCGGCCGCGGAGGGCGCCTCTCGAGGCTCCACCACGCGACAGCCGCCCGAGCTCCCCCCGCGGCCGCCGTCCCCGGCGACCTCGCCGAACGCGCGAAGCCCACACCGCGGCTACGGCGTGGGCTCCTTTCGGACGCGCAGAGTCCGTGCGCGCGGACGGGGCGCGCTCAGCGGTGGTGCTGCTTGCGCTCGCGCTCGACCTGCTCCTTGTACTCGACGCTGTATCGCGTCCAGGGCCGCAGCTCGAGGCGCTTGTAGGAGATCGGCTCGCCCGTCCCCTCGCACACGCCGTAGTCGCCCTCTTCGAACTTCTCGAGGGCGTTCTGGATCTGCACCAGGAGCTTCCGCTCCTTGTCGGCGAAGCGCATCAGGTAGGCCTGCTCCGTGTGCCGCTGCGCCACGTCCATCTCGTCGCTGAGCGGATCGATGTTCGAGATCGCGTCGCTCAGGTGCTCCTTCTGGCCCTGCATGACCCGGTCGCGCTCGACGAGGAGCTTCTCGTAGAGCGTCTTCACCTGCTTCTTGGTGAGCTTCGCGTCCGGATGGGCCTGAGGCTCGAACTTCGGCTTGCCGTCCGACTTGGCGGTCGTCGACTTCTTGCTGCTGGTCTTCTTCTTCGTGGCCATTTCAGCTCCGCGCCCCCCTCGAGCGGGGCTTCTGGGGGCGGGGATGATTGCCATAGGCGCGGGCGGATCGCAATGGGGCTTCCCCAACCCATCGAAATCCCGAGCCTTTACCCAGACCATCGCGAAGACGCGGCGCCCTCGGGCATGATGCGCTCATGAGCTTCGACCCCTTCCTCGGCGGCGGCCCCTTCACGCCCCGGATCGCCCGGTTGCGCGTCGAGAGCGGCGGCGCGCTCGGTGGCGCGGACCTCGACGCGACGCGGGAGGCGGGCTGATGGCCGGCATCGACGAGTCCATCCCCTTCCGGGCGCTCCGCATCGCCGTGATGACGGTCTCGGACACGCGCACGGAGGAGGACGATCGGAGCGGCGCCATCCTCGTCGAGCGGGCGGAGGCGGCCGGTCACGAGGTGGTCGAGAAGAAGATCGTGCGCGACGAGCGGGAGGCCCTCGAGGCGCAGCTGAGGGCGTGGATCGCGCGGACGGACGTGGAGGTCGTGATCGCGACCGGGGGCACGGGCGTGACCGGGCGGGACGTGACGCCCGAGGCCTTCGAGGCCGTCTGGGAGAAGAGCATCCCGGGCTTCGGCGAGCTCTTCCGCTGGATCAGCTTCCAGAAGATCGCGACGAGCACGATCCAGTCGCGCGCCTGCGGGGGCGTCGCGGGGGGCACCTACCTCTTCGCGCTACCGGGCTCGACGGGCGCGGTGAAGGACGGCTGGGACGAGATCCTCGTGCACCAGCTCGACGTGCGGCACCGCCCCTGCAACTTCGCCGAGCTGATCCCACGCCTCCGCGAGTGAGGGCCGCTCCCTTCGGTCCCGACGCTCTCCGCCGTCCGCTTTCCGCGGTCCGAAGGTGGCGCCGGCGGGAACGGTCCTGGCCGCGTTCGCGGAGTAGGGCTTCCGTCCCTTCGCGCCCGGCTGCGCGTGGCACGAGAGCCCCCCCGGTAGCCCGCGGAGCGGCCGCAGCGGATCCGTCGGTCGCCGCCTGCGGACAGCGGACGGCGGATCGCGGAGAGCGTGAGCGGAGCGAGCGTGAGCGGGTGGGCGCGCTGTGGTAAGCAGCGGCATGACCGTCCCGTTCCAGCCGTCGGGCGTGTGGACCGCGCTCGTGACCCCCTTCGACGACGCCGGTCAGATCGACGTCGGCCGCTTTCGCCGCCTGGTGGAATTCCAGGTCGCGCAGGGGGTGACCGGCGTGTTGCCCTGCGGGACGACCGGCGAGTCACCGACGCTGACCTGGAAGGAGCACGACGACATCGTGCACCTCGCCCTCGAGACGGTCGGGGACCGCTGCGGCGTGCTCGCGGGGACGGGCAGCAACAACACGGCCGAGGCCATCCGCGGGACGAAGGACGCCCTCGAGACCGGCGCGAGCGCCGTGCTCCTCGTCGACTGCTACTACAACGGCCCGAGCAGCCTCGAGCTCCGCACGCGCTACTACGAGCAGGTCCTCGAGGCCGTGCCGGACATCCCCATCGTCCCCTACGTGATCCCCGGCCGGAGCGGCTGCGCGCTGGGCGCCGAGGATCTCGCGCTCCTCCACCAGCGCGACCCGAAGCGCGTGCCCGCCGTGAAGCAGGCGACCGGCGACCTCGACCGCATGCGCTACGACCGGGACCTCGCCGGCGAGTCCCTCGCCATCCTCAGCGGGGACGACGACCTCACGCTCGCCATGATGGCCGACTCGCACATCGCCGCGTCGGGGGTCGTGAGCGTGATGTCGAACCTGGTGCCGAAGGCGCTGAGCGAGATGATCGCGGCGCAGGCGGCGGGGGACGTGAGCCGGGCGGGCGAGATCGCCAACCAGGTGGGCCCCTTCCTCAAGCTGGTCGGCTGCCGGGCGCGCTCCACGCGGACGCTGCCCGATGGGCGGAGCATCGAGGTGGAGGACAAGTTCCGGAACCCGGTGCCGCTGAAGACCATGATGGCCGGCCTCGGGATGATCGACGGCTTCTGCCGGGACCCGCTCGGCAAGATGACGAAGCCCGCCGTGGAGATCTGCCGCGACGCCGTGCGCCACGTCTGGGAGACGGCGCCGGAGGTTCTCCGCCCGCTCGAGGAGGCCTTCGACGTGAACGTCGAGGCGCGCCTGGCGGACGACGGGCTCTGGAGCGCGCTGACGGCCTGAAGAGGCCGAAGGGGGGAGACCCCGGCCCTCGCCCGCGGGTCGGGGGAAGCGGGGTTCGCTGTCGTCCCTCGGCGCAGGGCACGGAGCGGAGCTCGTGGATCGTTCTCGCGCCTCTCCTGCCAACGGGCACGGGCGCGGGATCGAGCAGGGCGTTCTCTCCCCTCCTGGCCGCGGAGGCGAGGCAGCTCGTGGGTGGTTCTCGCGCCTCTCCTGCCTGCGGGCAGGGGCGCGGGATCGGGCAGCGCGTTCTCTCCCCCTCCTGGCCGGGGCACGGGGGGAGCTCGTGGATGGCTCTTCCGGCTCTCCCGCCTGCGGGCAGGGGCACGGGAACGGGCACGGGATCTGAAGCGTCGGCTCAGATGTCGAGCTTCATCCCTTCCTTCGCCACGAACGCCCCATCCCACTCCTCGGCGGCCTGCCGGGCCACCTCGTCCATGAACTCGTCGTCGTGGTACGGGTCGTGGTGGAAGATGGCGAGGCGCTTCACGCCCGCGCGCTTCGCGAGACGCACGCCCTCCTGCCAGGTCGAGTGGCCCCAGCCGATGTGCTTGGGGAACTCCTCGTCCGTGTAGGTGCTGTCGTAGGCGACGAGGTCCGCCCCATCGATCAGCCCGAGCACCGTCTCGTCCGGCTCCCCGGGCACGTGCTCCGTATCCGTCACGTAGCAGAAGGCCTTGCCGTGGGCCTCGATGCGATACGCGGTGGCGCCGTCCGGGTGCTGGAGCGGCGCCGTCTTCACCGTCGCCCCGGCCACCTCGAGCGTGTCGCCGGCGCGGAAGTCCGAGAACTCCATGTCGGCCTGGAGCGCCGAGAGGGGCACGGGGAAGGTGGGCCGCGCCATCTGCCCGGCGAGCACCCGCTCCACGCCCCCCGCGTCGATCAGGTGACCGGCGTGGATGTGGAAGTGGTGGTCCGGGGCGTAGGCCGGCGTGAAGAAGGGAAAGCCGTTGATGTGGTCCCAGTGCGTATGCGTCAGGAGCAGGTCGGCCTTGTTGATGCCGCGCTCCAGGAAGCTGGTGCCCAGGTTGCGGATGCCCGTGCCCGCGTCGAGCACGATGTAGCGGCCGTCGACGCAGACCTCGAGGCAGCTCGTGTTGCCCCCGTAGCGGACGTGGCTGGCCGAGGGGCACGCGATCGAGCCCCGGACGCCCCAGAAGCGCACCCAGAATTCCATCAGTTCCTCGCCCCGTTCGATGCGTTCATCTCGTCTCCGACGGCGTGCGCGCGGTCGCCGTCCCCCCGGCTCGGGACGCGCGTCTCCGCGCTCCGACCGCTGCGCGTCCGTCCGAGCGCGGTCCGTCCGAGCGCGGTCCGGCCGCGCACGGTGTGTCCGCCGGCGCGCCTACCGTACCCCGCCAGAGTGCGGGAGGTCACGCAGCCGATGAGGCGACGCGCTCGCGGCGACCCCACCGACCCGTGGGACGCCGGCGCGGCCACGGAGAACATGGAGACCATGCTACCGCACGAGGCGCGGAGCGGAAGGTTTTTGCGGCGCCGGCGGTTTGCTGCCCTGCACATCCGTCCCGTGGTCCGCTTGCCGCCCCCGCGAGCCGACCGTACCTTGCGCGGTCGGTCACGCGCCCCGCTTCCCGGTCGCTCCCCTCCCCGAGCCGGGCCCCGCTCCCCATGGAAGACGTCCAGAGCCACCCCGATCCCCGCGGCATCCCCCTCGAGAGGGTGGGCGTCTCTGGCGTGCGCTTCCCCGGCGTGGTCGCCGGCCAGGCGACGAGCGTGACCGCCTCCATGAGCGTCTCCATCGCCGCCGAGCACCGCGGGGCGCACATGAGCCGCTTCCTGCTCGCCCTCGAGCCGCATCGCGAGGCGCTCGGCCTCGAGCGCATGCCCGCCCTCCTCCGGGAGCTCCGCGAGCGCATGGACGCCGAGGCCGCCGAGGTCGACCTCCGCTTCCCGGTCTTTCGCCGCAAGGCCGCCCCCGTGAGCGGGGAGAGCGGCTGGATGGACTACGAGGGGCGCCTGGTCGGGCGCGTCGACGCCGAAGGGCTGGTCGTGCGGGCGGGCGCGGTGGTGGCCGTGGCGAGCCTCTGCCCCTGCTCGAAGGCCATCAGCGACTACGGCGCCCACATGCAGCGCGGGCACGTGCACCTGGACGTGACCCCCCGCCGCGGCGAGAGCGGCGCCTTCGCCCCCCTCCCCTTCGACGACCTGGTCGCCGTGGCCGAGCGCCACGCGAGCGCGCCCCTCTACCCGGTGCTCAAGCGCCCGGACGAGCGCCACGTGACCATGCAGGCCTACGACACGCCCGCCTTCGTGGAGGACATGGCGCGCGGCATCGCCGCGGACCTCCGGGAGGATCCGCGCGTCGAGGCCTTCACCGTGCGCGTCGTGAACCAGGAGAGCATCCACCAGCACGACGCCTTCGCCGAGACCTCCTGGTCGCGGAGCGGGCGGTGAGCCTCGCGCTCCGCTTCACGCGACGCTTCTGCATGGCGCATCGGCTCGCGAGCGGGGCGAGCGCGAAGTGCGCGACGCCGCACGGACACAACGAGCAGGTGAGCGTGGAGCTCGAGCCGAAGGCGCCGGCGACGCTGGACGGGGCGAAGAACATGGTCGCCGAGTTCGCCGCGGCGAAGCGCCGCTGGCATCGGTGGATCGACGAGCGGGTGGACCACGCGCTCCAGCTCGGCGCCGAGGACCCGTTTCTGGCCGTGGTGCGCGAGCGTTTCCCCGAGTGGAACGTGATGGTGACGCCCGGAGACCCGACGACCGAGCTGCTCGCGGTACTCTTCATGGCGAAATGCCAAGCCTTCCTCGACGCGGAGGGGCTCCCGCTCCGCTGCCGGCGCGTGACGCTGCAGGAGACGCCGACGAACGCGGTGGTCTTCGAGGGCGATCCGCGCGAGGCGCTGCCGACGGGCCTGGACGGCTGGTGGTGGCGCGCCGACGAGTCCATCGCCTGAGCGCCTCGCCGCCCTCGCTCGAAGCCCGGTGCTCGGCGCGACCGGCGCGGGCTGAGCGCGCGGACCGGCGAGCGCGGGCGCGGTGCGGAGAGCGCGGGCGAGGCGCGTCGTCGCAGCCGGTCGGGGCCGGGGCGCGCGGGCTCGGACCTCGCGGGGCCGTGTCTCGCGGGGCCGCGTCGTTTGCGGCCGTGTCTTTCGCGGCCGTGTCTCTTTCGGTCGCGACGCTGCTCGCGGCCTGCGGAGGGGGCGAGGTGAACGAGCCGGCTCCGGCGCCAGCCGAGACGCCGGGGACGGAGCGCCAGGGGCCCGCGGGCGAGCCGACGCCCCCCACGGAGGACGCGCCGCCCTCGGCCGAGGATGCGCCGCCGGTCGAGGCACCGCCCGGGGACACTCCGCCCGGAGACGCTCCGCCCGGCGACGCGCTCGCGCAGGCCGACCTGGACGACGCGCTGACGCGCTGCGAGGCGGACTCCGAGTGCGCGCTCGTCCCCGTGGCGTGCAGCACGCTCGGCATCCGCCGTGACCAGGCGGAGGCCTTCCGCGCCCGGCCCCAGCCGCCGGCGCCCCCCGACTGCGGCGCCGGCGTGGCCGGGAGCCTCGACCCCCTCGAGGCGCGCTGCGTCGAGGGTCGCTGCCTGGCCTGGTCACCGACCACCGGCTGCGAGCAGGACGCCGAGTGCGTGTACGTCGCCGGCGCCTGCGGCATGCGCGAGGCCGTGAACCGCGCGAGCGAGGAGGCGGCGCGCACGCGCCTCCGCCGGCGCGCGGCCGTGATCAGCTGCGCCGGAGGGACGCGCTCGGCGCCGGCGCGGGCGGTCTGCCGGGCCGGGCGCTGCGAGCTCGAGGACCTTCCCCATCCCGAGTGGCGCGACGGCTGCCGGAGCCCCCGCGACTGCACGATCGTCCCCGGCCCCTGCGGCGGCCACGAGGTCGTGGCCCGGCGCCACGCGCGAGAGGCGCGCGAGGCCATCGAGCTCCAGGCCCGCATCGGCGAGTGCCTCGAGCAGGTCGTCGAGGAGCGGCCGGAGCTCGGCTGCGAAGACCGCTCCTGCGTCCCCCGCTGGCCGGCTCCCGACTGATCCGCGCTCCCGCCGCGAGCGCAGGTCAGTCCGCGCTCACCGCCGCGAATCCTCGAGCCGGTCCTCCGCGCGCCGCGACCGCTCACGAGGGCCGACACAACGCGGCCCTCCAGCGAACGCGGCCGCGTCCCGGAGGGCGAGTGAACCGGTGGGCGAGCGAGCCCGACGAACCGCGGGCGATGCCGACGCGCCCGTTCGCCGGTCCCTCCAGCGAGCGCCTCGGGGCGGAGCGAGCCCTCAGACCTTCTCGGCCACGATCAGCTGCAGTCGGAAGAGCTGCATCTCCCGATCCCCGTGGAAGCGCGGCCAGAGCAGGTCGTCGGCAAAGGTGATCAGCTTCATCCCGTGATCCCCGACCAGCTCCCGGGCGTGCTGCTCCTCGCCGGCCCAGGGCCAGGGATCCGGCGTCGTCAGCACGAGCCGCCCCCCGGGCCGCAGCATCGGCCCGGCCGCGGCGATGAGCTCGATGGGATGGGCGAGCAGATCGATGACGTTCGCCGCGACGATCCCGTCGAAGCTCGCGTCGGCGAAGGCCAGCGCCTCCGCGTCCATGACCGCGAGGCTCGCCTGCGGGGCCCGGCGCCGCGCCGCGAAGAGGGCCCGCGGGTTGAGGTCCGTGAGCCAGAGCCGGCGCCCGTGATCGTCGAGGCGCTTCGTCAGCGCCCCCGCGCCCGGCCCCACCTCGAGCACCTCCCGGTGGCGGTGCGTCAGCGAGCCGGCCACGCGCTCCCAGGGATCGGGCAGCGCCTCCAGGAAGGCGTCGAGGGCGCGGCCGGCGTCCGTGTCCGGCGCGGCGAAGGGCGCGGGCTCCCCCGCGGCCTCGCCCGCCGTCCAGTCGTCCTCGAAGCCCACGGGCGCGCCCCCCCGCACGCCATCGGCGAAGCGGCGGAGCAGGGTCACCGCCTTCAGGTCCGCGAGCCCCTCCTCGGCGAGCGACGCCAGCACCGCCTCCCGGTGCGCGGCGAGGTAGCCGGCCGCGTCCGGGACCACGATCGGCAGCCCGCCGAGGATCGGATAGGAGCCGCCCCCCGGGCTGAGCACGTCGTCCGGGGTCTCGCCAGCGGCGAGCACGCCGACCTTCTCGTCGCCCTCGGCGAGCGAGAGCGGGGCGCGGTTGAGCGGGCAGAGGAGCTTGTCGAGGTCCACGGCGGGAGCCTATCCGCTCAGGGGCCACGCGCGCACGTGCGGGTCGCGCTCGGCCTCACCGGGCTGCCGGTCTCCGTCGCGCCTGGCGGCCACCGCCGAGGCGCCCTCATTCCTCACGCTCGAGGCGCCCCGCCCCAGGTCCCGCCATCGCCGTGAGGAGAGCGCGGGGCCAAAGTTGAACTTGACCTCGAGTTCAACTTTGGCCCCGCGCCGCCTCCGAGCCCGCCACCCCATCCGAGCGCCAAGCATCTGACATCACGACGATTTCGCCCCGCGCACGGCAGCGCCCCACCGACCGCCCAGGTGCCCCGGTGTCCGCAGGACTCCACCCGGTGTCCGCAGGACTCCACCCGGTGTCCGCAGGACTCCCCGGTGTCCGCAGGACTCCTCCCGGTGTCCGCAGGACTCAGCGGGCGGGCGCTCCCACCCAGGCTCCGTGGAAACCGGGGGGCAGCGCGTGCGGGAGCGCCCAACGCCCCTGAAGCGCCAGGCTCGGACCGTCGATCACGAGCAGCTCCGCCCGATCGCGCTCTGGCCAGGTGCGGACCACGAGCAACCAGTCGTCGCCCGGCGCGTCGCTCCGGGGCACGACGATCGGCTCCCCGACGATCCACGGGTAGAGCTCGAGCGCGTGGGTCCGGCCCGCCTCCACGTCGAGGCGCGCGACCGCGCTGAGGAAGGGGCTCTTCCGCCGGCGGGGCGCGGAGGCGTAGTAGACGACGCGGCGCGCCCCCCAGCCAGGCGCCACGGCGGGCAGCTCACCAGCGTGGTCCGAGAGGCGGCGCGCGCGCACGGCTCCGCTCTCGAGGTCGACCCGTAGGCGCGTCGGCCAGGCGAGCACGGCGTCGGCCTCGGGCCCAAAGAGGGCCTCGTCGTCCCCCACGTTCATCATCCGATCGGAGACGAAGGCGTCCACGACGAGCTCGCCCCCTTCCTCGAACGCCTGCGCGAGGTGGAACGCGAAACCGCGGGTGGCGCCGACCGTGCGGGCGGGGCCCCCGTCGCGGGGGACGAGGAGCAGGCGCATGGGCTCGCCCTCGCGGCTGCTCATCGCGTCCAGCGGGCTGAGCGTACCGGCGAGCGCGCGCGCGAGGTCGAAGTGGACGGCCGGGAGGAGGAAGACGAAGAAGCGCTCGGTGAGCGCGAAGTCGTGCACGAAGGGGAGCCCGGCGACGGGCACCTCGCGGAGGAGGCGGGGCGTGGGATCGAGGGCGTAGAGGCAGAGGCGGGGGCGGAGGCCGCGCGCGAGCCCGAAGCCGTAGGTGACGCCCTCGCGGGGATCGCGGCGGGTGTGGGCAGCGAGGGGCAGCTCCGGCGCGATCCAGCTCTCGAGGGGGCTGCGGTTGCGGAGCACGCCGCCGAGGTCGCTCCGGCCGAGGGTCTCGAGGCTGGCCGCGTCCAGGACGTGCGGCCAGCCCCCCTCCCAGAGGGCCCAGACCCGATCTCCGCGGGGCAGGACGCCCGTGTTCGCGGCGTTGCGGAAGCGCACGCGGAAGGCGTTCGCGAGCGGGCCGCCGGGCGCGGGCGTCCCGAGGCCGCGATGGAGGAGCCGGCCCGCTGCGTCCTCCGCGGCGCGCTCGCGGGTGGCGACGAAGCGAGCGGAGAAGGTGATCCCCCCGTCGCCGAGGGTGAAGCGGCGGAGCTGGCCGTCTCCGTCGAAGGGGTGGAGCGCGTCCTCGCCGACGCGGAAACGCGACGGCCCGTTCCGATAGAGCGTGCCGCGGAGCGAGGCCGGCAGGGCGCCGGCGAGGCGGCGCAGCGGGGTCGGGTCGCGCTCCGGGGCGTCGATCCAGGCGGCGCGGGCACGCCGACGCAGCTCGTCCGGCGAGGGCTCCGGTGCCGACGCGGCGCGGGGGCGGAGCGTGGTCAAAGGAGCACTCGGGGCAAGTCCGCTCGCGTCTCGGCGCCGAGCTTTTCGAGGGCGTTGGACTGGTGGAAGCGAACCGTGCGGATGGTGAGCTCGAGGTGCTCGGCGATCTCCTGATGACTGCGTCCCAACAGGAGCAGCTCGACCACCTCGAGCTCGCGCGGCGTGAGCCCGACCCGCTGGAAGCGCTGGTGGCGGCGAAGGGCGGCGACCGCGTCCAAGCAGGCCTCGCTCAGCTCCCAACACCTCAGCTCCGACCCTTCACGGCGCACGAGCGCAATCACATCACCAATTTGCATTACCCGCATAAGGGGACACTGACACGAGAACGCGATACCGTCTAGATATTGCCTACACAAAATCTTTTCAAGATCGATTATTTCCATACATTTCGGATGTTTACGCAATACCCTGTCAGATCCGACAGGTGCCGTATTCCAGCGACACCGCAAGAATCCGTGGGATGCCGCACGACTCGCCGCCCCCCTACGACCAGCGCCCGACCGCTCCGCCACCTCAAACGGGTGACCCCCCACTCCGCACGACCGACCGGCTGAGGCCCCTCTCGTCCGTGCCCCCCGACCAGTCCGGCGCGCTCCCCACGCCCCGGGACCGGCGGAACGACTGGTTGCGCTCCCTCCCGGGAGTGCGCGGCTTCGCCATCGTCTCCCCGGCCGGCCGTCCCGAGACGGCCGCCGGCGCCCTCGATGCGATGGAGCTCCAGCGCCAGACCTACCTGGCGATGCTGGCCCGACGCGTCGGGGAGGAGCTGGGACTGGCGCAGCTCGCCGAGCTGGAGGTCGAGGGACCGGACGGCAGGCTCCTCCTCCTCCGCCAGGACGACGGCGGCACCCTTCACGTGCTGGGCAGCGCCAACCTGGATCCCCACGCGATCCGCCACGGCCACGGAGGCGAGCGATGAGCTGGGCGAGCGTCCTTCAACCCCTTCGGGAGGTGCCCGGCGTGCAGGGCTTCCTCCTCCTCGACGACGCGGGCCAGGTCGTCGCGCGGGATCTGAACTCCCTCTACGACGACGGGATGCTCCAAGCGGTGGCCCGGCGCGTCATGACGCTCGTGGAGGCCTCCAAGGAGATCCTCGCCGGGAGCGAGGCCTGGCTCCTGCGCTTCGAGGCCTACGCGATCTCGATCCGCCGGACGGCGAGCCACGTGCTGCTCGCCCTCACCTCGCACGAGGCCAACTTCGCCGCCCTCGGCGTCGCCGGCCGCCTCCTCCTCCGCCGCCTCGGCGAGCAGGCCGCCCAGCGCCCCGCCCCGCCCCGCCCCGAGCCGGTGCCCCGCGCCGCCCCCCCGGTGCCGGCGCCCAGCGAGCCCACCCCCTCGGCCCCCATTCCCCCCTCGCCCGCGGTCCCGCGCCGGAGCGCCCCGGGCAGCACCTCTCGCGCCTCCCCCCGGCGCCGAAAGCTCCGCCGCAACAAGAAGGGCATCTGGGGCTGAGCGGACCGCCGCCCCCCACCACGCGCCACCCCACCCACACGCCTCTTTCCCTCGACCCTCTCCCCGGACCTCCCATGACCGCCGAAGACCTCCGCTACATCCTCTCCATGAGCTTCCCGCTCGTGTTCATCGCCTTCTCTGCAGGTGCCCTCTTCCTCTACCTCGAGCGCGACCGCGTCCCCGAAGACTTCCGCCTCGCCATGCGCGTCAGCGTCGTCTACCTGGCCATCGCGGCGGTGAATTATGCCTACATGACCGACATCTTCCGCTCCGGAGAGGACGCCGCCTTCCCGACCGAGTTCCGCTACATCGACTGGATCCTCACGACCCCGCTGATGCTCCTGAAGTTCCCGCTCGTCATCGGCGTCGGCCGCGACGGCATCCGCTTCATGGTGAAGCTCGTCTTGCTGATCCTCACCTGCATCATCACGGGCTTCATCGGCGAGACGCACCCGCACCACGCCGCCACCCACTACGGCTTCTTCCTCATCGGCTGCGTGGCGTGGTTCGCCATCATCACGATGCTCTTCAACGCGCTCACGCAGCTCCCCGAGGAGATCGAGCAGAGCACGCGGCACGGTGTTCGCCGCATGAGCCTCTTCATCCTCATCGGCTGGGCCATCTACCCGGTCGGCTACCTCGCCCCGCTCCTCGAGGTGCCGGCGGACGTGCGGGAGCTCGTCTACAACTTCGGGGATCTCGTGAACAAGATCGGCCTCTGCCTGGTGGTCTACGCCACGGCGAAGCTGACCGGGCTCGAGCGCCTCGAGGAGGAGGAGGCCTACTTCGAGCCGCACGGCGAGCCCATGGGCATGCCCCAGCCGGCCGAGTGACCCCGCCACGGCGACGCACGCCCCGCCTCCGACGACGCCTCAGGGCTCGCCGGGCGCGGGGCGTTCGTCGTCGCTCTCCCCCTCGCCGCGGAGCCGACCGAGCACGTCGGCGAAGCGCGCCTTGGGCTTCGCCGGCTCGTCCGGGAGCGCGTCCGGATCGAGCTCGCTGATCAGCCGCGGCGAGGCCCCGTCGCCGGCGCCGAGGAGCAGCACCTTGCCCCCGACCTCGACCAGGTAGAGCGTGCGCCGCGGGTCGAGGGCGACGCGCTCGAGGACCTTCACGCGGCGGCCCCCGGCGCCGAAGGCGAAGCCCCGGCGAGAGGCCCACTTCAGGACGACCCAGGCGAGCACGCAGACCACCGCCAGGGCGAGGAGGGTCTGCAGGAGCGCCGCGCCGTAGCCGCCGGGCAGCTCGGTCGCGGGCTCGCCAGCCTGAAGGAGCGCCGAGAGCACGGCGCAGTGATCGCGCGGAAGGAGCGCCACCGCAAGCTTTCGCGCTCTCGAGCCGCTGCCGGCAGCCCCTCGCCCCCCGATCCGCGCCGACCCGAGGGCGTGGCTCGCGCACTCGGCCGAGCGCTCCGCTCCGGGCGCGTCGCTACCGCAGGCCGTAGCGCTTGATCTTGTTGTAGAAGGTGCCGCGCGCGACGCCGAGCGCGCGAGCGGCCCGGGCCACGTTCCCGTCGAAGGCCTGGAGCGCGTGGGAGAAGACGTCCCGCTCCACCTCCTCGAGCGAGCGCACCTGCTCCGGTGCCGGGGGCCCGCTCGGGACCGCCGCCACCGCCACCGCCGCCGTCGGCGCGACGTCGCTCGGCGGCCCGCCCCCGCGCTCGAGCAGCGTCGGCACCTCGTCGATCACGTCGACGCCCCGCGGGAGGAGGCTCGCGAGCCCCTCGATCAGGTTGGCGAGCTCCCGGATGTTGCCGGGCCAGCCGTAGCGCTCGAAGGCGCGCATGACCGGCGGCGCCACACGGATCGGCGGCCGGCGCGTGCGCTCGGCGTAGAGGCGGAGGTGATGCTCGACCAGCGGCGCGATGTCTCCGCGGCGCTCGCGGAGCGGCGGCAGGCGCAGGTGCACGACGCGGAGCCGGTAGAAGAGGTCGAGGCGGAAGGCGCCCTTCTCGACGGCCTCCTCGAGGTTCTGGTGCGTCGTGGCGAGCACGCGCGCGCGGATGGGCAGGTCGCGCGTCCCTCCGAGGCGCTGGACGAGCCGCTCCTGGAGCACGCGGAGCATCTTCGCCTGCATGTCGAAGGGCATGTCGCCGATCTCGTCGAGGAGGATCGTGCCGCGGCCGGCGAGCTCGAACTTGCCGGCCATGCCTCCGGAGCGCGCGCCGGTGAAGGCGCCCCGCTCGTAGCCGAAGAGCTCGCTCTCGAGGAGCTCGCGGGGGATGGCGGCGACGTTCATGCCGACGAAGGGCTGGGCGGAGCGCGGCGAGGCGTTGTGGATCGCCTGGGCCACGAGCTCCTTGCCCGTGCCGCTCTCGCCCGTGATGAGGATGGGCACGTCCGTGCTCGCGGCCCGGCGCGCGTCGGCGAGCGTGCGGCGGAAGGCCGGGTCCTCGCCGACCAGGTCGTCGAAGGTGAAGCGCGCCGCGGAGCCGACGAGCTTGTGCGCGAGCTGCTGGGCGCTCTCGAGCTCGCGCAGCATGGCGACCGTGCCTCCCGGATAGCGGCGCGCGCGCACCAGCACCTCGTGCCGCGGCAGGGAGACGGGCTCGTCCTCCGCCTCCCGATCGATCGCGTCGACGAGCGCGCGGAAGGCGGGCTCGGCGTCGAGGAGCGTGCCGACGAGCTCCTCCCGCGCGACCCCGAGGAGCCCGGCGGCGGCGCGGTTCAGGGAGCGGACGTCGTGGTCCGGGCCGAGGGTGAGGATGCCGTCCCGGATCGTCTCGAGGGTCGCGGCGTCGCGATCGGCGGCCTCGCGCAGGGCCTCGGCGCCGTGGGCGCGCTCGTAGGCGGCGACGGCCACCGAGCCGAGGAGCGCGAGGCGCTCGAGCTCCTGCCCCCCGAGCGGAGAGCGGCGCACGGGCCGGGCCACGACGAGCAGGAGGTCGCGCGCCGAGGTGCGGATCGGCGCCACGGCGAGGACCAGCCCGTCGTGCTCGTGGAGGGCCGGCGCCCCGGCGTCCAGCACGCGGCGCGCCACCCGCTCGAGCTCCCGATCGAGGGGCGGCCGCGCCCCGTGTCCCTGGACGACCGCGAGCTGCACGGTGCGGCTCGGATCCTGGAGCGGCGGCCGGAAGCTCGGCGGCGGGACCGACGCCCGATCGTCCCGCCGGCGCGGGGGCGGCGTGGAGCCGGCGAGGACCCGCAGCAGCACGGCGCCGTCTCCCCCGTCGAGCTCCAGCGCGAGGCGCGGCAGGGCCTCGTCGAGCTCGGGGATCGTGTCGACGAGGAAGACCTGCCGGGAGACGTGGACGAGGCGCCCGCTCCGCTCCTTGTCGACGAGCACGCCCTCGAGCGTCGCGATCAGCTCCTCCTGGGACGACTCGACGGCATGCAAGGCGCCCGTGAGCTGGGCCTGCAGGTCCCGGACGTCCTCCCCCGCCTGCCGCCCGTCCACGATCGCCGCGCGCAGATCGCGCACGTGCGCGAGGTGCCGGCGCACGCCCTCGATGCGCGTCTCGAGATCGCCCTCGACGAGCCGGTCGACGGCGCGGCGGCCGAAGCGACGGAACCAGGTGCGCAGGCGCTCCCGATCGGCGCTCGTCCCGGAGCGGCGCACGATCGGATGAGCCCGCGCGAGCCACTCGGCGGCCCGGTCCCGCGGGTCGCCCTCGGCGTCGTCGTCCGCGGCCTCGACCCGGGCCATCGCCAGATAGCAGCGCCCGAGCTCGGTGGAGACGCCGATCTGCAGGAGCTTCCAGACAGCCTGGCTGAGGTGGGCGCGCGCCCGCTTGGCGTCCGGCACGGCCAGGTGCAGGAAGGCGTCCGCGCGGAGCCGCTCGATCATCGCGCCGAGGACCCCGCTCTCGCGGAGCCCCTCCAGCGCCTGATGCGCCTCCGCGGCCCGCACGCTCCCCGGGAGCTCCCCGGCGGCCGGAGGCTCCAGGGCGATCAGCGCGCGCGCGACGTGGACGAAGCTCGCGACGGCGCCGCCCAGCGAGCCCGCGTCGGGCAGGCGCTCGGCGGCCTGCTCGCCCCGACCGAGCTCGGCGAGGCAGATCGCGCCGAGGGCCGCCGCGAAGGGATGCCCCCCGGCCCGCTCGGCGGCCGCGAGCCCGCGGGCCGGATCGCCGAGGCGCCAGGCCATGAAGGCCGTGCCGGCGGCGAGCGCTTCGGCGGGCGCCGCCCGATCCTGCCGCGCCCACTTCAGCGCCGTCGCGGCCTCCTCGGCGTCGTGGTCGAGGGAGGCCAGCGCGGCGTAGCGGAGCAGGTCGGCGCGCTCGCCCGCGTCGAGGCGCTCCCGGCTCGCGCGGAGCCTCTCCGCCAGGGGAGTCGCCTCGACGAGCGCGTAGAGGGCCGGCGGGAGCGTCGCCATCAGCGCGGCGTGGGCGGGGCCGAGGTCGGGATCGGCGCCTTCAGGCGCACGACGTTCCCGGCGGGATCGCGCGTCAGGTACTCGAAGATCCCCCCCGCGGCGAGCTGGGGGCCGGGCAGGTCCGGGTTCGAGGCGCGGTCGTGCTCCCAGACAGACTCGAGGGTGGGGAGCTCGACCGGGACGTGGACGCGGGGCCCGCTCGCGGGCGTGAACTCGGGGTCGCGCTGGATGACGAGCTGGAGCGAGCCGCGCTGGAGCGTCGCGCCGTCCGCGTCGCCGCCGAGGTGCTCGAAGCCGAGCGCCTCGACGTAGAAGGCGGCGGTGGGAGCGACCTCCCGGGCCTGCATCATCACCAGCTCGACCGAGTGCTGCATCTCCTACCCCCGCCCTGGGGATTCTCAGTCGCCGCCCTTGGACTCGTCAAGCAGTGCGGTTCAAATATAACACAAATACTGTGATTCCTATTTGGACGACGTTCAGGAATCGGACGCGCAGAACCGCGAATTCGCCCGCAATTTCAATCCGCCGCTCCGGAAGGCGGGGTCGGAAGGCTGCAGGGCTCGCGCACGGGTCGCGATCCCCGCGCTCCTCCCCCATTCGTCCCCCGCAGCAGGCCCCATCGGCTCACTGGCGCGGCGCGATGGCGGCGCCGTAGCGCCCGGGATCGGACAGCTCCGGGGCGCCCCAGACGGCGTCCGGCAGCGGCGCGAGCCCCGTCGCCGCGCCCCGGTAGAGGCGGACTCCCCCCGTGTCCGGCGTGCCGGCCGCCAGGTCCGCGCGGCCGTCGCCGTCGAAGTCGAGCAACCCGAGCGCGGTCCCGAAGCCGCCGCCCTCCCCATCGAGGATGCGGCCGGGGCGGAGCTCGAAGGCGGCCGGGTCCTCGCTGCCGAGGAAGACGTACGCCCGCCCGTCGGCCCCCGCGGGCGCGCCGATGACCAGGTCCGGGGCGCCGTCCCCGTTCACGTCGCCGACGGCCACCGCCGCGCCGAAGGCCTCGCCGGCGCCCGGGCTCGGGACCGCCCGCGGCGTGTCCGGGAGCTCGCCCGGCCGCCCGGTGAAGAGGTACCCGCGGCCATCCCCCGCCCGCTCCCCCGGCGCGCCCACGAAGATCTCCTGCCCACCGTCCCCGTCGACATCCCCGGCGCGCGCGAGCGCCGCGCCGAAGCGGCCGTCGGCCTCCCGGTCCGGCGAGGTCCAGACGAGCGGCACGGCGCCGGGCCCGAACACGTAGACGGCCCCCGCCGAGAGCGCCCCGGGCCCAGCGTCGCCGGGGGCGCCGACGACGACCTCGCTGGCGCCGTCCGCGTCCAGGTCCACGCACGCGAGCGTCGCGCCGAAGCGCGCGTCGGGCCGCCGCTCGGAGGCCTGCAGCACGCGGCGCCTCTCGAAGGCGAGGTCCGGGTCGCCGTAGAGCACCTCCACCTCACCGCGCCCCTCGTCGCGCTGGGAGGCGCCCACGATCAGGTCGTCCAGGCCGTCCCCGTCGACGTCGCAGCGCGCGAGCGCCGCGCCGAAGGTCGCGGCCGCCGCCGGGGCCCCGCTCTCGAGGCGCCGCGCCTCGCCGGGCCCGAAGAGCCAGACCGCGCCCTCGTCGATGGTGGCGCCGTCCTCGAAGGGGGCGCCCACGTAGCGCTCGGGCGCGCCGTCCCCGTCGAGGTCGGCGGCCTCGATCGCGAGCCCGAAGCGGGCGCCGGGCTCGGCGACGGGCGCCCCCCGCTCGGCCGGCGCCACCCCCGGCAGGGGGGACGCGCCGGCGTGCTGGTAGACCGCCCCCTCGCGATCGCCGCGCTCCGGCGCCCCGACGGCGAGCTCGGCGCGCCCGTCTCCGTCGAGGTCGCCGCGCGCGCGCAGGGCGAAGAGCCGCGGCGGCGACCAGGCGGAGCAGCGCTCGGCGTCGCAGGCGCGCACGCGCCAGGCGTACCGCCCCTCGGCGAGCGCCTCGGGGCGCGCGTCCGCGAGCGTGGCCTCCCAGGACTCGGCGCCCTCGAGGGGACAGGCGGCGAGGGGCCCGACGCAGGCGACGAGCGCCCACTCGTAGCGGAGCGCCCCGGGCACGCCGAGCCAGCGCAGTCGGGGCGGCTCGGCGACGATGGCGCCGGCGGGGGGCGCGATGGGGCGCGGCGTGGGCGGCGGGAGCCCCTCGCCGAAGTCGACCCCGGCGCAGAGCCCGTCCACGCAGGCCACGTCGTCGCAGCGCGCCTCGCCCTCGCGCGCGCGGAGGAGCACCTCGATCGGCTCGGAGGTGGGCAGGGTGACCTCCGCGCAGCCCTCCGCGAAGAAGCGGCAGGAGGCGTCGCGGGCCCGGGCGACGAAGCCGTGGCGCCCCTCGCCGAGGCGCGGCGGGATGGGCGCCGCGAGGCCCGGGAGGATGGCGCCCTCGTAGACGCTCCGATCCCCGTCGCAGCCGCCGGCGAGGATCCGGGTCTCGATCACGACCGAGCGCACCCGGAGCGAGGCCGAGTCGAAGCGGAGGCGCCAGTCCGTCTCGCGCACCTCGCCCCCACACGCCGAGAGCGCGGCGAGCGCGAAGAGGGCCGCCGGCGATCGGACTGCACGCACGGTGTGACGTTAGCAGGCCGGTCGCGCGCCGCCCGCAATTGCGGGGTGCGGAGCGGGAGCCGGAGTCAGCCGCGGGAGCGGACGACGTGGAGGCTCCGGCCCGCCTCCACGCTGATGCGGAAGCCCGGGAAGGACGGCAGGAAGGAGAGCGGCGGCGGCTTCTCCCGGGAGCCCTTGATCAGCCGCAGCACCACGTGCCGCTTCGGCAGATCGTAGTGCACGGCGTAGAGCGCGTCGCCGAGGTCCACGCGCCGCGGGAAGGCGCCGTCGAGCACGTGCTGGATCGCGTAGTCGAGCGGCTCGGCCGTCAGGTCCTCGGGCGCGAGGAGGCCGAGGTCGGCGCCGCTCTCCACGCCGAGCTCGGCGATCCGCGCGCGGACCCAGTCCTCGAGCGCTGGTGGCTCCTGCATCTCCGGAAGCCCGTGCTGGGCGCCGAGGTGGCTCTGGCTGAGCTGCGCCGCGAGCCGCCGCGCCTCGAGGCGCTCCTTCGTCGCCTCGAGGGCCTCGCGGAAGAGCGAGCCCCGGAGGAAGAGCGTCGCGATGGCCTCCCGCGCTGCCTCGCCCCTGGGCACCTCCTCGCGCACGTCGAGCACCTTGCCGGCGTGCACCCGCTCGACCTCGGCGAGGACCTTCCCGCCCTTCTTCTTCACCTTCCCGAGCCGCGGTCGCCCGAGGCCCGCGTCGCGCAGCTCGGCGAGCTTCGCCTCGGACGCGCAGGTGGCGATCAGGCGCCGGTCGCGCCCCTGCCCGAAGGCGCGCACGTCGAAGACCACCAGCGCCTCGATCGGGTCCTCCCCGGGCTGCGGCTCGAGGCGCGGGCCGACGGCGCTCTCCCTCCCGAGCTGCACCTCCGGGCCGCCGTTCGCGAAGGCGACGTGGCGCTTGCGGCGGCGCGCGACGTAGCCGGCGCGCGGATCGGCGCGGAGCGCGAGGCGCCGGAGCGCGACCGGATCGAGCGAGCCCCCGGCGACCGGCGCCTTCAGACCGAGCCCCTTGCGAAGCCGCTTGGCCCAGCGCCGCGCCTCGCCGAGCGGGTAGGCGTTCAGCGGATCGTCGGCGTGGCCCTCCCGCAGCGCGCGGATCATCCCGCAGGCGTCGCAGCGCTCGCGCCGGAGCCGGTCGTCGCGCTTCGGTGGCCCGCGGAAGATCGCGCGATCGGTGGCCAGGGCGGCGACCAGATCCACGGCGTCCTGGAGCAGGTCCGCGTCGCCCGCGCGGCGCGCCTCGAGGAGCAGGCGCCCGAGGTGCGGGTCGAGCGGCAGGCCGTGGAGCTCGCGCCCGAGCGCGCTGAGCTCGCCGCCCTCCTCGAGCGCGCCGAGGGCCCGGAGCTCCTCGCGGGCCGTCGCGAGGGCGTGCTCCTTCGGCGGGTCGAGGAAGGGGAGCGCCTCGACCGAGGGCTGGCCGGCGGCGGCGGCGGCGAGCACCAGGGGCACGAGCGACTCGCGATGCACCTCCGGCGGCGTGGCCTCGTCGAGGGGCGCGCGGCGGGCCCAGAGGCGCACGGCGACGCCGGGGCCGGTTCGACCGGCGCGGCCGGCGCGCTGGTCGGCCGCGTCCTGGGCGATGGGGAGGAGCGCCAGGTGGGCCCGGCCCTGGTGGTAGGTCGTGCGGCGCACGAGGCCCGCGTCGATGACGACGCCGATGCCGGGGACGGTGAGCGAGGTCTCGGCGACGTTGGTCGCGAGGATGACCTTGCGCCGCTTCGAGGGCGCGAAGGCGCGGGACTGCTCCTTCAGCGAGAGGCCGCCGTGGAGCGGCACCAGCTCGAGGTCGCGCCGCCCGCCGAGGACCTGCTGCACGGAGCCGATCTCGCCCTTGCCCGGAAGGAAGACGAGCACGTCCCCCGGGTCATCGGCGACGGCGTCGAGGGCCTGCGCGACGCGGCGCTCGAGGTCCCGATCCGTGGGGAGCGTGCGGCCCTCCTCGGCCCGGTAGCGGATCGAGACCGGGTGGAGGCGCCCCTCGGCGCGGAGGTGCGTCCCGCCGAGGTGCGCGGCCACGCGGTCGCCGTCCATGGTCGCGCTCATGGCGACCAGCGGCACGCCCGCGTCGCGGAGGAGCGCCAGGAGGAGGTCCACGTCGAGGCGACGCTCGTGGAGCTCGTCGAGGACGACGCAGCGGGCCGCGCGCACGGCCTCCATCTGCCGCAGCGCGATGCCCGGCGTGACGAAGCGGAGCCGCGTGGCCTCCGAGCGGCGCACCTCGTCGCGCACCTGGTAGCCGACGCGCTCGCCGAGGGGGCTGCCCTCGAGCTCGGCGACGCGCTGGGCGAGGGCGCGGCAGGCGACGCGGCGGGGCTCGACGACGAGGACCTCGGCGCCCTCCCCGGCCGCGCACCAGCGCGGCACCTGGGTCGACTTGCCGCTGCCCGTCGGCGCCGTGATGACGACCGGGCCCGCGCCGCGCGCCTCCTCGAAGGCGCCGCGGAGGGCGTCGATGGGGAGCGCGCTCTCGCTCACGCCGCGGGCTTGCGGGCGAGGAGCTGGACCGTGGCGCTCATGCCGTCGTGGTAGCGCCCCTCGTGGATCTCGCGCTCCACCTCGCGACCGAGCTCGATCTCGCGGCCGGCGAGCTCCTCGCGGAGGCCCGCGAGGGTCATCATCAGCTCGGCCTTCGGCGGCCCGCCCGTGCCGTGCTCGAGCTGCTTCGGCGTGTAGGCTTCGAGGAGCAGCACGCCGCCCGGCTTCAACGCGCGGACGACGCGGCGGTGGAGCGGCCCGCGCACGGCCGGCGGGACGTGCGCCCAGACGCTGACGACTCCGTCCCAGCGCGCCTCGCCGAGGTCGTACGCGGAGAGGTCGGCCGCGACCGTCGTGATGGAGGCGCCGCGCTCGGCGGCGAGCTTCTCGGCCTTGGCGAGGCCGACCGGAGAGAGGTCGACGGCCGTGACCTCGCAGCCGCGCTCGGCGAGGTAGACCGCGTTGCGGCCCTCCCCCTCGGCTAGGCAGAGCACCGCGGCGCCCGGGGCGAAGGCGCCCACCTGCTCGCGGAGGAAGTCGTTCGGCTCGACGCCGTAGGCGAAGCCTTCTTCGCCGTATCGCTGATCCCACATGGTCGCGGAAGTATGGCGCGCGTACGCCCGAACGCGAGCGCTGCGTCCTCGCTCTGCCCTCGCTTCGCTCGGGGCTCTCCGCCGTCCGCCGTCCGCTCTCCGTCGCTGGCGCTCGTCTTCGCGGTCCATGCCGCTTCGCGGAGTGGCCGGCCCGTTCGTCGCGGCCGCCCTCTCCCTCGCTTCGCTCGGGGCCGTCCGCCTTCCGCTCTGCCTTCGCTTCGCTCGGGGCTCTCCGCCGTCCGCTCTGCCCTCGCTTCGCTCGGGGCTCTCCGCCGTCCGCCGTCCGCTCTCCGTCGCTGTCGCTCGTCGTCGCGGTCCATGCCGCTTCGCGGAGTGGCCGGCACCGTCTTCGCGGTCCATTCCGCTTCGCGGAGTGGCCGGCGTGTTCTTCGCGGCGGCCCCCGCCCTCGGCGCGCTCACCACTGGGTCGGGCGGTAATCCTTCAGGAACTGGCCCCAGACGTGCTCGCCCGTGTTCAGGCCGTCGAAGATCGGGTCGAGGATGCGGGCCGCGCCGTCGACGATGTCGAGCGGCGGCGAGAAGCGGTGGACCGCCACCTTCTCCTTCGCGATCGCGACCGGGTCCTCGTCGGTCACCCAGCCCGTGTCGACGCTGTTCATGTGGATCCCGTCCTTCACGTAGTCCGCCGCGGAGGTCCGGGTCATCATGTTCAGCGCCGCCTTCGCCATGTTCGTGTGCGGGTGCTTGTCGGTCTTGAAGCTCCGGTAGAACTGCCCCTCCATGGCCGAGACGTTCACGATGTGCTTGTCCCGGCTCGGCACGCGGAGCATCAGCGGCTTGAGCCGCGCGTTCAGCGTGAAGGGCGCGACGGCGTTGACGAGGAAGACCTCGAGCAGCTCCACGGTCGGCACCTCGGCGAGCGTGTAGCGCCAGCTGTTCCGGTCGCGCAGATCGACCTGCTGCTCGTCCTGGTCCAGGGCCCCGGCCGGGAAGAGCGCCTCGCCCCCCTCGAGATCCTCGTCGAGGAGCGCGAGCTGGCTGAGGAGCGGCGCCGCGTGGAGGCCCACGGCGCGCGGGTCGACGCCACCCACCTCGGCGAGCGTGGCGCGGAAGGCCTCGTGCTCGCGGGTCAGGTCCCGCACGGCGGCCGGGAGCTGCGCGGGGGGCGCCTGCTCGGCCTCGAGGAGGTGCGCGTACCAGCCGGCCGGGCGGCGCACGGTCTGGCAGGCGTTGTGGACGACGAAGTCGAGGCGCGCATGCGCCTCCTCGAGGTGCCGGGCGAAGAGCTCGACCGAGGGCGTGTGCCTCAGGTCGAGGCCGTAGACGTGCAAGCGCTCCCGCCACTCGGCGAAGTCGGGCTCGGCGGCGTAGCGGCGGGCGGCGTCGCGCGGGAAGCGGGTCGTCACGACGAGCTCGGCGCCGGAGCGCAGGAGCATCACACCGGCCTGGTAGCCGATCTTCACCCGCCCCCCGGTGAGCAGGGCGACCCGGCCGCTCAGGTCCGCCGTCTGGTGCCGCTTGCCGTAGTTGAAGGGCGCGCAGGTCGGGCAGAGCTGATCGTAGAAGAAGTGGAGGCGCGTAAAGCCCTCCTTGCAGACGTAGCAGGTGCGCGGCTCGTCGAGCTCCGGCCAGTCCCAGCTCGCCTCGTCCGCGCCCTCCGGCGAAGCGCCCGCGTCGGCCGGGAGCGGCGTCGCGTAGGTCTCCTCGCGCCGCTTCTCGCGGATGCGCGTCCGCTCGAGGAGCGCCTCCTCCTTCTCCTTCCGCGCCGCCTTCTTCAGCTTGCGCCAGGCGCGGTGGAGCTTGCGCATCTCGTCCTTGGTCGGGCGCGAGACGCGGCCGGCGGCGACCAGGAAGCGGCGGCGCACGGGCTCGGGCAGGCCCGCGAGGAGCCCCCGGTCCTCGACGATCTCCTCGAGGAGCGCGCTGATCTCTTCGACCCGCTCGACCGAGAGCGACGCGGGCGAACCGTCGGAGGCATCCGTCACGACCGAGCGACCTAGCACGCGCGGGCCGAGCGGTCAGCGCGAGGCGCCGCCGCGACGCACGGCGGCGAGGACGCGGCCTCCGCCCAGAACGCCTTCACGCCGAACCCCGGTCGGCGTACACGGGGACGGCAGGCGCAGCCGAGGGTCGGCTCGGGCCTTCTGCCGGCGCGGGGCTCGGGGCTCGGGACTCGGGACTCGGGGCTCGGGGCCTACGCGGCCTGGAGACCGCTCCGCTTCAGGAGCGCCTCGAGCTTCGGCGGGCGCCCCATGAAACGCTCGTAGAGCGTCCCCGGCTCCTCGCTGTCGCCCTTCGCGAGGATGTGCTCGCGGAAGGCGCCGCCGACCTCGCGGCTCACGACCCCGGCCTCGGCGAAGCGCGTGAAGGCGTCCGCGTCGAGCACCTCGGCCCACTTGTAGCTGTAGTAGCCAGCCGCGTATCCGGTGGGGCTCGCGAAGAGGTGGTTGAACCCGCAGATCATCGCGTAGTCGTCGGGCACGGGCGCCGAAGCGTGGGCGTCGAGGACGTCGCGCGCGAAGGCGAGCATGGACTCGGGCGTGAGCGCCTCCGGGTCGAGCTCCCGGTGCATGCGGAGGTCGACGGTGGCGAAGCCGAGCTGGCGCATCTGCGCCGTCGCCGCGCGGTAGGTGCGGACCTTCTGCATCTTCGCGAAGAGCGCCTCGGGGATGGGCTCGCCGGTCTCGTGGTGGCGCGCGAAGTGGTCGAGGCTCGCGCGCTCCCAGCAGAAGTTCTCCATGATCTGGCTCGGGAGCTCGACGAAGTCCCAGGCCACGTTCGTGCCGGCGAGGCTCTGGATCGGCACCTCGCTCAGGGCGTGGTGGAGCAGGTGGCCGAACTCGTGGAAGAGCGTCTCCACCTCCGAGTGGCGGAGCAGCGCCGGGCCCTCCTTGGTGGGGCGGGTGACGTTCGCGCAGAAGAGGCCGAGGTGCGGGCCCATCTCGTCGAGGGAGGCGCCGCTGATGAGCGCGTTCATCCAGGCGCCGCCGCGCTTGTTCTCGCGCGGGTGCAGGTCGACGTAGAAGGCCGCGATCATCTCCCCGCCGTCGTGGACGCCGTAGCAGCGCACGTCCTCGTCCCAGGCGGGCGCGTCGCGGCGCTTCACCTCGATGCCGTAGAGCTCGCCGGCGAGGGCGAAGAGGCCTTCGAGCACGCGCTCGACCTCGAAGTAGGGGCGGAGCTCCTCCTCGTCGAAGGCGTAGCGGCTCTGGCGGAGCTTCTCGGCGTAGTAGGCGACGTCCCAGGGCTGGAGCGCCGGCGCGTCGTCGCCCTCGAGCTCGCGGCGGAAGGCGAGGAGCTCGTCCTTCTCGCGGTCGAACGCGGCCTGGGTCTTGGCGCGGAGATCGTCGACGAAGGCCATGGCCTTCTCGCCGCTCTTGGCCATGCGATCCTCGAGGACGAAGTCGGCGAAGTCGGCGTAGCCGAGGCGCTTCGCCTTCTGGCGGCGGAGCTTCAGGATCTCGACGATGAGGCCGCGGTTGTCGCGCTCGCCGCTGGAGGCGCGCGTGTTGTAGGCCCGCCACATCTGCTCGCGGATCGCCGCGTCGTCGAGGTAGGTCATGACGGCGATGTAGGACGGCGCCTGGAGCGTGAAGCGCCAGCCCTCGACCTCCTTGTCCTCGGCCGCCTGCTTCGCCGCGGCCTTCGCGGAGGGAGGCAAGCCAGCGAGCTTCGACTCCTCCGTGACGACCAGATCCCAGGCGTTGGTCTCGTCGAGGAGGTTCTGGGCGAAACGCGTCGTCTTGCGCGTGAGCTCCACGTCCAGGGCGTGAAGCGCCTCCTTCTCCTCGTCCGCCAGGTTCGCGCCGTGGCGGCGGAACTCGTCGAGGGTCTTCTCGAGCAGGCGCGCCTGCGGGCCCTCGAGGGCCTTGCCGTCCTCGGTCTCCGCGTAGGCCTTCAGCGCGGCGTAGAGATCCGAGTTGAGCGGGATGCGCGACCAGAAGGCGCTGACCTTGGGGATGGCCTCGTTGTAGGCCTCGCGGAGCTCGGGGGTGGTGGCGACGGACTCGAGGTGGCCGACGACGGTGGTCATGACGCCGAGCTTCTCGGTGGCCTCCTCGAGGGCGCCGAGCGTGTTGGCGAAGGTGCGGGGGCCGTCGACAGCGACGATGGCGTCGAGGCGGGCCTGGGCGTCGTCGATGAGGGCGTCGACGGCGGGCACGACGTGCTCGGCGCGGATGTGATCGAAGGGGATGTCGAAGGGGATGTCGAGGAGCGGGTTTTCCGAAGCCATCGGGCGGGACCCTAATGTCGCGGCAGCGCGAACGGAACCCCGGGGGCGTGCGGTCGCTCGCGGGGGCCTGGCCGGCGCGCGGCAGGACGGGCAGCAGAGCGGTGCGGGCGGACGACGCGACGAGGCCTGGCGCGCCGGCTCGAGAGCGACGCGCCAGGCCTCGGTGGTCTGCGGGGGGAGGCGCGCGGTGGCGTCTCGATCCTCGGCCGGGTGCTCGAGGGCTCGGCGTCCTGCACGGGCACCGGCACCGAGGGATACGGGGTGTTCAGCCCTCGGGTGGGTGCTCGAGGGCTCGGCGTCCTGCGTGCAGGGGCACGGGCACGAGCACCGGCAGGGGCAGGGGCACGGGGTGTTCAGTCCTCGGGTGGGTGCTCGAAGGCTCGGCGTCCTGCGGGCAGGGGCACGGGCACGGGCAGGGGCAGGGGTTCTTCAGGTCGAAGCGCGGATGTCGACCTGGATGGTGATCTCGTTCGAGACCTTCGCCTGCACGGCCGGGTTGATCGACACGTTGTAGTCGTCGAGCTCGATCTGGAACTGGGCGCGCGCCCGGAGCGTGCTGCCACCGTCCCAGCGGACCCGCAGCCGCGCCGTGACGTTCTTCGTGACGCCGTGGATCGTGAAGCGACCCGTGACCCGCAGGTTCACGTCCTGGTTGGCCTGCAGCGAGGACGCGCCGCTCACACCGGTGATCTCGAAGGTGGCGTTCGGGTGGTTGCCCGCGTCCAGCCACTCGGGGCCGACGAGGTGCTCGTCGCGGAGCTCGATGCCCGTGCGGAGCGTGCGCACCGGGATGGTGATGGTCCCGCTCGCGCTCGAGAGGTTGGACGGGTCGACGCGGATCGAGCCGGAGCCCTCGTTGGTCAGGCCGTTGATGGTCTCGAGGGGGGCCTCGGAGCGGAACGTCGCGCGGATCCGCTGCACCTCGAAGGTGCGCTGGGCCTCCGCCTCGACCCCGAAGAGGGCCACGGCGGCGAGAGCCATCAGGGTGGTCTTGGTCGCGCTTCGAATCGTCATGCTCGCCTCTCTCCTCGGGGCGCATTGGATGCGATGGCGCCGCGCGAGGTCAACCGCTGTCGTGGGACGGAAGGACGCGGTGCGTATTCAGCGCCGCGCCGTGGTCCTGGTGGGATGGTGGTGGTGGTGTAGGAGTCGCGCCGGGCCCCTTTCGGGTCAGCCCGAGGACTGGGGAAAGGCAGTGCAAGGCACAGGCCACGCGCCGCGCGACCCGCTCGCCCGGAGATCGCCGGGCGAACGCCCCGGCGGGGGAACGGCTGACCCGGGTCCGCGGTCCCCGGCGTAGCCGGGCGGGTTCGTCGCCGCAGGCTCCGGGGGCGCCCCTGCCTGCGCACGGTGGCGGTCGCCCGGCGCCATGCCCGGCTCGCTCCGGCGGTCTGCCCTTTCTCCGAGGACGGGAGTCCCCGCACCGCGTCGCCTCCGTCGCACGCTCCGTCCATCTCGCCGCCGCTCTCCCTTCGACGCTGTCCGTATGCGCTCGCCGGGCCCGCGTGACGGAGGCACGCCCACTTTCTTCGGGCGGCGGGCGCGGGGGCGGGCCGGGGACGCGCGGCTCAGGCCCGTGGAGCAAGATCGGGCAGCGCCGCGCCGGCGACGCCCGGGTCGGAGGGAGCGCGGACGCGCGAAGGGCTCAACGACCGAGGCGGCGACGGGCGGCGCGGTGGCTCGGGTCGATGCGCAGCGCCGCCTCGTAGGCTCGGCTCGCCCCCGCGTTGTTCCCCGACGCCCGCAGCGCGTCGCCGAGGAGCACGCGGTTGCCGGCGTTGCGGGGATGCGAGCGCACGAGACGACGCGCATAGCGCACGGCCTGGGCCGGGCGGCGCCGGGCCATCTCGTTGCGCGTCATCCCGGCGAGCGCCCGGGCGTTTCGCGGAGAGAGGCGGAGCGCCCGCTGGTAGTGCGTGCCCGCGACGTCGAAGCGACCCCGGCCGCGGTGGAAGTTCCCGGCGCGGATGTGATGGGCGAGCCACTCGCGACGCGTCCTCGGGGTCTCTTCGGCTTCCGAGTCGCCCTCGGCTTCGGCGTCGCCCTCGGCTTCGGCGTCGCCCTCGGCTTCCTGATCGGTCTCGGCTCCCAGGTCGGTCTCGGCGTCGGCCTCCTCGGCCTCCCCGTCGAGCGCATCCCCTTCGGCGTCGAGCTCCGCCTCCGCCGGCTCCCCTTCGAGCGCCTCGTCGGCCCCCGCGCTGCTCTCCTCGGCGCTCTCCCCTCCGGCCTCGTCCTCCTCGGGCGCCGCCTCCGCGGGCGTCGCCTCCGCAGGGACGGGCTCGGATGCCTCCGCCTGGGTCGGGCTGCCGCTCTGGGCCGGTCCGGCCGCGAGGGAGGGCTGGGCGACCTCGGAGGCGTCCGCGACCGCGTCCCCTTCACGGACGAAGAGCCACCACCCGCCGACGCCGAGCGCCAGGAGCAGGAGCGCGGCGACGACCGCGATCGACACCAGGCGCCCCCCGCCGGCCGGCCGCAGGCCCGGGATCGGCTCGACGGGCTCACCCATCGACGCAGGCTCGGGAGGCGACGCGGCCACCCCCATCGGCGCGGCCTGGGCCGCGAACGGGGCGCCCTGCCCGGCCCGCGGCCCCGCGAGCTCCGGCGCGGGCTCGACCGGGGGCGGCCCTTGGGGGGAAGCGGGCGGCGCGGGACCGGGCTCGGGCGCCGGCGCGGGCTCGGACATGGGCTCGAGCATCTCCGAGAGCGGACGGAGCTCCGAGACGGGCTCCTCGGCGCCGAGCGCGGGCCCCGCGGGCGCCGGCACGGCCGCGCTGGCGAGCGGCCCCGGAGGCTCCGAGCCGGGGAGCGGGACCCCCACGGCGGGCACGTTCTCTCCGGCCTTGGGCTCCGCCGGCGCGGCGCCGCCGACCTTCGCCGCCGGGGCAGGCGGCGGCACCGAGGCCTCGGCGCGCGCCGGCACCTTCGCCGCGGGCGCCGGCGGGGGCACGGAGGGCTTCGCGCCGGGCGCCCCGCCCCCCGCCCCGGCCGCCCCGCTCCCGGCCGCCCCGCTCCCGGGCGCGCTCTGGGCCGAGGGCGGCGAGACCGACGGCGCCGGCATGCCGACCATGGTCCGCTTCCGCTTCGGCTTCCGGCCGGCCGCGCGGGCCGCGCTCGCGGGCGGCGGGATCGCCTTCGCCATCGGCTTCGAAGAGGGCTTCGCGGACAGCGCACTGGCCTGGGCGGCGCCCCTCGCGACCGGGGGTGGCGCCGTGGCCTTGGCGGCGGCAGACGCCGGCGGAACCCGCCCGGGCCCGACGGGGTGCTGCACCGTCGGCTCGTCCTCGCGCGGGCTCCGCAGCTTCGGGGCCTGGATCGAGCGCTTCCGCGTGGGCTCGTCCTCCGCGTCGGCGCCCTCCCCATGCCGCGGCGCCGCGGCGGGGCCGTCGAGCACGACCTCCGCGCTCTGCAGCTCTTGCAGCAGGTCCTGCGGCACGCCCGCCTCGTCGCGGAGCCGCCCGAGGATCCGCTTGAGCTCCCCGAGCAGCACCCCGGCGGGCGGGGTCGCGGTCGCCCGCTGCTTCGGCGCCGGGAGCGAGGGGCGGATCGGGGGCGCCTCCTGGGCCGCCGAGACCATCGCGTCCCGCACGGGCATGAGCAGGTTGGCCGTCGCCGGCGCCTCCCGCCGCTCCACGCGCACCCGCCCGGAGCCGAGCGCGAGGAGCGTGGCGAGCGCCGCCGTCCCCGCCACCCGCCGCGCCGCGTCGCCCATCGGCAGCGCCTCCGCGCCCGCCACGAGCCCCTCGGCGATCGACACCTCGACGTTCGCCCGCGGGTGGCGCACGAGCACGTGGAGCGTCTGGCCCCCTTCGGCCAGCGCGTGGAGCAGGCGCGAGGGCCCGAGCGCCTCGAGGCGCGTCTCGAAGCCCTCCTCCGTCGCCACCCGCTCGCGGATCTCCCCGTCCGCCGCGAGCAGCGGCGCGAACGATCCCGCCAGCCGGTCCATGCGCGGCGCCTCGCCCTCGGGGAGCACCTCCGTGAGCCGCACGACCAGGATCGACGCCCAGCGGAGCCCGAGGTCGCGCCGGATCTGCTGCAGCACGGCCCAGGTCTCGCCGTCGAGGGCCGCCTCGTCGATGAGCACGACCTCCGGGTCCAGCGTCCGCGCCCGCTCGAGCCCGCCGCCCGCGCTGGTGCAGACGGCCACCGTCGCGCCGTGGGCCCGGAGCTCCTGCGCGAGCGCGTCCGCCGCCGCCGCGTCGTCCTCCACGAGGAGCACGCGCCGCCCCCGGAAGACCCCGCGGTCACCGACGTCGGCCTCGTCGAGGACCGCGAGCTTGCCCGTGCCCGGATCGTCGAGCTCGTAGTGGAGCGGCTTCTCTTGCTGGAGGAGCGGCTTGATGCGCCGCACGAAGTCCCGGATGGCCGCGTCCACGTTGCGGCCGGGCTTGAGCACGAAGCGCGCGGAGCCCTCCCCGCCCTCCTGGGTGACGCTGAGGATGCCGCCCTGGAGCTCGCGCTGGACGATCTCGAGCAGCTCGCCGAGCGTCGCCTCCTCCACGCTCCCGCCGGTCTTGGCTGGCCGCTCGGGGAGCTCCCGGGCGAGCTGGGCGATGCGCCCGGCCATCTCGTCGACGCTCGCCGTCCGCCGCACCACCGCGACCCCGCGCCGCGCCGCCGAGAGCTGCACGTCGAGGCCCCCGGGCGTCAGCAGCACCACCGGCACGACCGAGGTCAGCGCGTTGCCCGCGAGCTTCTTCAGGATCGCCTCGTGGTCGCGCACGGCGTCGCCGACGAGCACCACGAGGTCCGGCGCGGCGGCCATCACGGCGGCGACCGGGGACGCGGCGTCCGCCGCCTCGGCGAAGGTCGCGTGCCGCGCCAGGGCCTCCTCGAGGCCCGCGCGCATCGGCTCCCCCTCGCCGAGCATGAGCAGCGTCGGCCGATCCTCCACGTCCACCACGGCCCCCCATGGTAAGGGTCCGGGCCCCGAAAAGGCAGGTTCCCGTCGGATATCCCTGACGAATTCCGCCCTCACGGGCGCTTCGTCACTCCGCCAGCCGAGCCAGGCGCCTCCGTCGGGCGGTGCCCCGGCGCCGCCCTCAGCCCTCGCCGGCGCGGATCGGGGCCGTCTCGAGGAAGGTCCAGCCGTCGTTGTCGCGGACCGAGCGCTCGAGCTCCCAGTCGTCGCGGAAGAGCGCCACCAGGGCCTCGTCCTGATCCTGCACCACCATCGGGATGCGCGCGTCGAGCATCTCCTCGGCGCTCTCGGGCCCCTCGACCCAGCGGGCGTGCTGGTAGGGGAGCAGGTCGAAGGTCACCTTCGCGCCGTACTCGTGCTCGATGCGGTACATCAGCACGTCGAACTGGAGGCGTCCGACCACGCCGCAGATCGGATCCTTCTCCCGGCCCGGCTCGAAGAAGAGCTGCACCGTGCCCTCCTCGGAGAGCTGGTGGATGCCCTTCTGGAGCTGCTTGCGCTTGAGCGGGTCGAGGAGCTGCAGGCGCCCGAAGTGCTCCGGCGAGAAGCGCGGCACGGCGTCGAAGCTCATGGGCCCGCCGGTGGAGAGCGTGTCGCCGATGCGGAAGAGGCCCGGGTCGTAGAGGCCGACGATGTCGCCCGCCCAGGCCTCGCTCACGGTCTCGCGCTCGTCGGCGAAGAACTGCTCGGCCCGGTTGAGGCGGATCTTCTTCCCCTGGCGGAAGTGGTGCACGCGCATGCCGCCCTCGAACTTGCCGCTGCAGATGCGCGCGAAGGCGATCCGGTCGCGGTGCGAGGGGTCCATGTTGGCCTGCACCTTGAAGACGAAGGCGCTGAAGCGGTCGTCGGCGGGCTCGACGCGCACGCCGTCGGCGGCCTCGCGCGGACCCGGCGGCGGGCAGAGCTCCTCGAAGGCCTTCAGGAAGGGCTCGACGCCGAAGCTGTTCAGGGCCGAGCCGAAGAAGACGGGCGTGAGCTCGCCGGCGCGGAAGCGCTCCGGGTTCCAGGGCTCGCCGGCGCCGTCGAGGAGCTCGACCTCGTCGCGGAGCTGCCCGGCCGCCTCCTCGCCGAGGAGCGCGTCGAGCTTCGCGTCGCTCACGTCGGCGACCTCGGCGACGGCCTTGGAGGCGTTGCCCTTGTCGCCCTTCGCGAAGCGGAGCACCTGCTGGTTCTCCCGATCGTAGACGCCCTGGAAGAGGTCGCCGCTGCCGATGGGCCAGGTGAAGGGGTAGCTCTGGATGCCGAGGACGTCCTCGACCTGGCTGAGCAGCTCGAAGGCGTCGCGCGCGGGCCGGTCGAGCTTGTTGATGAAGGTGACGATGGGGATGCCGCGCATGCGGCAGACGTGGAAGAGCTTGCGCGTCTGCGGCTCCACGCCCTTGGCCGCGTCGAGGATCATGATCGCGCAGTCGGCGGCCGTGAGCGTGCGGTAGGTGTCCTCGGAGAAGTCGTTGTGGCCCGGCGTGTCGAGGAGGTTCCAGCGGAAGCCGTCGTAGGTGAACTGGAGCACCGAGGAGGTGACGGAGATGCCGCGCTGCTTCTCGAGGTCCATCCAGTCGGAGGTGGCGGCGCGCTTGGCCTTCCGGCTCTTGACGGAGCCGGCCATGTGGATGGCGCCCCCGTAGAGGAGGAGCTTCTCCGTCAGCGTCGTCTTGCCGGCGTCCGGGTGGGAGATGATGGCGAAGGTGCGCCGGCGCTCGTATTCGCGGGCCATGGGGTGGTTCTCGGGGCGGGCGGGAGCATGTAGCAGGCGCCGGCTCGTCCGCCACCATGGGGCCGCGCGCCGTGCTATCAACCCGAGGTGCGGGCGTTGCGTCTCATCGGGCGGTTCTTCCTCGTCGCCTGGGTCCTCTCGGCCGGCTTCTGGCGGTACGTGTTCCGGCGCGTCTTCGCCGGGCGGATGAGCGCCTACGAGAAGGAGTCGCTGCGCGGCGAGGTGCTCGCGGACACGCTCGAGCGGCTCGGCGCGACCTACGTGAAGTTCGGGCAGATCCTCTCGACGCGGCCGGACCTCGTGGGCCCGGGCGTGACCGACGCGCTGGCGCGGCTGCAGGACCAGGTGCCGCCCGTGCCCTTCACCGAGATCGAGCGGGTGCTCGACGCGGAGCTCGACGACGCGGCGCGGGCCCGGCTGAAGACCATCGAGCCCGTGCCGGTGGCGGCGGCGTCCGTGGCGCAGGTGCACCGGGCGACGCTCGATACGGGCGAGCGCGTGGCGGTGAAGGTGCAGCGGGCGAGCGCGCAGGCGCAGGTCGAGCGTGACCTCGTCCTGATGATGCTCTTCGCGAAGGCGCTGAACGTGATCCCGAGCGTGCGCCTGCTCTCCCTGCCGGGGGCCGTGGAGCGCTTCGGCGAGGCCATGCACGGGCAGCTCGACTTCCGGCGCGAGGCGGCGAACAACCGGCGCTTCGCCGAGAACTTCGCGGACGTGGACGGCGTGGACGTGCCGGGGCTCCACGAGGAGCTCTGCTCGGAGCGCGTGCTGACGATGGAGTTCGTGGAGGGCGTGCGGGCGACCGAGCCGGAGAAGGTCGGCGGCGACCGGAAGGCGCTCGCGCGGCGGGGGCTGAAGGCGATCCTGCAGATGGTCTTCGAGGACGGCTTCGTGCACGCGGACCTGCACCCGGGGAACATCTTCCTGACGAAGGACGACCGGGTGGTGCTCATCGATCTCGGGCTGATCGCGGAGATCGACGACGAGCTGATGGGGCCCTGGATCCAGACCTTCATCGCGCTCTCGCAGCAGGACGGGAAGATGGCGGCGCGGCTCTTCTACACGTACGCGCCGACGGTGAAGACGAAGGACTACGCGGCCTTCGAGCGGGACGTGCTGGCGCACTTCCAGAGCTTCCACGGCAAGCCGCTGCAGGAGCTCGAGGCGAGCCAGATCCTCGCCGGGATGATGAACATCCTGCGGCGCCATCGGGTGCAGATGGACCCGGTCTTCACGGTGGTGAACCTGGCGATGGTGGTGGCCGAGGGGCTCGGCAAGCAGCTCGACCCAGACCTCGACCTCATCACCTTCGCGACGCCCTACCTGATGGACGCGATCGCCAACGCGCCGCCGCCCCGGCCGCCGAAGCGCGAGGTGCCGCCGGAAGCGGCAGCCTGAGCGGCGCCGCGGCGCGAGCGGGAGCGCGCGAAGGCCACGGGGCCGGGCGCGGCTCCCGCGCGTGAGCCCGCGCCCGCTCCCGCTTCGCCTCCCCGCCCGCTTCGACGGCGGGCCGCTTCCGCGTCGGCGCGAGGCGTCCGCGCCCGCGTTGGCTCGAGCTCGGGCGTCCGCGCCCGCGTCGGCCTCCTCGCCCGCTCCCGCTTCGCCTCCCCGCTTCCGCGTCGGCGCGAGGGCGTGCGCCGGACGTCCCGCCCCGGGGCCCCTGCTCGCGCCCTCCTCGGGCGGGCGAGCTCCTCCCGCGACGCGTCGACGCCCGCGACCTCGAGGCCGCGGGCGCCGGCGCCTGGACCGCGCGTTCTCAGCGGCGACGCCGCCGGAGCAGCGCCAGGCCGAGCACGCCCGCCAGCGCGAGGGGCGCCGTCGGCGAGCCCTCCGCCGGCGACGCGCCGGGCACGCGGCAGCCGCATCCGTCGTCGTCGTCCTCGAACATCGGGCTGCCCCCATCCGGCGTCACGGAGGCGTCGAAGCCCATGGCGCCCGCGTCGTCGTCGGGCCCGGCGTCCGCGCCCGCGTCGACGCCCGCGTCGTCCATCGGCACTCCGGCGTCGTCCATCGGCATGCCCGCGTCGTCCATGACCCCGCCATCCACGCCGCCGTCGGGCATGCCCGCGTCGCCGCAGCCGGGGATCGGCTCGTTGGCGCAGCCCATGACCGCGTCACAGCTGTCCGCCGTGCAGGGATCGCCGTCGTCGCAGTCGAGGGCCGTGCCCGCCGCGCAGCTCCCGCTCATGCAGACCTCGTCGCCGTTGCAGACGTCCGAGTCGGCGCAGGCGGTGCCGTCCGCGAGCACCATGTCGGTCGGGCAGCTCACGCTGCTTCCGTCGCAGCTCTCGGCCTCGTCGCAGACGCCCGCCGCCGCCCGGCACTCGAAGCCGCTCGGCTGCACCGCGTCACTCGGGCAGTCGACCCCGTCGCCGGGGCAGAGCTCGGCCACGTCGCACTCCCCGGCCGCCGGGCGGCACTCCACCGTCGCCGCCGCGAAGCCGTCCGCCGGGCAGGCCACCGTCGACCCGTCGCAGCTCTCCGCCACGTCGCAGGCGCCCGCCGACGCCCGGCACTCGAAGCTGCTCGGCCGCACCGCGTCGGCCGGACAGGCCGGCCCGGCGCCGGTGCAGAGCTCCGCCACGTCGCAGGCGCCGGCCGCGCTGCGGCAGACGAAGGAGCCATCCCGAAAGCCGTCCGCCGGGCAAGCGGCGCTGTCGCCATCGCAGACCTCGGCCACGTCGCAGGCGCCCGCCGACGCCCGGCACTCCGTGTCCGCCGCCACGAAGCCGTCCGCCGGGCACGCCGCGCTGTCGCCATCGCAGACCTCGGCCACGTCGCAGGCGCCCGCCGACGCCCGGCACTCCGTATCCGCCGCCACGAAGCCGTCCGCCGGGCACGCCGCGCTGTCGCCGTCGCAGACCTCGGCCACGTCGCAGGCGCCCGCCGACGCCCGGCACTCCGTGTCCGCCGCGACGAAGGTGTCGGCCGGGCAGAGCGGGCTGTCGCCCGTGCACGCCTCGGCCACGTCGCAGAGGCCCGCCGAGGGGCGGCACTCCGTGTCCGCCGCGACGAAGACGTCGACCCCGCAGCTCCCAGCGCCGTCGCAGCTCTCGGCCACGTCGCAGGCGCCCGCCGCGGCGCGGCACTCCACGTCGACGGCCGCGAAGGTGCAGCTCTCCTGGCAGCCGCAGACCGTCGCGCCGTTGCCCGCGCCCTCGTCGCAGGCCTCCGTGGACTCGACGCGGCCGTTGCCGCAGACGTCACGCTGATAGAAGCCCACGTCGTCGATGGCGATCTCGTCGCGGCTGCCGCCGCCGGTCTCGTCGGCCGACTGGAAGCGGATGCGCACGATGCCGCCGGGCGGCCAGACCTCGCCGAAGACGGTCGTGAAGTCGACGCCGCGGCCGAAGGAGGTCGGGGTCCAGCCGACCGAATCGGGCTCGAGCGGCGTGAAGGCGATCAGATCGTCCAGGCAGGCGAAGCGCGGCTCGTCCATGCCGGGCCGCGGGTCGAGCTCGATGCAGACCTCGACGAGCTGCGAGCGGGGCTGATCGTTCAGCCACCAGAGCGTGTACTCGAGGAAGGTCGCGTCGATGTCCGCGCCGGTCGCGTTCCGGTAGGCGGCCACGAAGGCGCCAGGCGTGAAGTCGCCGCCCGTGGGCTGCGCGCCGAGCGCGTAGTTCGTGCGGCCCATGGTGCTGCCGACGTTGAAGCCGTAGGCGCCACCGCCGCCCACGCCGCCGTCGCTCTCGCCGCGCGCGAAGTCACCGCTGTCGAGCGTGTCGCCGAAGCTCGGGAAGGGCGCGTCGCTCATGCCCTCGACGATCCAGTGATCGGAGTCGAGCTGACCGTCGTTGGGCACGGGGATGAAGCCGCGCCCGCGGAAGTCCGTGAAGTCGTCGAAGTGGCCACGCACCGTGGGCGTGAAATCCCGCTGCGCCGCGGCCGGCGTCGCGAGCACGAGCGCGCCGAGCGCACCGATCCAGAGCTTCCGCATACCTCACCCTCCTCGGAGCGAGGCTTGCACGAAGCGGCCGGCCGCGCCCCCCCTACCGTTGTTTTTCGCTTACCAGCGCGCCACTGCACGGGGGAGCGCCCCGGCCGCGGAGCGGCAAAGACACGTCGCTGCAAGGGGAGCGCCCAGGCCGCGGAGCGGCAAAGACACGCCATCGCGAAGGGGAGCGCACCCACGTCTGCCCTGAAGCCCGGCCCCACGGAGCCGCGTTCGTGTCGCGTCGAAAGACCGACCCGTGTGACGCCGCCGAAGGCGGCGCCGAGGGCCCCACGGGCCCGCTGGTAAGCCAAAGATAGCGAGCGCCAGCGAGCGGAAGACGCGAAGTCACCGGAGCGCGAAGGGGAACGCACCCACGTCGGCCCTGCAGCACGGCCCCACGGAGCCGCGTTCGTGCACCAACGAAGAACCGACCCGTGTGACGCCGCCGAAGGCGGCGCCGAGGGCCCCACGGGCCCGCTGGCAAGCCAAAGATAGCGAGCGCCAGCGAGCGGAAGACGCGAAGTCACCGGAGCGCGAAGGGGAGCGCCCCCACGTCCGCCCCGTAGCCC